>CAZOQI010000023.1:0-1613 GCA_964582105.1 uncultured Solirubrobacteraceae bacterium
CTGTATCGATGAAGACGGGTTGCCCTCTGACCGCGGTAAAGTCCGCAGCGGATCACGGGGTCACCCATGACGGGGCCCCAGGAAAGCGAGGGCAACCCGATGCCACGGTACGTCGGTTTGGACGCTCACAGCAAGAACTGCGTGTACGCGATCGAGGATGAGACCGGCACGGTGGTGAGCCAGGGGCAGGTGCCGACGACCCTTGAGGGGCTGACGCTTCTGAAGGCGCGTCACGAGCTCCCGGCCGAGACCCCGGTGGCGCTCGAGAGCGGCACGATGGCGTTCTTCGTCGCCCGCCACCTGATGGCGCTGGAGTTCAAGCCGATCGTGGTGGACGCCCGCGAGGTGCGCCTGAAGGCCGCGCGCCCCACGCAGAAGAGCGACCGCCGCGACGCGCTCGAGCTGTGCGAGGGGCTGCGGCGCGGGATCTACCGCACGCTCATCCATGTGCCCCCGCCGGCCATCACGCACCTGCGCGAGACGCTCGGCCGCCGCCGGCACTTCGTGCGACTGAAGACCATGCAGGTCAACGCCGCCAAGCGCCTGCTGCGCGGGGCCGGGTTGGGGACGCTCGCCCGCAGCCTGGGGACCGAGCAGGCCTGGGGCCGGCTCGTGACCGCGCTGGGGTTCGATCCCGCCTTGCACGCCTTCGTGGCGTCGCACCACGCGCTGTGGCGTTGCGCCCAAGAGCAGATCACCGCGCTCGAGGGCGCGCTGCGGGCCCAGCAGGAGCCGCTCCAGCCCGAACTCGACCGTCTGCAGACCGTCCCCGGCGTCGGGCCGATCGTGGCCCTGACCGTGCTCGCGACGTTCTCGGACGTGACCCGCTTCCCGAGCGCCAAGCACGCGGCGAGCTATGCCGGGTTGGTGGCTTCGACCCACCAGTCCGGCGAGCGGGACCACCACGGCCGCATCACCAAGCGCGGCGCGACCGAGTTGCGGGCCATGCTGTGCGAAGCCGCCCACCACGCCGGCCGCCCCGACCACCCCCTCCACCCCTACTTCGCCAGCCTGTGCGTTCGGCGGGGCTATCGTATGGCGATCGTCGCGGTCGCGCATCGCCTGTGCCGCATCCTGTTCGCGATGCTGCGCCGCGAGTCCGACTTCGATCCCGGCCGCCTCCGCATCGAGGAGGGACCGTTCGAGCGCACCACCGTTCATCACTACCGGCTCAAGCCCGCGATGGCCTGAGCCCGAAGGAGGTCCCGTTCGCCGTCCCAAGCCACGACCCCGCTGAACCTGGAGCAGATGACCCCGGCTAGGCTCCTGGGCGTGAAGCCCGTCGGACTGTATGGGGCCTGCTCCCCGCAGCGACACCTGGGGCAGATGCCTGACCCCGAATAGATGGCTGGTGAGCGACGGTCGCCATGCCGGGCCGGCGAAATGTCACAGCTATCGAGCTGGACAACCCGTCTTCATAGGGGAGCCTAGGCCAGCCCCATCTTCTTCAACACCGCCTCGAAGCGCGGGTGCCCGCGCAGCGGGTCGAGGCGCGGGTGGACCTTGGCCCACACCAGCGCACGGTCGCGCTCGATGTAGGCCTGCTCGATGAGATCGAGCGCGGCGTCGACCTCGCCCAGCGCGAGGCGCGCCACCGCAATTCCATGTCGCGA
>CAZOQI010000024.1:0-62726 GCA_964582105.1 uncultured Solirubrobacteraceae bacterium
CGAGCGCCTCGCCGGGGCGCCCGTGGGGCCGGCTGTCGATGGCCACTCCCTCGTGGGCCTCCTGCACGGGCGGCCCTCGCGCGAAGCCTGGCGCCGGGAGATCCTCGTGGAGCACCACGGCCCCGTGCTGGGTCCCGAAGATCCCGACCTGCCCATGCGCGGGGCCGGCAACCCCACGACCTACGAGGCCCTGCGCACGCCCTCGAGCCTCTACGTGGAGTACGCCACGGGGGAACGCGAGTACTACGACCTGCGCGCCGACCCCTTCGAGCTGCACAACATCGCCGCCCATCTCGCGCCCGCCCACGAGCGATTGCTGCACCGGGCGCTCACGGCGATCGAGCAGTGCAGCGGCCAGCGCTCCTGCTGGCGCGCGCAACACCTCCCAACCTGAGGTTGAGCCTGAGCCTGAGTCGCCCGCGACGGTTGGCACTTGAAGGCGTCTCCCCGTATGTATAGGGTTACTCGCAGATCGCCACGTTCCCCAACCTGGGGATCTCGATGTCGCCGGACCGCAGCGATGGTTCCGGAGCTACCCGGATCGAGGCGGACCTGTCATCAACAGAGGAGAGAATCTGATGCGCAGAGCATCCACCTGTCTGGCCTTGCTCGTCACGGCCATCCTTGCGCTGCCCGCCTTCGCCGCGGCGGCGCCCACGGTCACGCTCAAGTTCAGGGCCGTGCCGATCCCCGGGTTCCCGGGGACGGGCAACCATCTCGGCGCCGGCGCGGCCGGCGAAGCCAACTTCAAGATCAGCGGCACCGAAGCCATCGGCGGCGTGCCCTCGCAGCTCACTGGCGTCAACTTCTTCCTGCCCAAGGGCACCAAGCTGACCACCAACGGCTTCGTCACCTGCCCCGAAGCCACGCTCGAAGGCAACGGTCCCGAATCCTGTCCCAAGAAGTCCATCGCCAGCCCCGTGGGCACCGCCGGCGTGGTCGATCCGATCGGCGGCACCAACGTCGAAGAGAACGCCACCGTGCAGGCCTTCTTCGCCCCCGGGGGGGGGCTGTTCTTCTACGCCAACGCGGCCTCGCCGATCTCGGCGCAGCTGATCGCCGGCAAGGGCCACTTCACGACCGCCGCTCCGCCCTACGGGCCCGAGCTGGTGACCACCGTGGCGCTGATCCACTCGGTGCCGGGCGCCCCCGACGTGTCGACGCTCTCGATCAACATCAAGGTCGGCTCGGCCTACAAGAAGAAGGGCAAGACGGTCTACTACGCCACGATTCCCAAGACCTGCCCCAAGGGCGGCTTCCCCGTGAAGTCCGAACTCTTCTTTGCCAGCGGCGAATCGGTCACGGTGTTGGCAAAGGCCCCGTGCCCCAAGAAGTAGTCTTCTGCAAGACAGCCTAAGCGGCGCCGGCGCGGGCGGTCCCGAGAGAGGGGGGCCGCCCTCGCTGCGAAACATGGAGGAAGGATCGGGGTGAGGACGCAGATCGTGTGGTGGAGGAGGGCCGCGGCCGGGGCAGCCGGGGCTCTCTGCATCGCCGCTCTGGCGGCGCTGCTGCTGCTGGGGACCTCCGCCGGCGGCTCCAGCGGCTACACCGTGCGCGCCATCTTCGACGACGCCGGCAACCTCATCCCCGGCGAGGACGTCCTCATCGACGGCGTCAAGGCCGGCATCGTCGGCGAAGTCGTGCCCACGCCCGGCGCCAAGGCCGCCGTCACGCTCAAGATCGAAAACCCCGCCTTCCACCCCTTCCTCGCCGACGCCAGCTGCACGATCAAGATCCAGTCGCTCATCGGCGAGAAGAACGTCGACTGCCTGCCCACGCAGACGCGGCCGGTGGGCACCCCCGCGCCGGGGGCGCTGCCCATCATCCCCAGCGGGCAGGAAGGGGCGGGCGAGGCCCTCATGACGGTGGCGCACACCTCCAGCCCCGTCGACGTCGATCTGCTGGGCGACATCAACCGCCTGCCCGAGGCCCAGCGCCTGACGATCCTCCTCAACGAGCTCGGCGCGGGGCTGGCCGGGCGCGGCAGCGATCTGAACGTCGTCGTGCGCCGCGCCGACCCCACCCTGCGCGAATTCACCAAGGTGGTGACGATCCTCGCCTCCGAGCACACGACGCTCGAGAACCTCGCCGTGCAGGCCGACCAGTCGCTGGCCCCGCTGGGGAAGGTCAAGCAGCAGATCTCCGACTGGATCTTCAAGAGCAACGTCGTGGCCAGGGCCACCGCCAACCAGCGCGGCGCGCTCGCGCAGAACCTCGCCCTGTTCCCCGCCTTCCTGCGCGAGCTCGGCCCCGCCATGCAGCGCCTGGGGGCGTTCGGCGAACAGCTCACGCCCGTCGCCAGGGACCTGGGCATCGCCGCGCCGGGCCTCGCCAAGACCTTCCAGAACCTCGGGCCCTTCTCCACCGCCTCCACCAAGTTCTTTGAAAGCCTCGGCCAGAGCGCCAAGATCACGGGCCCCGCGCTCGTCGCCGCGCAGCCCTTCTTCAAGCGCTTCCAGGCGCTGGGAGCGGCGGCCAAGCCGTTCGCCGAGAACACCTCCGCGCTGCTCGCAAGCGCGCGCGAAACGGGCGGCATCGAGCGCCTCGTGGACTCCATCTTCAACGGCGCCGGGGCCACCAACGGCTACGACGCGCTCGGCCACTTCCTGCGCGGCTTCGCCGTGGTCGCCGCCACCTGCCTCAGCTACGCCATCACGCCCGCCCCGGGCTGCAACGCCCACTTCTCCACCGGGGGCTCCGGCAAGGCCGCCACCGCCGCGCGCGCCTCCGCCGCCACCACCGACCTCGTCATGGAGCGCACCATCGCGGTCCTGCGCGGCGCCACGCCCGCGCAGGCCATCGCCGAGTTCCCCGGCGTGGTGACTCCCGGCAGCGGCGGCTTCCCGACCGCCGCCGAAGGCGTCTCCGGCGCGGCGCAGCCGGTGGGGGGCTCCAGCGGCGCCACCACCTACTACACCCCCTCCACCAGCGAAAGCCCCGGCGCCGGCGGGCTGCTCCTCAACTACCTCCTCGGCAACTGATGATGAGGCCGATCCCGTCATGACCCCCACCCGCCTCCCTTCGATCCGGCTGCTGACACCCCTCCTGGGAGCCCTCGCCCTGGCCGCGTGCCCCGTCACGGCGCTCGCCGGCGAAACCGCCGAAACGACCGGCGCCCCGGCGCCCTCCACCACCACGCCCGTCTCGCCACCGACCGGCCCATCCTCCTCCCCTCAAAACACGCCCACGGGGACGAGCGAAACCACGTCCACCGCGCCAACGCCCACGGCCACCGCCACAGCTCCACAGGTGCAGGCGCAGGCGCCGCAGGCCCCAAGCGGCCCCCTGCGCAGGCACGCCAAGGCTCATCCAGCGCCGATCGGCGGCGGCACGCCCTCCACGCCCACCAACACCACGAACACCACCAACACCACCAACAACGCCCACGCCCCCTCGCCCTCTTCGCTCACCCCACCCTCGCCATCCGCGCTGGGCTCCGCGCTCAGCGGCGGCGTGCCCGGCTTCTTCATCGCCAACTTCCCCCTGCCGCCGTTTCTGCTGCCCATCTATCAGGCCGCCGGCAGGGCCTACGGGATCCCCTGGCAGGTGCTCGCGGCGATCAACGAAGTCGAGAGCGACTACGGGCGCGACCTCTCGATCTCCAGCGCCGGCGCCGAGGGCTGGATGCAGTTCCTGCCCTCCTCGTGGGCGCAGTACGGGGTGGACGCCAACGGCGACGGCTACGCCGACCCCTACAACCCGGCCGACGCCATCTTCGCCGCCGCGCGCTACCTGCGCGCCGCCGGCGGCAGGCACAGCATTCGTGAAGCGATCTTCGCCTACAACCACTCGCAGAGCTACGTCGCCTCCGTATTGCTGCGCGCGCAGCTCCTGCGCGGCACCCCGGCGCAGCTTTTGAGCGCCGTGGCCGATCTCGCCGAGGCGCGCTTCCCGGTGCACGCGCCCGCGCACTTCTCCGACGGCTTCCCGGCGGCGCCCGCCACCCCCGCCCATGCGGGGCGCCGGCTGGTGGCCAGCGCCATCTACTCCAAGCCCGGGGCGCCCGTGATCGCCGTGCAGGACGGGATCGTCACCGCCATCGGCCGCTCCGCCGAGCTCGGGCGCTACGTGCGCCTGCGCGACGTCTACGGCGATCTCTTCACCTACGGCGATCTGGGCAGCGTGGCCACGCTCTATCCCGTGCTCACGCCTCGCGCCGCCGCCGCCCGGCGCGGGCACATCAGCGATGCCAATCCGAGCGCGGGGGCGCGAGCAGGCGGGGCGCTGCCGCCGGCCAGCGCGGGTGTGCAGCCGCATTCGCCCATCTCGGCCGGGGCCGTCGCCTCGGGGCTGGCCCTCGGGGCCGCCGCTGCCCTGGAAGCCACGCCCGCTCCGCCCATCCCCACCCCGCTGCTCGTCCCGCGCGCTCGCCGCAGGCATGCCCTTCACGGCACCCCGCGGGTGTTCCGCGCGGGTCGCGAAGTCGTCCATCTGCGCTCCCTTCTGGTGGGTTCGCATGTGATCGCCGGCACGGTCATAGGCCATCTGGGGGCGGCCACCGAAAACACCCCCGCTCCTCAGGCAAGCCTGATCTTCCAGATCCGCCCCAGCGGCGTGGGTGCCCCCCTGATCGATCCCAAGCCGATCCTCGACAGCTGGGTGCAGCTGCAGGGCAGCCTCATCTACCGTGCCACCGGCAGGCACCGCTTCCCGGCCGCCCCCGCGGTTCACGGTGCTCGGCTGTCTCCCAGGAGTGCGGCGCGCCTGGCCGATCTGCTCGCCCCCGCGCTCACATCCGGCCAGTGGCTGCAGTTGATCGCCCGGCTGGGCTCCGTCCCCGATCCGGTTGTGGCAAGCGGCCACTCAGCGGCTGCGATTCCGATCGCCAAGGGCAATGGCAACCACTAGCCCCCCCAATCCACCGCTGCGCGAGCCGCCGGGACCCGTGGGGACCGCAGGCGGCGCCCCGCCCCGAACCCCGGCCACGCCTCCCGCGGGCATGCGCTTCGGGCGCCTTCCCCGCGTCCTCGCCCTCGGCGCCCTGGGGGTGGTGGCGCTGGTCCTCGCCCTCCTCGTCTTCTCCGGCGGCGGCGGGGCCGACTATCAGCTACTCTTCGAAAACGCCAGCCAGCTGGTGCGGGGCGATCAGGTGACGGTCGGCGGGCAGCCCGTGGGCAGCGTCACCGACATCGCGCTCACCTCCGACTACAGGGCGCGCATCACGATCCACGTCAACTCCCCTCTGGCGCCGCTGCACGAAGGCACCACGGCGCAGATCAGGGTGCCCTCGCTGTCGGGGGTCGCCAACCGCTACATCGCGCTCTCGCCCGGTCCCAACAACGCGCGCGCGCTGCCCTCCGGGGAAACGCTGCCCACCAGCGCCACCCACGGCGTCACCGACATCGACCAGCTGTTCAACACCTTCAACCCACGCACGCGCCGCGCCCTCCAGGAGGTCCTCCAGGGCTCGGCCGAAGAGTACGTGGGCCTGCCTCCCGGCGCCATGCAGTCCACCGCCACTTACTTCGCCCCCGCGCTGGCCGCCAGCGACCACTTCTTCGCCGAGCTCTCAAGCGATCAGCACGCCCTCACGGAACTGCTCGTGCAGGGCGCCAAGGCCACCACCACGATCGCCGCGCGCCGCCAGGAGCTCGCGGGCCTCGTCGAACACGCCGACATCGCCTTCCAGGCGCTGGGCGCCGAACAGGCAGATCTCATCAAGGGCGTCGCGCAGCTGCCCGCCACCCTGCACCAGGGCAACGCCACGTTCGTCGCGCTTCCGCCCGCGCTCAGCGCCCTGCGCCGGCTGATAGAGGTCTCCAAGCCCAACACCACCACGCTGGCCCTGCTCTTCGAACGCCTGCGGCCGCTGTTCGTGGAAGCCACCCCGGTGATAGGCGACCTCAGCCAGGCCGTCAGCAAGCCCGGTCCCAACAACGACCTCACCGACGCCTTCCAGGGCTACCCCGCGCTGGCCAAGGCGATGGAGACAGGCAACCCCAGCACGATCAAGGGGCTTGAAGAAACCACCGTGTTCTTCTCCAAGTGGCGCCCCTACAGCCCGGAGCTCGCGGGCTTCGCGCGCAGCCTCGGCCAGAGCACCGGCTACTACGACGCCAACGGCCACTACGTGCGCGCGGCGCCCACCGTGGCCGACTTCACGCTCGGCCCCGAAGGCAGCCTCGTGCCGGCGAGGAACGTGCAGCAGGGCCTTGCGAACCTCAAGACCGGCCAGCTGCAGCGCTGCCCGGGCAGCGCCACCCAGCCCGCCGCCGATGGCTCCTCGCCCTTCACCGACACGGGCCAGCTCGAATGCAACCCCGCGGAGGTGCCCTGACATGGACCGCCGCCGCGGCTCGCTCGCCGCCAACCCCCTCTTGATCGGCGCCCTCACGACGCTCATCCTCAGCGTCGCCGTGTATCTGTCCTACAACGCGCTCAACGGGCTGCCCTTCACTCCCACCTACGACATCCAGGTCGCATTCAACCAGGCCAACGGGCTGCTGCCCTCCAACGAAGTGCGCATCGGCGGCGCGCGCGTGGGGCTGGTCGACCATCTCATCGCCCATCAGGATCCCGCCACCGGCAAGGTCACCGCGATCGCCTACCTGAAGCTGGAAAAGGGCGTGCAGCCGCTCCCCGCCAACACCGTCGCGATCGTGCAGTCGGTCTCGGCGCTCGGCCTGAAGTACCTGCAGTTGGAAAAGGGCAACTCCGCGCGGACGCTCCCGCCGGGCTCCACCCTGCCGCCCTCGCAGACGCGCGAACCGGTGCAGATCGAAGAGCTCTTCAAGATCTTCGACAAGCCGACGCGAGTCGCCAGCCAGGTGAACCTCAACACCTTCGGCGACACCTTCGCCGGGCGCGGCCTGGGCCTGAACGAGACGATCGCCACGCTGCGCCCCCTGGTCATCAACGCCGTCCCCGTGCTGCGCAACCTGGCCTCCGCGCAGACCAACTTCCACGGGCTGTGGCTCGCCTTCGAACACACCGCCGCGCAGGTCGCGCCGGTGGCGCAGCAGCAGGCCAGCTTCTACGTCGACATGGACACCTTCTTCTCCGCCTTCGCCTCCGTGGCCCCCGCGCTGGAACAGACCATCGCAGGCGGCCCCGCGGCGCTGCGCCAGGCCATCCACTCGCTGCCCTTCCAGGCGCCCTTCGTGCGCAAGAGCACCGAGTTCTTCCGCCTGCTGCGGCCCAGCGCGAGGATCCTCGCCAGCACCGCCACGCCGCTCGGCGACGCCTTCGCGGCGGGCGCCGTCAACCTGCCCAAGGCGATCCCGCTCAACGCGCAGCTCGCGACGGCCGCCAAGGACCTGCAGGAATTCATCGCCAACCCGATCGTCGTGCTGGGCCTGGAAGACTTCACGCAGTCCGCGGTCGCCGGCAACCCGCTCGCGGCCGGGCTGGCGCCGGCGCAGACCACCTGCAACTACCTCACGCTGTTCTTCCGCAACATCGCCAGCGTGTTCTCACAGGGCACCGGCGTGGGCACGATGGCGCGCGTGCAGGTGCTGTTCTCGCCGCTGGGCCCCAACGCCGAGGGCGGGCCCTCCTCGGCGCCCGCCAACGGCCCCTCCGAAAAGGTCGGCTCCTCCGCGCTGGTGGACAACAACCACCTGCACTTCAACCCCTACCCCAACGTCTCCGGCCCGGGTCAGCCCAAGGTGTGCGAAGCGGGCAACGAGCAGTTCATTCCCAGCAGGGCCGTGATCGGCAACGTGCCCGGCAGCTCCTCCACCGCGCACGACGTCACCACGCGCTCGCAGAACCTGATCGGGCTGGAATACCCCAGCGCCACGCTGCAGGACCTCGGTCTGAAGAAGAAGAGCCCGCCCCCCGCCAAGCGCGCTCCCGCCAAGGGGAAGAAGAAGTCCAAGGGGAAGAAGAAGTGAGCCGCCTGGGCTTCCTCAGCCGCCGCGACCAGACCCCCGTGGTCGAGCTCCAGCGCTCCAACCCGGTGCGCTTCGGCATCGTCGTGCTGCTGATCATCGCCGTGGTGGTGTACTTCGGCTTCACCAAGCACATCCCCTACACGCACGGCTTCCGCCTCAAGGCGGTGTTCAATTCCTCGCTCAACATCGCCGCCAAGTCGCCGGTGCGCATCGCCGGGGTCAACGTCGGCAAGGTCGCATCGGTGGAGCGCCAGGGCGAAACCGGCGTGGTGCTGATGGAAATCGAAAAGCAGGGACTGCCGATCCACTCCGACGCCACCGCCAAGATCCGCCCGCGCATCTTCCTGGAGGGCAACTACTTCGTCGACCTTTCGCCCGGCAGCCCCTCCGCTCCGACGGTCTCCTCGGGCCACACCCTGCCGATCACGCAGACCTCCGACCCGGTGCAGATCGATCAGCTGCTCACTGCGCTCAACAGCGACACGCGCGCCAACCTGCAGAGCTTCCTGGCCGAATACGGAGATGCCCTCACGCGCCTGCCCACCCCCGCGCAGGACGCCCAGCAGGACCCCGAAGTGCGCGGCCTGAACGCGGCGCAGGCGTTCAACCGCTCCTTCCTGCGCGCCCCCTCGGCGCTGCGCGGCTCGGCGATCGTCCTGCAGGCGCTGGGCGGCACCGAACAGCACGACATCTCGGGCCTCGTGCGCGCCGCCGAACACACCACGGGGGAACTCAACGTGCACGAGCAGCAGCTGGGCGAACTGATCGGCAACTTCAACACCTTCCTGGGCTCCCTCGCCGCGCAGTCCTCGAGCCTCACCGCCGCCGTGCACGAGCTGCCGGGCACGCTGACCACCGCCGACCGCGCGCTGGCGGCCGTCGATCGCTTCCTGCCGCCGCTGCGCAGCTTCTCGCTGGACCTCATCCCGGGCGTGGAGGAGACCCCCGCCACGGTTCAGGCCTCGCTGCCGTGGATCGCGCAGTTCCGCGGCCTGCTGGGTCCGCAGGAACTGGGCGGCGTGGCCGCGGGCCTGCAGGCGGGTGCGCCGGTGCTGGCCGGCCTGCTGGCTCCCCTGCCCTCCTTCTTCGGTCAGATCGAACTGCTCAACAAGTGCCTCACCAAGGTCTTCTATCCCGCCGGCGAAGTCAAGCTCCAGGATGGCGCCAACACCTCGGGCATCGCCAACCAGCAGGAGTTCTTCAGCGCGCTCGTGGGCTTCACCGCGGCCGCTCAGGGCTTCGACGGCAACGGCCCCTTCCAGCGGCTGCTGGTGACGGGCGGTCCGCAGACGGTCGTCACGCCGCCCTCGACGCTGCCGCTCAGCTCCGCCAGGGGCTTCCCGCTGGCGGCCACCACCGCGCTCGCGCCGCTGGGCACCAGCCCGAGCGTGCCCACCACCGAGCCGCCCTACAAGCCGCTCGTGCCCTGCTACACCCAGGCCCTGCCCAATCTCAACGGCCCGCTCTCGCACGGCCCCGCGGACGGAGGTGGGGGATGAGCCCGGGGGATGAGCTCGATGAGGAGGGTGGCGTGAGCCCGGGCAATCCGGTTGAGGGTCATGGCGCCGGTGGCGAGGGCGCCGGTGGTGGTCGTGGCGGCGGCGAGCGGGAAGCGATTGCGGGCGCCGGTCCCGAGGGCGGCCAGGAGCCGCGGCCCGCGCCGGGGCGCAATGGCGCGCGCGCCAACGGCAACGCGGATCACACGGGGGCGCGCGGGGTGCGCGACCAGATCGAGCGCTACCGCACGGCCTTCCTCTCGGTGGTGGCGATGGTCGTGATCGCCGCCTTCACCGGCGGCTACATCCTGGCGCACGAGCGCCTGGCGGTGCCCACCTGGTTTCCGCTCTTGGGCCGCGAACACTTCATGCTCAAGGCCGAATTCCAGACCGCGCAGGCGGTCACGCCCGGCCAGGGCCAGGCGGTCACGATCGCCGGCGCGAAGATCGGCGAAATCGAAAGCGTCACGCTGCACGAAGGGCGCGCGCTGGTGACCATGAGCCTGACGCCCAAGTACGCGCAGTACATCTACAACGACGCCACCATGCTGCTGCGCCCCAAGACCCAGCTCAAGGACGAGACGGTCGAGGTCGATCCCGGCACCCCCGCCTCAGGGCGCCTGCGCGGCGGGCAGACCATCCCCATCTCACAGACCGCTCCGGACATCAACGTCGACCAGTTCCTCGCCTCGCTGGACGCCGAAACGCGCGCCTATGTGCAGCTGCTCCTGGCGGGCGCCGCCCAGGGCCTGCACGGCAACTCGGCCAACCTCTCCGCGGCATTCAAGCGCTTCGATCCCCTCGCCCGCGAATCGCAGAAGCTCACGCGGCTGCTCGCCCTGCGCCATGCCGACATCGCGCGCTCGATCCACAACTTCAAGCTGCTGATCGAAGGGCTCGGCAGCAAGGACAAGGCGCTGAGCGAGCTGATCGACTCCGCCAACGCCGCGCTGGGCGTCTTCGCGCAGCAGGACCACGCCGTGCAGGCCACCCTGCACGAGCTGCCCGGAACGCTGCGCCAGACCCGCGAAGGCCTCGGCAAGCTCGCCATCGCCACGAGCGTGGCGGGCCCGACCCTGCAGAAGCTCGAGCCCTTCGCCAAGGCGCTCGGCCCCGCGCAGCAGCAGCTGCAGCCGTTCCTGCGCACCACCACCCCGATCATCAAGAACGAGATCCGGCCCTTCACGCGCGAAATCGAGCCCGTGGTGAGCGAAATCCAGCCCGACCTCCAGGAAGTCTCCGAAGCCTTCCCCGGGCTCACCACCAGCTTCTCGGTGCTCAACGATCTCCTCAACGAGGTGGCCTACAACCCCGGCCCCAACCAGGCCGGCTTCCTCTTCTACCTGAGCTGGTTCAACCACGACATCAACAGCGTCTTCTCCAGCGCCGACGCCAACGGCCCGATCGGCAACGGCATCATCTTCTACGCCTGCCCGCAGCTGTTCGCCCTGCGCGCCTCCGAAGAAGTCAACCCGACCGTGAAGGCGCTGAGCGGCCTCACGCACGCCCCGGTGGCCACGATCGGCAAGTGCCCCAACCCCACCGGCGGCGGCGTGAGCAGCCCTGCCGAACTCTCCGGGCGCGTGTTCGGCCGCAGCCTGCAGTCCACCTTCGGCCTCGGCGGGAGTCCCTGATGCAGAAGCGCGCGCCCACCCTCGCCAACCTGCTCGTGATCAGCCTGTTCGCGCTGAGCTGCTTCGGGCTGCTGCTGTTCCTGTGGGAGTCCTTCGGCGGCTCGGTGCCGCTCAAGCCCAAGGGCTATCGCATCGAAGTGGCCTTCCCGCGCACGCTGCTCCTGGCCGAACAGTCCGACGTGCGCATCAGCGGCGTGCCCGTGGGACACGTCATCGCGCTCAAGCGCAACATCGAAGGGCGCAACCAGGTGACGCTCGAAATCGACCACCAGTACGCGCCCGTGCGCGCCAACGCGCGTGCGATCCTGCGCGTCAAGACGCTGCTGGGGGAGACCTACGTGGAACTGATCCCCGGCCCCCGGGTCGGACCGGCGATTCCCGAGGGGGGGCGCCTGGCCAACAGCCACGTGCTGCCATCGGTGACCTTCGACGACATCCTCTCCGCGCTGGACCCCAGGACCAGGCGCGCCTTCCAGCTCTGGCAGCAGACGCTCGCGGCCGGCTTCGTCGGGCGCGGGGAAGACCTCAACGCCGCCTTCGCCACGCTGGAACCGTTCGTGGGCCACGCCAACGAAGTGACCAGCGTGCTGGCCTCCCAGGAGGGCGCCCTGACCGCGGTCGTGCGCGGCACCGGAGAAGTGTTCGACGCGCTCTCCGAACGCGACCACCAGTTCCGCGGGCTGATCGTCAACGGGGAACGCACCTTCAGCGCGCTGGCGCAGTCCAGCCAGGCCTTCGCGCAGGCCTTCCGCGAACTGCCCGCCTTCGAGCACAACTCCAGCGTCGCCCTGCGCAGCATCGACAGCCTCGCCGTGGCCGCCAACCCGCTGCTGGACCAGCTGCGCCCCGCCGAGATCCAGCTGACGCCGCTGGCGCGCTCGCTGCAGGCCTTCTCGCCCGCGCTGAACAACTTCCTCACCGGCCTGGGGCCGCTGACGACAGCCGTCGCTGCGGCCACGCCGGAAGTCAAGAAGCAGCTCAACCTGACCGTGCCGCTGCTGGAACACGTGATCCCCTTCACGCGCAACTTCAACCCCTTCCTGGAAGAGCTCTCGCGCTACGTGCCCGAGCTGCAGGCGCTGCTGGCCAACGCCACCGCCGCCAGCGAGGGCTCAAACCAGGAAGGCGGGGCCTCGGGACCGCGCGTGCACTACCTCAGCGCGATGCCCACCGTCAACCCCGACAGCCTCTCGCTGTATGCGCAGCGCACGGGCTTCAACCGCGCCAACCCCTACCAGGCCTCCGGAGCCTCCAAGGGCGTCGGCGCCGGCGGGATGCCCGTCTTCAGCGCCGGCTCCTGCGGCAATGCCGTGCCCACCATCAGCGGGCCGGGCACCGCGGCGGTGCCGCAGAGCCTGATCGAACTGCTGGTCTCGCTGGGCTACATCCACGCTCAGGGCAGCCCTGCGGCGGTGCCCGTGCCGGCCTGCAGCCAGGCGCCGCCGTTCACGATCAACGGCCACAGGAGCCAGTACCCGCAGATCACCGCGGCTTCGAAGTGAGTTGCGAGGGGCTCTGGATGCCGGCCGCGGTCATCGCGCGATGGTGGCCCATATAGGGGACCAGCGCGAAGTACACCAGGTCCCCCAGCAGCTTGGGCAGTTCGGGGGTGCGTTCCTCCAGCACCCTGCGGTGCAGGATCGAGGCGATCCCGCCCACCACGGCCTCCGAGGTCTGCGGGGGAAGGTGCTCGGGGTAGGCCGCGTGGCGCCTGCCCTCCTCCAGCAGCGGCACGAAGGCAGCCAGCGTCTGGCGGTAGCGCTCGTTCGCGGCCGGGCCGGCGCTGAGGCACTCGACCATCCCCACCCGCGCGGCCTCCGGGTCGCTGGCCAGCGCGGCCAACAGGGCCCTCAGGCCCCTGCGCACCCGATCCGGCCAGGGGGCGCTGCGGTCGTACTGCTCCAGCACGCTGGCGTGCAGTCGCGCCACCATCGCATCCAGGGCCTGCAGGAAGCAGTCCTCCTTGTCGTGGAAGTGCTCGTCGAAGACCGCCCCGGGGACGTCCGCGGTCTGCAGCACGCGCTCCACGGTGGTGCGATCGTAGCCGCGATAGGCCACCGTGGCGATCAGCGCATCGAGAATGCGCGCGCGCGGATCGGAGCAGGGGGCGGGGCCGGCGGCGGTGGCGGAAGCCGCCGACTTCAGGTTGGCCTCGAGGTCCTGGCTGTGCGACATCCTTTCCTCCTCGCCTGATCGTAGACTCTCAGGTGCTCTGCTGTCAAGAGCCAAGGTGCAGGGGCCGTGGGGGGAGGCTGTAATATGCGCGGGGTGGAGGACGCGGTGTGGAGGAGGGAGCGCGGGAATGAGCGACGGGAGCGCGGGAATGAGCGACGAGCAGCTTGACGAGGGCGAGGGCCTGAGCCCCGAGAGCCAGAGCGTGCTGGAGCAGGCCGGCGAATACCAGTACCACTCGCACGACCACCTCGAGCACGGCCTGCAGGACGGGGAGTGGTCGATCCGCTGCGTCGACGTGCACAAGCGCCTGGGGGGGCTGCCGGTGCTCAACGGGCTCAACGTGACGATCCCCGATGACACCATCACGGTCGTGCTCGGCCCCTCGGGCACCGGCAAGAGCGTGCTCATCAAGCACATCATCGGCCTGATGTTCCCGGACTCCGGCGATGTCATCGTCAAGGGGCAGTCCGTGCCCACTCTCAACATGCCCGACCTGCTGGCATTGCGGCGCCGCATCGGGGTGCTCTTCCAGGACGGCGCCCTCTTCGGCTCGATGTCGGTCTTCGACAACGTCGCCTTCCCGCTGCGCCAGCACACCGACATGAGCGAGGCGCAGATCAACGAGATCGTGCGCCAGCGCCTCACCGACGTGGGCCTCGCCGAGGCCATCAACGACCTGCCCTCGCAGCTCTCGGGGGGCATGCGCAAGCGCGCGGGCTTCGCGCGGGCGCTGGTGATGGAGCCGGACATCGTGATCTTCGACGAGCCCGACTCGGGCCTGGATCCGGTGCGCACGGCGCTGTTGTGCGAACTGATCAAGGAGATGCACGAGGCGCTGGGGGGCACCTACATGGTCGTCACCCACGACATCGCCTCGGCGCGGCGCATCGGCGAGTACATCGCCCTCTTGTGGAAGGGGCGCATCGTCGAGGCCGGCGATGCGCAGAGGATGTTCTCCTCGGAGAATCCCTTCGTGCGCCAGTTCCTCAGCGGTTCGGCTGAGGGGCCGCTGGGGATGGATTAGCGCAGGCGCGCTGCGCCTGGAGCGGCCTAGCGCCTGGGCGAAAGGGGTGTCCCAGGTGCGCGCCTTGGCCGGCCCCGATGCGGCGCTGCGGGCGCTGAGTGTCGAGTCCCTCCGTGGCGCGCTTGAGGGGGGTGCGCTGGTAAAATGGATATAGACAGGCGCCAGACGGGGGATCAGATGGGCGGAGCGGACCAGATGAGGGAGCGGCGCACGGGCCGGACGCGCCGGGTGCTCGCTCGGGCAGCTGTCGCGGGGGCGTTGGCGCTTCTCTCTTTACCGGCCGCCCAGGCGAGCGCGCTCTCGCCGCTGCCGCGAAGCGACTACGGCGTGGGCTCGGTGTGCGGGGCGCCCGCGCCCGGTCACGTCTCCTGCCTTGCGCTGGAGCTTTTGCCCAGGACCGCTGCGGCGCGCGCGCGCACGCACCCGCTCGGGATGCGCACCGCCAATGCGATCAGCGCGGGCAGCGCGGCCCAGGGCGCCTATGGCCTGGGACCGCAGCAGCTGCGAAACGCTTACTTCCCCGGCGAAGAACCGCGGGCGCCCGCCTCGCAGCCGCAGACGATCGCGATCGTGGACGCATACAACGACCTGGGGGCGGAAGCCGACCTGAAGGTCTACGACGAAGAATTCGCTCTGCCCGCATGCAGCGCCGCCAACGGCTGCTTCGAACAGGTCAACCAGAAGGGTGAAAAAGGGAAACCGCCGTTTCCGAGCAGCGTGGGGGAACGGCATGCAGCCGAACTGCTGTGCGAAGACGCGAGCGCCCCCGTAAGCGAACGCGAAGCGGCGTGCGAAGCGGTGGAAGAAGCCGATGGATGGTCGTTGGAGATGTCGCTCGACATCGAGATGGCCCACGCGATCTGCCAGAGCTGCCGCATCGTGCTCGTGGAGGCGCAAGACAGTAAACTCGTAAGCCTGGAAGCGGCTGAGGATACCGCTGCGCGCGCGCGCGGCGGTGGGGGCGCCGGCGCCGATGAGGTATCGAACTCGTGGGGAGGGGGCGAACCGGCGTCTGAGAGCGAAGCGTTCAACCACCCCGGCGTCGTGATCGCCGCCGCAAGCGGCGACAGCGGCTATCTGCGCCGGAAAGGCGCTGGCATCGGCGCGGAGTACCCCGCCTCCTCGCCGCACGTCGTCTCGGTCGGCGGCACCAGCCTGACGATGCTGGGCGCGGGCGGGCAGGCGTGGGCGAGCGAGCCCGTCTGGGGCGGTTCCGGAGGCGGCTGCAGCGTGAGCTTCCCCGCGCCGGCGTGGCAGCGCGAAGTGAGCGACTGGTCTGCGGTCGGCTGCGGCACGGGCTCGGAATCCAAGCGCGCCGCCAACGACGTGGCGGCGGACGCCGACCCCTATACGGGTGTGGCGGTGTACGACTCGGTGCCCTATCTGGCCCCGGGGGAGCCTCCGCGCGACGGCAGGGCGCCCGGATGGACGCCGCTCGGCGGTACGAGCGTGGCCTCGCCGATCGTCGCCTCGATGTTCGCTCTCGCGGGCGGCTCGCACGGCGTTGCCTACCCGGCGCAGACGCTCTACTCCCATCTCGGCTCGGGCCTTTTGCACGACATCGCCGAAGGGGGCAACGGCGAATGCGAAGGCTTCTACGAAGGCGGCTGCAGCGGCTCGATGGTCCCGCTCTCCCTGTTCGATTGCGGCAAGGGCGCTCTGATCTGCAACGCATCCGCGGGCTACGACGGCCCGAGCGGGGTGGGGAGCGCCGACGGGGTCGGGGCGTTCGCGCCGGCGCGGGTGAGGACGCACGGCGCCGGCTCTCCCGAAGCGCCGCTCAGCGAAGCGTGCGGCGAATTGATTGGCGCCACGGAAGCGAAGGCGTGCGGCACGCTGGACCCGCACGTGGATGCGACGGCCGGCTGGTACTTCGCCTACAACAGGGGCAAGAGCTGCCTTGGAGGCAGGGAAACGGCGCTCGCGCCTGAAGCGCAGCGCGAACACGCCGCGGTCTCGGCGCAGCTGGTGGGCCTGGAACCGGACACCGAATACGCCTACTGCCTCCTCGCCACCAACACCTCCGGCGAAACCGAAGGCCCGGCGGTGACGTTCACGACCGGATCGATCGCGCCCCGCCCGCCCTCCACCTATCCGGCCGCCAAGATCGCCACTGAAACGGTGACGCTCGAAGGCAGGCTCACGGCCGAGCGGGCACCGACCGTCTGGTACTTCGAATACGCGCCCGGCGGCAGCTGCAGCGGAGCGGGAGCTCTGAGGACGCCCGAAGCGCAGGACGCGCGTCCGGTTGAACCGATCGAAGTGCGCGCGCCGGTGGGCGGCCTGCAGCCGGGCAGCGAATATTCCGCCTGCCTGATCGCCAGGAACGCGATCGCCGCGAGCGCCGGCCCACGGGTCTCCTTTACGACCGTGGCGATCCCGCCCAGGGTCCTCTCCGTGCTCGCGAACGCCGGCTCCGGCGAAGCGACGATCGAAGGGCACGTCCTGCCGGGCGCCCAGCACGCGAAGTGCGAACTGGAGTACGGACCCACCGAAGCGTACGGCATCCGGGTCCCCTGCAAGGAAGACGTGGGCGGCTCGAGCGCCACCGCGAGCGTGCACGTCACGGGCCTGGAACCTGGCGCCGAATACGACTATCGCCTCCTCATCGAAAACTCGAGCGGCCCGAGCGCGCCCGGCGAAGGGAAGGGCACGTTCACGACGCAGATCCGGCCGCCTCTCCTGAGCGCCGAGAGCGCCTCGGAAGTGGGCTCCTCCAGCGCCCTGCTCGCAGGCGCCGTCGCGCCCGAAGGAGCACGCACGCGCTACTGGTTCGAATACGGGGAAACGGCAGCGCTCGGCCAGAGCACCCCCGGCGGCGAAGTCCCCGCGGGCATGGGTGTGGTGCCGGTAACGCCCGAAGCGATCTCCGGCCTGACGCCGAGCACGCTCTACCACTACCGCCTGCGGGCCAAGAACAAGTGGCACGAAACAGTCGGTGAAACCCAGACACTCACCACCCTGAGCGCCTCACCCACCACCACCGGCGGCCCACCCACCACCACTGGCGGCTCACCCACCACTTCGCCCAGCGGCTCGGAACCGGGCGGGTCCTTCACCGCGCCTCTGACCCCACCGCTCACCTCCACACCGGTCACCCCCACAACGCCGACGAAACCGAAGAAGACCACGAAGAAGGTCGCGAAGTGCAAGCGCGGCTACAAGCGCGAGCATGGCAGGTGCCTGAAGCAGAAGAAGACCCGGCGGGCCGTTGGGAAGCGATCGAGCCCGACCTCGAGCCGGCGAAAGGCAAGAAGTTGAGCGCGAGGGGGAAGTTGAGCAAGGCGACGAAGGCCACGATCTCCTCGCCACTCGTTGCCTGTGTGCTGTCGTTGACGCTTGCCGCCTGCCCATCGGGCGCGCTGGCGTCCGGCAACGCGAACTGGGGGACGGGAGTTGAGTTGACCCCACCCGCCAACGCCGCGCCCGACCCGGAAGTCTTCCTGCGGAAGGTGTCCTGCCCTTCGGCGGGAAACTGCACTGTGGTCGGCTCCTACACCGCCGAACCGGAAAAGGAAGTGCTGCAGGCGCAGGGTGAGCTGCTGAGCGAGACCGGCGGCACGTGGGAACCGGCCGTGGAGGCGGCCATGCCGACGGGCGCCGCATCCAGTCCGCGGCCGGAGATCGACGCGCTGTCGTGTCCCTCGGCGGGAAACTGCGCCGCTGTCGGGGAATACCGGGACAGCGCGGAAAACGAACAGGGGTTCCTGCTGAGCGAGAGCGCGGGCGTTTGGGGGACCGGCGTGGAGGTGTCGCTTCCCGCGAACGTGTCCTCCTTGCGGAACGTCAGACTCAACCGGCTCTCCTGTCCCTCCGCGGGAAACTGCGTGGCAGTGGGCAACTACGTCGACCTCTCGGAAAACTGGCAAGGGTTTCTGGTGAGCGAGACCGCCGGCACGTGGAGCGCCGCCTCCGTGGCGCCATCGCTGCCCGCGAACGCCGCGTCGAACCGGGAAGACCGTATGCGTATGGGAGGCGTATCCTGCGCCTCGGCGGGCAACTGCACCGCCGTCGGCTACTACACAGACAGCTCGGGCAACACCGAGGGCTTCCTGTGGACAGAGACCGCCGGCGCCTGGGGAACGGGGGTGGAGGCGACCCCGCCCGCGAACGCCGCGTCCAATCCGCGGGTGGAATTCAACTCGCTGTTATGCCCCTCGACGGGAAACTGCACGGCCGTCGGCGAATACGTCGACAGCTCGGGCAACACCGAGGGTCTGATGCTGAGCGAGACCTCGGGGACCTGGGGCGCCGGCGTCGAGGCGATCATGCCCGCCAACGC
Organism: uncultured Solirubrobacteraceae bacterium; assembly: GCA_964582105.1. Taxonomy (GTDB): domain Bacteria; phylum Actinomycetota; class Thermoleophilia; order Solirubrobacterales; family Solirubrobacteraceae; genus Palsa-744. Next base: position 18,447 of record CAZOQI010000024.1, read on the forward strand.
GCGCTCGGAACCTGACGCCAACGTCCACGAAGTTCAGTGTCCCTCGGCGGGCAACTGCACCGCGGTCGGCAACTACATCGCCTCCAACTCGGAGGAAGTCGATGGCGTGTTCTTGACCGAGACCGCGGGCGTGTGGGGCGCCGGCGTCAAGCGTCCGCTCCCGGCCAACGCCGAACCGCAGGGCGTCGTCGAGGGCTCGCTGTCCTGCCCCTCAGCAGGCAACTGCAGCTACGTGGGCAACTACAAGGTCGGTGAAGGCGGAATCTTCTCGCGGGCGCTGCTGTTGACAGAGAACGACGGAACGTGGGGCCCTGGCATCGACGCCGCGTTGCCCGCCAACGTCAACGGAGACCCGGGGGCATACCTCAGCTCGGTGTCGTGCACGTCGCCCGGCAGCTGCACTGCCGTGGGCTCCTACGTCGCCTACAACGGCGGCAGCTTCGTCGAACGGGAGGGTATGGTCTTCACCGCCACGCCCGCGACGGCTTTCCTTTCAATGAGCGGTCCGCTCGGCGGCGCCTTCGCTGGCAGCCCGATCTCGGCCTCCTCGATCTCGGCGACGCTCGCTGGTGGGTCCGCTCCGAGTGGCGCGATCGCGTTCACCGTGTTCGGCCCGCGGTCCTCGCCGCCCAGCTCGTGCACCTCGGGCGGCACCCCGGTCGCCGCCGCGCGCGCCTACGGCGACGGGTCCTACCAGCCGGCGGCCGGCTTCACCCCGCCCAGCCCCGGCGATTACTGGTGGTATGCAAGCTACGGCGGCGATGCCGGCGACGAACCGGCCACCTCGGCGTGCGGGCCGAGCATGGCAGAGACGACCGTCGTCCCCAAGGCCACACCGACCCTCTCGGCGAGCGTGGCCTCGCCGATCGTCGGCTCGTCAATCTCCGCGACGCTGACCGGCGGGTCCGCTCCGACCGGGACGATCACCTTCACCGTGTTCGGCCCGCAGTCCTCGCCACCGGCCTCGTGCGCGTCGGGCGGCACCACGGTCGGCAGCGCGAACGTCAACGGCAACGGGACATATCAGCCATCCGCCAGCTTCACCCCGCCGAGCCCCGGCTCGTACTGGTGGTATGCCGGCTACGGCGGCGACGCCGGCGACGAACCGGCCGTCTCGGCGTGTGGGCCGTTGATGGCGCAGATGGTCGTGGCCGCCGCGCCAACGACTCCGTCCAGTCCGGGGACCGGGTCCAGCAGTCCGGGGTCCGGGACTGGCGCCAGGACGCCCGCTCCCAAGTTGTCGGGCGTCAAGCTCGCCTCCAAGAGGTCCACCGGCAAGAAGGGCACAGCTCTGAAGCTCACTCTGTCGCAGCCGGCGACGATAAAGGTCCTCATAGCGCGGACCGTTAAAGGTCACAAGCTCAGGGGCGTGTGCAAGTCCACGGCCAAGAAGGGTAAGAGCTGCACGACCGCGGTCGAGAAGCGCACTCTGACGTTCTCAGGGTCGGCGGGATCGAATACGTTCAAGCTCACGCTTGCAGGCCTGGGCAGGGGCTCCTACACGGCCACGATCCTCGCCGAGAACGCCAACGGCAAATCCAGCCCGGCCAGGCTGGCTTTCACGATTGCCGGCAGGTGAAGGCGCTCGTGACATGTGTGCTGCTGTTGGCGCTCGCCGCCGCGCCGCCGGGCGCGCTGGCGTCCGGGAGCGCGAACTGGGGGAAGGGGGTGCAGGCGACCCCGCCCGCCAACGCGGGGTCGAACCCTGAAGTCTCGCTTCGCTCGGTGTCGTGCACGTCGCCGGGCGACTGCACCGCCGTCGGCGATTACCTCGACAGCTCGGGCAACCAGCAGGGCGTGGTTTTCACCGAGGCCTCCGGCACGTGGGGCACTGGTGTCGAGTCGGCGCTGCCCGCCAACGAGGGCTCGAACCCCCACACCTTCCTCGACGAAGTGCGGTGTCCCTCCGCGGGCGACTGCACCGCCATCGGCTACTACACCGACAGTTCGGGCAAAGGGCAGGTGCTCCTGCTGAGCGAGACCGCGGGCACATGGGGGACGGGGGTGGAGGCGACCCTGCCCGCCGACGCCGCTTCGGAACCGGAAGTCCTCGGACCCAGACAGCTCTCCTGTCCGTCCGCGGGAAGCTGCACGGCGGCCGGCGTCTACACCGACAGCTCGGGGCGCTACCAGGGTCTGTTGCTGAGCGAGACCTCGGGGACGTGGGGGACAGGGATCGAGGCGACCATGCCCGCCAATGTGAATGCGTCCCACCCGCACGTCTCGATGAATGGCATATCGTGCCCCTCGGTGGGCAACTGCACCGCCGTCGGCGAATACAACGACAGCGTGGCCAGCGTGGATTTCCTGTTGACCGAGACCTCCGGCACGTGGGGTGCCGCTGTGCAGGTGATGGCGCCCGCGAACGCCGAACCCGCAGGGAGCATGATGGCAAGCGGCGTGTCGTGCCCCTCGGCGGGGAACTGCACGGCTGCCGGCGAGTACTTCGACACCTCCGGCAACATGCAGGGTTTTCTGCTGAGCGAGACCGCGGGCACGTGGGGTACCGGCGTCGAGGCGATCCCGCCCGCGAACGGGGGCTCGAAGGGCGGCGTCCGGCTGAACGAAGTGCAGTGTCCCTCCGCGGGCAACTGCACCGCCGTCGGCGAATACTTCGACACCTTGGACAACAACCAGGGTCTGCTCTTGAGCGAGACCTCGGGCACGTGGGGTACCGGCGTCGAGGTCCCATTGCCGGCCAACGCCCGCTCGGGACCGCTCGGCAACGGCAGCTCGCTGTCCTGCCCCTCGGCGGGCAACTGCGATTTCGTCAACGAGTACTACGTGAGCGCGGGCGACTTGCAGGGTCTGCTGCTGACGGAGAGCTCCGGGATGTGGGGTCCTGGCCTGGAGGCATCGTTGCCGGCCAACGCTGGATCCTCCAAGCCGGAAGTCTCCCTCAACTCGGTGTCGTGCTCCTCGCCAGGCGATTGCACGGCTGTCGGCCAATACGCCGACAGCTCAGAACACCGGCAGGGCCTGCTCCTGGCCGCCGCCCCCGCGACGGCGTACCTCTCGGCGAGCGGCCCGCTGGGGGGTGCGTTCGCCGGCAGCCCGATCGCGGCCTCCTCGATCTCCGCGACGCTGGCGGGTGGGGTCGCTCCGAGCGGGACGATCACGTTCACCGTGTTCGGCCCCCAGTCCGCGCCACCAAGCTCGTGCTCCTCCGGTGGCACCACGGTCGGCACCGCGAGCGCCTCCGGCGACGGGATATATCAGCCGTCCGCCGGCTTCACTCCGCCGAGCCCCGGCGAGTACTGGTGGTACGCCAGCTACGGCGGCGACGTCGGCGACAACCCCTCCGCCTCGACGTGTGGGCTGGGCATGGCAGAGACAAGCGTCCTCCCCAAGGCCACGCCGACCCTCTCGGCAAGCGGCCCGATGATAGGCGCCTTCGCAGGCAGCCCGATTGCCGCCTCCTCGATCTCCGCGGCGCTGGCGGGTGGGTCCGCTCCGACCGGCACGATCACGTTCACGGTGTTCGGCCCGCAATCCTCGCCGCCCAGCTCGTGCACTGCCGGCGGCACCACGGTCGGCACCGCGAGCGTCAACGGTGACGGGACATATCAGTCGTCCGCCGGCTACACCCCCCCGAGCCCCGGCGAGTACTGGTGGTATGCCGGCTACGGCGGCGACGCCGGCGATGAGCCGGCCGCCTCGGCGTGTGGGCCGTTGATGGGGCAGACGCTCGTGGCCGCCGCGCCAACGACTCCGTCCAGTCCGGGGACCGGGTCCAGCGGTCCGGGGTCCGGAGCGGGGTCCGGGACCGGCGCCAGGACGCCCGCTCCCAAGTTGTCGGGCGTCAAGCTCGCCTCCAAGAGGTCCACCGGCAAGAAGGGCACAGCTCTGAAGCTCACCCTGTCGCAGCCGGCGACGATCAAGGTCCTCATCGCGCAGAACGTCAAAGCTCACAAGCACGGAGGCGTGTGCAAGCCCACGGCCAAGAAGGGTGAGAGCTGCACGGCCACGGTCGAGAAGCGCACCCTGACGTTCTCAGGGCCGGCGGGATCGAACACGTTTGAGCTCAGAACCGCCGGCCTGGGCAAGGGCTCCTACACAGCCACGATCATCGCCGAGAACGCCAACGGCAAATCCAGCCCGGCCAGGCTGAGCTTCACGATCACCAACAAGTGAGAGGCCGCCAACTCAGGGTCTTGCGGGGCGACAGCCCGAAGCCTCGCCGAACGCCACTGGTATCGGGTGGGTTAGGATCGCCTGAATGGCAACTCGCATCGTCGTCCTCGGAGCAGGTTTCGGCGGTCTTGAGCTCTCGACCATGCTCTCGGAGGCGCTCGGCGACACGGTCGACGTGACTCTGATCGACAAGAGCGATTCGTTCGTGTTCGGCTTCTCAAAGCTCGATGTGATGTTCGGTCGCACCACGGCCGACGCGGTCCACTTGGCATACGCTGACATCGCCAAGCCCGGCGTGCGTGTGCTGCGGGAGACGATCACGGCGATCGACCCCGAGGCCCGACGTGTCACCACCGATGCGGGTGTCCATGAGGCCGATGTCCTCGTGATCGCGCTGGGCGCCGATTACGACATGGATGCCACGCCAGGGCTTGCAGAGGGCGGGAACGAGTTCTACTCCGTCGCCGGCGCCACGCGCCTGGCAGGGATCATTCCCACGTTCTCGCAGGGGCACGCGGTCATCGGCGTATGCGGCGCGCCGTTCAAGTGTCCCCCCGCGCCGAGCGAGTGCGCACTGCTGCTGGATGACGAGCTCACAGCCCGCGGGGTGCGCGATGCCTGCCGGATCTCGTTCGTGATCCCGCTGGGCACCCCCGTCCCGCCCTCGCCGGAGACCTCCGCTGCCTTGGAAAGCGAGTTCGCCAAGCGCGATATCAACCTCATCGCCGGCCGTCGCGTCAGCGCGATCGATCCAGAGCGCAGCGTCGCGATGCTCGACGACGGCGCGGAGCTGCCGTTCGATCTGTTTCTAGGCGTGCCCAGGCACCGCGCGCCCGATGTGGTCATAGCCAGCGGCATGACCGAGGACGGCTACGTGCCAGTCGACTTCGCCACGCTCCGGACACGCTTTCCCGACGTATACGCGGTCGGCGATGTCGCCACGGCCGGGGTGCCGAAGGCCGGCACGTTCGCCGAGGGCGCCGCGCGCGTCGCAGCCCAGACGCTGATCGCGAGCGTTCGGGGCGGCGAGCCGCCGGGCCCGCACCTCGGGCGCGGGACGTGCTACATCGAGTTCGGCGCAGGACGGGTCGGCAGCGTGGACATCGACTTCCTCTCAGGTCCTTCGCGAACAGGGGTCTTCAACGCCCCGTCTGCCGCCCTTGTGGCCGAGAAGGAGCGCTTCGGCTCCAGCCGCCGCGAGCGCTGGTTCGGCCTCTGACCCTGGGCTCAGCCTGCTTCCCGCGAAGAAGCCCGAGCGTCTGATCGGCGTCGGTCGCTCCTGTGCCTCGTCCGAAGCGTTCTTCCTGTGTCAGGCCTCGAGCTCGAGCTTCAGCTCACACATGTCCACGGAGGCGCGCACGCCCGGGGTCTCCGCCGCGTCCATCGCATTGAACGCCTGGGCGCCCGCGTTCATGTCCTGCGCCGTTGCGAAGCGCTGCAGGACCACCGCTGTGCCCTGCTCCTCGTCGAACAGCATCGTCAAGCCTGTGGCGGGCACGCCGGGGGGTGGCCCGTCGGACTCCCTTATGCGCGCCAGCAGCGCCTCCACCCGATCGGCGCTCACGCCGGTGAACCTCACTGCACGTACATACATGGGGAACCTCCTCGCGTTCGGTGGGCACAAGCATATACCGGAGCCGCACGCAGCCGGGAGATGGGCATCGAGCGGCGCGCTGCGGCCTGCGGCGGGGCGGCGGCGGCTGCAGCGGGGCGGTGCAGCGGGAGTCTTGCGTTCATTCGTCGTCGTCAGAAACGTTGCTGACTGTGGCGAATTGGGTGGGTTTTGGCTTGGGCTCGGGCTTTTGGGCGTTGTGCGTGGCTGGGTGTCGGGGGCGTGGTTGCGGAGCCTGGCGTGCTGGATAGTCTGAATGCATCTGATAGCGAGAAGGTTGGGTTTGGGCTGGTGTGCCCGTGTGGGGGCGCCGGGGATCGTGGATGACGATTGGAGCTTGGTATGCGCCGGATGTTGCTTCTCTTCAGTGCCCTGGCGGTGGTCGGGGTCGTCTTTGCGGTCGCGTTGGCGATCGCATCGGGGGGCGGGGCCTCGCGGGTCGGCGGGCGTTCCGGTCCGGGTGCCAAGGCGCCTGCTGGTGTCGCGCCGGGTGCTCGTGGCGATCCGTCCTCGGCAGGTGGGGTGCGGGCGATGCGTGCGCTGGAGGCTCGGTGGCGGTGGCTTGCGGGTCCGGCGGCGCGGGCACAGCGCGTGCGGTCGCGGATGGCCTTCCACGGGTTGAGCGCTACGCCGTCGCAGGGGCTGCTGGCGCATGATTTTGCCCGTGAGCTTCACACGGCCGCTGTGAATCCGACCCACGCGGGTGTCCTGGCGGATCGCCAGGTGCGCTATCTGAGCGCGTACAAGGCGATGATTCGTGGTCCGCGCGGCCCGCGGTTCGTCTACTCCTCGGTGCCGTTGCTGGCGGGGCCTCCCGGGCGGCGACGGCCCGTCGATCTGGCCCTGAGCGCGACGGCCGGCGGGTTCGCGCCGCGCAACCCGGTGCGTGATGTCTCGATTTCGCGGACGCTGGCCGGTGGGGTGGGGCTGTGGTCGAGCGGGCTGCGCGTCTATGTCGGAGGGCGGGACGTGACTGGGACGGAGATGAGCGGCAGCCGGGTGTTCTTCGCGGAAACGGCGCGGGACACCGACACGGGTGTGCAGCCGACGCTCAGCGGCGTTGAGCTGTTCGCTGTCCTGCGTTCGCGGTTGAGCCCTGAGAAACTGGCGTATCGCTTTGGGTTGCCCCCTGGTGCGGCGCTGCGAGATGAGGGCAGTCGGGTCATGGTCCTGCGTGGGGGCCGAGTGCTGGCCACGGTGTCTGCGCCCAGCGCATTCGATGCGCAGGGCAGGAGCGTGCCCGTCTCGATGAGCGCCACCGGAGATCGGCTGGTCTTGAGCGTTCCCCACCGTGGGCGTGATGTTGCTTATCCAGTGTATGTAGATCCGTATGTGTCTTTGGAAGAAGGGGCGCCCGGGTGGCACTACGTCGAGGGAAAATTCAGTGAAACGGGTTTTACAGAAGAACCGGAGCCGTATGTACCGTTGGGGACGGCCTGGATCGAAGGACCGGTCGGAAAAGAATACGGCTCTTTCAAGTCTGGACGTTGGCTTTGGACGACGCCAAACGGCGAAGCGATCACCCAGGCCAGCTACTCTTACAGCGAGGTGTTCACACCCCTGCCTGAACCCAAACAGTTTCCCTTCTTTGCTGTGATCGGAGCCTGGTGCGGCAGAGCGGAAGCGTACTTCCAAGAAGCAGAAGGCACCCTCACCGAAACCGTGCCTCGGAAAAGCGGCGAGGAATGTACCGCTGCCTCTGACGAAGCCTATTTCAATTATAGGAGTTTTGGCAACGTTTCCGAATACGTTGGGAAAGCCGCACTCGTCCTCCTGTTTGTCGCGGAAGGCAGCCTTCCGCCTGGAGGGGGCTATGGGGGCGGCAACCCCGGTGCACCTAAAAAAGTGGGCGTAAACTGCGGCGGGCCTGTGGACTGTGCTACCGGAAATCAGTTTGTGACCGATACCGATATGAGTGTTCCGGGTCGGGGGCCGGGGTTGAACCTGTCGCGTACATACAACTCCCAGCTCGCTGTGAAAGTGGCCTCGCCCGGGACGTTCGGGTACGGGTGGAGCAGCACCTACACCGCCCATCTTGCGATAAAAGAAAAAGGCAACAACGATATAGCGACCGTCTATCAGGGGAACGGCAGCACGGTCTCGTTTGAAATGAACCCGTTTGAAAAGTGGGTTCCCTCAGGTCCCTGGGTGCAGGCGACGCTCGCAAAGAAAGAAGGTGTGTACGTCTACACGCTGCCCAACCAGAGCACGCTGCGCTTCAACTCGGAAGGCAAGCTGGCGAGCGAAGTCGACCGGGATGGCAACACGGTCACGCTCGTCTACAACAAAGCCGGCCAGCTCGAAAAGGCCGAAGACGCCGAGGGCCGTGCGATCACCTTCGCCTACAACGAAGAAGGACAGGTCAAAGAAGCCAAAGGCCCCGCCGGCACCGTGTCCTACGCCTACACCGCCGGGAACCTCACCAAGGCCACGGACCTCAATGGCCATGAATGGAAATTTGGATACGACAGCTCGCATCAGCTGACCTCATTGACCGACCCGCGCAACCACAAAACCAACACTGAATACGACGTGTCGAACAGGGTCATTTCGCAGACCGACCCGATGGAACGCACCCGCAAATGGAAATACGAATCGACCAAAAAAGGCACGGAAGAATTTCTCGAAACGACCGTGACCGAGCCCAAAGGCTCGGTGGACGTGGAGACGTTCAACGGCGCCGGGCAGCCGGTGAGCATAACCCACGCCCTGGGCACGCCTGCCCAGGCGATCACAAGCTACATCTATGATCCCTCGTACAATCTGGCCACCGTCATCGACCCCAACGGTCACAAAACAAAATACGAACACGACAGCGAAGACAACGTCACAAACGAAGTCGATGCGCTGGAACACAAAACGGAATGGACATATGACTCCAAGCACGACATGACGTCGATGACGGACCCGCTGGGGAACATCACAAAAATCGAATACACCGAAGCCGGGGACCCCACCACGGTCACACGGACGCTCGCCGAAACGGGAGAACATCAGGTGGTCGCCTACAGCCGCGGCGACCCGACGCACCCGGGTGACGTGACCGCGATCACCGACCCCAACGCTCACCAGACAAAACTCAGCTATGGCCCCTACGGCGACGTCGTGAAAGTCACCGATCCGCTCGGGCACATCACGACCTATGAATACAACACCGCGGGGCGGCTGATCGCGGCCGTCAGCCCGCTCGGGAACGCGCCAGGCGGCAAACCGGCGGCCTACATGACGAAATACACCTACGACAGCCTCGGCCAGCTGCTCAGCGTCACCGACCCGATGGGCCACAAAACTGGCTTCGAATACGACGGCGACGGCAACCAGATCCACGCCACCGACCCCGCTGGCCACGCCACGACCTATGTCTACGACGCCGACAACGAGCTCGAAAGGACCGAACGCCCCGGCGGCACCACGCTCAAACAGACCTACAGCCCCGACGGCGCGCTGCTGACACAGACCAACGGCGCCGGCAACGCGACCACCTACACATACAACGCCCTGGACCACCTGGAAACCATGGCCGACCCCGATCAACGCAAAACCGGCTTCGTCTTCGACGGCCTCGGGAACCTCCTCTCCAAGACCGACTCGCAGCACCGGACTACGACATACGGCTATGATGCCGACAACCGTCTCACCAGTATCGCATACTCCGACGGCAAAACCCCGAACGTGAGCTACCAATACAACAGCAACGGCGAGCGGACCCAGATGAAAGATGGGACAGGCATCTCGACCTACGCCTATGACTCCCTCGGGCGCCTCCTCACGGCGACCGACGGGAACAGCAACCAGGTCGGCTACGGCTACGACCTCGCCAACCACCTCACCGGCGTCACCTACCCCGGCAAACACAAGGTCACGCGCGAATACGACGAAGCCGGCCGCGTCACCGCGATCGAAGACTGGAAGTCCAACCGCACCACCATGAAATACGACGCCAACAGCAACCTCGCCACCGAGATCCTGCCCGCGAGCGCCGGCGTCGTGGACACCACCAGGTACGACCCCGACAACAACCCCGAATCGATCATTGACCAGAAGAACAGCACCAAACTCGCCACCTATCTCTACACCCGCGACAGCAACGAGCAGCTCACCAGCACCACAACCAGCCAGATCGGCGAAGAACCGCAGAGCTACGTCTACACCGAACTCGGCCAGCTCAAACTCGCCGGCCCCAAACCCGTCCAAGCCAAATACGCCTACAACGCCGCCGACGATCCGACAAGCATCGGCAGCAACTCCACCCTCGCCTACGACCCCGCCGAGCAGCTCTGCTGGACGCAGGCCAAAATCATCCCCAAAGCCCCCTGCAACGCTCCACCCGCGAACTCCACGAGCTACGGCTACGACCAAGACGGCAACCGCACGAGCCAAGGCAAAGGCGCCACCCTCGTCAGCCTCGTCTACGACCAGGCCAACCGCCTCGTCAAATACAACGGCAAAGCCACCTACGCCTACAACGGCGACGGGCTGCGCCTGAACGCCACCATCGGCAAAAACAGCGAACACCACGTCTGGGACAACTCAAGCCCCGTCGTCCACATCCTCGAAGACGCCACCAACAAGTACATCTACAGCCCCGATGGCACCCCCCTGGAGCAGATCGCCAACAGCGGCGAAGCCGTCACCTACCTCCACCACGACCAGCTCGGCAACACCCGCCTGCTCACCAACGCCAGCGGCGAAACCGCCGGGACCTACAGCTACACCCCCTACGGCACCCCCACCCACACCGGCACCGCCACCACGCCCCTCCAGTACACCGGCCACTACACCGACCCCGAATCTGGATTCGTCTACCTGAACGCCCGCTACTACGACCCCACCACCGGCCAGTTCATCAACCGCGACCCACTCGTGACGCTTACCGAGGAGCCCTATACCTACGCCGGCGACAATCCTGTCAACTACACCGACCCCACAGGGCTGGCAAGCGTCTTTGGCATAGAAATACCAAGCCTGGAACAGGTCGCCACCCGCGACATTGCATACTTCGACGGCCTCACCAAACCATTCTTTGGCGGCACGGCTGCACTTCGTGCTGCCCTCGGTATCAACGGCGGCCTCAACACCTGCTCATCCGAATACGAAACCGCCCATTCAATAGGCGGGGGCGCGTTCGTCGCTGCGATCGCTGTTATCACGGACGGTGAGGGAGAGGACGTGCCAGTCTCTGAGGAGTCTCCCTCCGGGGGCGGTGAGCTGGAGTTCCCCACAAACCGGGGACAGACCGGGCATATCTTTAGGAAAGCGGATAATCATTTGCCTGAAGACACGCCAGCAAATCGTGAACTTCTGATGAAAACTGCGGAAAATCCAGAGAACTATGTCGGTCCTCGACCAGGTGGCAACGAACTATATGCACAGCGGCAGTCTGATGGAACTGAGGTGTGGGTAGAAGTACAGGGCGGTAAGATTCAGAACGGCGGCGTGAACGATGCGCCGAAGTACCACTGACGATGCTATTGTAGGAGCTTACCATGATTGAGCACGGGCACTTGACCGAGGATACGCTGGAGAATCGCACCCTTCTAAAGACGACGGCGGAAGACCGTCGCAATCATGTTGGCACCGACAAGTTTGGAAATGAGGTATATGCTCGACGCCAGTCCGACGGCAGCGAGATCTGGGTTGAAGTTCGTGGTGGTATCATCCACAACGGGGGCGTTAACCATACTCCCCGATATAGCCCCTGACTTTGCCGAAGGGAACATTCGTGATGCCTCGCCTGCTAACAGAGACCCAAGCATTTCAAGCTGTGAGAGTGTACTTGACTAAATATCCCGCTGCGTTAGAGGGGATCGGGGAAATTGGCCGTGTGCTTGGCGAGATGGCGCTGCTGCGCGACGGTGAACCATCCGATCCAGCCATATGGTGGGACTGGCTGGATGCGATTGATAGGGTTCCTACCGGCGAGAAAAGGATGAGGTTCTCTGAGATCGAGGCAGCACGCGGTACCATGTTGGACGAGGCTCTTGCGTACCGAGCTGCGTATGTATTTTTGGATGGGTATTTAGAGCGAGTGACTCACCAAAAGAAGATCCTTGAAGTCCTCGAAGAGTCTAAGACTGGAGATGACTGGCTTCCGTTGGATGAGGGTGTAAAAGAGAGATGGCGGACCGCCGTGCGTGACGCACCTAAAGCCGACCTTTCACGACAATGGCTCGACCCACCGAACTTGCACCGAGGATAGGCTCTCCTTGGCTGCAAGGAGGCGATAGAGCAGGCGTTTGCTCCGCGGCACTAAAAGGAAGAGAAGGCTCTACGACGCCTAATAATAAAATAACGGTCATAATGGAGAAAGCCGGAGAGTTGTAACCGCCCACCTGGAGGAAGTGATGCAGCCAGAGATCCGCGACCAGATTCTTCGACGCATAGATACTAATGACGGCAGCATCAGACGCTTGCGCACTCTTGTGTATGAGATAGAGGCGATCTTGAACGCTGAAGATTGGCAGCCTGCCGATTCAGAAAGGATGGGAAGTGCGTGGGGGGTTCTGGACACGGTCTACGCTATAGCAGTAACCCAAAAATGGTCTGAGCTTGATGCGAGTTGCCAGCATGAAATCAACGAGGCTCTGGCGGTGATTCGGCCAATAATCGAGAAAGGACCATAGATCCAGGAGGGATCAGGTGAGCCAGAGATCCGCGATCAGATTCTTCGCCGCATAGATACCAATGATGGCAGCATCAGACGCTTGCGTACGCAGGGTAGACCACCAGCCTTGCACAACTTCTATCTCTCTGTCTCGAGCATCAGCACCTCGGGGGCTGGTCCTCCGGGGGGCGGGTTCGTGGGCTGGGGTTGGGGCGCTCTGCGCGCTCCTGCGCGGAGCTGCTCTATGCGCAGGGCGGTCGGGGGGTGGGTGTGGGCGGTCAGCCACACCAGGGGGATGGGGTGGTCGTGCCTCACGACCTCCTTTTCCAGGAAGTCGGCGAGCGCCTCGCCCTGGCCGATGCGCGCGGCCCACTCGTCCGCTCCATACTCCGCTTCGCGCCACAGCTGGCCCCACGCCGGCGCGGTGAGGCGCAAGGCCAGGCCGCCGCGCAGGAGCACCGCCGTCATGTGAGCCGCCCAGCGCACGAGTCCTCGGGCGGGGTCCGCGTTCTGGGTGCTCCCGCTGGCGGGCGCTGCGGGCCGCCGGGGGATCGAGCCCCCGCCCTGTGCGCCCGACCAGCCGGGCGGGTGCGGGGTGGATCGGCGCGGGGTCGCCGCTTGCGGGTTGGCATTGGGGCGTTCCAGGCGGTCGATCACGAGGCGATTCAGGGCCGCCGTCACTCTTGCGTCGATGCCCCTCAGATGGCCGAGCTCGTGCGCCAGCACGGGGACGAGATAGGGGCCTTCCAGCAGGCCCCTGCTCAGCATCAGCGTGTCCCCGCACACCGCCGCATCGGGCTGCGCCTCGTCGATCACGAACCACCGCTTCGGCCTGGGCAGCAGGATCATCGTGCCGCCTTCAAGCGCCTCGAGCGACGCTCGGTAGCGCAGGTGCTCGCGCTTGGACGGCTCTCTGCCGCCCAGCTGCTGCTGCCACCACCAGCCGCCCCCGGCGGGGTTGACCAGCGCCGCCGCCGACCACAGCGTCGGCAGCACCGCCAGCTTCGCCCACTCGCCCGCGCTCGCGCCGGAGTGGCCGGTCGCCTTCAGGGCTATCGCCGCCGCGACATACACCGCTGCGCAGCGCGCCAGGACCACCGGCAGTTCCAGCGCCGCCGTCACCAGGTAGAGAGTGAGCGATCCAACTGGGATCCCTCCGCGGTCTTCTTGCATTCTCGATCTCCTTTCTGGAGTTCCGATCCGGGGGAGTCCGCTCCCGGCCCCTCCCGCGCGGGCTTGGGCTCGGGCAGCGCTGCGCTCACCTCGGGGGCTCTCAGGATCCCTGCTCTCATCGCCTGGCCCCGGTTGATCACGAACGCCTCGCCATTTGCCAGGCCGCGCACCTGGTTCGGGTCGATCTTGAATCGCTCGCGCGACACCGCCGTTCCCTCGCCCGTCGAGCCTTCGCGGGAGAACCTCGTGCTGTACTCCGTTGTCTGCCTCGTCCCCGCCAGCGCGACGATCTCCTCGGGGGTGTTCACGCGGTGGCACACCACCGTCTCCACGCTCCCCAGGATCCGCGCGGCCTCTTCCTCGCTGCCCATGCCAGCCACGACCTGGGGGGCCAGGACGAGCGCCGTGTTGAAGCTGCGCGCCTGCTCCACGCGCGCGGCCATGCCCTGTGTGCGCGTCAATGCCGAGAGCTCGTCCACGATCATCATGCACATCCGGCCCTCCCGCTTGCGGCTGGTGAAGAAGTGCGCGAAGTCCTCCAGCAGGAAGCGCGCCAGTCCCGCCGTCTCCTCGCGCAGCCTCAGGGTGTCCAGCAGCAGGTACGCCGCGTCGGTGTCCTCCCACGCCCAACTCCCGTCCAGCGCCCCGCGCGTCTCGCCGAAGAACGCCTCATAGCGCAGCCGCACCTGGTCGACCTGGCTGCTCTTCAGGCCCACCAGCGCACGCGCATCCCTGCCGTGCGCCAGCGCCAGCGCCTCCAGGTCCAGTCGCTCCAGCAGCTCCCCCGAGCCTCGCGGCGGTCCCTGCGGGTGCTCGCACGCCAGACCCACCACGGCCTTCGCCAGATCGCGATACCACGCCGCCGGGCCCTCCCGCGCGTAGTCAACGATCTCCATCAGCCGTGCCCGCACCTCGTGCGGCTCGCCGCGCCAGCCGTCAAGCGGCTCGTTCGGGAACACCCTCGTCTGCCTGCCCGCGTCCCGCATCAGCGCCACGAAGCGCCGCGCCGTCTCACGGTCGCCCTTCCCGTCCAGGTAATACACCGCCGCGCTGCTGCACTTCGCCAGCGTCCACGCCAGGCGCAGCAGCGTCTCCGTCTTGCCGCTGCCCGTCGCGCCGCATACCAGCACATGTCGGCACAGGCGCTCGGGGGAGAGCACCGCCAGGCGGCCCCGCACCGGCAGCGCGCGTTCGCCGTCCACGCGCGCCGCCAGCACCACGCCCCGCTCGCCCTCGGCCTCGGCCGACACCGCCATCGCCTCGGCGCCGGGGTGGGGCGGACTCTCGTGCTCCAGCTCGTATTCGCGCATTCGCTGCTTCTGGGATATGCCGCGAGCCGATCGCATCGCCGCTACCACCGGGACCTGGGGCGCGGAAGCTCGGGCAGCTCGCGCACGCCCAGCGAGGGCCAGCGTCCGGACCGCTCCAGCCGCGTGAGCTGCTTGTGGGGGCCCGGCGCGCAGAAGTACATGACCCTTTCGTAGCGTCCCGTCAGCTCGTCGAGGATCTCTTCCAGCCTGCGATTGGCCTTGATGGTCAGCTCGACCTCGATCGCCACGCCGCGGCCTTCGAGGATCGCCACGCCATCGGGCAGGTGCTTGCGCCTGCCACTGCTGCGGCCACTGTCAACGCCTTCGTATTCCGCCGCGAGCTGGCGCTCGGACAGCCAGTCTGCCTGCGGCGTCTGCGTCTGCACGTGGATGCGCACGTCGTTCACCGCGCCGACGTGCGTCACCTGGCCCAGCGTCGGCGTCCACACGTCATAGGACAGGTCGCACGCGGCCAGCCCTTCGGCGGTGGGGATCGCCCACGCGCGCTGATCCGCCACGATCCGCTCCGTCCGCAGGAGCCCGGCGGCGCACAGCTTGCTCACGAGGCTCCGCACCCGCGTCATGCTCGTGCCCGTCAGGGCCTGCAGGTGATCCAGCCGCGCGCCGTGCTGCTCGCCCGCCCAGCGCAGCAGCCGCAGGTCGCGGGTGGTGACACGCGATGCCGCGGGCGGCCTGTGCCGCGGGTCCGGGTACGCCGCCGACCGCAGCGCCGGCGCCACGCCGCGCTTGGGCCAGGAGACCATCCTCGTGCTCTCCGCCGGCTCCGCGCCGGTCGTCTCATCGGGTGCTGCCTGCGAGTCCTGCATCTGCGATCACCTTCCTCTGCGGTTTTTTTGGAGGGGGGGCGTCAGGCTTGCGATTGCCTGCCCCTTGTCTCTCCATCCGCCTTCTGGGGGGGACGGGGACACACCCCACGCTCGCTTTCCAGGCAGCAGCCGCCCGTCCGCCACTGCGCGGCAACACGACGGCCGGTAGGCCGTCCCTCAAAAAACCTCCCCACAGCCCGGCCCCAAGGCAGCCCACGTGGGCCGCAACCCGGCGCTCTCAGCGCACGACGATCTCGCCCAGCGCCTCGTCGATCGCCGCCAGCGTCCCCTCGTCCAGCGCGATGCCCGAGGCGCTCGCGTTGGCGTGCACCTGCTCGGGGCGGCTCGCGCCGACGATCGCGCAGGCCACATTGGGCCGGCGCAGCACCCAGGCCAGCGCCAGCTGCGCCATCGACAGGCCGGCGTGCTCGGCCACCGGCTTCAGCCGCTCCACCGCCGTGAGCACGCGATCGTCCATCAGCCGGTCGATGAACGCGCTCATGCTCTCGCTCGCCGCGCGCGAGTCCGGCGGGGGCTGCTCGCCGGGGCGGTACTTGCCCGTCAGCACGCCCTGGCCGAGCGGCGACCACACGATCTGCGAGATGCCCTCGCGTTCGCACAGCCCCATCACCTCCGCCTCGGGCGCCCGCCACAGCATCGAGTACTGCGGCTGGCTCGACACCCAGCGGGTCACATCCGGCAGCGCCAGCGACGCTTCGATCGCGTCGACCGGCCACTCGCTGAAGCCGATGTGCCGCGCCTTGCCCGCCTTCACCACTTCGCTCAGCGCCTCCATCGTCTCCTGCAGGGGTGTCCGCTCGTCGTGGCGATGGCACTGGTACAGGTCCACGTAGTCGGTGCGCAGACGCGCCAGCGACGCATCGATCTGCTTGTGGATCTGCGCCTTGGACAGGCCCATGTCCGTGTCGGACATCGGGAAGTACACCTTCGTGGCCAGCACATAGGAGGAGCGCTCGTAGCCCGAGAGCACCTCCCCCAGCAGCGACTCCGCCGCTCCGCGCCCGTACACGTTCGCCGTGTCGATGAAGTTGATCCCCGCCTCGAACGCCGCCCTCACGCAGGCCTCCGCCTGCTCGCGCGCCACCCCGCCGGAGTACGTCAGCCACGAGCCCAGGCTGATCTCCGACACCTCGATGCCGCTGCTGCCGAGCCTGCGGAAGTTCATGCGCGCAAGCCTACTGGCTTGACGGCTCTCAGCGCCGCTGCACCACCAGCGCCTGCGTCGCGAGCCCGAGCGGGCCGCGTTCGTCGTGCAGCACGCTCTGCGCCCAGCCGATGCCGCCGGGGTGCAGCAGGGTGCGGGCATCCAGCGCGATCCACTCGCCCGCGGGGCGGCGATTGAGGGTGATCGCCAGGTCGGCATTGATGAAGAGGTGCTCCTCGAAGGGCAGCACCGCGCTGACGCCATTGCCGAAGTCGGCGGTCGCGGCCACGCGGGCGAGCGGGGTGAGGGGGTCGCCGGGGAGCAGGGGGTGGCGCAGGCGCATCCACACGACTGCGTGGCCGACCGGGGCGTGGGAGGCGCTCGAGTCAAGCTCTGGCAGCTCGCCCTTCAGCGGCTGGCCGCTGAGGAAGCGCATCTCCATTGCGCTCGCCGCGAAGCTCCTGCGCTCGAAGTCATCGAGGGCGAAGCGGACCGGGTGGCCCTCCGCGGGGCCGGCCAGCGGCGGGGGGGTCTCATCCGCGACCTGCGCCAGGGCGAGGTCGGGCAGCTCCTCGGGGACGGGCAGGATGCGCAGGGCGCGTGCCCGGCACACCAGCACGCCCTCGCTGTGCAGCTCTGCCTCGAGCTCCTGCACCCGTCGCCCGGGGCGCGTCATGCGCGTGCTCAGCTGCAGCGGGGCCATCGGGATCGGGCGCAGGAAGGAGAAGGACAGCCGCGCCAGCGGCAGCTCGGCGCCGGGCTCCATGCGCTCGAAGGCCGCCGCGATCAGCGCTGCCGGGGCGCCCCCGTGCAGCGCGCCCGGGTCCCACGGGCCGCGAGCGTGCTCGGTGGGCTCAAAGCGCCCGTCGTCTGCGCCCGCCAGAAAGATGCTCTCGTTCTCGTCATTCATGGCGCCGGGATGCTAGCCGTCATCTCCGCGCGGCGCCTATGTCAACCCATCCCTTCCCGCGGGCCCCTGTCCGCGATGGCATCGCTCATCCGCGCCGCTCCCAGGAGAACCCGCGCACGGCGAAGATGAGGCCGAAGGCGCCCCACAGGCCGATCACGGCCAGGGCGGTGAGGTTGTCGCTCAGGCCCCTTCCGCTCACCATCGCCCCCTCCAGGCCGTCGATCAGGTGCGTCAGCGGCAGCGCTTGGGCGATGTCGCGCAGGAACACCGGCACGTTCTTGACGTCGTAGAACACGCCCGAGATGAAGATCACGGGCAGGAACACCGCGTTGACGTAGGCCGCCGTGGACTCGAAGTTGGGGATCGCGTGGGCGAACGCCACCCCGAGCGCCGCGAAGCAGACGACGCCGGCGATCGTGAACACCACCAGCTCGGCCCACTCGCGCGGCCAGCCCGTGCCGAAGAAGAGCTCGCCGGCGAGCGTGATGATCGTGATCTGCAGGGCCGTGTTGGTGACGGCGTTGCCCGCCACGCCCCCGAAGTAGCTGATGCTCGGCAGCGGCGTGCCGTGGATGCGCTTGAGCACGCCGCGCTCGCGCAGGAACACGATGTTGTAGGCCAGCGCCGTGAAGGTCGTGGACATCACGCTCATCGCGGCGATGCCCGGCACGAGGTGGTCGAGCCTGCGCTGTTCGCCGTGAAAGAGCGCCCCGAAGAACGCCAGAAACAGCAGCGGCAGCATGAAGTTGAAGAAGGCCGCGCTCGGGTTGCGCCAGAACATCCGCCGCTCCAGGCGGTACTGGCGCCAGGTGAGTGTCAAAGCCTCAGGCATGCGCGGTTGCCAGCTCAGGCATCGGCCGTCAACTCCAGGTAGACATCCTCCAGCGAGGGCCTGCCCACGCTCAGCTCCTCCAGACGCTCGCCGCGCTCCAGCGCTTCGGCGGTCAGCTCGTGCAGCAGGCGCGTGGGGTCCTGGCTCTGGCGTTCCACCAGCTCTCCCCGGGCGTTGCGATAGGCGATGCGATAGTGCGACGCGCCCGCGCTCAGCTCGCGCGGCGGGCCGATCGCCAGCACGCGCCCATCCTTGACGATCGCCACGCGATCGGCCAGCGCCTGCGCCTCGTCCAGGTAGTGGGTGGTCAGCAGGATCGTCTTGCCCAGCGCGCGCAGCGAGCGAATCGTCTCCCACGCGGCGCGCCGCGCCTCGGGGTCAAAGCCGGTGGTGGGCTCGTCCAGGAAGATCAGCTCGGGGTCGCCCACCAATGCCAGCGCGAAGTCCAGCCGCCGCAGCTGGCCTCCGGAGAGCCTGCGGCTGCGCACATCCGCCTTCTCCTCGAGTCCCACCAGCCCCAGCACCTCCTCGACGTCGCGGGGCGCGGGGTAGAAGCTCGCCCAGTGGCGCAATGCCTCGCGCGGGGTGATGTGGCCGTAGATGCCCCCCGACTGCAGCACGATGCCGATGCGCCGGCGCAGCTCGCGGCTGCGCAGCGCCGGGTCGTGGCCCAGCACCGACACCTCTCCCTCGCTGCGCGCGCGATAGCCCTCCAGGATCTCGACCGTCGTCGTCTTGCCCGCGCCATTGGGGCCCAGCAGGCCGAACACCTCGCCGCGGCGCACCTCGATGTCGATCCCGCGCACGGCCTCGATCTCGCCGTAGCGCTTGCGCAGATCGCGCACCTCGATCGCCGGGGCGCCAATCGCCGGGGTGGGATCTGCCTCGATGATCGCGCTCGCGTCGCTCACGAACGCATCATGCCAGCATCGCTATGGCCTCACGCGAACACCGCGGCCTATGGCCCCACGCGAGCGCCGCGGCTCGCCAGCGTGTGCGCGGCGTCGCCGCCGCTGGGCAGCAGCATCGCCTTGAGCAGATCGCGGACCTCGCGGTCATCAGCTTGGTCGTGCTGGCGATCGCCCGCCGTTCGTCCGCGTCGCGCGCGTACAGCACCGGGTCCGTGTTCGACACGACCTCATCGGCGTCCGCCTGGATCACGATCGCCGCGGGGGCGAGGATATCCGGACGGTCAGCGGCGCCGGCTGCTGCCGCCAGCAGCGCCAAGCAGGCCCCCACCAGCGCCAAGCAGGGCCCAACCAGCGCCAGCCCGCGCCCGGCCGTTACGCGAGCTACCAGTGGACCCCTCGCATCAACGTGGCCATCGCGATCTGCTCGGCCGAGGCGTGCTCGTCCTCGTCCTTCTCGCCGCGCGCGGCGGCGGAGTCGGGGAACACGCGATAGGCGGTGTGCAGGATCCGATCCACCGCGCTGGGCGCCAGCGCGTAGAGCACCTCGCCGAAGGTGCCCAGGCGCGTGTTGATCACCTTGGGCTTGCTGCGCAGCGCCTCGCACACCAGATCTGCCGCCTCCTCGGGGGTCGCGGCGGGGAAGGAGTCGTACATCTTCGTGGGGGCGATCATCGGCGTGCGCACCAGCGGCATGTGGATCGTGGTGAAGGTCACGCCGTCGCCCATCACCTCGCTGGAGACCACGCGCGTGAAGGCATCCAGAGCGGCCTTCGAGGCGACGTAGGCGGAGAAGCGCGGCGGGTTGGTCTGCACCCCGATCGAGGAGATGTTGACGATGTGCCCGCTGCCCCGCGCGCGCATCCCCGGCAGCAGTCCCATGATCAGCTTCACCGCGCCCAGGTAGTTGAGCGCGATCGTGCGTTCGTAGTCGTGGAAGCGCTCGTAGCTGAGCGCCACCGAGCGGCGAATCGAGCGCCCGGCGTTGTTGACCAGCATGTCCACCGCCGCGTGGTCGGCCAGGATCGTCTCCACCAGCTCCTCGATCGAGTCGATGTTTGACAAGTCGGCGCTGTATACGTACGCGCTGCGCCCTTCCGCTTCGATCTCCCGCCTGACCTCCTCCAGCTTCTCCGTGCCGCGCGCCACCAGCAGCGGGACGGCGCCCGCGGCCGCCACCTTCAGCGCCGTTGCCCGGCCGATCCCCGAGGAGGCCCCGGTTATGAGCACGGTGCGCCCGTTCAATGCGGCCCGCAGCGAGCGCTCCTTCAGGCGGTCGGGATCGAGGTGGCGTTCCCACCAGTCCCACAGTCTGCCCGCGTAGCCGGACAGCGCCGGCACGGCGATGCCGCTGCCCGCCAGCGCCGCCTCCGTCTCGTGCGTGTCGAAGCGGGGGCGCAGCGAGATGTGCTCGATCACCTCCTCGGGGACGCCGAAGTCGGCCAGCAGCGCGCGGCGCGCCTCGCGCACGCCCGGCACCCCCGTCAGCCGTGTCAGCGCCCCCAGCCCCGGGGCGGCCAGGCGGCGGTCGATGCTCACCGCCGCTCGCGGCGCGTGTGCGGCCTTGGCGAACTCGTTCATCACGTCGCTCACCCGCTGCGAGCGCGGGCTTGTGAGATGGAACGCCTGCCCGTCCAGCCCCGGCTGATGCGCGATGTGATCGAGCGCATCGGCCACGAAGTCCACCGGCACGATGTTCGTATACCCCAGGTCCAGGCCCACCAGCGGCAGCCAGCGCGGCAGCCAGCGCATGCGCTGGATCGCCTTGAAGAAGTAATACGGCCCGTCGATCTTGTCCATCTCGCCCGTGCGCGAATCGCCCACGACGACCGCCGGCCGGTACACGCGCCAGGGCACCTTCGCCTGCTCGCGCACGATCCGCTCGCTCTCGAACTTCGTCTGGTGATAGGGCGAGGGCAGGCGCTGGCCCTCGTCGAACATGTCCTCGCGGAACTCCCCCCTGAACTCGCCCGCCACCGCGATCGAGGAGACATGGTGCAGGCAGCCGGCCTTCAGCGCCCTCGCCAGCGCCACCGCCTCGGCGGTCCCGCCCACGTTCACGTTGCGGTTGCGCTCCTCGGAGGCCGTCATGTCGTACACCGCCGCCAGGTGAAAGAAGTGCTCGATCCCCTCGCCTCGCAGCTGTGCGATCCGCTCCTTGTCGACCCCCAGCAGCGGCAGCGTGAGATTGCCGGCCACAGGGTGTACCCGTTCGCCGGCCGCTGCCCCGTGGGTTCCTTCCCAGCGTTTGATCAGCCGCTCCAGGCGCGCCTCCGAGCCCTCGCGCACGAGCACATGGATGTCGCCTTCGCGCGCCAGCAGCCGCTCAACGAGATTGTGCCCGATGAAGCCGGTCGCGCCGGTTACGAAATAGGCCATGCAACGAGCATAGTCCTACGCTCCCGCGCCGGCCCCGCCGCGTCCCTCGCCGCCCGCGAAGCGCC
Source organism: uncultured Solirubrobacteraceae bacterium (assembly GCA_964582105.1). Classification (GTDB taxonomy): domain Bacteria; phylum Actinomycetota; class Thermoleophilia; order Solirubrobacterales; family Solirubrobacteraceae; genus Palsa-744. Next base: position 40,366 of record CAZOQI010000024.1, read on the forward strand.
CGGCGCCGGCAATCGCATCGGCGAACACCTCCGGTCCCGCGTGCGCCTCCAGCTCAAGGCCCTCCGCCAGGGTCATCCCCAGGCCCTCGATCGCCGCGCGGCGATCGGCCAGCATCGTGCGCTGGGGGAACCCCGCCAGCCCCTGCGCCAGCGCCAGCGCCCGCTCCAGATGGGCGCCCTCGGGGACAACCTCGCTCAGCAGGCCCATCATCAGAGCCTCCTGGGCGCCGACCATGCGTCCCGTCAGGATCAGATCGAGCGCCCTCCCCAGCCCGATCACGCGCGCAATGCGCTGCGTGCCGCCGTCGATCAGCGGCACCCCCCAGCGGCGCTCGGGGAAGCCCAGCGTGGAGCCTTCGGTCGCGATGCGCAGATCGCACCACAATGCCAGCTCCAATCCGCCCGCCAGTGCGTATCCCGAGATCGCCGCGATCGTCGGCTTGGAGGGCGTCAGGCGGGTGAAGCCCATCGGGCCCTCCGGCGCCATCAGCCGGCCGGAGAAGCTGCCGATCGCCTTCAGATCCGCGCCTGCGCAGAAGGACACGCCGCCGGCGCCCGTGAGCACCAGCACGCGCGCGTCCTCTTCGGCCTCGAAGCGCTCATAGCCCGCGTGCAGGGCCTCTGCGGTCGGGCCATCGACGGCGTTGCGCCGCTCCTGGCGATCGATCGTCAACACCGCGGCCGCGCCTTCGCGTTCGTAGCGGACGGCCTGCGGGGTGCTCACCGGCGATCCCGACTCCGCGATCCGGCGGCTACCAGCCGCCGTGCCAGGTGGCGCTGCCCATCGCCTTCTGCGCCGCCTTGCGGGCTTCCTTGCGCTTCTCCAGGCGCCACTGCAAAAGGCTCATCAGCAGGATGAAGGCGGGGAAGAAGACGATCAGGATGAAGCCAGCGTTGGTCACCACCCTGTCGTTGGTGGCCCCGTAGAAGCCGCGTCCGTCGTTGTAGGCCAAGGCCGTGGGGGCCAGCACCAGCAGCAGCATCACGGCTGATGTGAAGGCGGCGGGCAGTCGGCGCATCGTGGGAGGAATGCTAGCGGAGGGCAGGGCGGGGGTGTCCGGCGCCGCTATATCGCTCGACGGCCGCGCTCCTGCCCGGCGGGTCCGCCCTACGATGACCGGCGTGGCCGTACTGATCGCATCGGACCTGCACAAGGACATCGCCGGCAGACCGCTGCTGCGCGGGGTCTCCTTCAAGCTCGAGCGCCGCGAGCGCATGACCGTCGCCGGGCGCAACGGCGCGGGCAAGACCACTCTGCTGCGGATGCTCGCGGGGGAGACCCGGATCGACCGCGGCGAGCTCAGCATCGCCAAGGGCGCGCGCGTGGCCCTGCACGATCAGCGCCCTCCGCGCGAGCGAAGCGTGTCGCTGCGCGACTACGTGCTCTCCGGCTGCGCCGAGGAGCTGCGCGTCGAGGCCGAGCTCGCAGAGCTCGAGCGGCGCATGGCCGAGGGCGCCGGCGAGGAGGCCACGCTCGCACGCTACGCCCGCGCGCAGGCACGCCTGGAGGCCCACGGCGGCTACCTCTGGCGCGACCGCGCCACGATCATGACGCGCGGCCTGGGCTTCGCCGAGGAGGATCTGGACCGCGGTCTTGACACCTTCTCCGGCGGCCAGCTCACGCGCGCCTCGCTCGCGCGCGCCCTGGCCACCAACGCCGACGTGCTATTGCTGGACGAGCCCACCAACCATCTCGACATCGAGTCGCTGGAGTGGCTGGAGCAGACGCTCGTGGGGCTCGACGCGGCGATCGTGCTGGTCGCGCACGACCGCTGGTTCCTGGAGGCCGTCGGCACCGCGGTTCTGGAGTTGGAAGCCGGCCGCTCGCGCTTCTTCGCCGGCACATGGCATCGCTGGCGCGCCGAGCAGGCCGCGCGGGAGATCGCCCTCGGCAAGGCGATCGACAGGCAGCGCGCCGAGATCGAGCGCATGGAGCGCTTCGTCGAGCGCTTCCGCTACAAGGCCACCAAGGCGCGCCAGGCGCAGTCGCGCGTCAAGAAGCTCGCCAAGATCGAGCGCATCGAGCGCGGGGTGGGTGGGTCCAAATCCGGTCAGGGTCTGGAGTTCGCGTTCAAGGCGCCCGAGCGCTCCGGGCGGGTGATCTTCGAGCTCAGCGATGGCCTGATTCAGATCGGCGAGCCTGCGATCACCCTTCTGGAGCAGGTGGAGCTGTGGCTGGAACGCGGCGAGCACGTCTCGCTCGTCGGTCCCAACGGCACCGGCAAGACCACCCTGATCGAGACCCTCGCCGGCAGGCGCCCGCTGGCGGCCGGCAAGCTCAGCACCGGCCACAACGTCAAAGTCGGCTATCTCTCCCAGCACGCCGAGGAGCTCGGCGCCGGCGGCGGGGCGGGCGGGAATCCCGGGGTGGGCGGGAATCCCGGGGTGGGCGGGAATCCCGGGGTGGGCGGGAATCCCAATCCAAGCGTGCTTGACGCCACGCAGCACGCAACAGGACTCGCCCCCAACAAGGCCCGCTCACTGCTCGGCAGCTTCCTCTTCTCCGGCGAGGACGCAGAAAAGCCCCTGGACGGGCTCTCCGGCGGCGAGCGCCGGCGGCTGTCGCTCGCCATCCTCGTTCACTCCGGCGCCAACGTCCTGATCCTCGACGAGCCCACCAACCATCTCGACATCGAGTCCCGCGAGGCCCTCGAGGACGCTCTGCGCGCCTTCCAGGGCGCCGTCCTTCTGGTCTCCCACGATCGCGCCCTGCTCGACGCGGTCGGCACGCGCACCGTGGCGATCGAGCGGCGCACGCTGCGCAGCTACCTCGGCGGCTGGCCCGAGTACGTCCGCGTGCGCGAGGAGCGCCGGGCGGCGGGGGAGGAGCTGGCGCCAGGGGCAAGCGCCGGGGGATCTAGACTGAGAACGCGATGACCGATGCCACCAAGACCGCACGCAACGTGGCGATCATCCTGCTGATCGCCGCCGCCGTCGAGTTCCTGCCCGGCGGCGGTCGCGCGGCCAACACCTTCACCGCCGTCCTCTGGGCCGTGTTCTACGGCGCTCTGGGCTACATGGGCGTAAGGCTCTACCGCGAACACCGCCTTGACATCTATGGCCTCGGCGATCGCCACCGCGCGCTGCTCTACGGCGCGATCGCGGTGGGCGCCGTCACGATCGCAGCCAAGACGCGCATGTGGCAGACGGGCTTCGGCGAGTTCGTCTGGTTTGTGCTGATCGGCATGGTCGTGTATACGCTGTTCGCCGTCTACCGCTTCGCGCGCACCTATTGAGCCTCGCCGACCGAAGCAGGGAGACGCTCACTTGAGCGAGCATCCCCTTTTCGAGCAGCGCCGCAACCTGCCCGAGGAGCCCGGCGTGTACCTCTTCCGCGACGCCAAGGGCCGCGTCGTCTACGTGGGCAAGGCCAAGTCGGTTCGCAAGCGAGTGGCCTCGCACTTCGCCAAGGCCAATGTCCCCTCCAGCCCCGGCCACGCCGAGATGCTGGCGAGCGTCGAGCACATCGAGTGCCTGGTGGTGGCCAGCGAGGCGGAGGCGCTGCTGGCCGAGCAGAGCTTCATCAAGCAGTACCGCCCGCGCTTCAACATACGGCTGCGCGACGACAAGTCCTATCCCTTCATCGCCATCTCCCTCGACGAGGACTTCCCGCGCGTGTACTTCACGCGCGAGCGCCATCGCGCGGGCCGCGCCTACTTCGGTCCCTACTCCAACGCCAAGCGCGTGCGCAACACGCTCGATCTGCTCACCAAGATCTTCATGTTCCGCTCCTGCACCGGTTCTGAGCCGGGCCGCCGCAGCGGCAGCCCCTGCCTGGATTACTACATCAAGCGCTGCCAGGCCCCCTGCGTGGGCTTCATCTCCAAAGCGGACTACCGCCACAGCATCGACGGGGTGATCGACTTCCTCTCCGGGCGCTTCAGGGCGATCGAGCGCGACCTTGAAGCCAGGATGCGCGCGGCCGCGGCGGCGCAGGAGTTCGAGCAGGCCACGCTGGAGCGCAACCGCCTGCGCGCCGTGCACTCGCTGATGCAGCGCCAGCGCGTGGCCAACGAGTCCGTCGGCACGCTCGACGCGGTGGCCATCGCCGTCGACGGCAGGGACGCCAACGCGCAGGTCTTTCAGGTGCGCGACGGGGTGCTCTGCGACCGCCAGTCCTTCTACCTCGCCAACGAGACCGAGCGCGGCGTGGATGAGGTGGGGGAGGAGTTCATGCTCCAGTACTACGCCGGGCACATGTCGATCCCCGCGCAGATCGTCGTGCAGCGCGAGCTCGCCGGCCTCGCCGACTCTGGTGGCCAAGCCGGCTCCGGTGGTCACGCAGGCCGCAGCGCCCTGGCCGACGCGCTCACCGCCAGACGGGGGAGCCGCGTGGAGCTGCGCGTGGCCGAGCGCGGCGACAAGCGCCGCATCCTCGAGCTGGCAGAGCGCAACGCGCGCCTCGCGCTCGACCAGGAGCGCCTGCGCGACGAGCGCCGCCGCCAGAGCCGCGTGGACGCGCTGGAGGGCCTGCAGCGGGCGCTGGGCCTGGACGCGCTGCCGCTGCGCATCGAGTGCTTTGACATCTCCAACCTGGGCGGCACCCACACCGTCGCCGCGATGGTCGTGTTCGAGGGCGGCGCTCCCAGGAAGAGCGACTACCGCCGCTTCACCATCCGCACCGTGGAGGGCTCCGACGACTACGCCGCGATGGCCGAGGTCCTCAGCCGCCGCTTCGCGCGCTGGGAGCGCCAGGCCGACATCTCTCCGCACGACCGCGAGTACGACGCGAGCTTCGCGGCGCTGCCCAATGTGGTCGTCATCGACGGCGGCCGCGGCCAGCTCACCGCGGGCCTGGAGCCCCTGCGCGGCTTTCGCCGGCGCGGCGTCACGGTGGTCTCGCTGGCCAAGCGCGTCGAGGAGGTGTTCCTGCCCGGCCGCGCTGCGCCGCTCGTGCTCGACCACTCCACCCCCGAGCTGCAGCTGCTGCAGCGGGTTCGCGACGAGGCCCACCGCTTCGCCATCGCCCACCACCGCGCCCGCCGCGACCGCGCCATGACCGACTCGCTGCTGGACGGCCTGCCCGGCATCGGCCCCGCGCGCAAGCGCGCCCTGCTGACCCATTTCGGCTCGCCCGAGGCGGTCCTGGCGGCCTCGCGCGAGGAACTGCAGGCGGTGCCGGGCCTGCCCGCCAAGCTCGCCCGGGATCTCCATGCGCTGCTGCATCGCGCGGGGTGAGCCGGCAGGCGAACCCTCCGTCCGGGATGTGGACGAACATATGTTCGTATCGCTGGCAAAGGGATGCGCCTCCCGAAGGCGTATAGGGTGGCAAGCTCAGATGGCCGATAACAGCCGCATAGAGTGGACCCAGGCGACCTGGAACCCGGTGACCGGGTGCGACAAGGTTTCCCCTGGATGTGCGCACTGTTACGCAGAGACATTCGCCAAGCGTTGGCGTGGGATCGTCGGTCATCCCTATCAGCAGGGCTTCGACCTGCGTCTGTGGCCTCAACGATTGGAGGTGCCATTGCATTGGCGCCGCCCGCGTGTGATCTTCGTCAACTCGATGAGCGATCTCTTCCACGAGGACATACCCGAGGACTTCATCGCCGAGGTCTTCGACGTGATGCGGCGCGCCGACTGGCATGTCTTCCAGGTGCTCACCAAGCGGCACGAGCGGCTGGAGATGCTGGCTCCTCGCTTGCCGTGGCCCGGCAACGTCTGGATGGGCGTGACGATCGAGAATCGTCGTTTTGTTCAGCGTGCCGACGCCCTGCGAGCCGTGCCGGCGGCGGTGCGGTTCATCTCGGCCGAGCCACTGCTGGGGCCCCTTGAAGGTCTTGACCTGTCAGGCATCGACTGGCTGATATCCGGTGGTGAGAGCGGTCCCAGTCATCGACCTGTCCGCGCCGAGTGGTTGCGTGAGCTGCGCGATCGATGCCAAGCCGAGGGGGTCGCCTACTTCTTCAAGCAGTGGGGCGGGCGCACCAGCAAGATCGGCGGTCGTCAGCTGGATGGACGGACATGGGACGATCTCCCGACTGCCCGAGACGGCGGCGTGCTCGCTGCCGTCTGAGCGATGCCTCGCGCTATACCACGAAGCGCATCCGCGTTCCAGGCGGGAAATGCTTTTTGGACGTGCGCGTGGTCTCGGTGACCTCGAGCTTGCCTGCGTTCTGCATCGGGATCAGGGCCTCGGGGCGCAGATGGGCATCGCGGAAGCGGGTCTCGGTGAGGGTGTACTCCACGGCCTCCTCGATCGAGAACTCGCGGAGCTCGAAGTGCGCGCGCAGGAGCACCGGCAGCGTTTCGTCGTGCGGCAGCAGCACGGGTGAGACATCGGCAGCGGAGAACAGCGCCCCCTGACCGGCGGCGGTCCGCGGGTCCTGCTGATACCCGGTGCCGCCGTCTGGATCGATCTTCCAGTAGGCGTCCTTCATCTTCCTGATCCCATCAAGGTGTTCGGTCCCGAAGAAGAGGTAGTACTCGTTGTGATTGACCGGGTCCACGATGAAATGGGTGAGGAGACTGAACTCCGAGCGCATCACGTCGGTATAGGCTTGGGCGAGTTGCCTGCCCGCCTCCTGGCCGGGATTTGACTGCGCGCGTACAAGCAGCCAGGCATCCCGACTGCCAAAGGCGCGATCCATCGCGTCCTCGGTGAGGTCGGTGCCGACGAAGCGAGCCATGAACTTGATTGGCACATAGACCATCGCCTCGGCCTTTGGCCCAAGGCGCCGCCTGTAATCGCGCAGCACCTCGAAGGGGTTCTCGTTGTAACCACGAGGATCGACGAAGGCAAACGCCGGGACCGGCTGCCGGTATTGCCCGGCGAGGAAAGCGACGACACGCGGCAGCTCCTTTTCGTAGCTGCCGTGAATGACATCTACGGTGGCGCCGTGGAGGTCTTCAACAGCGTCGATCTCCGCCCGCAGATGTGTCGCATACTTCTTGACCGACTCGATGAATATGAAGTGCGGGGGCGCCTGCAGCCGGCTGCGGCCAGTGTGATCGAGATAGGCGTTGAGGAAGATGAGAGGCGATCCCTCGCGTCCATCCCGATAGCGGCCCGCGCTCGCAAAGCCATCCACGATCGCCACCTGAGGGTAGGAGATGCCGAGCTTGGGCAGCCAGGCCTTGGTGTACTCGCGCAGTATCCCGTGCTTGGCTGCGTGGTGCTCTTCGTACTCGGGAAGATCGGACCTGTCCAGTAGCTTGCCCGACAGCCCGCTGCTCAATTCCGTCATCGCGGTCGTGACGATACGGGCGAACTCGGACTGCTCATCCGTGGTTGAGCGTGCGGGAGCAGAATCTGGCACCCGACCAGGGATTGGCCCCGCCGTCCGCCAAACCCGCGACAATCAACTCATGAGCGCGAACCCATGAGCGCGATCAGACCCAGGCCCAAGCGCCCGCCGCTCTCCGCTCGCGGCAAGCCGGCGACGGAGTCGAGGCTGCAGGACCTGGTGATCATCACGGGCTTCTCCGGGGCGGGCAAGTCCACGGCCATGAACGTCTTCGAGGACGCGGGGTATTTCTGCGTGGACAATCTGCCTCCGGAGATGATCCGCTCGCTGGTGGAGCTGTTCATGCACGAGGGCTCCAAGGTCGAACGCGCGGCGGTCGTCTCCGATGTGCGCGGGGGGGTCTACTTCGAGGCGCTGCAAGCGGTGGTGGAGGAACTGGACGCGCTGGGGCTCACCCACCACGTGCTCTTCCTGGAGGCCGCCGAGCAGACGCTGGTCAATCGCTACAAGGAGACCCGCCGCCGCCATCCCCTGGCGCCCGATGGCAGCGTCGGGGAGGGCGTCACGGCCGAGCGCTCCCTGCTGGAGCCCCTGCGCAGCCGCGCCAACCTGGTGATCGACACGACGACCATGTCCGCGGCCACGCTGCGCGGCAGAATCGCCGATGAGCTGCTTCCCCGCCAGCACGCTCAGCGCCTCGCGGTGACCTTCGTGAGCTTCGGCTTCAAGTACGGCCCCCCGCGCGATGAGGATCTGGCGTTCGACGTGCGCTTCCTGCCCAACCCGCACTACGAGCCCGAGCTGCGCGAGCTCACGGGGCGCGAGCAGCCCGTGATCGACTACATCGCTCACGACGGGCGTTTGGACGAGCTGTACGAGCGGCTGCACGCGCTGCTGGACTTCCTGCTGCCGCAGTACGTCGCCGAGGGCAAGTCCCACTTGGTCGTCGCCGTGGGCTGCACCGGCGGGCGTCACCGCTCGGTGGCCATCGCAGAGCATCTGGCCGAGCGCTACCGCGCCGGCGAGGACCTGGTCGTGGCGGTGGCCCACCGGGACATCGACAAGCGCTCGCGCGAGGTCTGAAGATGGCTGACCGGGGCGGCTGGCAGGACCCGCCCCAGGCCCATTGATAGCCTTCCCCCACGCCGCCGGACCTGGGGGGTCAGCTCTCACGTCCGGCCGTTGACGTTTTCGCCCTTCTTTGCCTTAGGAGGCCATCTGCATGGCGGTACGCGTTGGGATCAACGGCTTCGGTCGCATCGGCCGCAACGTCTTTCGGGCTGCCCAGGCGGGGCGGGCCGATGTGGAGTGGGTTGCCGTCAACGACCTCACCGATGCGGGGACGCTGGCGCACCTGCTCAAGTACGACTCGATCCTCGGCCCCTACCCGGGGACGGTGGAGCAGACCGCCGCCGGCCTGCTGGTGGACGGCCGCGAGCTGAAGGTGCTGGCCGAGCGCGATCCCGGGGCGCTGCCCTGGGGGGAGCTGGGGGTGGACGTGGTGATCGAGTCCACCGGCCTCTTCACCAATCGCGAACAGGCGGCCAAGCACCTCTCCCAGGGCGCCAGGAAGGTCGTCATCTCCGCCCCCGCCGCCGACCCCGACGTGACGGTGGTGCTGGGCGTCAACTTCGAGAACGCCTACGACCCCGCCAGGCACGACGTGATCTCCAACGCCTCTTGTACGACCAACTGCCTGGCGCCCGTGGCCAAGGTCATCGTCGAGACCGTCGGCGTGAAGCACGGCCTGATGACCACCATCCACGCCTACACCGCCGATCAGCGCCTGCAGGACCTGCCCCACAAGGACCTGCGCCGCGCGCGCGCCGCGGCCATCAACCTGATCCCCGCCTCCACCGGCGCGGCCAAGGCCATCGGCCTGGTCATCCCCGAGCTCAACGGCAAGCTCCACGGCTTCGCCGTGCGCGCGCCCGTGCCCACGGGCTCGGTCGTCGATCTGACCGTCGAGTGCCAGCGCGCCACCACCGTCGAGGAGATCAACGGCGCCCTGAAGGCGGCCGCCGAAAGCGGCCCCCTGCGGGGAATCATGTCCTACACCGAGGACCCCATCGTCTCCAGCGATATCGTCGGCTCGCCCTGCTCCTCGATCGTCGACGGCCTCCTCACCGCCGTCATGGACGGCACCATGCTCAAGGTGGTGGCCTGGTATGACAACGAGTGGGGCTACTCCAACCGGCTGGTCGATCTCGTGCAGAGGGTCCTGTGATGCGATGAGGAGCCTCGACGACCTGGATGTGCAAGGTCGCAGGGTGCTCGTGCGGGTGGACTTCAACGTGCCCCTCAAAGAAGGCCATAAAGGCCCTGAGGTCGCAGACGACACGCGCATCAAGGCGGCGCTGCCCACGATCGAAGAGCTGCGTCACAAGGGCGCCCGACTGGTGCTCGTCACGCACCTGGGACGACCCAAGGGCGAGCCCGCGCCCGAGCTGTCGCTGGCGCCGGTGGTGGAGCGCCTGCGCGAGCTCTTGCCCGGCGCCGCCATCACGCTGGCCCCCGCCGTGGTGGGCGAGGAGGTGAGGGCGCTCACCGAAGCCATGCGGGACGGCGAGGTCCTCGTGCTGGAGAACGTCCGCTTCGAGCCGGGCGAGACCGCCAACGACCCCAATTTCGCTCGTGCCCTCGCCGAGCTGGCCGACCTCTACGTCAATGACGCCTTCGGCGTCGCCCACCGCGCCCACGCCAGCACCGCGGGCGTGGCCCAACTGCTGCCCAGCGCCGCGGGCAGGCTGCTGGAACTGGAGGTCACGACGATCACGCGCATCCTGGAGCACCCCGATCGCCCGCTCGTGGCGGTCGTGGGCGGGGCCAAGGTGAGCGACAAGATCGCCGTCATCGACCGCTTCCTGGAGGTGGCCGACACGATCCTCATCGGCGGCGCCATGTGCTTCCCCTTTCTCTGCGCCCAGGGCCACGCGGTGGGGGCCTCGCTGTGCGAGGAGGAGGATGTGGAGCACGCCCGGCGCGTGCTCAGAGAGGCGGGCCATCCGGGAGAGGCGGGCCATCCCGGCCAAGCCGCCCTGGAGCTGCCGAGCGACCTGATCGTCGCCGAGCACATGTCAGCCGACGCCACCCCCCGCCAGCTCGACGGCGTGGACGTGCCCGAGGGCTGGATGGGCCTTGACATCGGCCCTGCGACAGCCGCCCGCTACGGCCGCACGATCGCCCAGGCCGGCACCGTCTTCTGGAACGGCCCCGTGGGCGCCTTCGAGCTCCCGCCCTTCGCCGCCGGCACACTCGCCGTGGCCGAGGCCGTGGCCCAGGCTCCCGGCCTCACGGTGGTCGGCGGCGGCGACTCGGCGGCCGCGCTCGCGCGGTTCGGGCTGGAGGATCGGGTCGACCACCTCTCAACCGGCGGCGGCGCCACCTTGGAGATGGTCGAGGGCAGAGTGCTGCCCGGCGTGCAGGCCCTCAACGGCGCGGGGGTCGCGTGATGGCGTGGCCGCCGGTGGCCGCCTGCGCTCCCCTCGCGGCGGGCGATGGGAAGGGGACCATGTGATGGCCTCCCGCACTCCGCTCGTGGCGGGCAACTGGAAGATGCACAAGACCGAGAGCGAGGCCGAGCGCTACATCCAGGCGCTGCTCCCGCGCGTGGCCGCCGTGAACGGGGTGGACGTGGCCATCTGCGTGCCCTTCACCGACCTGCGCGCGATGGTCGACTCCGCGCGCGGCTCGCGCGTGGAGGTGTATGCGCAGAACGTGCACCACGAGCCGGAGGGGGCCTTCACGGGCGAGGTCTCGGCGCCGATGCTCAGCGAGCTGGACGTGCGCGGCGTCGTGCTCGGCCATTCCGAGCGCCGACGGCACTTCGGCGAGACCGACAAAGCCCTGGCGCTCAAGGTGCCCGCCGCGCTCGCGGCCGGATTGCTGCCGATCCTCTGCGTGGGCGAGAGCGAGTCCGAGCGCGATGGCGAGGACACCGAGCGCAAGCTGCGCCAGCAGATCAAGGAGGACCTCGCCAGCGTCCCCAGCGAGCGCATCGCGGAGGTGGTGATCGCGTATGAGCCCATCTGGGCGATCGGCACGGGCAGGGTGGCCACCCCCGAGCAGGCGCAGGAGGCGATCGGCTTCATCAGGGCCCTCATAGGGGATCGCAGCCCCGAGGCGGCCGCAGGGGTGCGCATCCTCTACGGCGGCTCGGTCAAGCCCGAGAACGCCGCCGAGCTGCTGAGCCTGCCCGACGTGGATGGGGCGCTGGTGGGCGGGGCCTCGCTCCAGGCCGAGAGCTTCGCGCGGATCGTCCTGGCCGCGACGCCATGACCCTGCCGCCGGGGCCGACCCAGCTGCCCGTCACCGCCGTGTGCCTCGTGATCCTCGACGGCTGGGGCCTGGCCCCCGACGGCCCCGGCAACGCCATCTCGCTCGCCCGCACACCCGTGTTCGACGAGCTCTGGGAGTCCTGCCCGCACACCCGGCTCACGGCCTGCGGCCGCGCCGTGGGCCTGCCCGACGGCCAGATGGGCAACTCCGAGGTGGGTCATCTCAATCTGGGGGCCGGCGCGATCGTGCGTCAGGATCTCACGCGCATCGAAGACGCCATCGCCGACGGCTCCTTCGCCGCCAACGAGGTGTTGCGCGAGGCCATGAGCGAGGCGCCGCGGGTGCACCTCATCGGCCTCGTCTCCGACGGCGGCGTGCACTCCGGCCTGCACCACCTGCGCGCCCTCATCGACATGGCCGCCCAGCTCGATGTCGCAGACCTCGTGCTGCACGCCTTCAGCGATGGCCGCGACACCCCGCCCACGGCCGGCGCCGGCTGTCTGGAGACCGTAGAAAGCTGGATGCGCGACGGGGGCGCGGGCAGGGTGGGCAGCGTCATCGGGCGCTACTTCGCGATGGACCGCGACCACCGCTGGGATCGCATTCAGCAGGCGTATGACCTGCTCGTGCACGGCCGCGCCGAGCACCACGCGGACACGGCGCCCGAGGCCCTCCGCGCCGCCTACGAGCGCGGCGAGACGGACGAGTTCATAGCCGCCACGACCGTCGATGGGGAGGCCAGGATCCGCCCCGGGGACTCGGTGGTGGCCTTCAACTTCCGCCCCGATCGCATGCGCCAGCTCACGCTCGCGCTCACCGCGCCCGGATTCGATGAGATCGACCGCCGCGAGGCGGCGGAGATGGGGGAAGGGGAGTTGGCGGGGGATGAGATCAACCGCCGCGGGGCGGCACCGGTCACGCGCTATACCTGCATGACCGCATACCAGGAGGGCTGGGAGCACCCCGTGGCCTTCCCCCCCGAGCGCCCCCGGGCGACCCTCTCGGGCGTGCTCGCGGGGCACTCGATCCACCAGCTGCACGTGGCGGAGACCGAGAAGTACCCCCACGTCACCTACTTCTTCAACGGCGGCGAGGAGAGGCCCTACGCGGGCGAGCGCCGCGAGCTGGTGCCCTCGCCGCGCGATGTTCCCACCTACGACCACAAGCCCCAGATGAGCGCCCACGCCGCGGCGCAGGCGTTCGTGAAGGCCTGGCGGGAGGACCGCCGGCAGTTCGCCATCATCAACTTCGCCAACGCCGACATGGTGGGCCACACCGGCGTCATCCCTGCCGCGATCACGGCGGTGGAGACCGTCGACGCCTGTCTGGGGGATGTCCTGGAGGCGGTCCATTCCAGCGGCGGCGCCTGCGTGGTGACCGCCGATCACGGCAACGCCGATCACATGCTCGAGCCGGATGGCAGCCCCAACACGGCCCACTCGCTCAATCCCGTGCCCCTGATCCTCACCGTTCCGGGCCTGCGGCTGCGCCAGGCGGGCGGCATCCTCGCGGACGTCGCCCCGACGGTGCTTGACCTGCTGGGCCTGTCGCGGCCGGAGGCGATGACCGGCTCTTCCCTGATTGAGGGCGGCCGATGATTTTTTTGATTTGATGGGTCGCGGCATGGCGACCGACGGCGCAGCTCCGATCACAAGGTCCGCTCGTTCGTTTCCCAGGATCCCGCGCTGGGCGCTCTACGCGCGGCTGCCCCTGCAGCCGCTGGCGATGCTCTGGGCCTGGCGGGCAACCCGGCGCTGAGGCGCCGCGCTGCTATATGTTCGCCAGGGAGGAAGCAAGCATGCCAACTGCGACCGCCGTCAAGATCCACGCTGGGAATGGAGACCCCACCCTCACCGAGGGGGAGCTGCGCGCCTTGCGCGGCCTCATGCGTGCCCACGCCTCCTTGGCCAAGCGCCTGGACGCCGAGCTCGAAAATGCTCACGGCCTGCCCCTCAGCTCCTACGAGGTCCTCCACCACCTCCAGGAGGCGCCCGACGGGCGCATGCGCATGTGCGACCTCGCGCAGCGCGCGCAGCTCTCGCGCAGCGGTCTCACGCGCCTCGTAGACCGCCTGGAACGCGACGGCTTCCTCGTGCGCTGCACCTGCGAACACGACGCGCGCGGGGCCTACGCCTGCCTCACCGAGGCCGGTCTGGAAAAGCTCCACGACGCGCACGGCACGCACCTGGGCGTCGTGCGCGAGCAGTTCCTCTCGCGCTTCTCCGAACCGGAGCTCAGCGCCCTCGCCGAGATGTGGGATCGGATCGCACCGTGCTGTGGCGGCGGTGCATCACCAGGAGCACCAGCACTGCGACCAGCACCGCCGCCAGCCCGTACAGCCCGAACGCCTTGATCGCGCTGCCCGCGGCATTGCCCAGGAAGTAGCCCGCCAGGCCCACCGCCGTCGCCCAGACGATGCCTCCGCAGGCGTTCCACAGCGCAAAGGAGCGCCAGCGCATGCGCGTGGCCCCGGCCAGCCACGCCGCCCAGATGCGCAGGCCCAGCAGGAAGCGCCCGAAGAACACCGCCTTGGGACCGTGGCGCGCGAAGAAGCGCTCTCCCCTGCTCAGCGCGCGCAGGCGCTGGGGGTGGAAGGCGCCGGGCCGTTCCAGCAGCCAGCGTCCGCCCTTGTGCCCGATGCCATAGCCGATGTTGTCGCCCACGATCGCCGCCAGCGCCGCCAGCGGGATCACCAGCTCGATCTGCAGCTGGCCCTGGCTGGCCAGCACCGCCGCGGCGATCAGCGCCGTCTCGCCCGGCACCGGCACGCCGCTGGACTCCGCCATGATCAGCAGGAACATCGCCGGGTATCCCACCGTGCGAACCGTGTCTGTGAGGGAGGCCAGTATCGTCATGGCGCAGTCGTCCGGCCTCTAGGATGCCGCGGTGGCCCCGGGAGCCTTCACCATCCAAGCACGCCAGCCCGCGTCGTCCGCGCGCGCCGGGCTCCTGCGCACCGCTCACGGCGATGTTCGCACACCCGCCTTCGTGCCGCTCGCCACCAAGGCCACCGTCAAGGGGCTCCTTCCCGGGGAGGTCTCGCAGATGGGGTTCGAGATGGTTCTGGGCAACACCTTCCATCTGCACCTGCGGCCCGGGGAGGGTTTGATCGAGCGCCTCGGGGGGCTGCACGGCTTCATGGGCTGGCCCGGCCCGATCATCACCGACTCCGGCGGCTTTCAGGTGTTCTCGATGGGGCACGGCACCGTCGCGGATGAGATCAAGGCCCGCCCGCCGCGCTCGTCCCGTTCCCTGCACGGCTCCGAGGGGCCTTCCTCGCGCGGCTCCGAGGGACATTCTCCGCGCAGCTCCGCCGAGCGGGCCGGGGCGATTCTCTCGATCGAGGAGGCGGGCGTGCGCTTTCGCTCCTATCTCGACGGCGGCGAGCGCTTTCTCTCGCCCGAGGGCTCGATGGCGATCCAGGCCGCGCTCGGCTCGGACGTCGCGTTGGTGTTCGACGAGTGCACGCCCTTTCACGTGGAGCGCGGCTACACCGAGCACTCCACGCTGCGCACCCATCGCTGGTTGGCGCGCTGCCTGGATTGGCACGAGGAGCACGGGCCGGCGGGGCAGCTGGTGTACGGGATCGTGCAGGGGGGCGTCTTCGAGGATCTGCGTAGGCACTCCGCGCGCGTCGTCGCCGGCAGTGGGTGCGAGGGCATCGCCATCGGCGGGTCGCTGGGGGAGCACAAGGAGCAGATGTACGAGGTGGTGGGGTGGGCTTTGGACGAGCTGGGCGGTGAGCACGAGGCACGGCCACGGCATCTGCTCGGCATCGGCGAGATCGACGACCTCATCCGCGGCGTGGAACTGGGGGTGGACACCTTCGACTGCGCCATGCCCACCCGCCTGGGGCGCCACGGCTGCGCGCTCGTGCCCGACCCCGCCAATCGCTGGCGCTTGGATCTGCTCAAGGGGCCGATGCGCGAGGACCCCGCGCCGCTGCTGGAGGGCTGCCCCTGCCCGGCCTGCTCCGAGGGGCTCTCACGGGCCTATCTCTCCTATCTGGTGCGCGCCAAGGAGCTGACGGGGATGCGCCTGCTGACGCTGCACAACCTCACGTTCCTCGCGCGGCTGATGGCCGATCTGCGCAGCGCCATCCTGAAGGGGCGATTGGCCGAGGTGGCCGCTTCCTGGCGGGCTGAGAGAAACGTCTCCGTGTCGGAGTAGGGTTGACGATGGCTTTCCGGTGTGGTGTAAGGGCAGCATGGGCAACCGTCACTTGCCACGCGCCGGTTCGAGTCCGGCCACCGGAGCCATGGTTGCAAGGCGACGGCTGAGAGTGCTAGCCTGACGGGTGAGTGACGGTTGCCCGGTCCGAAAGGACTTGCAGTTCTGGCCGAGGGGCCCGCGTAAGCGGGCCCCTCGCCTTACTTGCTGTTTTCCGCCACCAGTTCCTTGAGCGCCGAGGCTGACGTGTTGACGTCCCGATAGATCACGTTGTGCAGCTTGATCGTGGTCGTGGAGGGGGCCGTTGCGATCACGATCGCGGCGATGATCACGGCCACCAGGGCCACGGCTGCCAATGCTGCCCACGCGCGCCTGGCATTCGCGGAATGCGGGGTCGGGGCGAGGTGGGGCGGCTGCTGGCGCGGCGGCCCGGGGCGGGGCTGGCGCGGGGTGACGGTGTCACGGCGGGCGGCCGGGGTGAGCAGGCTGGTGGCCTGCGTGGCGGGCGCGCCGCGCACGCTCGTGGCGGGCTCCGCCGGGGGGATGCCGCGCATGGCGTCGGCTATCGCGTCGCCCATCTCCCGCGCGGTGGCGTAGCGGTCGTGCGGATCGAGCGCGAGGGCGATGGCGATGGCGTCGGCCAGCTCGGGGGTGACGTCGGCCACGAGCGTGTCCAGCGTGGGGGGCTCCTCCTGCTGCTGCTTGAGCGCCAGCTCGGTCAGCGAGGTGGCCTCGTAGGGGAGCCTTCCGGAGATCAGCTGATAGGCCACCACGCCCAGCGCGTAGAGGTCCGCGCGCGGACCGGCCTCCTCGCCGCGGGCCTGCTCGGGGGCCAGGTAGGCGGCGGTGCCCAGCACCGAGCCCACCTGCGTTATCGAGGACTGCTCGGTGGCCTTGGCGATGCCGAAGTCCGCCAGCTTCACCTCGCCTTCGCGCGCGCGCAGGAGGTTTCCGGGCTTGACGTCCCTGTGCACCACGCCGTGGCGGTGGGCGTAGTGCAGGCCCTCGCAGGCCTGCTCGATGATCGCCACCGCCTCCTCCACGTCCACCCAGCCGTCGTCGCGCAGGATCTCCGCGCAGGAGGAGCCCTCGATGTACTCCATCACGATGAAGTGCTGGTGGGATGCCTCATCCAGGCCGCTGTCGAAGACCTGCACGATGTTGGGGTGCACGAGGCGCGCGGCGGCCTGCGCCTCGCGCTGGAAGCGCGAGACGAACGTGGGGTCCTCCGCGAGGTGCTCGGCCAGCAGCTTGACCGCCACGCGCCGTTCCAGGCGCTCGTCCGTGGCGCGGTGCACGGTGGACATGCCGCCGAACCCCAGCCTCGATTCCAGACGGTAGCGCCCGGCGATCTCGGCGACGCTCACAGGGCGACCTCTGGTCTCACTTGCCCGCTCCCTGGCCGTTGCCCTGGCCGTTGCCCACGCCGTTGACCTGGCCATTGCCGTTGCCCGCTCCGGTTCCACCCGCGCCGGCGCCGTTGCCTTCGCCGTTGCCCTGGCCGTTCCCGCTGCCATTGCTCCCCGGGGTGCCCCCGCTTTCGCTCGGGCCCGGGGTGCCGCCGCCGGGAGGGGCGCCGGTGGTGGAGGTGTTCGTGGTGGACGTGCTTGTGCTCGGGGTACTGCTGGTGCTCGTGCTGGAACTGCTGGACTGCGTGGAGGTGCGCGTGGCGCTGGTGCTGCTCGTGCGGGTGGCGGGGCTGGTGGCCGTGGTCGCGCCGGGCGCCGGCTGCAGGCACATTTCGCGCGCGCGCGAGGCCAGGTTGGCGATGCCCAGGCGCAGACGCGCGCGCAGGCCGGGGTCGACCGTGCCGGGCAGCAGCTGGAAGTCCTGTTCGGTCTTGGCGATCGCTTCCGCCGTGGCCGCGCAGTTGCCGTTGCCGACCTGCGCCGCCTGCGCCACCATTTCGAAGTCGCTCCCCAGCGGGCCGGCCTGGGCGGCCGGGATCAGGCCCTTGCCCGTGCTCCCGCACGAGGCTAGGAGCACGGCGGCGGCCATGCCCAGCAGGCCGGCCAGAGCGAGGCGCAGAGGTTGTCGCGGCTGGCGCATCGCTACTGACCGTACTCCAGGCGCTCGGCCAGCGAGTCGGGCAGGCGCGCGGCGCGAATCGCCGCGGCGGCGCCGGCGATGTCATAGGGGGTGCGCCGGTAGGAGGCGCTCCAGCCGTCCAGGTCCAGCAAAAGCCACGATGCGCGCGGGTCGCCATCGCGCGGCTGGCCCACGCTGCCGGGGTTCAGCAGCCACTCGCTGCTTGAGATGTCAAGCAGCGTTCCCGCGCGCTTGGGCTCGCCCGTGACCAGCTCGCCCTCGTGGCGCACGAACGCCAGCGCCACGTGCGAGTGGCCGATCAGGCACACCCGCTCGGGCTGCCGATCCAGGCACAGTTCCGCCAGCAGCGTCGAGAGCACGTACTCCCACACGGGATCTCTGGGGCTGGCGTGGTAGAGGCCCACCCTGCCCTCCCTGCCCGTCGGCTTCAGCCCGGCCAGGAAGGCGAGGTTCTCGGGGCCGATCACCTCCTGCGTCCACTGCGCCGCGAGGCTGGCCCCGCGCGAGAACTCCTTCATCGGCACCTCGCCCAGCACCGCGAGGTCGTGATTGCCCACCAGGCACACCGCGGCGTGCCTGCGCGCCAACTCCACGCAGGCGTCGGGGTCCGCGCCGTAGCACACCAGATCGCCCAGGCACCACAGCTCCTCGGCGTCGCTGCCGGCGACAGCCTCGAGCACGGCTTCGAATGCCTGTTTGTTGCCGTGGATGTCGGAGATGACCGCGACCTTCATCATTGCTCGATGAGGCTGGCTATCCCTGCTGCTCTTCCGTTCCGCCGCCTTCCGCCCCGCCGTACTCGGGGAGGTTTTTGATGCCCTCGCGCGTGCGCCACTTCGAGTAGTTGTCCTCCATCGCGTCGATCAGCTCGCGCATGAAGCGCGGGGAGAGGTTGACGCGCGACACCACCACGCCCGGCACCTCGTCGGACTCGACCTCGTGGTCGACGCGCGCGAAGGTGACGGTGAACTCGTAGTCGCTGTGGCTGACGTTCGCGAAGTTGGCGTATACGCCCCCCATGATCTCGGGGGAGAGATGGATGTTTATGTGGCGCTCGGCGCCTTGGTCGTCGTCGTTCACCGGGCTAGTATCGCGCAAGTGCAGGTCACGATCCTCGGCGAGGCTCGGCTGCGCGCTCCCTACGCGGATGACGTGGCCCACTACGGCAAGCTCCTATCCCGCCACGCGCGCCTGGAGCTGGTGCAGGCGCGCGACGCCCGGGCGGTCGCGCGGCGGGTGCCGCGGGGCGCATTCGTGTCGCTGCTGGCGGCGGACGGCCGCGCGCGCGACAGCCTCGCCTTCAGCGCCTTCCTACAGGAGCGCCGCCGGGCGGGCGCGGACCTGGCGTTCGTGATCGGCGGGCCCTTCGGGGCGCCCGTCCTGGAGCGGGTCGACGAGCGGCTGTCGCTGGGGCCGCTGACGCTCCCCCACCAGCTCGCCTGGGTGGTCCTGCTCGAGCAGCTCTATCGGGCGCATAAGATCCTCGCCGGTGAGCCCTACCACTACTGACACCCTCCGCTGTCATCGTCATTGCAAGCGCGCCCCGACCCGACCCTCGTGAGCGCCGCAGGGACATCGCCGGAGGGCCTGCGCGCAGAGGTGCTCGCTGCGGCCGTGGCGCTGGCGGGCGAGGGGATGTCCCCGCGCCAGGAGATCGCCCTGGAGCGCCCGCCCCGAGCGGAGCTGGGCGACTACTCGACCAACGCGGCGCTGCTGCTGGCGCCGGGACTGGGCCGGCCCCCGCGCGAGGTGGCGCAGCGGCTGGGGGACGAGCTGGCGCAGCGGCTGGAGGGGAGCCTGGAGCGCTTCGAGGTCGCGGGGCCGGGCTTTCTCAACCTGTTCCTGCATCCGCGCTGGTTCGGCGCGGCGCTGCGCGAGATGCTCGCTGCGGGCGCGGACTTCGGCGCCGGCGGCGCGGCTGAGCCCGAGCGCATCCTCGTGGAGTTCGTCTCGGCCAACCCCACCGGCCCGATGCACGTGGGCCATGCCCGCAACGCCGCCTACGGCGATGCCCTGGCGCGCGTGCTGGCTCTTCATGGCCACGAGGTGGTGCGCGAGTTCTACGTCAACGACGCCGGCTCGCAGGTGCGCAAGCTGGGGGAGTCCATTCAGGCGCTGATGCGGGGCGAGCAGGTCGCGCAGGACGGCTACCGGGGCGACTACATGAAGCCGCTGACAGCGCACGTGCGAGCACAGCTCGACGCGCTGGAGGTGCAGCGCGGGACTCCGGTCGGCAGTTCCACCGGCGCGACGGCGCCGGATGCGGCGGAGGTGGGGGCGATCGCGGTGAGCATCCTTCTGGAGGACATGCAGGCGTCACTCGCCTCGTTCGGGGTGATGTTCGATGCCTGGGCCTACGAGAGCATGTTGCACGCGGGCCATCCCAGCGCGGTCGATCACGCCATCTCCATTCTGGAAGCCCAGGATCACAGCTATCGCAGCGAGGGGGCGCTGTGGCTGCGCACCACCGCCTACGGCGACGACAAGGACCGCGTGCTGGTGCGCTCGGGCGGAGAGCACACCTATTTCGCCTCGGACATCGCCTACCACCAGGACAAGCGCGAGCGCGGCTTCCAGCGCCAGATCGACGTGTGGGGCGCCGACCACCACGGCTATGTGGCCCGCATGAAGGCCGCCTATGAGGCCCTCGGCGGCGACCCCGAGCACCTGGAGATGCTCATCATGCAGCTCGTTCACCTCGTGCGCCGCGGCGAGCGCGCGCAGATGTCAAAGCGCGCGGGCGAGTTCGTCACGCTCGACGACCTCGTGGGGGAGATCGGCACGGACGCCGCGCGCTGGTTCCTGCTCTCGCGCTCGCACGACACCACGATCGACCTCGACCTCGATCTGGCGCGCGAGCAGTCCAATGACAACCCCGTGTACTACGTCCAGTACGCCCACGCCCGCATCGCCTCGATGCTCGCCAAGGCGGGTCCCGAGCACGTCGCCTCGGCGCTAGCCGCGCAGGGGGAAGGGGCCGCCGCGCAGGGGGAAGGGGTCGGGGCAGGGGCGGGCTCTCCCGAACACCCCTCCGAGCGCGGCCTCATCAAGCGTCTCATGGCCTTCCCCGGCGAGGTCCATGAGGCCGCCCGCCGCCGCGCTCCGCACCGCATCGCCGCCTACGCTCTGGAGCTGGCGCAGGAGTTCACGGCCTTCTACCGCGACTGCCACGTGCTCGACGTGCAGCCGCAGGAGCTCGAATCCGCGCGCATCGCGCTGTGCGTGGCCACCCAGCGCACCATCGCGCGCTCGCTGGATCTGCTCGGAGTGAGCGCGCCGAGCGAGATGTGAGATTGACCGGGATCGAACTGCCCCTCGCCTTGCACAGCCGCGGTGCGGGTTGGAGTGGGGTGTTCAGTCGAACCTGGCCAGGTCCGCCTCCAGGCGGGCGGCGTCGGCGGGGGACAGCGACGCTGCGCTCGATGTGGCGCCCGCGTCTGTGCTCGCTGCTCCGTTCATCGCCGCGGCTGCCATGGCCGCCTGGACGCGCGCGCGCCGGCGCCAGCGGGGCAGCAGCAGCGCCAGCAGTCCGGCCACGAACACCACCACCGCGATCGGCACAAGATAGGCGGCGAGGTCGAAGCCGTTCGTGCTCGGCAACGCCAGCACCTGCGGCCCGTACTGCGCGACCAATGCCTGCTTGATCTGTCCCTCGCTCTGCCCCTGATCGATCAGTTCCTGGATGAACGCCCGCTCGCGGTCGGCCTGGGGGGACTCGGCGACCGTCAACGGGATCTTGCAGGTCACGCACATCACCTGGCTTTCCACCGCCGGCAGGGTCGTGCGGGGGGGGGTGGCGGCAAGCGCGGAAACCGGCCCCGCGAGGGCGATCGCGGCGAGTGCCCATAGGACCCAAGCTCCGCGGCGCAGCGGCCGTCTCATGCGCTCTGCGCCAGCCTCACGGCCTTCCGCAGGAACGCCGGCCCCACCTGCCCCCGGGAGATGGCCGCTATGCGCCCCCGGCGATCGATCAGGAAGCTCTCGGGCAGCTTGTCCGTGCCGTAGGCACGCGCGAATTCGCCCGTCGTATCGCGCAGGTTGGGATATGTGAGGCCGAACTCGTGCGCGAACCTGCGCGAGTCCGGCGAGGCATCGAGGTAGGTCACTCCCAACACGGTACCCCTGAGGCTCTCAAGCTCGTGCTGCGTGCGCTCCAACTGCGGAGCCTCCGCCCTACAGGGTTCGCACCACGATGCCCAGAAGTTCAGCAGCACCACTCTGCCCCGGTAGGCGGCCAGCGAGCCCCGGCCGCTGCCCTGCAGCGCCGGCAGCGTCGTGCTCGCATCCGGCGCCGGCGGCGACTGCCTCAGCGCCACCGCTTCGTCGAGCGTCCGGCTCGCCGCTTGGTGGGTGACGCCATAGGCCAGCAGCCCAACAACGGCCGCGCCGGCCACGCACGCCAGGACAGGGATGATCAGGCGCCTCATCGGCAGCAAAGGGTAGAGGCAGAGCCCCAGTCCGGGCGCCGGCCGTCTCTCCGTCGGTGCTCCACGGCGTAATATTGCCTCAATGCGGTGGTAGCTCAGTTGGTAGAGCGCGAGCTTCCCAAGCTCGAGGTCGCGGGTTCGAGGCCCGTCCGCCGCTTGAAGGCAGAGAGCTGGATCTGGGCCCTGGAGCGTTGTGGGGCTGCTCCGCTCGACGTGTGAGGACCTACAGCCCACGCAGTCGCACCGGCAG
>CAZOQI010000025.1:0-35665 GCA_964582105.1 uncultured Solirubrobacteraceae bacterium
GGCGACGGGCCCGGTGTATCTGGTGTCTCATGGTGGCGCGGCGTTCCCGGATGTGGTGATCGTCTTCCAGGACGAAGGCGTTACGCTCGACTTGGTCGGGAGCGTCAACATCAGGCACGGCATCACGAGCAGCACGTTCGCTAGCGTCCCCGACGCGCCGATCTCGAGCTTCCAGTTGAGTCTGCCCGAGGGCCCGCACTCCGCGCTGGCGACGGTCCTCCCGGCGAAGGCGAAGGGGAGTCTCTGCGGCGCATCGCTCTCGATGCCCTTCACGATCACCGGCCAGAACGGCGCGGTCATCAAGCAGAACGTGAAGATCGCGGTGACGGGCTGTCCGAAGCCGAAGAAGAAAGCGAAGGCGCGCAAGAAGGGTGGGAAGAAGCGGTAAACGGCAGAAGAGGTGGTACGACGGAACTGGGCGCTCGCGGCGCCGCTTTGCGCGGCTTCCCACCGGCCGCGATCGGGCAACGACGCGGCCATCACGGCGGAGCGAAGCGGAGCCCATCCAAACAAGGACTCCGCTCAGTGCGCGCTGCCCAGCAGCTGGATGTGATCGGCCTCGGCTGCGCCCGGGAAGGGGCGGGTCAGGCCGAAGCGGTTCAGCGTCGCCTCGGGCACGCCCTCCACGCCCGGGGTGTCCGAGGCTTCCCCGCGCGTGTGCGGGTCGTTGGCGAAGCCGCCCACCTCTACTGAGTGCTGGGGGGTGCGGTAGCCGCTGATGCCGATCAGGTGCAGGTGCAGCGTCACGCCGAGCGTGTTCAGGCGCGCGGCGATCGTGGGCTCCTCGCCCACGCCATAGTCGGTGCCCGGGGCGGGGAAGAAGCCGTATTCGCCGGAGGGCGTCAGCGAGGGGGCGCCGACGGGGCCGGTGTAGATGCCCTGCGCGGCCAGTTCCCGCGTCTGGATCGCGGCCAGTTCGTGTTCCAGCGCCTGCTGGTGGGAGCGCAGCGCGCCCAGCGCCGCGCTCTTCTGGTTGCGCGCGCCGATGTAGTGCAGCTGATCGTTCACGAGCGCCAGGTGCAGCTGGGCGGCCTCGTCGCGCTGCACCAGCACCGCGCCCGTGTTGCGGGCCTGGCGGCCCTCCAGTTCGGCCAGGTGCGTGGCCTGGGCCGCGACCGCGCGGTGCTCGGCGGCCACGCGCACGGTGGCCTGCGCGTTCTCGCCGGCGATGGCGCGCAGGTCGTCCACGCGCTCGATCAGATCGGCGAAGCCGTGGGACTCCAGCACCACCGTGGCGATGCTCGGCGGGGGGGCCTCGTAGGAGGCCACCAGCTGCGCCACGAGCACCTGCCTGTCGTGGGCCAGCTGCACCTGCAGGGCGGCCATCTGCGTGCGCGCCGCCGCCAGTTCGGATCTCAGCTTGGCCAGCTGGCTGCGCTCGAACGCGAGGCTCGATTCCAGTGCGCTCAGCCGTGTCTGCAGGTCCTCGATGCTGCCCTGGAAGCCCGCGATCCGGCGGTCATCCGCGCCGATGCCCGCGCTCAGTTCGCCCGCGTGCGCCTGCGAGGCGGCGATGCGGCCTTCCAGGCTGCCGCTGGAGCTGGCGCCGGCCGGGCCGACCGCGATGGCCGCGGCTGCGGCTATGGCAAGTGGCGCGAGGCGCAGATGGGTGCGGTGAAAAGGGCTCATGTGCAGCGGGATCGCAACCGCGCAAGCTAACCCTGCGCCGGCCGCGCGCCAACCGGTGCAGCCCCGCTTGCAGCTCAGAAGTGCAGTCCCGCTTGCGGCTCAGGCGTCCGCGGCGGCGCGCTCGCTCACGAGCTCATCCACGATCCCGCGCGCCTTCACCGGCCCCAGGAAGGGGGCCAGCGCGACATACACGGCCTGCGGCAGCAGCTCGCGCAGCAGCGGCACGCGATCCTGCTCGGCGGCGTGGTAGAGCAGCTCGTGGATCGCCCCGGCGATGGCATCCGAGCAGGTGCGGGGCAGCTGCTCGGCTTTGGAGCCGCGATGGTAGCCCTCCTCCAGGAACAGGCTCAGCGTGCGCATGGTGTCGACGATGCGATCGAGCGCCGCGCTCGGAGCGGCGTAGACCTCGATCAGCATCAGGTGGGCCAAGTCGGGGACGCCGGCGAGGTAGCCGAACAGGGAGTCCAGCCCGTTCCACACCTGCTCGGGCCAGGTGCGCCCCGTGAAGAAGGCCGAGGAGGCCAAGGTGAGGCCCTTCTGCAGGGTCACCGTCTGGGCCGCCAGGAAGACCTCCTGCTTGTTCTGGAACTGGCTGTAGAAGATGCCGCGCGAGACGCCCGCGGCGGCGACGACGTCGGCGGTCGTGGCGGCGGCGTAGCCCTTGGCGCGGATCACCTGGGCGGTGGCCTCGATGATGCGGCTGTGGTGCCGGCTGGCCACCACGCCGGGAGGCAGGCGGCTGCGCCCCCGCGGGAGGCGTGAGCGCCCGTTCCCATTCCCATTCCCGCTCTCGCTGCCGCTGGCGCTCCTGCTCCCGTCCTCGGCGAAGCCCTCCTCGGGGACGCCCAGCCTCCGCCCCAGCTCGGCCCATTCGGCGCTTGAGCGGCGGGCGTGCCCGGGTGGCACCGCGTAGGCGCTCGTCCACGTCTCCAGGTCCTCCAGAAGCTGCCCTTCCTCAGGGCTCCCGTGCGTGTAGCGCC
The DNA here is from genome assembly GCA_964582105.1 of uncultured Solirubrobacteraceae bacterium. Classification (GTDB taxonomy): domain Bacteria; phylum Actinomycetota; class Thermoleophilia; order Solirubrobacterales; family Solirubrobacteraceae; genus Palsa-744. Next base: position 2,610 of record CAZOQI010000025.1, read on the forward strand.
GTACCGAGATTACGCTGCGCGCGCCGCCGAGCAGCGCCTTGGGCGGGATGTCCAGCGTGGGGGCGCCTGGCGGCGGAGCGTCCAGCAGCGCCTCCATAGCCTGCTCCAGACGGCCGGCGAACAGCTCGCGCTCGGCGCGGATGCGCCGCTCGCCGGCGCGGGCCTGGGTGAGCAGCAGGCGCCAGTGCATGGCCGTCTCGCTTCTGGATGGGTCCAGCACCACACGCAGCATCGCGCGCTGCTTCTCCTCCCAGGGGACGTCCCGGACTGCCTGCAGCAGTTCCTCGCCGAGCACCGGCGCGAGCTCGCGGAAGGTGGCCAGGAAGCAGTCCTCCTTGTCGGCGAAGTGCTCGTAGAAGGTGCTGCGCGAGACGCCGGCGTGGGCGATCGCCTGCGCCACGGTGGCGCCCGTGTAGCCGCGGCGCGCCACGGCCCTGGCCATGCCGTTCAGCAGACGCTCGCGCTGGCCGCTGGGGGAGGGCTTGCGCCGGCCGCTGGGAGAGGATGTGCGAGTCATCTGTAACGCCACTGTACAGCAGGCTGTCCCAGACGAGCCGTCTCGGCTCGCGCAAAGCCGTGCCCGACAGGCGCAAATTGCGGTCGATGACCTTACAAAACGGCTAAAATAGACGCATTTTCGGCTGTTTTTGGCGCAGATTCAGGGTTTGTCACGTAATCTCCGACCCTGATCCCTCTTGACAAGACTAGCGCGGTATGCTTTATTACCGACTCTGTACAAATCGGCCGGCAGGGAGGCTGGCTTTGCAGCTGGGAGCGCTACCGCCCCTCAACTCTCCGGGTAGCGCCTCAGGGGACCGCCCGAACGCACACCCCCTCCGCGTTCGAGGTCTCTCGAGACCGGAGCCGTGGCTCGTTCCCCCCGGGCCACGGCTCCTCTTTTCGTCCCCACTCGCTCCGCGCGGCGGCTGGAGACCGCGCGGCGGCCGGGAACCCCGCAGCGGTCGGGGACCCGAGCCGAGCGGCGTGGCGCCTCCGGCTGGACAGGAACCGAGCGGCGTGGCGCCTCCGGCTGGACACCTAAAATATGCTTGCTATTGCAAAGATCAAGCGTTGGCACCTGCCGCCGGCATGCTCGTCCGGCCGGCGGAGTGGACAGCCCTTGGCGGGGCCCTATAGAGGGGATGGGAGAAGACAATGGGAGAGGAGCTTCAGCGGGCACGGATCATGCGGGCGTTGGCCGAGGAGATGGCCGCGCGCGCGGATCCCCACGAGGCGACGGTCGCCGACGTGGTCGCCCGCGCGGGGGTGTCGCGCAGGGCCTTCTACGAGCTCTATGCCGATCGCGAGGATTGCCTGCAGGCCGCATTCGAGCTGGGATTGCGCCTCGCCGGCGCGGAGATGTACACGGCCTATACGCGCGAGGCGCGCTGGCAGGACGGCGTCAGGGCGGCCCTGGCGGAGCTCCTCTGCCTGCTCGACCGCGAGCCCGCGCTGGCGCGGCTGGGCGTCGTCTATGCGCTGGGCGGCGGTGCGCGGGTGCTGCAGCGGCGCCTGGAGGCGATCGAGGTGCTCTGCGAATACGTCGACCGCGGGCGCCTGGAGGGCTCCGGCAGGACCGATCCACCGGAGGTCGCGGCGGAGGGGGTCGTCGGCGCCGTGCTCGCGGTCCTCCACACCCGCCTGCTGTCCGGCGCGGCGAATCGCGGCGGGCCGCTGATAGGGCTGCTGGGGCCGCTGATGCACCTGATCCTGCTGCCCTACGTGGGCGCCGCGAAGGCCGGCCGGGAGCTGACCAGGCCCGCGCCCCGGACAACGCCGGCGCCGGCAGGGCTCAAGGGGGGATCGGGGGTCACCCGCCCCGCCCCAACGGATGGTCTGAGCACGCGACTCACCTATCGCACGGCGCGGGTGCTGCGCGCGATCGGCGAACGCCCCGGGGCCAGCAACCGCGAGGTGGCCGACCAGGCGGGCATCGTCGACCAGGGCCAGATCTCGCGGCTGCTGAGGCGTTTGGAGAGCCTGGGGCTGGTGGCCAATGTCGGCGAGGGCACGGGCGCGAGCTCCACCCGCGGCACGGCCAATGCGTGGGTGCTCACCCCTCAGGGCGAGCAGGCCGAGCGTGCGAGCCACCTGCGCGCGCAGCAGGCGCCGCGGCCGCTGCGGCGGTAGGGGCCACTCGCCCACCGCGGGCCTGGGGCAGCCGCGGGCCTGGGGCAGCCGCGGCCTGGGGCCTACCCGATCGTGATCGCGATCGACCGCGCGATGCCGTGCGCCGGCGTGAGCGTCAGCCGGTAGAGGCCTGAGGGGAGCGCGCCGCGGCCGCTCAGGCGCGCGTGGTTGGCGCCGGCGCGCGCCGCGATCGCGTTGGCGCCCGGGAGCGTGCTCCAGTGCCAGCGCCCGTGCACGCGGATCCGCCGGGCGAGCGTGATGCGCACCCTGGCCGCTGCGCTGAGGGCGAAGGTGAAGGCGATCGTGGAGAGCGCGGGGCGGTTGCGGTTGAGCGCGATCACGGCGCCCAGGGTGAGCGACAGGCGCGTCACCGTGACCTTCGAGCCCGACGCGGCCGGCGTGTGCGAGCCCGCCGGGGGGCTGGTGCTGCCGCTGCTCGCGCCGGGGAGGCCGCCCGCGCCCCCGCCGGGGTTGGCTGTGCCTCCCGACCCGCCTGCGCCCGAACCGCCGTTGCCGCCGCCGCCGGAGCCGCTTCCTTCTTCGGAGCCGCCGATCTCGCCCGGCACCGGCTGGAAGGCGGCGAGGCCGATGGGTGTGCCCACCCCGGTGGGCCCGTCGTAGCCGGGGCCCGCGTTGCAGATCGTGTCGCCCGACCCGCAGTCCAGCGGCGAGTTGGGGAAGCCGCTGCAGCCTCCGCTGTACACGCCATCGCATTCGCCGTTGCCGCCGGCGAGGACGTCGTGCAGCGCCGCGGAGCCGGCGTGGGCGTAGAGCGTGGCCGCCGGGTATGGGACGCCGTGCGCGCCGCCCGCGAGCGCGAAGGCCGAGGCGACGATCGGGGAGGCAACGCTGGTGCCGCCGATGACGACTTCCCCGGTTCCTCCTTCGGGGGCCGTTTCGCCGTGCTTTTCTTCGGGCGTGCCGAGTCCCAGGGGGACCGAGTCATGTACGTGCACGCCCGTCTTGGGGTCGGCGTCGGCGGAGACGTCGGCGACGGCGCGCTGCGAGCCGCAGCCGACAGCCTGCCAGCCGGGCGCGGGCGGCTGCCACGCCGGGGCGGCGAAGTCCATGCTGCAGCCTCCGCCGGTAGCGCCGGGGTTGGGGGCGAATCTGTCGTTCCAGACCGTCTCGCCGAGCCATTCGCCGGTGGGGCTCACGCTCAGGCTGGTGCCGCCGACGGCGATCACGTGCGGCGAGGAGGCCGGGTAGTCGGCTCCTTCGAAGTAGCCCGAGCCTTCTTCCCCGCGGCTGCTGAAGGCATCCCAGTTGAGGTAGCCCGCGTCGCCGGCCGCCGCCGCGATGACGATGCCCGGATGGTTGAAGGCGCTGCTGTCGGGCAGGCCCTTCGCGGGCTCTTCGCCACCCCAGGAGTCCGAGATCTCGCCTTCCAGCGCCCCCGGCTTGGAGGCCGCCGCGATCAGGGCGGCGGCGGTGTCCTCCGCCGCCTGCAGGTTGAGGAAGGTGTCCGAGTCGGCCTCCACCAGCACGATGTGGCAGTTCTGGCAGAGGGAGTGGGCGACCTCGACGTCGGTGGCGATCTCCATCGACCATTCGCCGTTGGCGGGAGGCAGCGGGGCGCTCAGGCCCTGCTGGTTGACCTTGCTGAAGCAGCCATTCGCGTGCGTGCAGGCCGGCAGTTCGTATTTCTGGTCGTAGACCCCCAGGTCTTCTTCGGCGTTTGGGTCGTTGTAGGCGTCCACGAGCACAATCGTCTGCGGTTCGGCGGCGGTGGTCGGGAGCTGGTAGGCCATGTGCAGTTCGGCCGGCGTGATCCCCTTGGGCAGGACCGCGGGGGAGACGGCGGGCGAGGCCGCGGCGCCGGGCGCGGGGGTGGCGGTGGGAGCGGTGGAGGCGGTGGAGGTCGCAGGGGGCGTGGGTCCCGATGAGCGCACGAGCCGCAGCGCGAGGCAGGCGGCGTGTCCCGGCAGTGGCGCCGAGCAGGCAGCCTTGACGGTGTAGCCGGTGGCGGGCGAGGTCGAGGGCGAGACCGCGGCTGAGGCGCTGGACGCGGAGGAGAGCGTGGGTGCGGCGAAGGCCGCCGGGAGGAGCCAGAGCGCCCCGATCGCGAGCACGCACGCGAGCACGATCGGCAGGCGGCGTGCGATGGCGGTGGCTTTGGGGACCTTGGGCATGGGCGTCGCGTGCTGCGCTCTCGCGCCCCTATCGGCGCGAACGCGCGAGCGACATGTGGAACAGCTTAGTTCTCAGCATTCGTTCGAGTGCCAGACGGTGCTCTACGCTCCTCTGCGTGCCGCGCCCCTTCGGCTTCCTCCTGTCCCCCAACCCCCCGCCCAAGCGCGTGGGCGTTGCCGTGGCGGTGGCGCTGGTCGGGTTGTGCACGCTGATCGTCTACCCGCTCAAGCAGGCGGCGCCGGTCGTGTCCCTGGGCGTCGTGTACCTGCTGGCGGTGCTGGTGGTGTCGGCCACCTGGGGTGTCTGGCTGGGCGTGGCGACGGCGGTGGCGAGCGCACTGGCGTTCAACTTCTTCCACCTGCCGCCCGTGGGCGAGCTGACGGTGAGGGACTCGAGCAACTGGGTGGCGCTGGTGGCGTTCGTGGTGGCGGCGGCATTGGCGAGCTCGGTAGCCGAGGTGACGCGGGCGCGGGCGCGCGAGGCCGAGGAGCGCCGGCGGGAGGCCGATCTGGCGGCGGAGATGGCGCGGCTCCTGCTGCGCGGGGGCAGTCTCTCCGAGGCATTGCCCACGGCGGCCGCGCGGCTGGCGCAGGCGCTGGATCTGTCCTCGGCGGCGATCGAGCTGGAGGCCGTCGAGGGCGATGAGCGCCGCGTGGCGTTCGCGCTGCGCGAGGGCGCGAGCCGCCTCGGCACGCTGGTCGTTGGAGCAGGTACGCCCGAGCGCGATCTGCGCCGGTTGCAGGAGCGCGTGGTGCCGGCGCTGGAGGCGCTTCTGAGCGCCGCCTTGGAGCGCGAGGGTTTGCAGGGCGAGGTGGTGGAGACGGCGGCGCTGCGCCGCGCCGACGTGGTCAAGACGGCGTTGCTGCGGGCGGTGTCGCACGATCTGCGCTCCCCTCTGACTGCTATCGCCACCGCCGGTGAGGCGCTGGCGCTGCACGGACTGGCCGCCCCGGAGCGCGCGGAGCTGGCGAGCGTGATCCTGGAGGAGACCCGGCGCCTGGCGAGGCTCGTGGACAACCTGCTCGATCTCTCTCGCCTGGAGGCCGGCGCGGCCGAGCCGCGCAGCGAGTGGACCTCGATGGAGGAGGTCGTGCGGGCGGCGGTCGACGAGCTGGGGGCCCGGGAGAGCGAGTGGGCGCTGTCGATCGACCGCGAGCTGCCGCTGGTGCTGGCGGACCCCACGCAGCTGGAGCGCGCGATCGTGAACGTGCTGGAGAACGCGCGGCGGCACTCCGGCGGGCACCCCGTGTCGGTGCGCGCGCGGGCGGTGCGCGGCATGGGCGGGGATGGCGAGGGCAAGCTGATCGTGCGTGTGGTGGATCGCGGCCCGGGCATCCCCCCGGCCCAGCTGGAGCGCGTGTTCGAGCCCTTCTACCGGGCGGGCACGGCCGGCGGCGGCCACCGCGGCTCGGGCCTGGGCCTGGCGATCGCGCGCGGCTTCACGCAGGCCAACGGGGGGGAGCTGCACGTGGAGTCCCTCCCGGGGCAGGGAGCGACGTTCGTGTTCGAATTGCCCCTGCAGGCCGAGGCCCAGCCTGACGGCGAGGTCGCGCCACGGCCTGGCAGTGAGGTCGCGCCCCAGCCCGCTCGGCCCGGCGACGGGGCGGCGCCCGATGAGCAGTGAGGCGCCGCGCATACTGGTCGTCGACGACGAGAGCCAGATCCTGCGCGCGCTCAGGGTGGTGCTGCGCGAGGCGGGCTTCGAGGTGGTGCCCGCGGAAACGGCCAAGGAGGCGCTGGACCGCGCCTCGGTGCGCCCGCCGCAGGCGGCGATCGTCGATCTGGTGCTCCCCGACGGCGATGGCATCGAGGTGACAAGGCGCCTGCGCGAGTGGAGCGAGATGCCGATCCTGGTGCTCTCCGCCGTGGGCGATGAGGAGCAGAAGGTGAAGGCGCTTGAGGCGGGCGCGGACGACTACATCACCAAGCCCTTCGGCGCGCGCGAGCTGGTGGCGAGGCTGGGAGCGGCGCTGCGCCGTGCGGGGCGCTCCGGCGAGGAGCCGGCGGTGAGCGTCGAGGGCCTGGAGATCGATCTGGCTGCGCGCACCGTGAAGCGCGAGGGCGAGCCGATCCATTTGACTCCAATCGAGTTCGACCTGCTGCGCGTGCTCGTGCGCAACCGCGGCAGGTTGATGACACATCGGGCGCTGCTGAGCGAGGTGTGGGGGCCGGAGTACGTCGATGACATCCAGCCGCTGCGCACGCACATCGCGAGGCTGCGCGCGAAGATCGAGCCGGAGGGGCGGCCACGCTATATCGTCACCGACCCGGGCGTGGGGTACCGATTTTCTTCGTAACGAAATCGTTATACGTCTGACCCCGATCGTCACGCGGCCGTGATGCGCGAGCGCGCATAGTGTCGGTCATGGACATTCTCGCCGTGGCGCTGGGCATAGTGATGTTCGCCATCCTCCTCTGGATGGTCGAGGGGATCGACCGGGTATGAGCGCGTCTCTGCTGCCGGGTTTGCCGCTGGGTGATGTGTCTCTGCCGCTGGGGGCGTTCATCGCGCACATGAGCGCGGCCGACTTCTTCGGCCTGGTCGTGTCGGTGCTGGTGATCGCCTATCTCTTCTACGCGCTGATCCGCGGAGAGAAGCTGTGACGTTCACCGGCTGGCTGACGATCGTGCTGTTCGCGGTGATCCTCACCGCGCTGGCGCTGCCCCTGGGCCGTTACCTGGCCAGCGTGTACACGGGCGAGCGGGTCTTCCTGACGCCGTTGTTCGCGTGGCCTGAGCGCTTCCTGTACAGCGTGCTGCGGGTGGATCCCCACCGTGAGCAGGACTGGAAGTCCTACGCGAAGAGCCTCCTTATCTTCTCCCTCGCCGGCTGGCTGCTGTTGTACCTGATATTGCGCACGCAGAATGCCTTTTACGTCCCCCACGCGCTGAACCCCCTGGGCTACCACAGCGCTCCGTGGAACGTGACGTTCAACACCGTCTCGTCGTTCATGACGAACACCAACTGGCAGTACTACAGCGGCGAGACGACGATGAGCTACCTCAGCCAGATGATCGGCCTGACGGTGCAGAACTGGCTCTCGGCGGGCGTGGGGATCGTCGTGGCCGTGGCCCTTATCCGCGGGATCGTCGGGCGCAGCGGCTCCTCGATCGGCAACTTCTGGCAGGACCTGGTGCGCACGATCCTGTACGTGCTCGCGCCGATCTCGATAATCGGCGCGCTCGTGCTGGTGTCACAGGGCGTGATCGATAACTTCTCCACCTATCTCACGGCCCACACGCTCACGGGCCTCACGCAGTCGATCGCGATGGGTCCCATCGCCTCGCAGGAGGTCATCAAGGAGCTGGGCACCAACGGGGGCGGCTTTTTGAACACCAACTCGGCGCACCCCTTTGAGAACCCCACGGCGTTCACCAACTTCTTCGAGATGCTGTTGGTGCTGAGCATCCCGGCGTCGCTTGTGTTCGCGTACGGGCGCATGACCGGCAACCGCCGCCAGGGCTTCGCGATCTACGCGACGATGATGGTGATGTTCCTGGGCGCCGTGACGGTGGCCTACATCGCCGAGGCGCACGGCTCGTCGGCGCAGCACGCCGCGGGTCTGCACACGCACGTGATCTCCGGCTCGGGCGGCGGCAACATGGAAGGCAAGGAGCAGCGCTTCGGGATCGCCGGGTCGGCCCTGTTCGACGTGGTCACCACCGTGACCTCCTGCGGCGCGGTGAACAGCGCGCTGGAGTCCTTCACGGGCATCGGCGGCGCGGTGCCATTCGCCAACCTGTCGGCCAGCGAGGTGATCTTCGGGGGCGTGGGCACGGGGCTGTACTCGATCCTCCTGTACGTGCTCCTGGCGGTGTTCATCGGCGGCCTGATGGTGGGACGCACGCCGGAGTGGCTGGGCAAGAAGCTCGAGGCGCGGGAGATAAAGCTCGCCGGGCTGGGCATCTTGATAACACCCCTGGCCGCGCTGTTCTGCACGGCGCTGGCGACGGCCAGCAGCGCCGGGCGCAAGTCGATCGCCGAAGTGGCGCTCTCCAAGGCGGGCGGCAACACGCCGCAGGGCTTCTCCGAGACCTTCTATGCCTATCTGTCTCAGGCGAACAACAATGGCTCTGCCTTCGCCGGCTACACCGGCTTCATCCAGCCCAATGCCGGCAGCGCGGGCTCCCACGGCGTCACCTTCGCCGATCTGTTGGGCGGCTTTGACATGCTGTTCGCGCGCTACGCGCCGATCCTGTTCGCGTTGGCCGTCGCCGGCGCCCTCGCGGGCAAGCGCGTGACCCCGGCCGGCCTGGGGACGATGCGCACCGACAACCCCACCTTCGTGGTGCTCCTGATCGGCGTGATCGTCCTCGTGGGCGCCTTGACGTTCTTCCCCGCCCTTCTACTTGGCCCGATCGTGCAGGGCCTCACGGGACATCTCTACTGACATGCGCCGCGACATCGTCACATCCGCGATCGGCATCGTCGTCTTGACGGTACTGCTCGGGCTGGTGTACCCGCTGTTCATCTGGGGCGTCAGCCAGGGACTGTTCCCCGGCAACGCCAACGGACAGAAGGTGTACGTGAAGGGCCAGCTGGTGGGCTCGAAGATAATCGGCCAGAACTGGGGCACGCCGGTGCTCGAAAAGAACGGCAAGGTCAAGGAAGTAAAGGGCGTTGTGGTGACCGAAGCCGACCCGCGCTACTTCCAGACGCGCCCGTCGGCCACCGAAGGCGGCGCCTACAACGCCGCCGCGAGCACCTTCTCCAATCGCGGGCCAAACAGCGAAAAGACGAAGGAAGCGGACGAAGAAAACATCAAGTCCTATCTGGAACTGAACACCGGGCCGAACAAGCAGGAATACGACCCCGGCCTGAGCGCGGCGAAGATCCCGGTCGACGCGATCAACACCTCTGGCTCGAACCTCGACCCAGAAATCTCGCAAGCCAACGCGCGCATCCAGGCATATCGCGTGGCGGCCGTGCGCGGCTTTTCGCTGGCCTCGGTAGAAAATCTGATAAGCCAGAACACATCCGGGCGCGGCCTGGGCTTCTCCGGTGAGCCGGGCGTGAACGTGCTCGAGCTGAATCTGGCGCTCGACCGCTTGACCTTGCGCGAATGCTTGAGGCTCTTTCCGACCGGCCCGCGGCCGACTGGGTGCGGAAGAAGCGTAGGAGGATGACGATGAGCGAAGAGCGCCAGCCCGAGCGCCAGGCGATATCCCTGTTCCAGCGCGACATCGTCACGCGCGCGCTGATCGACAGCTTCAAGAAGCTCGACCCGCGCGTGCAGATCCACAACCCCGTTATGTTCGTGGTGGAGATCGGCTCGGTCATAACAACGATCACCTGGCTGATCCAGGCCTTCGGCGGCAAGCCGCTGGGGGGAGGCAACGAGCCCGCTTGGTACACGTTCACGATCGCCATCTGGCTATGGCTGACGGTGGTGTTCGCCAACATGGCCGAGGCCTTCGCCGAGGGCAGGGGCCGCGCGCAGGCGGACACGCTGCGCAACATGCGCAAGGAGACCGTCGCGAAGATGCTGGACGGCAGCACCAAGGCCGCCTCCGAGCTGGTGCGCGGGGACAGCGTGGTCGTGACCGCAGGCGAGCTCATCCCCGGCGATGGCACGGTGACCAAGGGCATCGCCACCGTGGACGAGTCGGCGATCACGGGCGAGAGCGCGCCGGTGATCCGCGAGAGCGGCGGCGACCGCAGCGCCGTGACCGGCGGCACGCGCGTGACCTCGGACGAGATCGTCGTGGAAATCACCCAGGAACCGGGCCAGTCCTTCCTGGATCGCATGATCGCCCTCGTGGAGGGGGCGCAGCGGCGCAAGACGCCGAATGAGATCGCGCTGAACATCCTGCTGGCGGCGCTGACGCTGATCTTCATGATCGTGGTGGCGACGCTGCGCCCGTTCGGCCTGTTCGCGGGGACGGCGATCAGCGAGACGACCCTGATCGCGCTGCTGGTGGCATTGATCCCGACGACGATCGGGGCGCTGCTGTCGGCGATCGGCATCGCGGGCATGGACCGCATGGTGCGCCGCAACGTGCTGGCTCTGAGCGGGCGCGCGGTGGAGGCCAGCGGCGACGTGGACGTGCTGCTGCTGGACAAGACCGGCACGATCACGATCGGCAACCGCCTCGCCTCGGAGTTCATCCCGATGCCGGGTGTGGCCGAGGCCGACCTGGCCGAGGCGGCGCAGCTCTCCTCGCTGGCGGACGAGACCCCGGAGGGACGCTCGATCGTGGTGTTGGCCAAGCAGTACGGCATCCGCGAGCACGACATGTCCCAGCTGCACGCCGAGTTCGTGCCGTTCACAGCGCAGACGCGGATGAGCGGCGTGGACATCGACGGCCGGCGCCTGCGCAAGGGCGCGGGCGACGCCATCATCGACTTCATCCGGCAGGAGGGCGGCCAGGCCCCCCCGGAGCTGCAGGGCCAGCTCGATCGCATCGGCCGCGAGGGCGGCACCCCCTTGGCGGTCTCGCGCGACAGCCAGGTGCTGGGCGTGGTGTATCTGAAGGACACGTTCAAGGAGGGCATGAAGGTCCGCTTCGACCATCTGCGCGCGATGGGGATCAAGACGGTGATGGTCACCGGCGACAACCGCCTGACGGCGGCGAAGATCGCGGAGGAGTCCGGCGTGGACGACTTCCTCGCCGAAGCCACGCCCGAGGCCAAGCTGGCGCTGATCAAGGAACAGCAGCAGGGCGGGCGCCTGGTGGCGATGACGGGCGACGGCACCAACGACGCCCCCGCGCTGGCGCAGGCCGACGTGGGCGTGGCCATGAACACGGGCACGCAGGCCGCGCGCGAGGCGGGCAACATGGTCGACCTGGACAGCAACCCGACGAAGCTGATCGAGATCGTGGAGGTGGGCAAGCAGCTCCTGATCACGCGCGGCGCGCTGACGACCTTCTCGATCGCCAACGACGTGGCCAAGTACTTCGCGATCCTGCCTGCCGTGTTCATCGCCACCTATGCGGCGAGTCCAGGCGGGGAAGGCCCGCTGAGCGTGCTCAACATCATGAACCTGGGCACGCCGCGCAGCGCGATCGTCTCGGCGATCATCTTCAACGCGATCATCATCCCCCTGCTGATCCCGCTGTCGCTGCGCGGGGTGCGCTACCGCCCGATCGGCGCGAGCGCGCTTTTGCGGCGCAACCTCTTGATCTACGGTTTGGGCGGCATCATCGCGCCGTTCATCGGCATCAAGCTGATCGACCTGGTCATCCACAACCTGCTGGGGGCCTGAGAGGGCCACATGTCCCTGTCCCTCCCCTCCCAGCCGCGGTTGGGCGGCCCGCGGAGGCTCTGAGCCCCTCCCGGGCGTGGGTACAGGACAATGCGCGCATGCCCTCATCGCGCGGCCGCCTCAAGGTGTTCATCGGCATGGCCGCGGGCGTGGGCAAGACCTATCGCATGCTCCAGGAGGGTCAGGCCGAAGCCGAGGCCGGGCGCGATGTCGTGATCGGCTATCTGGAGCCTCACGGAAGGGTCGAGACCGAGAGCCTGGCCGGGGGCCTTGAGATGGTGCCGCGCCGGCGCGTGCACTACCGCGAGACCCCCTTCGAGGAGATGAACCTGCCGGCGATCCTGGCGCGCGAACCGGAGCTGTGCCTGATCGACGAGCTGGCGCACACCAACGCGCCGGGGCTGGAGCACGAGAAGCGCTACGAGGACGTGCGCGACGTGCTGGATGCCGGCATCGACGTGTACTCGACGGTCAACGTGCAGCATCTGGAGAGCCTCAACGACCAGGTGACGCAGCTGACGGGCACGCGCGTGCGCGAGACGATCCCCGACGCGGTGCTCTCGCAGGCGGACGAGGTGGTGCTCGTCGACCTCACCCCCGAGGCGCTGATCTCGCGGCTGCGCGCGGGCAAGATCTACCCCCCCGAGCGCGTGCCGGCGGCGCTGAACAACTTCTTCAAGATCGAGAACCTCTCGGCGCTGCGCGAGACCTCGCTGCGCCAGGTGGCCGAGGGCGTGGAGGTCAAACGCCTGGCGCCCGCCGCAACCCCGGCGATCGGCACCCGCCGCGAGGATCGGCTCGCCAAGAGCGCCGCGACGCAGGCCATCTCCGAGCGCCTGCTGGCGCTGGTGACGCTCTCCCCGCGCGCGCAGCGGGTGGTGCGCCGCGCTTGGCGCTCGGCCCAGCGCCTGGGCGCCGAGCTGGACCTGCTGGCCGTGCGCGAGCCCGGCCGCGGGGCGGGCGCGGAGGAACGCGAGCAGCTGGAGGCGCTGCGCCGCCTGGCCTCGATCCTGGGCGCGCAGCTCTTGGTGGAGGAGGGCGACGATGTGGCCGAGGTGGCGATTCGCGTGGCGCGCGAACGGGGCACGACGTACGTGCTGATGGGGGCGCCCAAGCCGCGCAACGCCTGGCGGCGCCTGACGCAGCCGGCGCTGCCCTTCCGCCTGCTGCGGGGCCTGCCGGGAGTGGATCTGCGCATCGTCGCCGATCGCACGTTGCGCGAGGAGGCGCCGGTGGGGGCGACGGAGGAGCCGCCGCTGTGATCGCCGCTGTGGTGGCGCTGCTGGTGGGAGCGGCATTGGGCACGGTGGCGGCCCTGGAGATCGAGCGCCGCCGCCGCGGGCGCGCGCTCAGCCGCCGCTCGCCGGTGGGCCGCATCGCCTTTCCCTTCACCGGCGAAGGCTTGTCCGAGCCGGCGCTGGTGGCTGCATTGCGCCTGGCGCGCGCGGAGGGCGCGACGCTGATGCCGGTCTACCTGGCGCTGGTGCCGCTGCGCCTGCCCGCGGACGTGCCGCTGCCCGCCGAGGCGGAGCAGGCTCTGCCGCTGCTGGAAGCCGTGGAGCAGCGCGCCCTGCGTGCGCACGTGCCCGTGGACTCGAGGATCGAGCGGGGCCGCACCGTGCGCCACGCGCTGCGCGAGCTGATGGCGCACGAGCGCTTCGAGCGGATGGTGGTGGCGGCGGGCGCGGATGGCAGGAGTGACGGCTTCTCCGCCGAAGATGTGGCGTGGCTGGTCGAGCACGCTCCCGGTGAGCTGATCGCACTGCGACCGGCGCAACCGCCGAGCCCGTAAACTGTTAGGTGGACATGCCCGTAAGCGCTCCCGCTCACCGCCGTCCGACCGGCGGGCCTCGTCGTAGCCGTGCGCTCGCGGCCCTGCTGCTGTGCGTGTGCGCGGCCGCGGCGCTGGCAGCCGCCGGCCTCGCCGGGCGGGCAGATGCGCGCCATGCCGCGGTACGCCATGCCACGCTGCGCCATGCCACGCTGCGCCATGCCGCCTCTGCGCGCGCGGGAGCGGCCCACCGCGCCGGCGCGCACGCCGCCAGCAGCATCCAGGTGGGTATCGGCGACGAGCACCCGGAGATGTTTGGCGACCCGAACTGGCAGCGCCTGCACACGCCGATCGCGCGCTACATCGCCCCCTATGACACCGTTGTGCGCCCCTACTCGCTGTCGCTGGCGACGGCCTGGATCCATGCCGCCGAAGCCCAGCACCAGCGGGTGCTGGTGGCTTTCTACCACTCGGAGTACAGGCCCTCCAACGAACGCATGCCCAGCGTGGCCACCTACCAGCGCGACGTGCAGCGCTTCGTCAAGCTGTTCCCCCACGTGCACGACTACCAGTCGTGGAACGAGGCCAACCGCGGCAACGTCCGGGGCGCGTTCGCCAGCCCGACCGCAGGGCAGGCGGCGAAGTACTACCAGGCGCTCAAGCGCGTGTGCCATAGCTGCACCGTGGTCGGCCTCGACATCCTGGATGCGCAGAACATCGGCCCGACGCTCAACTACATCGCCGAATTCAAGCACGAAGTCGCCCGCCTGCACGCCACGATGCCGAGCGTGTGGGGCCTGCACAACTACTCCGACACCAATCGCCACTCCAGCGAACGCACGCGCGCGGTGCTGGCCGTGGTGCCCGGCCAGGTGTGGCTGACCGAGACCGGCGGCATCGTCAAGTTCGGCGGCGCCTTCCCCAACGTCCGCGGCTCGGGCCTGCGCCGCGCCGCCAGTGCGCTCTCCTTCATGTTCAGCCTCGCCCGCACCAGCCAGCGCATCACGCGCCTGTACATCTTCGACTGGTCTGGCGGGACCGCCGCCACCCGCTTCGACGCCGGCCTCACCGACGTCCACAACCACCCGCGCCTGGGCTACGTGGTCGTCTGCCTCAAACTTCACGCCTCGGGCTGCGGCGTGAAGATCTCAAGCCACTGAAGGCCGGCGCAGTCGCGCCGCTCCTACTGCTCCCAGAGCTGCCAGACCCCCCACGAACGCCAGCGGAGCAAGAGTCTTGAGCGGGTAGCCGCTGAAGCCCTTGTGCAGGGCAGTGTTGTCCCCGGCGCCGACGATGCTGAGCAGGCCCTGGTGGTCGATGCCCAGGACGGTGGGGGCGAGGGCCGCGAACAGCGCCCAGCCGGCGAGCAGCGCGATGGCAACGAGCAGCGAGGCGCGGGTCAGGCGCAGGCGGGGGGTGGCAAGCGCGGCCAGTACCACCGCCCCTCCCGCAGCCAGGAAGAACGGCCAGATGCCGCCCCAGCCACGGCCGAGGCCGATGGCGGTGGCGATCGTGGGCTGGAAGAAGCCCTCGCGCAGGTAGCGCGCCCAGATCACCGTCTCGGTCTCGTAGCCGACGAGGGGGTGGGTCGTGGTCGCCACGACGGTGGTCGTCACTGAGACGGCGGCCAGGGCGATCGTGGGGGCGGGCCAGCGCTTGTAGGCGATGCCGAGGGGGACGGCCAGGAAGGGGAGCATCGTGGTCAGGAAGCGGGGGCCCATGAAGCCGCCTCCGAAGGGGAGGTAGTAGCCGGAGTTGTAGCTCACGTAGCAGAGGCAGATGCCGGCGATCGTCAACGCCTCGGCTCGCTTGCCGCGGTTGTAGAGGACCACCGTGCCGAGGGCTCCCAGGGCCAGTACGGGGGAGATCGTCAGCAGGCCGCGGGAGTCGAACAGGAGGGTGGCGAGGACCTTCAGGCTGGGGGCGCCGATGCCGAAGAAGCCCTGCTGCTGGCGGGGGATGTTGGAGTACGCCAGGTGCGTCCAGGAGTGGAAGGCGTAGTGGTTGTACAGCAGCAGTGGGATCACGCCGACGAGGCCGCCGGCGATGTAGGCGCCGGCGCGCTTGGTGACGCCGAGCGGCGTCAGGGCGTCGCGGCGGGATAGGAGGTAGAGGCCGAGCACGACTCCCACGAAGAACAGGGGGTACTCGGAGGTCACGGCGTAGCCGATGGCCAGGCCGGCGCCCGCGAGCAGCCAAGGGTTCGCAGGACCGTCGCGCTCCTTGAGCATCAATGTGAAGGCCAGGAAGCCCAGGAAGGCGGCGAAGACGTGGGAGAACAGCAGGGTGGAGAGGGGCAGGATGAGAGTGCCCAGGCCCAGGGTCACGGCGGCGGCGGCGCCGTAGCCGGGCTCGAAGCGGTCGGCCACACGCCAGAGCAGCAGCAGCAGCAGCAGGCCGGGGAGGACATTGCCCCACAGGCCGATGAAATAGATCATCTCGTCGTCGCCCCGCTGCGCCTGCGAGCTGCGCGCGAGGCTGTCCGCGTTCAGCAGGTTCAGGGTGTCGTAGAAGGGGAGGGCGAAGAGGGCCAGGCCGGGGGCGCGGGCGGAGTACCAGTGGCCCTTGTAGAAGGCCTTGTCGCCCGTGTTTTCCTGGTACTGATCGATCGTCGTCCGGTTCTGGTTCAGCGCGCGGATCAGGTCGTAGTGGGAGGTCTGGTTCCAGGAGAAGCTCTGGATGATCGTGGCGTAGGACGCGCCCACGAGCAGGATCGCCGCCAGAGCGAGGCGGCGCTTGGTGACACGCGCGCCCGCGCGAGGGCTGTGCGCTGGAGGCGGGGTGGTGGCTGGCGTCGCGGAGGAGAGGCCGGGCGCGCCCATCAATCGCTTCCGTGCAGCGCCGCCGGCCCCGGGCCGATCTCGTAGATCACGACGTTGCCGAGCAGGCGGCGCGTGATGCCGAGGCCCGTTACGGGCTTGGCGGCGGCGACTTGCGGGTCGGGGGGCTCGGGGGTCTCGTTGTGCAGGCCCGGGAGGGGGGGGAGGCGCAGGTGCAGGACCACGGTCCTGATGCCGTAGAAGCGCAGCTTCTCGACGCTGGCACGGTCGGGGAAGGCGTTCATGCCGCCGCGCAGGTCGTCCATCGCGGGGATGTCGAAAGTCGAGTTGCCGTTGGGGATCCTGGGGAAGCCGTCGGTCGAGAAGTACTGCCAGACGCGATCGGCGGCGCCGTCGGTGGGGAGGCCCATGATCGGGGCGGGCAGGCCGATCTCCGCCCGGGCGGGCTCAGGGACGACCGGCGTGGCCATGTGGCCCGCGCCCTCGCCCAGCAGGCCCACCAGCAGCGCGCCGCCGACGAGCACGGGCAGGCCGTCGCGCCAGAAGGCCGATACGAGCGCGCCGCGCTCGCGCGCGCGGGCGAGCAGCCACTGCGCGCCGGCTCCGGCGAGCAGCGCCAGGAACAGGGTGGCCAGCGTGAACACGCGGCCCGGCACGCGCACGCCGTCCCAGCCTGGGGCGTAGTTGTAGAGCAGGCGGTAGGGGTAGCCCGCGCCGGTGAGGCCCAGGCCGAGCGCAAGCACGCCGCACACCACCGCTCCCGCGGCCAGGCCCCAGCGCAATCGGCGCGTGTACAGGCCGGTGCAGAGCCCGATCAGGGCCAGCGCGAAGATCTCAAGGCCCGGGAAGAGGACGCTCTCGTTCTTGCTGCTCACCTTTGCGCGCATGCCCGCGGTCGCCGCGCCCCACACGCGGTTCTCGCTCGAGGCAGCCAGGAAGGCGGCGGGGCCGGCGGAGTAGCGCTCCACTTCCTTCAACGTGCGCTTGGCGGTCGGGTAGTCGTTGGCCACGCGCAGATAGGGGCGCGCCTCGTACACCGTCACGGCGCCCACCAGCGCCATGCCGATAAGGGTCACCGCGACCAGCCTGCGCGGCAGGGCCGGGCGCCCGGCTCGCCACCACCACAGCGCCGCCAGTGCGGCCAGCACCAGCAGCAGGTATGAGAACTGCAGACCCAGCGTGAAGCCGAGGCTGATCTGCCACGCCGCCACCAGCCAGCCGGCGGCGATGAGTCCGCGGCCGCCACGCCGGTACCCGCGCAGCAGCAGGAACAGCGCCAGCGGGATGCCGCCGCTTGAGATCACGTGCAGATGGCCCGCCTCCGTCACGCGGTAGGGGGCATACGCGAAGGCGATGCCCGCCGCCGCGCCGCCGATGCGGCCCACGCCCAGCTCGCGCGCCAGCAGGTAGGCGGCCACGAAGCACAGCGACCAGGCGAGGAGGAAGAGGAGGTTGTAGCGGACCAGCGCCGCCACCGTGCCCGAGCCGAAGAAGGCCGCCGGGCCATAGCCCAGCAGCGAGTCGGAGAAGGCCAGGCTGAGGGGGTGGGGGTAGAAGGCGTTGGCGTCCCACAGGTGCCCCGGGCTGTGGAGCAGCGCGTGCCCCACCCAGGCGATCTGCCAGGCGGTGCGCACGGGGTCGCCGAGGTCGGGGGCGATGCGGCTGCGCACGTGCAGGACCAGGGGCCACGTGCTCAGCAGCGCCAGGCCCACGCCGGCCGCGATCGTCCACAGCAGCTCGCGCCTGCCCAGCGCGGGGGAGGCGGGCCAGCGCACAGCCGTGCTCGCCGCCACGGCGCCGACGGGGGAGGGGGAGTCGGGGGGCAGGGGCCTCGGGGGAGAAGGATCCCGGACGGGCGCGCTCACCGTGGTCTGTCTCGCTGGGCCAGTTGGATGGGCGGAGCATACGTGAGCCGTCTGTGCCAGAGCGCGCCATGCGGAAGGAACGCGAGTGCGCTCGGCGAAAGCGGAGATCCGATGCGCCATCACGATTCCCGTCTCGACGCCATTGACGCTCCGTATCGAGAGCGGGCAAAAGCGGTACTCGACACGCTCCAGTCGTTTTTCATTGAGATGCCACGCGGCAAGTCGTTCTGCCGGCGTGCTGACTTCCAGCGGGGCTACGACGCTTTGCGCAGAGCAACCCGTGCGGGCGACGATCTGAGTGGCGATGCCCTATTGATTGCGATCGCCGAGGAGCCTCGGGCCTGGCTGGTGCTCCGCTGCATCATCGGTACCTCCCCCGGTGAGACCGCCTACATCGCTGTGAAGGAGGCCGTCGCGCGCGGTCTTGACATTGCCATCGGCCAAGCCGATGCGCGCGAGATCGATGCCCGCGCGAAGCGTGGACAGCAGCTTCTGTTCGATGAGCGTCCGCGTGGCCGCAAGCAGCGGAACTACGACGAGCTGTTGCGCACGGTCGTGCCTCTCCTTGCCGATGTGATCGCTCGTCCAGCGCCGGCCGTGCCGGATGACAGGGTTCATCGGCTGGACAAGGTCGATACGGTCGGCGGACATGCCACAATCGCGACGGTGCTCGCCGATGGCAATGTGCCGTACTCCGAGCTGTTGTATGAGCGACTGCTCGGCAGACCGTATGCGTCCCATCGTGACTCCGTTTCGCGCATCGTCGGCCGGCTGATCGAGAACGCCATCGAGGAGCTGCTCGACCTGCACGACATCGATGGGCGAGCGACGCGGGACCGTGAGAGCGTGCCCGGCTTCGTTCAAGCGCCGGACTTCCTCATTCCGCGGGACAACGCGAAGGTGATCATCGAGGCGAAGCTGACTGAAGATGACGGCACGGCGCGCGACAAGGTCGCGCGCGTACAGACGCTCCGGCAGTACGAGGAGGAACGCCCGCTCGTGGAGCGACGAACCATCATTGCCGTCATCGACGGCCGCGGGTTCGGCCACCGTCCAGCCGACCTCAATCGGATGCTGAAGGCATGTGAGGGTCATGTTTATACGCTCGAGGAGCTTGAGAAGCTCGTCAGGAAGGGCGGTCCGCTTCGCCCTTACGTGGGAACGCGGAAGTCTTAGGAGGCAGCGCTCTGGGCAGGTATCGCGGGAGCGACCAGCGGGGCATCGATGCCTGCGTTCTCCGACAACGCAACCAGTTGCTCGCGCGCCGCGGCCATGCGCTCTGTGATGAGCGCCAACGGGTCCCAGGTTGATGCGAGGGCGCGCATGGCATCCTCGGCGAGAAGACCGTGACGAATGCAGCGACGGTCGCCGTTCGTGACCGTGAGGCCGGCATCCACGAGGTTCTGCACGTGTCCGATCAGGCGCTCGTTGATCGGCGTGGCGCGATCGCCGATGACCCCTGCTGGTGGCTTGCGTAAAACGAAGATGCTGTCGACGCGGCTGGAATCGGCGCTGTTGATGTGGATGGAGCCACGCATCTCCGATGGGCACACGAGCGTGGTTGTCGGCACCAGGCCGGCATCGAGCACGGCGACGACGAGGGCTGCATAGGAGTGAAGGTCGTTATGGTGATAGGTGAAAACAAACGGTGACCCTGGACGGAGCGCCTTCGCGGCTGCTCGGTAGACGCCCGACAGGCGCTCGGCGAAGACGTTGATGTCACGTCCGCCGATGACGTTGCCCATGACCTCGTCCTCGGACCTCGATGTCATCTGCTTGAAGAACGGCGTCCCGGGCATCAGCCTCTTCAGCCATGCGTAGCAGAAGTCCATCAGCTCCGAATATTGGACATTTGCGAAATAGGGCGGGTCGGTCAGAACAAGGTCGACGCTGTTCTCGGGCAGTGGCTGCGCCGTGATGCTTGCGCAGCGCAACAGCGCCGCGCGCTTGCGCCCAAGGTTGGCGGGGTCGGGGACGAGGTTGGATGCGATACGCTCACCCGCTGCGGGCACGCGCTGCTTACGGCCGCCGACGCGTATTGTCTCGAATGGCTCATGGCAGTAGCGCTTGGCGGCTGCGTACTTGGCCAGGAAGTGACGGTACCCGCCTGAGCCGACCTTTGGGATGCCGATGAGCGCGGCCTCGCACTGCACGCGATGGACCGGAAAGCCGTGCACGGAGAAGACGTCGAGGATCTTGAGCGCGGCTGTGTCATATCGGCAGACCATGTTCTGGTAGCGAATGAAGTCCGAGTAGACCGTGGCGAGCGCCGGCTGCAGCTCGGCGGGCGCCTGGTGGATGCGCTCGGCTAGGATGGCCAGGCCAAGCAGCTGCCGCTCGTTGTGCAGGTCGCGGAAGCGCCGATAGCCCCATCGCAGCAGTCGATTGGTCTCATCTCCCGGCGGAATATCGTCTTTTGGCCAGAAGGGTGAATCCACCACCGCAAAGCGCTCTCGCGCAAGGGAAAACCGCGCGTGGTCTTGGGCGCCTGCGCCCTTGAAGAAGCGCCCACGACGCCTCTTGCGGCTCTTGCACGTGTCGCAGTGGTACTCGAGCGCGAACAGCGTGTGCTTGGGCGTGGCTTCGTTCTGCTGGCCGACCGAGCCCTCCGGGCGGTGCGTCTCCGATCGGCGGCCGACGACGAATGGGCGTCCGCAGGCGCATGTGCCTTTGGCAGGCACTTTGGCGCTGTCGTAGGGCTTTGCGCAATGAGGACAATCATCGAACATCTCGCCGGGCAGGAACTGCTCAACGGTCCGGCAGGAGCCGCAGACGAGGACATCGTGCGTATGTCGGCCCATCTTGCGCCCGGCAAGGAGGGGGCCGGGGAAGAGCAGGGTCTCCTCGCCGCACTCGCACACGTGCGTCTTGACCCACATGAAGAACTTGACGGGAACGTCCTCGCCACACTCCTCGCAGCGAGTCGTGTACAGGTCGCGTAGTTTCTCCTCCACCTCGGTGGCGATGGCCTCTCCCTCGCGCTCGAAGGCGTCGACATCGAGCTGCTCGAGCTCGCGCTCCACGAGCCAGCGCGACATCGGATTGGTGTCGTAACCGATCACGGAGAGGCCCATGCGGTTGGCCTCGAACAGCGAGGTTCCGCCTCCCATGAACGGGTCGAGGATCACGCCGTCGAGGTCGTGGCTCTCCAGGTAGTGCTCCGCGAGCGGCCGGTCCACGAGCTCCGCGAGGGCAAGTCCACGAAAGAGCGTCCCGGGTCGCCGGGCAAACCACTTGTGCACCGCGATGATTGGCCGATAGCTCTGCTGGACCTGCTTCTCGGCCGAAGCGAGCCCGGCTATCAGCGTCTCATCGAAGTTTGTCTCCATCGTCAGAACATATGTTCGCACAGGCCGCGGATGCAATTTGCGTAACACTGCACGTATGCGCGTACTCGTGGTAGGCGCAGGCGGCGTGGGTGCGGCGTTCGCGTCCATCGCCCAGCAGCGCCCGGCGTTCGAGCGGGTGTTCCTCGCCGACCTCTCGCCCGCGCGCTCGCACGAGGTCGTGGCCAGGCTGGGGGAGGCCGATCGCTTCGCCGCCGAGCGCGTCGACGCCTCCGACCGCGCGGCGCTCGTGCACCTGATCGAGCGCGTGAAGCCGGATGTGGTGCTCAACGCCACCGACCCGCGCTTTGACAAGCCGATCTTCGACGCCGCCTTCGACACGCGCACCACCTACGTGGACATGGCGATGACGCTCTCAAAGCCCCACCCGCAGCGGCCGTACGAGCTGCCGGGGACGATGCTCGGGGAGTACCAGCTCGCGCGCCACGAGCAGTGGCAGCAGGAGGGGCTGCTGGCGCTCGTGGGCATGGGCGTCGAGCCGGGGCTCTCGGACGTGTTCGCGCGCTACGCCGCGGACGAGCTCTTCTCGGAGATCGCCGAAGTGGGCGTGCGCGACGGGGCGGATCTGGTCGTCGAAGGCTACGAGTTCGCGCCCACCTTCTCGATCTGGACGACGATCGAGGAGTGCCTGAACCCGCCGCTCATCTGGGAGCGCAGGCGCAGCTTCTACACCACCCCGCCCTTCTCCGAGCCGGAGCGCTTCGAGTTCCCCGAGGGCATCGGCTCGATCGAGTGCGTCAACGTGGAGCACGAGGAGGTGGTGCTGATCCCGCGCTGGGTGGACTGCGAGCGGGTGACCTTCAAGTACGGCCTCGGCGAGGAGTTCATCGCGGTGCTGAAGACGCTGCACAAGCTCGGCCTGGACTCCACCGAGCCGCTGGAGGTGCGCGGCGCGAGGGTCGCACCGCGCGATGTGGTCGCCGCGGCGCTGCCCGACCCCGCGACGCTGGGCGAGCGCATGACCGGGCGCACCTGCGCGGGCACATGGGTCACGGGCACGGGGAAGGACGGGCAGCCGCGCTCGACGTACCTGTATCACGTAGTCGACAACGAGCCGACGATGCGCGACTACGGCAGCCAGGCCGTCGTCTGGCAGACCGCGATCAACCCGGTCGTGGCGATGGAGCTGCTCAACGAGGGCGCCTGGGGGGGAGCCGGCGTGCTCGGCCCCGAGGCTTTCCCGCCCAAGCCGTTCCTGGAGCGCCTCGCCGAGCTGGGCTCACCGCACGGGCAGCGCGACGATCCCGTTCCCGCCTGACGCCCATTTGGGAGCGGCGCGCGGCCTCCCGATCCGCGCGCCTGCTCCCGGCCTCCACGGCCGGCCCCCCAGCTTAAAAGTGCGCCGGAGCGTGCTCCACGGGTTCCTCGAACAGGCCGGGCTTGACGACTTCGGTGCGCCGGGCGAAGTAATCGTGGAAGCGCAGCCGCGACAGGAGCATCAGCACGAGCCCGATCAGCAATCCGCCGATGCCCATCCACAGCGGCAGCGTGATGCCGAGGATCGGCGGCGAGGACACGTTTTCGGTTTCGCTGTAGTAGACGACGGCCTTGACGAACACGCCGAACAGGATCAGCCCGCCGATCAGCGGCGCGAGGCCGAGCAGGATGAAGTCGCGCACGCTCCTGCGCAGCTCGTGGCGGTAGTAGAAGATGCAGGCGATGCCGGTGAAACCGTAGTAGAAGCAGATCGGGAAGCCGATCGCCACCAGCGAGTCTTCCAGCGCGTTTTCGGAGATGGCCAGGATCGCGACGGTCCAGACGATTGACACGAAGCCCATCATGAGCGTCGAGAAGTCCGGCGTGAGAAAGCGCTTGTGCACGCGCCCGAAGACCTTCGGGATCGCCTTCCAGTAGGCCATCGACAGGGTGGTGCGCGCGGTCGGCAGGATCGTCGTCTGCGTGGAGGCCGACGCCGACGTGAGCACGGCGATGATCAGCAGCTTGTTCCAGGGCGAGCCGAAGACTTCCGTCCCGAGCACGCTCAGCACGTCGCTCTGGTTGGCTTCGTTGGTGAGCAGGCCGGTGCCGCCATACGCCTGTCCCGCGGTGGAGACGATCACGTAGATCAACACCAGCAGGATCGTGGACATCACCGCCGCTCGGCCCGGCCCCTCGTTGGCGTCCTCGCTCTCCTCGTTCACGGCCACGCCGGAGTCCCAGCCCCAGTAGATGAACACTCCCAGCAGCACGCCCGTGACGAGCGCCCCGAAGCCGAGCCCGAAGGGGTCAAACCACGACAGCGCTGGCTTGATCGAGTGCGCCGGGGGACTCCCGTAGACCTTGACGAAGGTCACCACCGCGAAGGCGCTGAGGATCGCGATCTCCGCTCCCAGCAGGAACTGCTGCACGCGCGCGGAGAGCTCGATTCCGCGCCAGCAGATCCACGTCATCACGGCGATCCAGATGACCGCGGCGACGATCTGCGCGAAGGTCGAGTTGGCGGCCGATTCCCAGTCGAACAGCTTGTAGGTGTAGATCGCCGCGATCTGCGCCAATGAGGCCATCACCAGCACGTCGGCGAGGAAGATCGCCCAGCCGTTGACCCATCCCATGCCCGGCCCCAATGCGCGCGTGGTCCAGGCGAAGGTCGTGCCCGCGTCGGGGTCCGCGCGGTTGAGCGCGCGGTAGGCGCCGGCGATCAGGAGCATCGGCACGAACGACACGAGCAGCACCGCGGGCGCGTGCACGCCCACTCCCTTGACGGCGACGATGAACCCCAGTGTCGCCGCCAGCGAGTAGGCAGGGGCTGTGGAGGCCACCCCGATGACGATGTTCGAGAGGTAGCCGATGGCATTCTTCTTCAGGCCCTTGTCCATCACGCCATTGGGCTGAACGGGTCCTGCTGCGGAGACGCCGGCTGCGGCCATTTGGGGGACTCCTCTCTCAGACGGTTGTGGCAAACGTTACAGTCCTCCACCGGTGCGGGCCAAGTGGCGCGATCCCCAAAATCTCCCCACGATCTTGTACATCCTGTACAAGCGCTCCGAGGCTTCTTGAACGCACGGCGCCTTGATAGAGCTAGTCCGGCCGGGTAGCGTTATGCTTGATGTCTAGCTATGTGGAGGAGCGTGCGGTGGCCGGTGACCTGCAGGAGCTGGCCAAGCGCCACCTGTGGATGCACTTCACGCGCATGGGCGCCTACGCGGATCCCGCCCACGAGGTGCCGATCATCGTGCGCGGCGAGGGCTGCTACGTGTACGACCAGCACGGCAAGCGCTACCTCGACGGCCTGTCCGCGCTGTACTGCGTGAACATCGGCCACGGCCGCGCCGAGCTGGGAGAGGCCGCCGCGCGGCAGGCGAAGGACCTGGGCTTCTACACCAACTGGAGCTACGCGCACCCGCCCTCGATCGAACTGGCCGCGCGCATCGCCGCGCTCGCTCCCGGCGATCTCAATCGCGTCTTCTTCGTCTCCGGCGGCTCGGAGGCGGTCGAGACGGCGTGGAAGCTCGCCAAGTCCTACCACGCCGCGACGGGCGAGCCGCGCAAGCACAAGATCATCTCGCGCTATCTCGCCTACCACGGCACCTCGATGGGCGCCCTCACCGCCACCGGCCTGCCCCAGCTGCGCGAGCCCTTCGAGCCCCTGACCCCGGGGGGGAGGCACGCGGCCAACACCAACTCCTACCGCTGGGCGGAGGACCGTCATGAGCTGTGGGCCGCCGATGCGATCGAGGAGGCCATCCTCTTCGAGGGTCCCCACACGGTCGCCGCGGTGATCCTCGAGCCGGTGCAGAACGGCGGCGGCTGCTTCGTGCCCCAGGAGGGCTACTTCCAGCGCGTGCGCGAGATCTGCGACCGCCACGACGTGCTGCTCATCAGCGACGAGGTGATCTGCGCGTGGGGGCGCCTCGGCCATATGTTGGGCTGCGAGCGCTACGGGTATCAGCCGGACATGATCACCACCGCCAAGGGCCTCACCTCCGCCTACGCGCCGATGGGCGCGGTGATCGTGAGCGACCGCGTGGCCGAGCCCTTCCTGCACGGCGCCGAGACCTTCGTGCACGGCTTCACCTTCGGCGGGCACCCGATGGCCTGCGCCACGGCGATGGCCAACATCGACGTGCTCGAGAACGAGCGCCTGTGCGAGCACGTGCTCGACCGCGAAAATGAGTTCCGCGCGATGCTGGAGAGCCTGCGCGACCTTGAGATCGTGGGCGACGTGCGCGGCGCGGGCTACTTTCACGCGATCGAGCTGGTCAAGGACCGCGACACGAAGGAGACCTTCAGCCACGAGGAGGCCGAGGAGCTTCTGCGCGGCTTCCTGTCCGGAGAGCTCTATCGCCGGGGCCTGATCTGCCGCACCGACGACCGCGGCGACCCGATCGTGCAGCTCTCGCCGCCGTTGATCGCCGACCGCGAGCAGTTCGAAGAGATCGAGGCCATCCTGCGCCCCACCCTCGCCGAGGCGTGGGAGCGGGTCGTCAAGCGGGGCGGCTGAGGGCAGGCATGGGAGCCTCGGCGCGATGGAGCTGACGGTCGAGAGCCTGCTCAGCGAGCTGGGCCTGGACCTGGCCAGCGGCCACGAGGCGGCCGGCGCGAAGGTGCGCTGGGTGCACTCCACCGAGCTCGTGGATCCCACACCCTGGCTGAGCGGCGGCGAGATGCTGCTCACGACCGGCCTGCAGCTGGACAAGCCCAAGGCGCAGCGCGAGTTCGTGGAGCGCCTGAAGGAGCGCGGCATCGCGGCCGTGGGCTTCGGCACGGGCTTCGCCCACGAGCGCATCCCCCCCGCGCTGCTCACCGCCGCGCGCAAGCTGCAGTTCCCCGTCTTCGAGGTCCCCTACGAGCTGCCCTTCATCGCGGTCACCGAGCGCGCCTTCACGCACCTCGCCGGCCAGCAGTTCGAGACCCTTCGCCGCAGCATGGCCATCCAGGAGCGCCTGGAGCGCCTCGTGCTCGAGCAGCGCGGCCTCACGGAGGTGGTGCGCGCGACGGCCGGAGCCATCGGCGGCGTCGTCGGCGTGCTCGATGCCCACGGCGAAGAGCTGGCCTGGCACGCGCACGTGCGCCCCCTCAGCGACTCAGAGCGTCAGGCGATCGCCCGCGAGGTGCGTCACGCGAGCGCCCGCGCGGCGGCCCCGATCGAGCCGCGCCTGCCCCGCTGGCCCGGCGCCGTGCTTGCCCTCCCGGTGGTGGCGCGCGACCGCGTGGCCCCCCACGCCTGGCTCATCGGCGCGAGCGTCAAGGGCGAGCTGGGCGACTTCGAGCGCCTGATCCTGCGCCAGGCCGTCACCGTGGTGGCGCTGGAGCTGATGCACATGCGCATCGAACGCGACACCGAGCGCCGCCTCGCGGGCGACGTGCTCGCGGAGGCCCTCACCGGCAGGTTGCACCCCGAGGAGCTGCAGGCGCGCCTGAAGCCCTTCGGCGTGGGCGAGCAGGCGGCCGTCCTCGCCTTCGCCCTGCGCGCCCCCGACGCGGCGGCCCCCGTGCTGGAGCGCGCCCTCACGCGCGCCGGCGCCCACGGCCTCGTGGCCACGCGCATGGGCCTGCTCTGCGCCGTCATCGACGCCGAGGGCGTGGACCCGATGGAGGTCGCCCGCCGCGCGCGCGAGGAGCTCCAGAGCAACGCCGGCGAGGTGCGCGCCAGCGCCAGCCGCGCCGCGCCCACGCACAGCCTGCGCCTCAGCTTCCACGAGGCGCGCTGCGCGCTGGAGGCCGTGCGCCTGCAGAACGGCAACGCCCCGGAGGTCGCCTCGCACCGCGACCTGGGCGCCTTTCAGCTCCTGCTCTCCCTCCAGGACGACGACGCGCTCATCAGCTACTGCCGCGGCGTGCTTGGGCCGGTCGAGCAGAACGAGGGCGAGTACGGCGACGAGCTGCTGCGCTCGCTCGACGTCTTCATCGAACACAACGGGCACTGGGAGAAGGCCGCGAGCGCGCTGTACTGTCACCGCCACACGCTGCGCTATCGCATCCGCCGCGTCGAGCAGCTCACGGGACGGGACTTCTCCAAAGCCCGCGATCGGATCGAGTTCTGGCTGGCGCTGCGGGGAAGGGAGCTTTCGAGGTGAGCCGGGTAAGGATTTTTTTGAGGAGGACCCCGGAGGGGTCCCGTGTTGGCCGCGTAGTCGCTGAATGGGGGAAATGGCGATGAGAATCGGAGTTCCCGCAGAGATCAAGCCCGACGAGTACCGCGTGGCCATCACTCCCGCGGGCGTGCGCGAGCTCACCGCGCGCGGGCAGGAGGTGCTGATCCAGTCCGGCGCGGGCGAGGGCAGCGCGCTGAGCGACGCCGACTTCCGCAGCCAGGGCGCGCACATCCTGCCCGATGCGGCGGCCGTGTTCGAGGAGGCCCAGATCGTGCTGAAGGTGAAGGAGCCCCAGCCGCCGGAGGTGGCGATGCTGTGCGAGGATCACACGCTCTTCACCTATCTGCACCTCGCGGCCGACCCCGGCCTGACCGCGGGCCTGTGCCAGTCCGGCGCCACCTGCATTGCCTATGAGACGGTCGAGGACAGGGGCGGCCATCTTCCGCTGCTGGCGCCGATGAGCGAGGTGGCGGGCAAGATCGCCACGCAGGCGGGGGCCTTCATGCTGGAGAAGCCCCTGGGGGGGCGCGGCATCCTTTTGGGCGGCGTCCCCGGGGTCGCCGCCGCGACGGTGCTCGTGATCGGCGGCGGGGTGGTGGGCATGAACGCCGCGCTCATCGCCATCGGCATGCAGGCCGACGTGTTCGTCTTCGACCGCGACATCGATCGCCTGCGCGAGCTGGAAGTGGCCTTCGGCGGGCGCGCCTCGACCGTTTACTCATCCACGCTCGCGGTCGAAGAGATGCTGCCGCAGGCCGACCTCGTCATCGGCTCCGTCCTCATTCACGGCGCGCGCGCGCCGTGGGTCATCCGCCGCGAGCAGCTCGCGCTGATGAAGCGCCACGCGGTGCTCGTGGACGTCTCGATCGACCAGGGCGGCTGCTTTGAGACCTCGCGCCCCACCACCCACTCCGATCCCACCTTCGAGGTGGAGGGCATCACCCACTACTGCGTCACCAACATGCCCGGCGCGGTGCCCATCACCTCCACCTACGCGCTCACCAATGCCACCCTTCCCTATGTGCTGGAGCTGGCCGAACACGGCGTGGAGGAGGCGATCCTGCACTCGCCCGCGCTGCGCATGGGGGTGAACGTGCGCGGGGGGGAGATCGCGCACCCGGCCGTCGCCCAGGCCCTCGGCCTTCAGGTTGGGAGCGGCGCCGAGACATCCCCGGCAGCACAGTCAACCCCCAATCCACCGGCAACCGCCGGACCCCGGTAGGGGTCCCCCTCAAAACAAAATCCAGGAGGAACGATGGCGACCGCGACCAAGACACTGCGCAACTTCATCGACGGTGAGCCCGCCGCCTCCGACGCAGACAGCGAGTCGATTCTCAACCCCGCCACCGGCGAGGAGCTGGCTCGGGCTCCCCTCTCGGGTGCCCAGGAGGTCGATCGCGCGGTGCGCGCCGCGCGCCGGGCCTTCGCGGGCTGGTCGGGCGCGACCCCCGCGGAGCGCTCACTTGCGCTGCTGGCGCTGGCCGAGCTCATCGAGGAGCACGCCGGAGAGATCGCGCGCCTGGAGGCGCTCAACGCGGGCAAGCCGATCGAGGCCGTCACGCGCGACGAGCTGCCCGTGATGGCCGACAACCTGCGCTTCTTCGCCGGCGCCGCGCGCTGCCTGGAGGGCCGCGCCGCGGGCGAGTACATGGCGGGCCGCACCTCGTGGGTGCGCCGCGAGGCCGCCGGCGTCGTCGGCCAGATCACCCCCTGGAACTACCCCCTGATGATGGCCATCTGGAAGATCGGCCCCGCCCTGGCGGCAGGCTGCACGGTCGTGCTCAAGCCCGCCGAGACCACGCCGGTCACCACGGTTCGCTTCGCCGAGCTGGCCGCCGATGTCCTGCCCAGGGGCGTGCTCAACGTCGTCATGGGCCACGGCGAGCCCACGGGCGAGGCGCTCATCTCCCATCCCGAGGTGGACATGGTCTCCCTCACCGGCTCGGTGCAGACGGGAAAGCACATCGCGCGCGTCGCCGCCGACTCGCTCAAGCGCGTGCACCTGGAGCTGGGGGGCAAGGCGCCCGTGATCGTCTTCGACGATGTGGGCATCCAGGACGCGCTGGAGACCATCGCGGGCACCGCCTACTACAACGCCGGCCAGGACTGCACCGCCGCCACGCGCGTGCTCGCCGCCGAGGGGGTCTACGACGAGGTCGTCTCGGGGCTCGCCGGGCAGGCGCAGGGGTTGGTGATCGGGGACACGCTCGATCCCGCCACCACGCTCGGGCCGATCAACTCCGCCCGCCAGCGTTTGCGCGTGGAGGGGTTTCTGGAGCGCCGGCCGTCGCACGCCGAGATCGTCACGGGGGGCGATGAGCCCGAGCGGCCCGGCTTCTACCTGGAGCCCACGGTCGTCGCGGGCCTGCGCCAGGACGACGAGATGATCCAGCGCGAGATCTTCGGGCCGGTGGTGACGATCCAGCGCTTCGCCGGTGAGAAACAGGCCATCCAGTGGGCCAACGATGTGCCCTATGGTCTCGCGTCCTCGGTATGGACAAGGGATATCGGCAGAGCGCTGCGCGTATCCAGGGCCCTGCGCTTCGGCTGCGTCTGGATCAACGACCACATCCCGCTCGTCTCGGAGATGCCCCACGGGGGGTTCGGGGAGTCGGGGTATGGCAAGGACCTCAGCGTGTATTCGCTGGAGGACTACACCGTGGTCAAGCACGTCATGGCGAATCTGGGCTGAGAGGTCGCGGTATGCGCTCGGCGGGAGAGCGGGGGCTTGAGCGCGTGCCCGGGCTTTCGGTGCTCGCGCTTTGAGTTGCCGATCGTCACAGTGGCTCGGGCTCGCGCGCAACACCGGTGAGGGCCAACCCAAAGGGGCGCCCAACGCCTGGCGGCTCACCGCGCGCGGGCAGGAGGTCGAGGGGGCCATCAGGGTGGGGAGCGCGTAGGGGCGCCAGGCCGGCGCGATAGGGTGCTGCACGGTGTTACACTTGCCTGCGTGCCGACGACCCGCCCCCGCTATACGATCACAGAAACCCCGCCCGTGCACGAGGCGCTGGACGAGTTGCGCTCGCAGCTGCGAGAGGAGCGCATCGACTTCGCCGAGCTTGTGATCCTGGGGGCGCGCGCGAAGGCTCAGCGGCTGCGGAGGGAGAGCGCGGCGGCGCGCGAGGCCAGGATGCGTCTCGCCGAGATGATCCGCACCGGCTCGGGTCCCGAGCCGGACATCGCCGCCGCGGAAGAGGTCAAGCGCCTCGGGCTGATCGCCAACTACGAGTAAGCGTGCTGCTGCTCGACAACTCCGCGTGGGCGCGCCTCTTCAGGGGCGCTCTGGATCCGGAGCAGACGGAGGCGATCTCCACCGAGATCGAGCAGGGCAGGATCGCGGCCTGCCTCCCGTTTCTGCTGGAGGCCGGGTACTCCACGCGGTCGGGCGCCGACCATCGAGCGCTGATGGTCGATCTGGAGGCGCTGCCCCGAGTGGAGGTCACTCCAGCCGTCGAACGCTCGGCGCTTCAAGCGCAAGGCAAGCTGGCCCAGATCGGTCACCATCGCCTCGCGCCCACAGATCTCGTCATAGCCGCCTGCGCCCACGAGGCCCGCGCGGGCGTGCTGCACTACGACCGCGACTACGACCTCATCGCCAAGCACACCGACCTGGTGTTCGAGAGCAGATGGGTCGCGCCGGCGGGGACGCTCGCGTAACGGAGGGCTTTCGGGGTCGATCAAACTTGGGGGTTGACTTCCATCGACGTTTCTGTGTACGATGGTTGACGACAGGTGCCCGCTAGTGGTTGCCTGAGGTCATAGGTCTGGTTTTGGGGTTCGCCCTTCGGGTTCGGACTTCAGCGCTGACGAGGGATGGATGGGAGAGGGACTTGATCGTCCTGGGAAGAGCTGAGCGATGAGCGACATTGCCGACACCGCGCCAAGCGCGGCCAGTGATCCTGCGGCCCCGAAGGGGACCGTAACCAGATGCAACAGCATGGCTGGTGCATCTCTCTCTCTCTCTCTCTCTCTCTCTTGGCGGGGCTCTCAGCCGGTTGGTCGGTCGCTGAGCTCCGTTGCCGCGGTTTGGCCGCGGTTCGCCTCGGTCCTTCGGGCCGGATTGGTCACTCGCGCGCGTTAAGGGCGCGTCTTGTTTCTGCCGTCCGGGGCCGGGTGCCCGGGGCGGTTTTGTGCTGCCCGGTTCTCCTGGGTGGTCGTGTTCTCGATTGCTCTGGGAGGGGATGTTGATGGTGCGTCGCGTCTTGGTCGTGCTCGCGGGTGTGCTGGGGGTGGTGTGTGCGGTGTTGGCGCTCGCGGGGTCTGCGGGGGCGCTTGAAACGCATGTGTTCTCGTTGGGTTTCGGCAGCGCGGGCGCGGGTGCGGGCCAGGTGGCGCTTGCTGGGAACAGCGGTGTCGCGGTGAGCTCGGTCTCGCACGATGTGTATGTGGCGGATACGGGTAATGCGCGTGTGGATGAGTTCGAAGCGAATGGCACGTTCGTGCGCGCGTGGGGTTGGGGCGTCGCGGATGGGCTGCCCGCGTTTGAGACGTGCACCGCGCTGTTGGGCTGCCAGGCGGGTGTCGCTGGCTCTGGCGCGGGCCAGTTCACGAGCCCGGTGTTCGTCGCGGTCGATGACTCCGCTGGCGCGTCGGCGGGCGATGTGTACGTGGGGGACAGCGCGGATGACGTGGTCAGCAAGTTCACGGGGTCTGGTGGGCTGGTCGAATCGTGGGGCGTAAAGGGCCAGATCAGTGGGTCGCCGACGGGGGAAGGTGGAGCGCTGGTCCCGTTTGGGGAACTGTCGGGTATCGCGGTGGACTCCGCCGGCACGTTGGATGTCCTTGAAAACGGCTCGCATGTGTTGTTCGAGTTCTCTCAGGAAGGGGTGTTCGCGACGGATTTCGGGACGCCGCGTGGCTCGAGCCCTGCTGGTCTTGCGGTTGACCCTGCGGGCGATCTCTTCAAGGTCAACGGTTCTCCCAGTGTTGAGGAGGTCACGGGTTCCGGTGGCGATGTCGGTGCTGTGACAGTGACGCCCGACGAAGCGCATGCGGCGGTGGGTATCGCGGTTGACAGCGCGAGTGGCGATCTGTATGCCGCCGAACACGGTGCTGTCCAGCACTACGTGTTCACCGAACTGGGTGTCGTGAGCGAGTCCGGCGGCTCGACGTGCACGGTCGTCCCCGTCGTGGGGTGTGCGGCGACCAATTCCTTCGGCTCGGGTTCTTTGAGCGGCGCGAGTGGCATCGCCGTGGATTCCTCCAGTGGCGAGGTGTTCGTCGCGGATGCCGCGACGGGCCGGGTCGATGGGTTCATCCCGGGTGTGTCCCCTGATGTCGTGACGGGGCCGGCGGAAGAAGTCGGTTCGCGGACCGCGAAGCTGACGGGGACGGTCAACCCGGACGCGATCAAGTTGACCGACTGCCATTTCGACTACGGGACCACCGAATCCTATGGGCAGGTCGCGCCGTGCGTGCCCGCCGCAGGGTCGATACCCGTGGATTCCAGTGTTCACGCGGTCAGCGCGGACATCAAGGAACTGCAGCCGGGGACCACGTATCATTTCCGGTTGCAGGCCGAAAACGCGAACGCGACTCCGAGCCCCGGGGTGGACGCGACGTTCTCCACACCGCCGCCGCCCGCGATCGAAAGTGCCACGGCTACGAACATCACGAGGTCCTCTGTGGATCTGGGCGCGCGGATCAACCCCGGGGGGCTGCCGACCACCTATCGTTTCGAATGGGGCACGAGCACCGCGTACGGGAGCAGTGTGCCGGTGCCCGATGGGGAAGCCGGCTCGGGCACCAGTGGTGTGGAGGTCTCACAGCACCTCGCCGGCCTGGAAG
>CAZOQI010000026.1:0-88525 GCA_964582105.1 uncultured Solirubrobacteraceae bacterium
TCCCACGCGCAAG
Source organism: uncultured Solirubrobacteraceae bacterium (assembly GCA_964582105.1). GTDB lineage: Bacteria > Actinomycetota > Thermoleophilia > Solirubrobacterales > Solirubrobacteraceae > Palsa-744. The sequence continues at coordinate 14 of CAZOQI010000026.1, forward strand.
GGCGAGGTGTTCTCCACGGCCGAGGACAACCAGCCCTCGGTGGAGATCCACGTGCTCCAGGGCGAGCGCGAGATGGCGGGCTACAACAAGTCGCTGGGCAAGTTCCAGCTCACCGGCATCCCGCCGGCCCCGCGCGGCATCCCGCAGATCGAGGTGGCCTTCGACATCGACGCCAACGGCATCCTCAACGTCTCGGCCAAGGACCTGGGCACGGGCAAGGAGCAGAAGATCGAGATCAAGGCCGGCAGCGGCCTGTCCGAGGAGGAGATCAAGAACATGGTCTCCGACGCCGAGTCCCACGCCGAGGAGGACCGCAAGGCGCGCGAACTGGCCGAGGCGCGCAACAACGGCGAGAACGCCGCCTACCAGGCCGAGCGCCAGCTCACGGACCTCGGCGACCAGGTCGACGCCGAGAGCAAGGAGCGCATCGAGGCCGCGATCAAGGAGGTGCGCGACGCGCTGGAGTCCGAGGACCCCGCCGACATCAACGCCAAGACCGAGGCGCTGCAGAGCGCCTTCCACGCGATCTCCGAGGCGATGTACCAGCGCGCGCAGCAGGAGCAGGCGGCGGCCGGCGCACCCGCGGGCGATGGCGCCTCCGCGGACGGCCACGGCCCCGATGGCAGCGGCGCCTCCGAGGAGGACGTCGTGGACGCCGAGGTCGTCGACGAGCCGAAGGGCTGATCGATGGCCGATACGGAGCAGGCGGTCGGCAACGAGGTCGAGGGAGAGCCGTGCGAGGAGCAGCCCCGCGCGGCGCGCGCTCCCGGCTCCGCGGCAGTGGGCGTGGATGGCGATGGCGCTGCGCCGGAGTCCCAGCCCGTGGAGGACGCCGAGGCCCGCGAGGTCGCGGGGGACATCGACGAGCTCGTGGCCACCTCGGCGCAGCGCGACGAGTACCTGGCGCTGGCGCAGCGCACGCAGGCCGACTTCGAGAACTACCGCAAGCGCGTGGCGCGCGAGAGCGCGCAGGCGCAGGAGCGGGGGGTGGCGAAGCTGGCCAAAGAGCTGCTGCCGGCGCTGGACAGCCTCGATCGCGCCCTGGATGCGGCCGCGCACGACGATCCCCTGCTCAACGGCGTGAGGCTGGTGCGCTCGGAGCTGCTCGCGGCGCTGGAGCGCGTGGGCATCGAGCCCTATGCGCCCCTGGGCGAGCCGTTTGATCCCAACACGCAGGAGGCGGTCGCGCAGCAGCCCGTGGAGGGCGCCCGCAGCGGGACGGTGGCGGAGGTCTACCAGACCGGCTATCGCCACAACGGCAACGTGATCCGCCCCGCGCGCGTGCTCGTGGCGGAGTAGGAGAGGAAGGAGGAGAGGACTCCGATGGCAAGCCGCCCCGATCACTACGCCACCCTGGGGGTGGGCAAGAAGGCCTCGCAGGATGAGATCAAGAAGGCCTATCGCAAGCTGGCGCGCAGGTACCACCCCGATCGCAATCCCGAGGACAAGCAGTCCGAGGCGCGCTTCAAGGAGATCGCGCAGGCCTACGACGTGGTGGGCGATCCGGAGAAGCGCAAGCAGTACGACAGCGGCACGGGCCCCTTCGCCTCGGGCGCCGCGGGCGGATTCGGGGGCTTTGGCAACTTCGACTTCGACGCCTCCTCGATGGGCGACATCCTCTCGAACCTCTTCAGCGGCTCCGCGAGCGGCAGGCGCGTGCGCACCAAGCCGCGCCCCGAACGGGGCCAGGATCTGGAAGCGCAGATCACGATCTCCTTCGACCAGGCGGTGAGCGGCGCGCAGGTTCCCCTGAGCGTGCCGAGCGCATCGACCTGCCCCACCTGCCGCGGCACGGGCGCCAAGCCGGGCACCACACCCCGGGTGTGCCCGCGCTGCGAGGGCCGCGGCATCGAGACGCAGGGCCAGGGCATGTTCTCGATCTCCCAGCCCTGCTCGCAGTGCGGCGGGGGCGGCACGATCATCGAGGACCCCTGTCCCACCTGCCACGGCGCGGGCGCGGTGCGCACGATGAAGCGCTACCGCGTGAACATCCCCGCGGGCGTGAAGGAGGGCTCGCGCATACGCCTGCCCGGCAAGGGCGAGCAGGGGCGCAACGGCGGTCCGCCGGGAGACCTGTATGTAATTACCCACGTGGATCCCTCGCCGATCTTCAAGCGCAAGGGTGAGCACCTCGAGGTCGAGGTGCCCCTGACGATCCCCGAGGCCTTGCGCGGAGCGGAGGTGCAGGTGCCCACCCTGAGCGGGACGAAGACATTGCGCGTCAAGCCCGGCACGGCGCACGGCACGGTTGCGCGCCTGCGCGGCGAGGGCCCCCCCAAGCCCGGGAGCGCGGCCAAAGGATCACCGCCCGCGCGCGGAGACATCCACTACCGCTTCACGATCGACGTGCCCAAGGAGCTCAGCGGCGAGCAGGAGAAGGCGGTCGAGGCGCTGTCGAAGGCGATGAACGGCAACCCCCGCGCGCGGTTGTTCGAGGAGCCCTCGACGGGGGCCGGCGCAAAAAGTGCCACCAGTGATGGCACAAATTCCACCGCCGGCGCGAAGGGCGGTTCGTGATGCCCCGCGAGAGCGGCCGGGACGCCGGTCCTCTGCGCCAGGTGGCACATGTGCGCGTGGCGAGCAACCGGGGGGTGTTCATGATCTCTGTGGCGGCGGAGCTGGCGGAGATGCACCCCCAGACCCTGCGCGTGTACGAGGCGAGGGGCTTGATCGAACCGCAGCGATCGGCGAAGGGCACGAGGCTGTACTCCCAGGAAGACGTGGAGCGCCTGAGGCACATCCAGGGCATGACCGCACAGCTGGGCCTGAACCTGGCCGGGGTCGAGCGCGTGCTCGAGCTGGAGGAGCAGATCGAGTCGCTGCAGGGCCGCATCGAGGAGCTGGAGGTGGCGTCGGTGCGCGCGCAGGTCGAGCTGGCCGAGCGCCTGGAGGAGGTCCGCCGCGGCTTCCGCGCCGAGCTGGTGCCCTACGGAGGCGGAGCCGGCACCGAGCTGGTGCGCGCCGTGGACGCGCGCTCCCCGTTCCCAGCGCCCCGCCAGAGAAGGAGCTGAGCCGTATGGCCCCCAACGGATCGCAGGCCGGCGCCTCCCAGCCCCAGTCCCAGCAGCAGCAGCCCGAGCAGGAGCAGAGCCCCCTTGAGCGCTTCGGGCGCGATTTGTCACAGCTCGCCGAGCAGGGCACGCTGGACCCCGTGATCGGGCGCGACGAAGAGATCCGCCGCGTGATCCAGGTGCTCTCGCGGCGCACGAAGAACAACCCGGTGCTGATCGGCGAGCCGGGCGTGGGCAAGACGGCGATCGTGGAGGGCTTGGCGCAGCGCATCGTCAGCGGCGACATCCCCGACTCCCTGCGCGAGCGCCGCGTGATCGCGCTGGACATGGGCGCGCTGATCGCGGGCGCGATGTATCGGGGCGAGTTCGAGGAGCGCCTGAAGGGCGTGCTCAAGGAGGTGAGCGAGGCGAAGGGCACGGTGATCCTGTTCCTGGATGAGCTGCACACGATCGTGGGCGCCGGCGCCGCGCCCGGGGCCGTGGACGCGGCGAACCTGCTCAAGCCGATGCTCGCGCGCGGGGAACTGCGCTGCGTGGGCGCGACGACGCTCGACGAGTACCGAAGGTACATCGAGAAGGATGCGGCCCTGGAGCGGCGCTTTCAGCCGGTGATGGTGGGCGAGCCGAGCGTGGCGGACACGATCGCGATCCTGCGCGGCCTGAAGGAGCGCTACGAGGTGCACCACGGCGTGCGCATCCAGGATGGCGCGCTGATAGCGGCGGCGACCCTCAGCCACCGCTACATCGCCGACCGCTTCCTGCCCGACAAGGCGATCGACCTGATCGACGAGGCCGCGAGCAAGCTGCGCATCGAGATCGACTCGCTGCCGCAGGAGATCGACGAGGTGGACCGCCGCACGATGCAGCTGGAGATCGAGCTGACCTCCCTGCGCAAGGAGAAGGACGAGGCCAGCGCGAAGCGCCGCGAGGCGATCGAGCAGGAGCTGAGCGAGCTCAAGGCGCGCAGCGCGGAGATGAAGGCGCAGTGGCAGAAAGAGAAGCGGGCGATCCAGGGCGTGCGCGATCTGAAGGTGCGCCTCGAGGAGGCCCGCGTGGAGGCCGAAAAAGCCGAGCGCAGCGCCGATTTGCAGCGAGCCGCGGAGTTGCGCTATGGGGAGATACCGGGCATTGAAAAGGAGTTGGCCGCCTTGGAGGGCGGCCAGGATGGGCCGCGTAGCGGCTCCGCTGACGCGCAGGGCGGACCCGAGGGCGAGGTTGGCGCTCAGGGGGCCGGCGACGCGCGGAGCGTGGACGGCGCGGCGGCCTCGGACGGCGCGGCCCCCGCAAAGCCGGTTTTCCTCAAGGAGGAGGTGGACGCCGATGACGTGGCCGAGGTGGTGGCCCGCTGGACGGGCATCCCTGTGAGCCGCCTGCTGGAGGGCGAGGTGGAGAAGCTGATCCACATGGAGGAGCGCCTGCACGAGCGCGTCGTCGGCCAGGATGAGGCAATCGAGGCGGTCGCCGCCGCGCTGCGCCGCAGCCGCGCGGGATTGCAGGATCCCGGGCGCCCGATCGGCACCTTCCTCTTCCTCGGCCCCACGGGCGTGGGCAAGACCGAGCTGGCGCGCGCCCTGGCCGAGTTCATGTTCGACAGCCAGGACGCGATGGTGCGCATCGACATGAGCGAGTACATGGAGAAGCACACGGTCTCGCGCCTGCTCGGCGCACCGCCGGGGTATGTGGGCTACGAGGAGGGAGGCCAGCTGACGGAGGCCGTGCGCCGGCGCCCCTACAGCGTGGTGCTGATGGACGAGATCGAGAAGGCCCACCCCGACGTGTTCAACACGCTGCTGCAGGTGATGGACGACGGCCGCCTCACAGACGGGCAGGGCCGCACGGTGGACTTCAAGAACACGGTGCTGATCATGACCTCCAACATCCCCGTGAGCGAAAGCGCCGACGAGACGCAGCTGCGGGGCGAACTGCTGACCCACTTCAAGCCCGAGTTCATCAACCGCCTCGATGACATCGTGCGCTTCCACGCCCTCACGCGCGAGCAGATCTCCGAGATAGTGGACCTCCAGGTCGCCCACGTGAGCGAGCGCGTGGCGCAGCGCGGCGTGGTGCTCGCCCTCGGCGACGACGCGCGCACCCTGATCGGCAACCTCGGCTACGACCCTGCCTACGGCGCCCGCCCGCTGCGCCGCGTGATCCAGAAGCAGCTCACCGACCGCCTGGCGCTCGCGCTGCTGCAGGGCGAGCTGCGCGAGGGGGACAGCGTCACCGTCGACGCCCAGAACGGCGAGCTGGTGCTGAAGGCCGCGGAGCGCGAGGCCGCGGCGGGCGTGTGACCAGGAGCCGGCCGGACCCTGCCATCGTGGCCAGCCCATAACGGACACATGCTGCGCTAGATTGGACATATGACGACTCTGGGGCTGCTGGCCGAGGAGGTGGGTGTGAACGAGCGGACGCTGCGGCGGGCGGTGGACGAGGGGACGCTGCGGGGGACGCGGCACTCGCCGCGGAGACTGGAGTTATCGCTGGCCGAGCGCCGGTATGTGCGGCGTTCGTGGAGTCTGCTGGGGACGCTGCGCGGTGCGCTGCGAACAGAGCACAACGCTCGTTTCGCTCTCCTGTTCGGCTCTACGGCAGCCGGCACGGATACGGTGGTAAGCGACATCGATGTGCTGGTCGATCTGCGCGACGGGAGTCTGGAGCGGGTGGCGGACCTCAATGCCAAGCTGTCGGCCGTCACGGGGCGGCGAGTCGATGTCGTGCGGCTCCAAGACGCCGAAGGCGAGCCTTCCTTCCTCGCCGACGTGCTCGCCCATGGGCGGGTGCTGGTCGATCGCGAGGGGGTTCGACAGCGGCTGCGCCGGCGTGAGGCGGAGCTGGGCAGGCGTGGCCGTCGGCAGGATGCCCGGCGCACGCGGGCGGCCCTGGCCGGCATCGACGAGTTGATCGGCGCCTGAGGGTTCTGGGCGTGGCGCGCAAGGCGGAGAGCAGGCGCTGGCGGCGGGACATCGTGGGGCATCTGGAGCAGTTTCCGCGCCAGTACGCGGCGCTTGAGAGCGCGATGGCGGCGTTCGGGGGCGACTTCGACCTGAAGGAGTTCAAGGCGGCCTTCGACACGACCGAGGACATGGAGGCATACAACCGCGTGCAGGCGCTCGAGCGCGCCGTGGGACGTGTGCAGAACTTCATCGCCGAGCTCGCGGATGCCGGCGTGAAGTTGGCGCAACTGCCGCCGCCCTCGAAGGAGGTGGGGGGATCGGCGGCGCGGGCCTTCGAGGCGCTGCGCGAGACCAACGTGATCGACGGCACCCTCTGCCGGCGGCTGATCCGCGCCCAGGTCGCGCGAGCGACGATCGAGCACGGCTACCTTCAGGTCTCGGCCGGGGACGTGCATCGCGCGGCCGAGCTCGTGCACGATGCGGCGCGCGACTTCATCGGGCGCTACCGGGTCTGGGTCGAGCCCCACCTCGCGGACAGCGCTCCGGGACGTCCGTGACAGGGTTGGCCTGGCTGCGTAGGCTCGGCCTATCGCGTGCAGGGGATGGGCGGGGGCCGGGTTGGCGGCCTGGAGGTCTAATCTGTTTCGACAGGGCACATCATCCGACCCGAGGAGGCTTCCAATGCCGACCTACATAATGCTCGCCAACCTGACCCCGGACGGCGTGCAGACCGTGAAGAACAACCCGCAGCGGATCCGCGAGGTGAACAAGGAGGTGGAACAGCTGGGGGCGACCGTGAAGGCGCAGTGGGCGACGCTGGGGCGCTTCGACTTCATCAACATCGTGGAGGCCCCCGACGAGCAGACGATGGCGCGGGTGTCGCTGGAGCTGGGGTCGAGGGGAACCGTGAGCTACGAGACGCTTGCGGCGATCCCCGTGGACGACTTCATCGCCTCGCTGTAGCGGTGACCTGTGCGGTCAGAAACGGCCGAGATGAGGTTCCGTCCGATGCGCCCGGAAGCATTGTGGCATCCGTGGGCACCACCGGCATATCTGGACGGACAGGCTGGTCGCTAGTGCTGTTCTGGTCGAAGAGGCGTCGCCGGACCAGCGAGTCCGTGCCGACGCTCGATTCATCGAGACGATGGCTGCTTCGCGGCAGCTGAGCATCCGCAAAGGTCTTTGCCGGCTATCAGGCGCTTCGCGTGCCGCAGAACGTATGATTCTAAGCTGGAAAGCAAGGTGCCCTCCCCAGCGGAGCCACCTGCAAGCAGTACGGAAGCACGACGATGGGCGATCTGATGCAGACATATCACGACATCTCAGCATCGGCGGGCACCTACATGCGTCTCGTCTTGGCTGAGCGCAGCCACATATCCTCCGGATCGACGGCCTAGCATGACCATGCGTCGTGCGAAGAAGCGCGTTCTCGTGACGGGCAAGGATGCGCGGACCGACGCGATCGCCGCAGCCTGTCTGGCCGGCTCGCAGCCGCCTGAACTCTACGCGCTGATGGAGATGCGGAACCCGGGGCTTGTCGATAAGTGCGAAGGCCGCGTGTCCATCGTGGATTCGTTGAGGGATGTCGATCGACTCGTAGATTACGTTCGGGATATCCGACCCGATCTTGTCATTGTCGGACCGGAGGAGCCGCTAGAGGAGGGGTGCGTGGATGCGCTCACCTCGCTGGGCGTTCCTGCATTTGGGCCTAGCAAGAAACTGGCTCGCATTGAGTCGAGCAAGGCCTGGGCGCGACAGCTTCTTGTCCGGTACGGGATTCCGGGAAACCCCGAGTATCGTATCTTTGACTCAGTGAAGGGCTTGCGGCAGTACATGGAGGATCTCTGCCCCTTCGTCGTAAAGCCAGACGGCCTGACCGCAGGCAAGGGAGTGCGTGTCTTCGGCGATCATTTCGATTCCATCGAGAGTGCCCTTGAATATGCCCAGGGAGTCATAATCAGCGATGGCCAAGTGCAAATTGAGGAGCGGCTTGAGGGCGAGGAGTTCAGCCTACAGACCATTACCGATGGCACCACCGTAATTCATTGCCCACTTGTCCAGGACCACAAGCGAGCCTACGAGGGCGATAGAGGACCGAATACAGGTGGAATGGGCTCATATTCGTGCCCTGACTTCTCACTGCCTTTCCTTGAGCGGGACGATGTGGTCAAGGCAAAGAGGATCAATGAGCAAGTGATTCACGCACTTGCCAGTGAGACGGGCGAGCCATATCGAGGTGTCCTTTATGGTGGGTTCATGGCTACACGCGACGGCGTGCGTCTGATCGAGTACAACTGCCGTTTCGGTGATCCTGAGGCTATGAATGTCCTGCCGATCCTGCGGGGGGATTTTGTAGATATCTGCTCGGCTGCCGTACGCGGAGAGCTCGCAGATGTCCCTTGCTCCTTCGAGCGTAAAGCCACCGTTTGCAAGTACATAGTGCCCCGTAATTATCCCAATAAGACCCCGGATGGCGAACAGATCGATGTGCCCGAGATTGATCGCTATGCGCTCGATCTCAAGTGGTACTGGGCGGCGTGTAAGCAGAAGGATGAGGGTAAGGACATCTACCTTACCTCATCTCGGTCTGGGGCCTTCGTAGGGTTGGGCGACACACTGGAGCAGGCTGAGGCAATCGCAGAGCGCGCAGCGTCCGAAGTAGAGAACGGGAATCCTGTCAGGCATCGCGCCGACATCGGACGGGCGGATGTGATCGATGCACGTATCAGTCACATGGAGTCTATTCGGAGCACAGTACAACTAGGAACCCACGGGTAGATAATGTTTCATGGAGATGGCAGGATCGGCTCTGCCGCCTGTGTTGGCACGGGGCGGGAGGTGCCCAGGAGCCGGCCAAGGAAACCAAGTGGGTGACGTCTCCCCCATATCCACCCCCCTGACCGAGGTCGAGTCGCCCCTCTCGGAGATCGACGTGGACGCGCCGCTGGTGGGCATCGTGATGGGCTCCAAGAGCGACATGGAGATGATGGAAAAGGCCGCGATGGAGCTCCAGGATCGCGGCATCATGCACGAGCTGCGCGTGATGTCCGCCCACCGCGAGCCCGACATGGTGGCCGAATACGCCAAGAACGCCAAGATGCGCGGGCTGCGCGTGATCATCGCCGGGGCGGGCATCTCCGCGGCGCTGCCCGGGGCCGTCGCGGCGCACACGGATCTGCCCGTGATCGGCGTGCCGCTCTCCAGCCGCCTCAGCGCGGCGGGCGGCCTGGACGCGATCCTCTCGATCGTGCAGATGCCCCCGGGTGTGCCGGTGGCGTGCGTGGGGCTTGACAACCCGCGCAACGCCGCGATCCTCGCCGCGCGCATCCTCGAGGCGTAGCCGTCTCTGCCGCGGGTGACACTGTCCCCGCGAGCGCCGGCACACGTCGCGCCTCACCATCCGGCTGGGCACGAGCGAGCGCCCGGCCGCGGGTCACCGCAATAATCAAGAGGTGATAGTGCGCTATACACGTCCCGAGCTCGGCCGGCTGTGGAGCGACGAGGCGCGCATGGAGCGCTGGCGCCGGGTCGAGGTGGCCGCCTGCGAGGAGCTGGGGCCGCTGCTCGGCGAGGGCAAGGGGCCCACCGCGGCGGAGCTCGATGCGATCCGCGCGGCCACCTTCACGGTCCAGGACGTCGACGAGCGCGAGCAGAGGACCGACCACGACATGGCTGCGTTCGTGGACGTGCTCGCGCAGTCCGCCGGGGAGGCGGGGCGCTGGGTGCACTTCGGGTTGACCTCCTCGGACGTGCTCGACACCGCGCTGGCATTGCAGCTGCGCGCTGTGGGCGAGGTGGTGGTGCCGGGCGCCTTCGAGCTCCTCGCGGCGCTCGTGGCCCGCGCGCGCGAGCACGTGGACACGCTGTGCGTGGGGCGCACCCACGGCGTGCACGCCGAGCCCACCACCTTCGGGGTCAAGCTCGCGGGCTTCGCCTTCGAGGCGCACCGCAACGCGCAGCGCTTGGAGCGCGCCTTCGCGCAGGCCGCGGTGGGGGCCGTGTCCGGGGCGGTCGGCACCTACGCCGCCACCTCCCCGGAGTTCGAGGCGCGCGTGCTGGGGCGGCTGGGTCTCGAGCGCGAGCCGGTGTCAACGCAGGTCGTCGCGCGCGACCGCCACGCCGAGCTGCTGGGGGCGATCGCGCTCGCCGGCGCGGGCCTGGAGCGTTTGGCGACCGAGGTGCGCCACCTGGCGCGCACGGAGGTGGGCGAGGTGCAGGAGCCCTTCCGCGCCGGCCAGAAGGGCTCGAGCGCGATGCCCCACAAGCGCAACCCCATCAAGAGCGAGCAGATCGCTGGCCTCGCGCGGGTGCTGCGCGGCAACGCCCAGGCGGCGCTGGAGGACGTGGCGCTGTGGCACGAGCGCGACATCTCGCACTCCTCCGTGGAGCGCGTGATCCTGCCCGACTCAACGATCCTGATCGACTACCTCCAGCACCGCGCGATCGCGCTCGTGCAGGGCATGACCGTGGACGCACAGCGCATGCGCGAGAACCTCGAGCTGACCCACGGCGCGCTCTTCTCCCAGCGCCTTCTGCTGGCGCTGGTGGAGTCGGGCATGAGCCGCGACGACGCTTATTACGGGGTGCAGCGCGTCGCGCAGCAGGCATGGGATACGCGCACGCATCTGCGCGAGCTGCTGGCCGGCGATCCGGACAGCGCCAAGCTCGACCTCGACGCGATCTTCGACTACGGGCACTACACCCGCCACGCCGCGGAGATCGTCGCGCGCCTGGACGAGATCGCCTGACGCGCTGGTAGCATCGCGCCGCGTGAGCGCCCTCGCCGACCTGCCCCTCATCGCCAGCGGCAAGGTGCGCGAGATGTACGGCTTGGGAGACCGCCTGCTGATGGTCGCCAGCGATCGGATCTCGACGTACGATGTGGTTCACCCGACGCCCATCCCCGACAAGGGCAAGGTGCTCACGGGCCTGTCGGTGTTCTGGTTCCAGATGACCTCGCACATCGTCGCCAACCATCTGATATCGGCGACCGAGGGTGTACCCGAGGAGGCCCGCGGGCGGGGGCTGGCGGTGGCGCGCCTGGAGATGCTCCCCGTCGAGTGCGTCGTGCGCGGCTACATCACCGGCTCGGGCTGGAAGGACTATCAGGCAACGGGTTCGGTCTCGGGCATCGAGCTTCCTGCTGGGCTGCGCGAGTCCGAGCGGCTGCCGCAGCCGATCTTCACGCCCACGACCAAGGCCGATGTCGGCCACGACGAGGCGATCGACTTCGAGCGCGCCGCCGAGCTGGTGGGCGATCGGGGGCTGATGGAGCGCGTGCGCGAGGTGTCGATTGCGTTGTACTCGTTCGCCGTCGAACACGCACGCACACGCGGCGTGATTCTGGCCGACACCAAGTTCGAGCTCGGGCTGGACGAGAACGGCGAGCTGGTCGTGGGCGACGAGGTGCTGACGCCCGACTCTTCGCGCTACTGGCCCGTCGATGGATACGGGCCTGGCAGACCACAGCCGAGCTTTGACAAGCAGTACGTGCGCGACTGGGCCGCGGGCAGCGGTTGGGACAAGAAGCCTCCGGCTCCCCCGATCCCCGAGGATGTGGTCGCGGGCACGCGCGTGAGGTACATCGAGGCGTATGAATTGATCGCCGGCGAGCCGTTTCAGGCGTGGCTGGAGCGCACTGCGGCCTGATGCGCGCGCGCGTGCTCATCCGCCCCAAGGCCGGCATCCTCGACCCGCAGGGCGAGGCCGTGCAGCGCGCCCTCCCCGCGCTCGGCTTCGCGGGCGCCTCCCACGTTCACATCGGGCGGCTCGTGGAGCTGGACGTGGTGGATCCGGACGAGCTGGAGTCGATGTGCGAGAAGCTCCTCGCCAATCCCCTCATCGAGGACTACGAGGTTCAGCTGCTGGACCCCGGCCACTGAGGTGAGGTTCGGCGTCCTCCAGTTCCCGGGGTCCTGCGACGAGGTCGATGCGCTGCACGCGGCGCGGCGGGTGGGGGAGGCGGAGCTGCTCTGGCACGGGGAGCGGGATCTGAGGGGGGTCGACGCGGTGATCGTGCCGGGGGGGTTCTCCTATGGGGACTACCTCCGCGCGGGGGCCATCGCGCGCTTCGCGCCCGTCATGGAGGCCGTCGTCGAGTTCGCCCGCGAGGGCGGGCTGGTGCTGGGGATCTGCAATGGCTTTCAGGTGCTCTGCGAGGCGCATCTTCTGCCCGGCGCTCTGCTGCCCAATGCCAACCGGCGCTTCACCTTCCGGCAGGTCCGGTTGGAGGTCGTGCAGGGGGACACGCCGTTCACGCGCGCCTGTCCGCCGCCCGCCACGGGGGGGGTGGGCGGGCCTCGAACCCTGAGCATCCCGGCCAAGCACTCCTGGGGGCGCTACTACGCCGACGATCCCACGCTCGACCGTTTGGAGGCCGATGGCCAGGTCCTCTTGCGCTACGCGCCGACGGAGAACTTCAACGGGTCGCTGCGCGACATCGCCGGGGTGCGCAACGCTCAGGGCAACGTCTTCGGGCTGATGCCCCACCCCGAGCACGCCGTCGATCCGCTCACCGGGTCCACGGACGGGCTGTGCATCTTCGAGTCCATGCGCCTGGCGATCGAGGGCGCGCGTGTCTGAGCGCACGCCCACCAGCGAGGAGGACGCCTGTGCCTGGGACGCCTGTGCCTGAATACACGCCCACCGTCGAGGACGCGCTCGCGCTGGGGCTCACGCGCGCGGAGTACGCGCTCGTCTGCGAGAAGCAGGGAGGGGCGCCCAACCTCCTCGAGTTGGCCATGTACTCGCTGCTCTGGAGCGAGCACTGCGCCTACAAGCACTCCCGCAAGCTCCTGCGCACGCTTCCCACGGAGGGGCCGCACGTGGTCATGGGGCCGGGGGAGAACGCGGGGGCGGTCGATGTGGGGGGCGGGCTCGTCTGCGCCTTCAAGGTCGAGTCGCACAATCACCCCTCCGCCGTCGAGCCCTTTCAGGGGGCCGCCACGGGCGTCGGGGGCATCCTGCGGGACATCTTCGCCATCGGGGCCCGGCCGATCGCCGTGCTCGACTCGCTGCGTTTCGGCGAGATCGGCGACGCGGGGCAGGCGGATCCGCGGGCACAGGAAGGTGGACCCAACGCGGCCATCACGGCGGAGCGTCAGCGGAGCCCATCCAAAAGCCGTTCCCTTTATCTGCTCGATGGGGCCGTGTCCGGGATCGCGCACTACGGCAACTCCATCGGCGTGCCCACCGTCGGGGGGGAGGTCTACTTCGAGGGGCCCTACGAGCACAACTGCCTTGTCAACGCCATGGCGCTCGGGCTCGCGCCGCGCGAGCGTCTCGTGCGCTCGGCCGCCGCCGGGCCGGGCAATGTGCTCGTGCTCTTCGGCGCCCGCACCGGGCGGGACGGCATCGGGGGGGCCTCCGTGCTCGCCTCCGCCGAGCTTTTGGAGGGGGATGACAAGCGGCCCACCGTGCAGGTCGGCGATCCCTTCGAGGAGAAGAAGCTCATGGAGTGCTCACTGGAGCTGCTGGAGCGGGGGCTGCTCGTGTCCCTGCAGGACCTCGGGGCCGCGGGTCTGACGTCTTCGGCGGCCGAGATGGCCTCCAAGGGGGGGGTTGGGCTTGACATCGACCTCTCGCGCGTGCCCCTGCGCGAGCCGGGCCTTGAGCCGTTTGAGATCATGGTCTCGGAGTCCCAGGAGCGCATGCTCTGCGTCGTCGCGCCCGGGGATCTGCAGGACGTGCTTGGGCTGTGCGAGAAGTGGGAGGTCAACGGCTCCGCCATCGGCGCCGTCAGCGACTCGCAGCGGGTGAGGGTGTTCATGGGGGAGCTTCTGCTCGGGGACATGCCCGTGCGCGCGCTCGTGGACGACTGCCCGCTGTATGACCTCGCGCCTTCGCCGCCCGCGGTGCCGATCTACCCCGCGCCCGCGCCCGTGCTCGCGCAGGGCGCCGGGTTGGCGCAGGCCCTTTTGGCGCTCCTGGCCTCGCCCAATCTCGCCTCGCGCCGGCCCCTCTTCGAGCACTACGACTCGATCGTGCAGTCGCGCACCGTGCGCCGGCCCGAGCAGGCCGACGCGGCCGTGCTGGCGCTCCCCGATGGGTCCGCGCTGGCCGTATCGATCGACTGCAACGGGCGGCGCGTGGCGGCCGATCCGTATCGGGGGACCGTCGCGGCGGTGCTCGAGTGCGCCTGCAATCTGGCCTGCGTGGGGGCGGAGCCGCTGGGCGCCACCAACAACCTCAACTTCGCCAACCCCGAGAAGCCGCACATCGCCTGGCAGCTGCTCGAATCCGTGAGGGGGCTCGGGGACGCCTGCCGCGCGCTGGGTGCGCCCATCGTCGGCGGCAACGTCTCCCTCTACAACGAGGGCCCCGCGGGTCCCATCTACCCCACGCCCGTCATCGGCATGGTCGGGCGCCTGCCCGATGCCTCGCGCGCCGGGCGCCTCGGGTTCGCGCGGGATGCAGACACGATCGCGCTCGTCGGTCCCTTCGCGCCGTCGCTGCCCGCGAGCGAGCTGGCCAAGCTGCGCGGTCAGCAGCTGCCGGGACGGCTGGGAGACATCGACATCGGCGCGGTGCACGCCGCGCAGTTCGCCGTTCGCGGCGCCGTGCGCGTGGGGGCGCTCTCCAGCGCCCACGACATCGCCGAGGGAGGACTCGCCGTGGCGCTCGCCGAGTGCTGCCTCGCGGGGGGGCTGGGGGCGGACGTGAAGTTGGAGGGCCTGAGCCTGGGCCCGGATCTGGATGTGGGCCCGGCCGGAGGCGGCGATTCCGATGCCGATCCCAAACCCGATCCATTCGCGGTCCTCTTCGGCGAGGCTCCCGGCGGCTTTCTGGTCAGCGGCACGCCCAACGGCGTGGGCTCGCTGGGCCGGCGCACCCGCGTGCGCGTGCTGGGGAGCGTCGGCGGGGACTCGCTGCGCATCGCCATCGGCGGGGAGACCGTGGAGGTCTCGCTCGGCGAGCTCGCCGGCGCCCATGCCGCCCTCGCCAGTCTGTTCTCATGACTCCGGCTGCTAGCTTGTGGGGGTGAGGCCTGTGCCCCGGCGCGCAGAGGATCGCGATGGACCGCGCGACGAGTGCGGCGTCTTTGGCGTATACGCGCCCGGCCACGACGTCGCCCGCCTCTCCTACTTCGCCCTCTACGCGCTGCAGCACCGCGGGCAGGAGTCCGCCGGCATCGCCTCCGCCGAACGCGGCGGGCACATCATCACGCGCCGCGAGCTGGGGCTCGTCAACCAGGTCTTCTCAAGCGACAACGACCTGCGCACGCTTGCGGGGGACCTGGCGATCGGGCACGTGCGCTACTCCACCACCGGCTCCAACGCCTGGGAGAACTCCCAGCCCGTGCAGCGCAGCGCGGGGCGCAACGGCACCTCGCGCGAGCTCGCGCTCGCGCACAACGGCAACCTCATCAACGCCGTGGAGCTGCACGACGAGCTCTTGGAGCGGGGCGTCACCTTCAGCTCCACCTCGGACTCGGAGATCATCGCCGCGCTGCTCGCCACCCATCCCGCCGAGCGCATCGAGGACGCCATCGCCGACGTCCTGCCCCGCCTGCGCGGGGCCTTCTCGATCGTCGTCCTCACGAAGGACCGCGTGGTGGCCTTCCGCGACCCCCACGGCCTGCGGCCCCTGGCGCTGGGGGTGCTGGAGCCCGCCGAGCCCGGGGGCACTGCTCGCCACTGCGTCGCCAGCGAGTCCTGCGCGCTGGACATCATCGGCGCCGCGCACCTGCGCGACGTCCAGCCCGGGGAGGTCCTCACGCTCGGCGAGGACGGCGCGCAGAGCCGCATGGTGGCCCCCGACGAGCGCCGCGCCTTCTGCGTCTTCGAGTACATCTACTTCGCCCGGCCCGACTCGCGCATGCACGGCCAGGTCCTGCAGGTCGCGCGCGGGCGCATGGGCGAGATCCTCTGGCGCGAGGCGCCCGTCGAGGCCGATCTGGTCATCGCGGTGCCCGACTCCGGCAACCCCGCCGCCCGCGGTCTGGCCCGCGCCGCCGGCCTCCCCCAGGACGACGGCTTCGTCAAGAACCGCTACGTCGCGCGCACCTTCATCCAGCCCGGCCAGGAGCTGCGCAAGCACGGATTGCGCATGAAGTTCAACCCGCTGCCCGAGATCGTCGCGGGCAAGCGCCTGATCGTGGTCGACGACTCGATCGTGCGCGGCAACACCACCCGCCAGATCGTGCAGATGCTCCGCGACGCCGGCGCTGCCGAGGTCCACCTGCGCATCTCCGCCCCGCCCATCAAGCACCCCTGCCACTACGGCATCGACATGTCCACGCGCGAGGAGATGATCGCGCACGGGCGCACCACCGAGGAGGTCGCCGCCGAGCTGGGCTGCGACTCGCTGCACTATCTGTCTCTGGAGGGCGTCTACGAGGCAGTCGGCGCCACGCGCGCCACGCACTGCGACGCCTGCTTCAGCGGCCAGTACCCGCTCGACGGCACCGGCGAGGCGGGTGGGAAGTACTCCCTGGAGGAGGGGCCCTACGCCGATACCTCGGTTATCGTTCTGTGACTCGCATGCCAGCCCACAGCGACCACCGCAAAACGCTTCTTCCAGTCGCTGTGCTTGTCTCCGGCGAGGGCACGAACCTGCAGGCGCTGCTCGATACGGTGCACGGGCGCGAGGCCCAGATAGTGGCCGTCGCCTGCAGTGTTCCGGATGCTCCCGCCTTGCGGCGGGCGGTCAGGCGCGGGGTGCCAGTGGCCGTCTTCTCAAGCTCCCACTACGCGCATCGTCGTATACGCGATGAAGCAATGGCGGACTGGCTGTCAGATCGGGGTGCACAGTTGATCGTGCTCGCGGGGTTCATGGAGCTGCTCACCGAGTCCTTTCTCGAGCGCTTCCCGGAAGCCGTGATCAACATCCATCCCTCGCTGCTTCCCGACTTCCCCGGTCTGAGGGCAATCGAGCAGGCGCTTGCGCACGGGCGCGAGATCTTCGGCGTCACCGTGCACCATGTCGACGCCGGAATGGATACCGGTCCAGTGATCGCGCAGGATTCGATCGAGCTCCCAGGCGCCACCGACCCGAGTGAAGTCCTGAAGGCCCTGCGACCGCTGGAGCATGCACTGCTGTCCAGTGTCGTGCGGGAGATCGCTTCGCAGCGACGTCTAGTCCCCGTTTGAGCTTGAGCACGCAATCGGGGATCGAGCGCGCTGAGCCCGGCCAGGTGCGCATCCGGCGCGCGCTGCTCTCGGTCTCGGACAAGGCGGGGATCGTGGACTTCGCGCGGGGCCTTCAGGAGCTGGGGGTGGAGATCGTCTCCACCGGGGGCACCGCGCGGGAGCTGACGGGCGCCGGCGTCGCGGTGCGCTCGATCGAGTCCTTCACGGGCTTTCCCGAGATCATGGATGGGCGCGTGAAGACGCTGCACCCGCGGCTGTATGCGGGGCTTCTCGCGCGGCGCGACGATGTGGAGCACCTGCGCGCGGCCGCCGAGCAGGGGATCGAGCCCGTCGATCTGGTGTGCGTGAACCTGTATCCCTTCGAGGCGACGCTCGCGCGCGGGGACGCCTCGGTGGAGGACATCATCGAGAACATCGACATCGGCGGGCCGACGATGATCCGGGCGGCCGCCAAGAACCACCTCTTCGCCGCGGTGCTCGTCGACCCAGGCGACTACGAGCGCGTGCTGGGTGAGCTGCGGGAGTCCTCCGGGCACCTCTCTGTAGCCACGCGCGAGCACCTCGCGGCGAGCGCCTTCGCCACCACGGCGCGCTACGACGCCGCGATCTCGACGTGGTTCTCGCTGCGCACCCACGAGGGCTTTCCGCCGCACTGGCGCGATGCCTACGAGAAGGTGATGGATCTGCGCTACGGCGAGAACCCCCATCAGCGCGGCGCCTTCTACGCGCAGGTGGGCGCCGCCACGCATCTGCTCGACGGCGTCAACCAGCTGCACGGCAAGGAGCTGTCCTTCAACAACCTCCTCGACCTCTCTTCGGCGCGCGAGCTGGTGGAGGACCTCCCGACGCCGGCGTGCGCAATCGTCAAGCACAACAATCCCTGCGGCTGCGCCACGGGCGCGAGCGTCCTGGACGCCTACACGCGCGCCTTGGCCTGCGACCCCATGAGCGCCTACGGCGGTGTCATCGCGCTCAACCGGCGCGTGGACGCGGCGTGCGCAACGGCGCTCTCGGAGCAGTTCATCGAGGTGCTGCTCGCCCCCGGCTTCGACGAGGACGCGCTGGCGCTGCTGGGCAAGAAGAAGAACGTGCGCCTGCTGGAGCTGCCCGAGTGGCCGCCGCCCAGCCACGAGGTCGAAGGCAAGCCCGTCATCGGCGGGCAGCTCGTGCAGACGCGCGATGTCGTCAGCGAGGGGCGTGAGCAGATGCGGGTGCTGAGTGCCGCGGCGCCCAGCGAGGAGCAGTGGCAGGACCTGCTGTTCGCCTGGCGCGTCTGCCGGCACGTGCGCTCCAACGCGATCGTGATCGCGCGCGCGGGCGCCACGATCGGGATCGGCGCGGGGCAGATGAGCCGCGTGGACGCGGTGAGGATCGCGATCGAGAAGGCGCAGGCCGCGCAGCCGGGGCTGCTCGCGGGGGCGGCGCTGGCCTCCGATGCCTTCTTCCCCTTCGCCGACGGCCCCGAGCTGGCGCTGGCGGCGGGCGTAGCGGCGATCGTGCAGCCGGGGGGCAGCGTGCGCGACGAGGAGGTCGTGGCGGCCACTGACGCAGCGGGCGCCGCTATGGTGACAACAGGTGTTCGACACTTCCGCCACTGACCCCTCCAACCGCCGCCCCGACGGTCGCCGCCCTCTCGCCGATGGCCTTCCTCCCGCCGATGGCCGCCCTCCCCCCGACGGCCTCCCTCCCGCGATATCGGTCAACGGCCTGCACAAGCGCTTCGGCGACTTGGAGGCCGTGCGGGGCATCGACTTCGAGGTCGCCACGGGCGAAACCTTCGGCTTCCTCGGTCCCAATGGGGCGGGCAAGTCGACCACCATCAACATGCTCTGCACGCTGGTGAAGCCCAGCGGCGGCTCGGCTGCCGTCGCCGGCCACGACGTGGTGCGCGAACGCGATGAGGTGCGGCGCAACATCGGCCTTGTCTTCCAGGACACCACTCTCGATGGCTACCTCAGTGCTGAGCAGAACCTGCGCCTGCACGCCGAGCTCTATGGGATGCCGCGCGAGCACGTGCGCCCGCGCATGCGCCAGGTGATGGAGATGGTGGGGCTGTGGGAGCGGCGCAAGAGCCTTGTGAACACCTTTTCGGGGGGCATGAAGCGCCGGCTTGAGATCGCACGCGGGCTCCTGCACTCGCCGCGGGTGCTCTTCCTGGACGAGCCCACCATCGGCCTGGACCCGCAGACGCGCAGCTCGATCTGGAGCTACATCGCACAGCTCGGGGATGCCGAGGACATCACGATCTTTCTCACCACCCACTACATGGAGGAGGCGGAGTACTGCGAGCGCATCGCGATCATGGATCAGGGGCGCATCATCGTGCTCGACACTCCGGAGGCGCTCAAGGAGAGCGTGGGGCAGGACCGCGTGCAGATCCACACCGACGACGATCCCGCGGCGATCCTTACGCTGCGCGAGCGCTTCGGGATCGAGGCCAAGATGTCCGAGGAACTGGTCACCTTCGGGGTGCCACTGGGCGAGGAGTTCGTGCCGCGCCTGTTCGATGAATGGGATCCCGCCCACCTCCCGATCAAGTCCGTGAGCGTCTCGCGGCCCTCGTTGGACGATGTCTTCATGTCCTACACCGGCTCCACCATTCGCGACGCCGAGAGCAGCCCCAACAACGACCACCTGCGCAACGTGGCGAGAATGATGGGTCGCTGATGGCCGCCACCTCCAGGCCCACCGTCGGCGGCTCTGCTCCCGCCGGCCCCAGCGCCGCCGCCACCACCGACGCCGCCGCCTCCGTCGCCCGCGTACGCGTGCCCGCGCGCAGCCTGCGCAGCGAGCTGCGGGCGATCAAGATCGTCTGGCAGCGCGAGCTGATCCGCTTCAGCCGCGATCGGCTGCGCCTGGTCACCGCGCTGGTGCAGCCCTTCCTGTTTCTGTTCGTGCTCGGCACGGGCCTCTCGCGGATCGCCTCGGCCGGCACCCATGGGGTCAACTTCAGGACCTTCGTCTACCCGGGGGTGCTGTGCATGGCGGTGATGTTCATCGCCATGTTCTCCGCCGCCTCGATCGTGTGGGACCGCGAGTTCGGCTTCCTGCGCGAGATGATGGTGGCGCCCGTGCGGCGCTCCTCGCTGGTGCTGGGAAAGTGCCTGGGGGGCGCCACCGTGGCCGCCTTCGAGGGCCTCATCGTGATCTCCATCGCGGGGCTTGTGGGGGTCCCCTACATCCCCTCGCTGATGCTCGAGATCTTCGCGCTGCAGCTGCTGCTGGCCTTCGCCATCACGGCCTTCGGCGTGATGGCCGCTGCGCGCATGAACCAGATGCAGTCCTTCATGGCGCTCACGCAGATGGTCATCCTGCCGATGTTCTTCCTCTCCGGCGCGCTCTTTCCGGTCGCCAACCTGCCGCAGTGGCTGGCGATCCTCAACCGCCTCGATCCGCTCACCTATGCGGTCGACCCGATGCGCCGGGCGGTCTTCGCGCACCTGGACATCTCGCCCTTCGCGCGCCGCGCGCTGGATCCCGGCGTGACCTGGTGGGGTTGGCACGTGCCCGGCCTGCTCGAGGCCGGCGTGGTGGCGCTGCTGGGTCTGGCCATGCTGCTGGTGGCCATCCTGGAGTTCTCGCAGGCGGAGTGAGCTTCGCGCCGGCGCTCGGCCCTCAGAGGACCCTCGCGGCGACGCCCAGCAGCGGGTCTTCCGCGCCGAGCTCGCCGCTGGCGGGGTCGGCCAGGCGCAGGCCCTCGGCCAGACCCTGCGTGTCGGAGGCGGTCTGGCGTTCGGTCAGCGGCTGCAAAAGGCCGCGCAGCGCCAGCGTGGCGCCCACCCAGCGGGGCGCCCACACGCGCGCGGAGCGCCGTTCGATGCCACGCTCGATCGCATCCACCGCGCGGGACAGCGGAATCGGGTTGCGCAGGAATCCGGGAGCGCGGCCCATCATCGCCCGGGACGGGGCCTGGGCAAGGCTGGCGCGCACCAGATCGGTGTCGATGAAGCCGAAGTAGGCGCAGCCCACGCGCGCGCCGCTGAGCAGCGTCTCCTGGCGCAGCGCGTCGCTCAATGCCTCCACGCCCGCCTTGCTGGCGGTGTAGGGGCCCATCAGCGGCGCGTGCGTCACGGCGGCGAGGGAGGAGATGTTCAGGAGGTAGCCGCGCCGCTGGACGATGTGTCCGATGACGGCCCTATCGGTGCGCCACACGCCGAGCAGGTTCACCGCGAGCGTGCGCTCGACGTGCTCCACGGGCGCGGTCGCCAGAGCGCCCACGTAGGCGATGCCGGCGTTTGCGATGGCCACGTCCAGGGCGCCGAAGCGCTCCACCGTGGCGCTCACCGCGCGCTCCAGGGCCTCGTAATCGGTCACATCGGCCTCAAACCAGGCCGCGCGGTCCTCGCCCAGGCGGGCGGCCAGCTCCTGGAGGCGCTCGGGCTCCAGCCCCACCAGCGCCACGTTGGCACCCTTGGCGTGCAGGCGCTCGGCGGTGGCGGCGCCGATGCCGCGGGCTGCGCCGGTGACGAATACGGTGCGGCCATTGACGTCGAAGGGTGCTGCGGGCCTGCGGCTCATGCGTCTGCTCCTCCGGTTTGCCTGCCTGCGCAGGCTATCGGTCTTACGCCTCCGCGAGGACCGCCGGCCTTTTCGCGATGACCGCCGGGCGGTCGGGCTTCCCTGACGACGCGGCGATCTCCTCGCGCAGCAGCTCATTGGCCCTGGCCACCGTGCGCGTGCTTCAGGTTCTCCGGCTTGTATAGAGCGCAGTTACGAACGCTCGCTCGACGTGCCCACCGAATAAGCGCTCGGCGATCCGCCCCATCGGGCTCTACCGTCACCATGCGCGCTCCGGCGCGCAGGAGCCGCATCGTCACCTGCCCCGGACCCGGCCCGACCTCGAACACACGCATGCCGGCCGTAAGGCCGCAGCGATCGGCGAGCAGCGCATACACCTGCTCGGGGTACTCAGGACGGGCGGCGTGGTAGAGAGCCGGATCGGCCCCGAACAGGCGCCGGCCCTCCGTGCGGTCGATTGCCTGCGTCATTGACATTGCCACTATGCCGCAAACGCCAAGCCGGGTGGAGGTCGCTGATCTCCGTCTACACCGCTGTTACGCTCAATGGAGTGGACAGTCGTATCGCGGGTGCGCCAGCATGGGATTGCCCAGCACGACGTAGAGGCCGGTGCCGTCGGGGAAGCGCCCGCAGGGCGGCGATGTTCCGCGTGTGACTGGCCTGCGCAGCAGGTATGCATCGCTTGGCGTGAGCCGCTGCGGCGCAAGTGCGGGAGGGACGGGCAGCTGGGCAAGCTCCGCCAAGCGTTCCAGCCCGACGGGTTGGAAGAAGAGCATGTCCGCGGAGGCGCGATCGAGCTCCATTGCCCGTACACCGCGGCGGTGCAGCATGAGCAGGACGTTCAGCAGCATCGCGCGAGCGGCGCCGGTGATTTCAGGGTGCAGCTGGATCTGCGCTTCCAGCGACAGCGGAGCGGTGCGCCGATAGATCGCGGGGTGGCGCGCCGGGCAGATGAAGGTGTATGTCTCAAACGGCTTGACCGGATCGCCGAGCTCGATATACACGCCGCTTCCATCGTTCAGGCGCTGGCACGGCGGTGGGTCTCCCGGCTGGAGGATGCGGCGCAGCATGAAGGCGTCACGCGGGCCGAGCGCGCTCAGGTTGTATACGGCGGTTGGCGTCAGACCAGCCTGGATGGCGCGTACCTGTAAACCGTAGGTGGTGAAGTCGGGGACGTCGGTGCTGCCGGCGTCAAAGGTGATCGTCCTTATGCCGGCGCGCTTCAGTTCTCGCATGAGCGCGAGGATGTCGCCGTCGTGCTCGGGTCCGCCGCGTATGTAGCCCGCCGGCGAATAGAGCGTGAACTGCCGCGTGGGCGGGCCGCCGTTGCCGGCGTGGGCAGCGGGCAGGGCGATGCGCACGGCATCGCCGATGCCGATCGAGACGCCGAGGAAGTTGACAGCCAGGATCACCACCAGCACAGCCGTGGCGCCGGCGCGCAGGCGCGGCCGCGCGAGTACGATCCAGCCCGTTGCGAGAACGGCTATATAGATCAGGGCCGGCAGCGTGAAGCGCATGTCTTTGTGCCTGATGAGCGTGATCCCCAGCCAGGAGACAAAGGCTCCACCCAAAAGCTCAGGGCCCAGATTCTCAGGCGTCCAGCGCTGCAGGCAATTGCGGATCGTCAGTCCGATCCCGGCGAACAGGAAGAGCACCAGCGGCGTGAGCAGCTGAACGTTGAGCGCGGCCCAGAGGTACCAGAGCAAGCTCGCGCGCGACAGCAACGGCGGAGCTGATTCGGCCGTGGGAGCCGCCCCCGTTCCTCCCTGGCCTTCAACGAGCCCGTTGAGTTGGGCTACGTGATAGACGTACCAAGGCAGTGAGATCGCGGCGGCTATTACGAGGAATACGAGCAGGCCGCGCCAATTGCGCCAGCCACCGCGCAGGATCGCGACCGCCACGAGGCCTGCAAGGAAGATGACGCTCGTCTCCTTCGTCATCAACGCCAGCCCTACCAAAAGGCCGGCGAGCGCGGCGACGCCGATGCGTGCAAAGCGCCTGGAGGCGAGGATCGCCCACACGCTCGCAGCCACCATCGCTGCCTCGGGCGGATCGATCATGAACACGTGCACCTGCGAAACGAAGATGGGCGTGCCGAGCGCGAACAGCCCCGCCAGAAGTCCGGCGCGTGGCCCGTAGGCCAGCCGTCCGGCGCCATAGCAACTGAAGGCGAGCAGCGGCACGAACACGACATTGGAGGCGATGATCGGCGCCATGGGGCTCTTGCCGGCCATGAACACCGCGGCGGCGCCGAGCAGGTGCACCAGCGGCGGGTAGGTATTGAATTCGGTAAACCAGCCCGTCAGGTCTCCGCTGGAGATCTGGTCGTGAATACCAAAAGCAAGCAGCGTGTGCAGGCCGTTATCCCATTCCTGGACCCTGTCGTCCTGCGTCAGCCACCAGACGGTGAAGGCGACGAACACAAGCAGGCTGCCCAAGAGCAGCCACAGATCCCGCGAGACGCCGCCACGACGTCCGTACCGAAAAGTTCTAATCGTTCCAGCTTGGGGGATTTCGGCCGGCGGCGGAGCGATGCCCACCCGCCGTACCCTACAGGCCGATGTGGGGGGTTCGCCCCGCCAGCGAAGCTCCCGGGGCTTGAATCAGGAGCGATCGATCGGCGAAAATGCGCCGTCAGGGACTCGAACCCTGCCCGCCGGATTAAAAGTCCGGTGCTCTACCCGATGAGCTAACGGCGCGCGCGAGGGGCACCAGTCTGGCAGATATGGGCCGGCGAGGGAACCCCTCGCTCAGGAGGCCACGGGCCGCTGCTCAGAGGCCACCAGAAGCATCTCCTCGATCCTTGTGAGCTTCACCCGTGGTCTCCCCTGCGGCTCGCCGCGCGTGCGCTCGTGGCGGTCGATCTCAAGCCAGCCCTCGTAGGTGACGAGCTGGGGCCGGCGCGCGCGCAGCAGCTCCTCGATGGCCTTCGGATCGGGGCGGGGAGGGCTGAGCAGCGCGTTGCCCTGGGCGAGGTCCTCGAGCAGCGCGTTGACGGTCTCCTGGGCGTCCTTCTTGTTCGTGCCGATCACCCCCGTGGGGCCGCGCTTGATCCAGCCCACGGCGTATTCGCCGCGGCGCACGCGGCCGTGCTCGTCGCGCACGCGGCCATGCTGGTTGAGGATCACGCCATTGCGCTCGTCGAAGGGCACGCCCGGGAGCGCCCTCCCGCGGTAGCCAACCGCCCGCAGCACGAGCTTCGCGTCGATCGTCTCGTGCTCGCCGGTGGCAACGGCGCGCAGTCTCCCCTCGGCGTCGGCGAGCAGCTCATTGTGCGCCAGGCGCACGGCGGCCACCCGCGGGGGTTCATCCTCATCGTCCTCCTCGCCGAGGATCTCCACGGGGGAGAGCAGAAAGCGCAGCACGATGCGCCGCCGCGGGGCATCTTCGTCCGGGGTGGCATCGCCTCCCCCGGTGGCTTTCCCCTCGGAGGTCTCTCCCCCGCCGGCGCTCCCCTCGGGGGTCTCTCCCGCGGCGGTTCCCTCTGCGTTGGCGCCCCCACCGGGGGCATTCTCCGCAGGGGCATCGTCTTCGCGGGCGCCGCTCCGCCGGGCGTACTCCCGCAGCGCCTTCACGTTGCGCTCGCGCGTGGGATCCATGTTGGGGTCTGCCACCGCCAGCGCCCGCTCGAGCTCCTCGCTGTGGACGATCACATCCACCCCCCGCATCTCCCCCAGCTCCAACAGCTCGGGGTTGGTGAAGGCGGCCTGCGCGGGGCCCCTGCGGCCCACGACGATCACCTCCCGCAGCTCGCTCTCGCGCAGCGCCTCCAATGCGTGATCGGCGATGTCGGTAGCGGCGAGCTCGTCGTGATCCAGCGTGAGCATGCGGGCGACGTCGAGGGCCACGTTGCCATTGCCGATCACCACCGCGCGCTCACACTTCAGATCGAGCTCGACATCGCGATGGTCGGGATGGCCGTTGTACCAGCCGACGAAGTCCGTCGCCGCCCAGCTGCCGCGCAGACTCTCCCCGGGTATACCCAATGGCCGATCGGCGGCGGCCCCCACCGCGTAGACGATCGCGTGGTAGTGCTCGCGCAGCTCCTCCACGCTCACATCCCGCCCCAGCTCGACATTGCCGAAGAAGCGAAAGCGCGGATGCAGAGCGGTCTTCTCATACACCCTCGTGACGGTCTTGATCTTGGGATGATCCGGAGCCACGCCCGAGCGCACGAGGCCGTGGGGCGTGGGTAGGCGCTCAAGCATATCCACCTCCACATGCCCCTCCTCGCCTTCCTTGAGCAGATGCCCGGCCGCGTAGAAGCCGGCGGGCCCGCTGCCCACCACGGCGATGCGCACGGCAGTGTCGTGGGTTCTATTCATGGGTGGTTTTTGTTGGGAGGGGGGGATGGCCGCGCTGTGGCAATCCGCCGGCTGCTGCCGCTCAGAGGGAACGTGAGTGGATATCTGCCACGATGGGCGCGGCCCGACTCGAACGGGCGACTTCCTCGGTGTAAACGAGGTGCTCTGGCCAGCTGAGCTACGCGCCCCCTGGGGGCCTCTCAGCCTAGCGTGGCGCAATGCGCGCGCCAAGCGCGCTCCATGACCGCCACCCAGGAGGACTGGCGCGTGCGATGCTGGGGGTCGAATGCCGCGAACGCGAGGCAGGGGTGTAAGGGTCGGGCTGTGGGTCGGGGGCATCCTCGTGGTGCTCTTGGCGGCCTCGCAGCTGCTCCTCCCTGCGTTGGGCGCGCACGTGATGCGCCAGCGCGTGGGGCGCTACGGAAAGGTGCTCAGCGCGAGCATTCACGCCTTTCCCGCGCTTGAGCTCCTGTGGGGTCAGGCGGGAAGCGCAACCATGCGCACCGCTTCGCTGCGCTTGAGCCAGATGCAGGCTTCGGATCTGCTCTGGAGCGCTCGCGGCGTCGATTCGCTCGACGATTTCTCCTCGAGCCTCCAGATCGGCTCGCTGCGCTTGAGCGAAGTGCACATGACCAAGCGCGGTCCCGGCGTGCGCGTGCTGGGCACGATCACCAGGGCCGACCTCGGCGCCGCGCTGCCCGCGGGCGTGCAGGTGCAGGGGCTGGGCGGCGGTCGGAATGGGCAGCTGGAAGTGACTGTCGGCGGGGAACTGTTCGGCGTGCGCGCCTCCGTGGCGGCCATCGTGGCGCCGCAGGAAGGCAAGCTCGTGGCCGAACCGCGGGGGCTTTCGCTGGGCGGCCTCACGCGCATCACCCTCTTCTCCGATCCCCACCTGAGCGTGCGCTCGTTCAGTCTGAGGCCCCTTCCGGGCGGCTCCGCGGGCTGGGCGCTCGATCTGCGCGCCACGCTCGCTTAGGCTCGCCTGGGCCCCTGGCGCGGCGCGTATTCAGGCGGCCGCGGAGGCGGCCGCGGCGTGGTCGCCTCCCGCGGTTGTGCGCTCCGCTACGCGCATCGGCAGTCCATCCTTGGGGCTGATGGTGGGCATCTGGCGTACCCTCAGGGTGAAGTCCTCCGGCAGCTCCAATGTGCAGTGGCGCAGAAGCATGGTTGCGATCGTGCGCACCTCCAGCTGGCCGAAGCGCATGCCTATGCACGTTCGCGAGCCGCCCCCGAAGGGCACATAGGCGCCCTTGGGCAGCCTCGCCTTGGCCTGCGGCGCGAAGCGCTCGGGGCGAAAGGCGAAGGGCTGGGGGAAGACCTCCGGCAGGTGATGGCTCGCCCACGAGCAGTAGTTCACGAAGGCGTCCCCCGGCACAGTGTGATCGTGGAACTCGAAGGCCTTCACGCTGCGTCTGGGGCCGATCCATGCGGGGGGGTACTTGCGCAGGGTCTCCTCCAGCACCATCTCCAGCTCCGTGAGCTCCCCGCTCATGAGCTGCTCCGCCGTGGGGGCTCTGCCGGCGAGCATCTCGTCCTGCTCGCGCTGCATGCGCGCGCGGATCTCGGGGTGGTGATGGAGCTCGTAGAACATGAAGGCCACCGTGGAGGTCGTCGTGTCGTGGCCCGCGAACATCAGCGTCATGACCTCGTCGCGGATCTGGGTGTCGCTGAGCGTATTGCCCTCCTCGTCGCCGGCATCGAGGAGCAGGCTGAGGACGTCCATCCCCCGCTCGCCCGTGCGCCGGCGGCGGCTGATCTCTGCGTAGATGACGCGGTTGAGCAGCTTCGCAGCGCGCTGCTGGCGATGCCACGGGGTGCCGGGCCCGCGCAGCAGACGCAGCCTGAAGTCCGTCGCGTAGAAGCCCAGAGCGGTCTCGAACAGCGCCGCCGCGTCGATCCTGCGCGCCTCCTCGCCATCGGGGTCCAACCCGAAGAGGGCCTTCATGGCGATGCGCAGCGCCAGCCTTCTGGTCCAGGCATACAGGTCCCGGCTGGTCCCCGGCGCCAGCTCGCGCATGGCTCTGTCGGTCTCGCCGATCATGGTGTCGATCGTGCCCGCGATACGCTCGCGGTGGAAGGCCGGCAGCATCGCCTGCCGCGAGCGGCGGTGGTAGTCGCCATCGGTCGTCAGCAGGCCATCGCCCAGCAGCGAGAGCAGTTCGCGGAAGTGGCCTTCGCGCCACTCGAAGTTGGCTGCGTGGCTGACAGTCATGTAGTGGTTGGCCTCGGGGCCCAGCATGAACACCACCCGCCCGTGAAACAGGCGCAGCGTGAACACCGGACCGTACTTTTCGTAGGCCTCCAGCAGCAGCGGCAGGGGGTCCTCGGCGAAGCGCTTGGTGCGGGCCATGCTGAAGCCGATGTCCCCCGGCGGGAAAGGCACCTCCGCCGCGCGCTCGGCCTGAAGGTCCTTCACCACCGTCAGCCAGGGGCTCATCGTGCGCAATGGAGGTGGGCTGGCGATGGGCATCCTTTTCGTAAGCCTACACGTCTCACTGGCTGGCTGGCCAGCCTTGGGGTTGGGGGAGGCGGCGTTGGGGGGGGACCTTGGTGAAGGGGATCGGCAGCGCACGGGGTGCAGCTTGAGCGCCGGGCGATCTTCGGCCCTTTGACCCTGGCATACTCTCCGGGTGAGGCGCGTGGAGCGGCTAGGCTTTCCTCCCGCCTTGCTTCACGCGGGGGCGTAGCTCAGCTGGTTAGAGCGCCGGCCTGTCACGCCGGAGGTCGCGGGTTCGAGTCCCGTCGCTCCCGTAGAAGGGAAGCCCTGGAAATCGGGGCTTTTTCTTTGCCGGGTTGTACTCGTTTGGTACTCAGTTTCTGTGGAGAGTACCGTTTGCGAGTACCACATCGGGCCTTGTTTTGTAAGGGGTTGGTGGGGGAGCCGGCTTGCAGGCCGGAGGTTGGGGTCTCCGCGGGGAGTCGGTGCGGGGTGCGGATGGCAGGCTCGTGAGCCGCTCGTGGGCGGCCTTGAGGCAGCTCTGGCACTGAGGTGCATCTGGTCTGTGTGTGTGTGTGAGTGCGAGCCTTTGCGGCGCCGGACGGTTGGTTGGCGTCGCTTGCGCTCGGTTGCCGTTGTTCTCAGCTTGCTGAGGGCTGGGTTTGCTGGGGTCTGGTGCTGTCGTCTGATCGGCTGGGTTTTGTCCGGATCGGCGGTGGGCTGACTCGTGGTCTGTTTGTCGGCTTCGGTCTGACCTCGGCCGTTGTGTCGCCCACCGCCGTCCGGGATCACCGGCGTGACTTGATAGGAGCGTGGCAACCGCCCCCACTCAGAACTGTCCGCCGGAGGTCCACCCAAGCGAATCCCAGTCGATTGAAAGGACAACCGTATGATCGTGATTGGAGCGGATACCCACAAGAACACCCACGCCCTTGCGGCCGTGGACGCCGGCACCGGACAGGTCCGCGGCGAACGAGAGATCACCGCCGATGACACAGGGCATCGTCAAGCGCTGCGCTGGGCGCACGAGATCGACCCCGAGGTCGTGTGGGCGTTGGAGGACTGCCGGCACGTCTCGCACCATCTCGAGCGCTGCCTCGTGACCGCCGGTGAGCGCGTCGTCAGGGTCACACCAAGGCTGATGGGCGAGTCACGCCGTGGAGAGCGCCAGGCCGGCAAGTCCGACCAGATCGACGCCCGCGCGGTAGCCCGCGCCGTGCTCAAGGAGGGGGTTGAGAAGTTCCCCAGCGCCCATCTGGACGAGAACGCAATGGAGATCCGGCTGCACTGCGATCACCGCGAAGACCAGGTCGCGGAGATCAACCGCCTCACCAACCGGCTGCGCTGGAACCTCGTGATCCTCGACCCAGCACTGGAGGCCAGCATCCCGCCACGCAAGATGGACTTCCCCGGCCAGCTCGACCGCGTTGCACGACGCCTGCGCAAGATGGAGCCCAGCGCGCGCGTCAGGATCGCCAAGGAGCAAGTCAAAGCGATCCGCGACCTCTCCCGCCACAGCCGCCAGCTCAAGCGCGAACTGCACGCCCTCATCACCGCACACCGCCCCCAGCTGCTCGCAGAGCTCGGCCGCAGCACGATCACCGCCGCGATCCTGATCGGCCAGACCGCGGGCGCCGAGCGGTTCCCCACCGACGCGCACTTCGCCAGGATGGCCGGCGTCGCACCAGTCCCCGCCTCCTCGGGCAAAACTAGCCGGCATCGCCTCCACCGCGGCGGCAACAGGCGCATCAACCGCGCACTGCACGTCATCGCGATCACACGCGGCCGATGGGACCCCGCCACCAAGGCCTACCTAGAACGAAAAGAAGCCGAGGGCAAGAGCCGCATGGAGGCCCTCAGATGCCTCAAACGCCAGCTCGCACGCCACTTCCACCGCCTACTCATGCAGCCACCAGCAACCACCACAACACACCCCCTTGCCGCCCGAAACACGCCCCGAACCCATGAATTGCTCGACATAGGAGCGACACCACGCAGCGCTGTCCGCGTCGAGAAGCTACTTCCGGCCGGATCTGGGGCGAGCCGGATGCCCGGCGATCATTCTGGCGAGTTCGTCGCAGCGCCTCCAAAATCGAGCGCGAGCCACTGCCTGTTCCTCTCGTAGCTGCGCGACTTCAACGGGCATCAGCCCATCCTCGATCGGCAGAGGGTGCTCGATCCGGTCAAGGGCTTCCTCGAACAGCGTAACCATCGCATCGGCGGCCCGCGACGGTTCCATCGAGAGCATCCCGAGGACGTCTTCCTCCTGCATTCTCATCTTACGCCCCAATTCCGCGCCCTCCTCAACCCACGCGGCATGGTCACGCGCTGCAGTTCCGTTGCCCTCCATAAAAGCGACTCTACACCCGGGACAACCGCAGATGCGCCTCAGCGCAATTTGCGGGCTTCGCTTGACATAGGAGCCGTGTGTCGCCTTGTGCTGTTCGGTTGTCAGGTTGCGGGAGCCGGCAGGCTGGGGCTTGGAGCTTGGGTCAGAGGAGCCGGCGCAGCTGGTCGGTGTCGAGTCCGGCGTCGCTGAGGATGCCCGAGAGGGTGCCGCGCTTGAGTTCTCGATGAAGCGGCACCGTGAGGGACGCTCGGCGGTCGGGATGCTTCAGCCGGACATGGCTGCCGCGTTGGCGCGTGACCTGCCACCCCCGCCCGTTCGAGGGCCTTCACGAGGCGCTGGCCTGAGAGGACCGGGAGCCCGTCGCTCACGCGGGGACCGGGAACCTGCGACGGATCACGCCCGTGTCGAGCGAGCGGCCGTCTTCACGCAACCCCTCGACGTAAAGCTCCAGTGCCTCCTGTGCGTTGGCGGTCGCCTCGTCCAGGGTGTCCCCCTGGGTGTGCAGGCCGGGCAGGTCAGGCGCATAGACGTGGTAGCCGCCCTCGTCCTGGGGGGCAAAGACAAGCTCGATCTCGCGTGGCCGATCCATGCCTTCAGGATAGGGGAAGCGGTGGCCGACGCAAGGCATTCTGGGGTCTTAGGCGGGCTCGGCGACCATGCGGCAGAGCATCGGACGATGGGCCGTCCCGCGAACCTAAAGTCGTTGCCGGGTTTCCCAGGTTCGCGGTCAGTAACCCCACATGACCGTTCGATCGCGTCCTCGCCTATGACGACTTCTGCTCACCGATCACCGCGCCGGCCGCTCACGCGGGAGGACGTTCTCGACGGTCGCGCTGTCGCCGACCTGCTGCACCTTCCGATCTCGACAGTGCTCGAATACGCACGGCGTGGGCTGCTGCCGGGGCACAAGCTCGGCCGTCGGTGGGTGTTCCTACGAGATGAGGTCGAGGCGGCCGTGCGGGGCAGATCGATGGCCGGCTCGTGAGCGGAGGCGGTCGGGGCGAGTTGGTGGCACAAGAGGACCGACTGATAGGCAACTCTTGCTACAGATCTGCTGCAATCGCGCTACATTGGCGGGGTGTCATCTCCCGCCATTGCACCGCAACCACTGATCCGCGAGGCGGTCTACCTCCACGAGATCGCGCGGCTGACCGACGCCGACATCGCACGGGCGACAGGCGTGGCTCGCAGTACGGCGCGGGCGTGGCTGGCACACACGCGCTCTCCCACGGGCGAGAGGGCGGAGCGGCTGATCGAGCTGTCGGCGCTGGTGGAACGCTTGGCGCGGGTGATGGAGCCTTCCTACATCGCGGTGTGGCTGCGCAAGCCCGTGCCGGCGCTGGACGAGGAGAAGCCGATCGATCTGATTGCGCAGGGCGAGTACAAGCGCGTCGCCGAGTTGGTTGCCGTCCTCGAAGAGGCTCCCTTCTCGTAGTCCGCGCTACTGTGGGCGCGTGTTCGACGAGACCCTGATAGCTGAGGCTGGTCGGCGGCTGTCTGAGGCTGCCCCCGAGGCGCATGTGATCCTGTTTGGCTCCCACGCGCGAGGCGACGCCGGCCCTCATAGCGATCTTGACTTCTTGGTGGTGGAGCCGTCGGTGGATGACCCGACCAAGGAGTCGGTCAGGCTGCGGAGAGCTCTGCGAGGGCTTGGCCTGTTCGCCGACGTCATCGTGGTGAGCGATGACGATGCCGACAAGTGGGGCGATGTGCGTGGGAGCCTTATTCATGCCGCGCTGTCCGAGGGTCGCCCCCTGGCTGCCTGATGCCCGACGAGGCCGATGTTCCGCAGGTGCTGCTTGGGCTCGCGCGCGACGACGAGCTGGCTGCGAGATCGTTGCTGTCAGTCGATGGCATCACCGACGCCATTCTTGGCTTCCACGCCCAACAGGCGATTGAGAAGTCGTTGAAGGCGGTGCTGGCGTTTCGGGAGGTCGAGTTCCCGTTCACGCACGACCTTGATGGGCTGCTTGAGCTTTGCCAAGGGCACAGCATCGAGGTGCCGGAGGAGCTTGCCGAGGTGGACAACCTCTCGCCCTACGGCGTTCAGCTCCGCTACGGCACAATCCGTCCAAGCGTTCTTGACCGCGACGAGGCACTGCGTTGGGCCGCGTCAGCCGTAGATTGGGCGGGGAGCATCATCGACCAGCCGACCGACGACTGAGGGATCGAGGCGGCGGCCGAGGCGTGAGCAGAAGACGTAGTCCTCGCGGAGGTGTAGTCGATGCGGGCCCTGTAGGCGTATGAGCCCGCCCCGGCCTGTCACGCCGGAGGTCGCGGGTTTGACCCCCGTCGCTCCCGCTTTTTCGCTCAGCACTTTCGGTCCGCTTGTTGGGTTGTCATCCACCTCCGCCCGAACGAGCTGACGCTCACAGGTCGCCGCCGAGCCATGACGCTACGCTGAGCGCGAACATGGAGTATGTGCCATATGCCGATGAAGGTGTCGAGAGGGACTCCCGGCGGCCCAAGTTCGAGCGCATGCTCTCCAGCCTGGCTGGGGATGGGCCGCAGGGTGTGGTTGTCGCCGACCTGTCTCGCCTGTTCCGGTCACGGCGGGATCGCGAGCGCGTCGATGCGCTGATTCACGAGGGCCGGCTGGATGTGGCAAGCGTTCGAGAGCAGATCTCCACGGCCGACCCGGACGGCATGAGCCGGTACACGAGGTTTGCCGACCTGCTCATGCTGGCTTATGAGGGAGAATGGCCGGCGCTTGCCGCGGGATCCTCACGGGGCGATGTCGCAGATGCCTTCGTCGACGATGTTCTCGCCGTTTGGCTGGGAGCCTGGGGGGCGACGAAGGAACAGCTGAGAGGACCGCTCCAAGATGTGCGCAACCGTCTGCACGCGCTTATCGCTCGATGGGATCATCCTGAGCTGCTCGGGCCGCTCATGGCGCCCTACCTGGAGGTCGCCAACCGGCACGAGCCCTTCGATCTGCCGGTCACCTCGCGCGCGCTGGCGCTCATCGGCGTTCGCAACTCCGAGTTGGAGAATCTGCATCTTGCCGGCGTCATAGAGCAGAGCGACTGGCGGCTGCTCACCCAAGCGGCCGCCCACGCGCTCAACCGCATCGCGCGCGCACCCGTGGAAGAGCGAGTGGTCTCGGTCGATCCATTTGCGGACCTCCTGGAGGACTATCCGACGGCGGCGGCGGCGTTCGCCGTGCTCGCCTCGATGGCTCCGGGTCAAGAGAGGTCCTGGACGCCTCCAGCCGTATCTCCGCCTCCCTTGCCGGAGTCCGACATCTGTGTGCCGCTCACCTCCGACGGTCGCGAGGTGCGCGATGCGATGGAGGAGCGCCTGTCGCTGCGAATGACCCAGATCATCGAGCAAAGGGCGGCGGATCGGGGTTTCTTCGGGCTGCCGAGCCTGAAGCACATATCGCGCAATCCGCGCGTGTTGTTCGGTGTCGTGGATGTCCTGCTGGCCCACGGAGCGACGGTCGTGACCGCCAACGTATGGCTGTCTCCGGATCACATCAGGATGCGCGAGGATCCGGTTGACTACAACAGCGCAGATATGTCGTGGGCCGGGCTGCCCGATCTCGCTCCCCCGGGCAAGGGAAGGGTCGGGCGCAACGAGCCATGCCCCTGTGGATCGGGCAGGAAGTTCAAGTACTGCTGTGGCCGGTGAAGCCGTTGGGTGAGATCGCCCCGGCGCGAGCCGTTGCGGGAGCATCGTAGGATGGAGCCCATGAGCGAGCGCAACCGCTGGATCGCCCTGTACGTGCTCTGCGTGGGCATGCTGATGATCGTCCTCGACGCAACTGTCGTGAACGTGGCATTGCCCTCGATCCAGAACGACCTGGGCTTCACGCAGTCGAGCCTGGCGTGGGTCGTGAATGCATACCTGATCGCCTTCGGCGGTCTGCTGCTGCTGGCCGGACGCCTCGGCGATCTGATCGGCCGCAAGAGCATCTTCATGATCGGCCTGGGCGTCTTCACGCTGGCGTCGCTCGCGTGCGGATTGGCGCAGAGCCAGGAGATGCTGGTCGGGGCGCGCTTCATTCAGGGCGTGGGCGGCGCGATGACATCCGCGGTGATCCTGGGCATGATCGTGACGATGTTCGAAGAGCCGGGGGAGCAGGCGCGGGCGATCGGCGTGTACGGCTTCGTGGCCAGCGCGGGCGGCTCGGTGGGACTGCTGGCCGGGGGCGTTCTGACGCAGTCGATCAACTGGCACTGGATCTTCTTCGTGAACGTGCCGATCGGCATCGCGACCGCCGTCCTGGCCTTCAGGCTGCTCGCTCGCGACGAGGGCATCGGCGTGGGCGCGGGCGCGGACGTGCCGGGCGCGGCGCTGATCACAAGCAGCCTCATGTTGGGCGTGTACACGATCGTCAAGCCTGCGGCGGAGCACGGCTGGGGCTCGGGCGGGGCGCTCGGCCTGGGCGCCGTCTCGGTGGCGCTGCTGGTGGCGTTTGTGGTGCGCGAGGGGAGAGCCGCCAACCCGCTGATGCCATTGAGGATCTTCCGCTCCCGCAACGTGGCGGGCGCAAATGTGGTGCAGGCGCTGATGGTGGCGGGCATGTTCGGGATGTTCTTCCTGGGCGCGCTGTATCTGCAGCGCGTGCTGGGCTATGACGCCCTGCAGATCGGCCTGGCGTTTCTGCCGGCGACGATCGTGATGGGGGTGCTCAGCCTGCGCTTCAGCGAACGTCTGATCATGACGTTTGGACCCAAGCGGACGCTGCTGCCCGGCCTCGCGCTGATCGCCATCGGCCTGGGGCTGTTCGCGCGCGTGCCCGTGCACGGGAGCTACCTGATCGATGTGTTCCCGGTGATGATCCTCCTGGGCCTGGGCATCGGCGGGAGCTTCCCGGCGCTGATGACGCTGGCGATGTCGGGCGCGACGCGCGAGGACGCAGGCCTGGCGAGCGGATTGGTGAACACGGCGGCGCAGGTGGGCGGCGCGCTGGGCCTGGCGGTGCTGGCGACCCTCTCGGCGAGCCGCTCGGAGAGCCTGCTCCACGGCGGCGACTCCACCGCGGCGGCCCTCACCGGCGGATATCAGCTGGCGTTCCTGATCGGAGCCGGCCTGATGCTGCTGGCGATCCTCGTGGCCGTGGTGGTGTTGCGCCAGGGCCCGCTGCCGGCCATGAGCGAGCAGGCCGAGGCGGGCGGCGCGGAACCCGCGTACTCCGAGGCGTGAGGCAGGGGGAAGGGAGAGGCTTCGCCGTGTTGTGGCGCGGAGGCGCAACGAGGGAGCGTGCCGCTTGCGCGGCCTGGAGCGCAGCGCCGTTCGCCTTCGCCGGGAATCTGGGGGTCGCCGGCGCCGGGGTTTGGTTGCCTGGCCAGTTTTGTGCAAGGCTGTGCACGTGACCGTAGCTGCGAGCACGAGCGCCCTCCCCCCCGGCCCCCGGGAGCCGCCGCTGGCGCAGACGCTGTGGTGGCTGTCGCGGCCGATCTCGTTCATGGAGTCCTGCCGGCGCCGCTATGGGGCGAACTTCAGCGTGCGCTTCCTGAGCTTCAAGCGCCCCACGGTGATGCTGTCCGACCCGGAGGCCATTCGCGCGCTGTACACCGAGCACAGGCACGGTCTGCCGCCCGGGCGTGGCGTGGCGCTCGAGCCGGTGATGGGCGCAAGCTCGGTGCTGCTGCTGGAAGGCGTGGAGCACCTGGCGCGGCGCAAGCTGATGCTGCCCCCGTTTCACGGCGAGCGCATGCGCTCCTATGAGGGGATCGTGCGCGAGGTGGCCGCGCGCGAGATCGAGCGCTGGCCGCAGGGGGAGGCGTTCGCGGTGCACCCGCGCATGCAGGCGCTCACGCTGGAGGTGATCCTCAGAGCGGTGTTCGGCGTGAGCGATCCCGTGCGCGCACAGCGACTGCGCGAGCTGCTGCCGGGACTGCTGGGCCAGAGCGCCTCGACGGGATTGCAGCTGCGCGTGCTGCTGTCGAGCCGCTTCGGGCGTGGCGATCCAATGGCGGATCTGCGCACGCTGATCGAGCAGATCGACGAGACGCTGCTGGCGGAGATCGCCGAGCGGCGCCTGGACCCGGGCTTGGGCGAGCGCGAGGACATCCTCTCGCTGCTCCTGAGCGCACGCATGGATGACGGTGGCAGCATGAGCGATCGCGAGCTGCGCGATCAGCTGATCACGCTGCTTTTGGCGGGCCACGAGACGACCGCGACGGCGCTGGCGTGGACGCTGGATCTGCTGCTGCGCAACCCCGCGACGCTGGCGCGTCTGCGCGCCGAGGTGGACGAGGGCTGCGATGATGCCCGGGCGGGCGCCCCTTCCAACGGGGGGCAGGCGGGCGCGCCTCACAACGGCGCACAGGCGGGCGAGTATCTGCGCGCCGTCATCGCGGAGTCGCTGCGCCTGCGCCCGGTGGTGCCGCTCGCGGGGCGGCGCCTGGCGGTGGACCTGCGGGCGGGCGATCTGCACCTGCCGGCCGGCACGGACGTGACCCCGGCGATCTGGCTGACGCACACCAACCCCGAGGTGTATCCCGAGCCCTATGCGTTTCGCCCCGAGCGCTTCCTGGAGGATCCGCCGGCGACGTACGCCTGGATACCGTTCGGCGGCGGCGTGCGCCGCTGCCTGGGCGCGAGCTTCGCGGAATTCGAGATGCGGGTGGTGTTGGAGACGGTCCTGCGCGAGCGCGTGCTGGAGGCGGTCGGCTCGCACCCCGAACGGGTGGCGCGGCGCAACGTGACGTTCTCCCCGCGCGATGGCACGCGCGTGCGCGCCGTGAAGCGCGTGGCGCCGCGGCCCGGGCCGACCCCCGCGGAGACCGTCGCGGCGTAGCCGGCGCATGAGCGGCGCGGAGATAGGGCTGGCCCTGTCGGTCTTCCTCGCCTGCGCCGTGGAGGCGGTGGAGGCGCTGACGATCGTGCTCGCGGTTGGGAGCACGCGCAGCTGGTCATCGGCGCTGAGCGGCGTGGGAGCGGCGACGCTGGCGCTGGGGGCGATCGTGGTGGCGCTCGGCCCGGCCCTCACCTCCCTGCCGATCGACGTGCTGAGGGTGGTGGTCGGCGGTCTGCTGTTGATCTTCGGCCTGCAGTGGCTGCGCAAGGCGATCCTGCGCGCGGCCGGTGTGAAGGCCAAGCACGACGAGCTGCAGAGCTATGAGGAGGAGATCGAGGCGGCGCGCGCGGCCGGCGCCAGGCACTCCGGCTTCGATGGCTATGCCTTTGCGATCTCCTTCAAGGGGGTGCTTCTGGAGGGCCTGGAGGTGGCGTTCATCGTGCTCACCTTCGGCGCCAACCAGCACCGTGTCCCACTGGCCGCCGCGGCCGCGACACTGGCGGTCCTCCTGGTGGTCGCAGCCGGCGCCGCGGCGAGAGCGCCGCTGGCGAGGGTGCCGGAGAATGCGATGAAGTTCGCGGTGGGCGTGATGCTGAGCTCCTTTGGGATGTTCTGGGGCGCCGAGGGCGCGGGCGCGAGCTGGCCCGGCGGCGACGCGGCGCTGCTGGCGATCGTCCCTGGCGTCTTCGTGGCGGCGATGGCGATGGTGCGGGTCCTGCGCGGTGTGCCCCAGGCGGCAGCCGGCCAGACGAGGGTGAGCGCGTGAGACCCCTGAAGCGCCTCCTCGCGGGCACGTGGGAGTTCGTCGTGGGCGACGACTGGCGGAGCGCCCTTGGAGTGGTCCTCGCCCTGGCCCTCACAGCGCTGCTCGCCGATGCGGCGATGGCGGCCTGGTGGGTGATGCCGCCCGCTGTGGTGGGGCTGCTGGCGCGCTCGATTCGGCGCGCGGCGCAAGGCGCTTAGATTCGCACCTATCGAACTCTCGTAGTGGGATCAAACGCGATCGAAGCTCGCTCGCGCACCGTCGGACAAAGGGCTGGAGTCGGCCGGAACTTCTTCGGTTCGCGCAGCGGCGTATGATCGTGCGATGAAGCTCTATGTCTGTTATGGCACTTTCTCCACGCCACGACCAGGCGGGCATCCCTGCGCCAACGCCTACCACGCGCTGCGCGACGCGGGATATGAGCCGGAGGTCGTGAAGTCCTACGGGCTCGGGGTTCTGCCGGGCGTCTTCAACCGCACGCGCGGCCGGCGCGAGGTCGAGCGGCTCACGGGCAACCGCATGGTGCCCACGCTCGTGCTCGACGACGGCACCGTCGTCGACGGCTCGCGGGAGATCGTCGCCTGGACGCAGCGCAATGTGACGTAGCGAGGGTTGAAGCGATGACCCCGTCAGCTGCCCTCATCGTTTGATATCCCTCAGCAGGATCCCGCCGCCCGCAGGCGCGCTCGATAGCGCTGCATGTCGGCGTGATTGAAGTCGCTGTGCGTCTGGGTTCGCAGCGCGGGGACGTCCTCGTGGTGATAGGGGCTGGAGAGGCTCTCGTTGTGGCCGATGACATCGGCGAGCGAGATGTGAAAGCGGCAGCGCAGCCAACGCACAAGATGCAGGCTCGATCGCATCTGCGCGCGATCTGCGAGCACTTCGGCGTCGCTGTAGCCCACGTGCTCGACGCCGATGGCGGTCCAGTTCAGGCCGACGGTGTGGCGGCACATGATGCCCAGCGGCACGAGCTGATGAATCGCGCCGTCCCTGTCGATTACGAAGTGCGCACAGGTGTTGGGCAGCTCGTGCAGCTCGCTGTCGGGGACATCGGGAGCGAAGGTGTTGAAGGTGGACTGGAAGTCGGGCGTCTCGGTGAAGTGGATGACAATCACGTGCGGGTCGATCAGGCGGTAGGTGTCCAGGCCGTAGTGCCGCAGCGCATAGCGGACCATCTCCGCCTTGCGCCTCGCCCCGAACGGGATCGGGCTCTGTGCGATCGGCGGCTGCGGGACCGTCACGGCTGCCGGGGCTGCGAGCGCAGAGGCCGCCGGAGTGGCCGCGCTCCGCGCGCCGCCGTCAGCGGGGGCGGTTGACGTGAACCTGGTCACAGAGAGCGTGCTCGATGGGACGCGGGCAGCCATGTCGCTCGAACTGCCGCAACCCCCGCCGAGCGTCGCGAGGCACAGCATCGACGCGATCGCCAGCGTAGGTCTGACGTCACCGCGTTGGCGCACGTGTCGAGCCTATAGGACCGGCCGCCGGGCGACTGGACGGCTATCCCTCGCCGCCGTGGTGCGAGCAGGCGGCGCTTGCTGGGCTTTCGCATGGGAAAGCGAGCTCAACGAGGAATCCGCGCCCGACGCCGCCTCGATCCGCCCGGCCGCCACGAGCAGATCCGTTCAAGTGCAGCCAAGGCGGGCTGTAGAGTGACCGGCTGCGGTGCACGATCTCGTGATCTTCGACTGTGACGGCGTACTGGTTGACTCCGAGGTGATCTCCAACGAAGTGCTCGCCAGGATGCTCACCCGGGAGGGCCTGCCGACCACGCTCACCGAGGCCCGCCGTGACTACCAGGGGCTCCTGCTCACCGACATCCCCAGCCGAGCGCAGGCCAGGCTCGGCCGCCCACTGCCGCCAGGCTGGCTCGCTGAATACGAGCATGAGCGCGCCGAGGAGTTCCACCGCTCGCTCAGGCCAGTTCCGGGCGCCGCTGAGGCGGTGCAGCGAGTCAAGGCCGCCGGGCTGAAGGTCTGCGTCGCTTCTCAGGGCGCGCTGGCAAAGACACGACTGACCCTCGGGCTGACCGGCCTGCGCGATCTGTTCCCACCCGACGCGCTGTTCTCCGCCCACGATGTACCACGCCCCAAGCCCGACCCCGCGATCTTCCGGCACGCCGCTGCGGCGATGAAGGTCCAGTCGTCGGCCTGCGCTGTCATCGAGGACACCCCGTCAGGAGTCACGGCTGCCATCGCCGCCGGGATGCGAGCAATCGGCTACGCAGCAGACAGCGACGAGCGCGCGCTCCGCGACGCCGGGGCCGAGATCATCAGGTCCCTGGACAGGCTCCCAGAGCTCTTGGCTCAGCGCGAGGGACCTCGCTGGGCTGCGACGAGGCGCAGCCCGCCTTCGTAGGCGGGCTGGGCGCGCAGATGGCCGTGGCGCGCATCCGCGCCAGTGATGGAGGGTGATGATCGCCATTGCCGCGTCATCTTGCTTGGAGGGGCGCCGCCACGCCGCGCGGCCCGACATCCGCTGATAGGGCCCCGGCGTCCGCTGTCCCTAGATCCCGCCGATCCTGTTGCTGTAGCGCCAGACTCGGCCACCGTCGGTGGACACGTACACGTAGGTTGCGGCCGTTGCGCTTTCGCTGCTTTCGGGGTTCTGCACGACGGCGATGAGCCGGCCGGCTTCGCTGACGACGGCGAGTACATCCTCTCCGAGGAGCGCCCTCCACCAGTGCTTGCCGCCGTCGCTCGTCGCGTCGGCCACCTGGGCACCCCAAGCGAAGTACGTCTGCGCATTGCCCGCCCCGACGTGGCTCACGGCAAGCGGCGCCTGAGCGGCGTTGATGTGCAGGATCGGGCCGTCGATCCGCCAAGTCCTGCCCCGGTTCACGCTTGCGGCGGGGTAGGTCCCTTCGCCGCCGATCCCTGCGAGCGCAAAGCCGTGCGAGGCGTCTGCAAACACTCGCTGGCCGAGATCGGCCGAGCTCACGAGCGTTCCTGGCCGGCGCGTGCCGTGGAGCCTTGAGACGAGCTCTGCGTTGATGGTCGTGGCAGGTGTGGGGGCGCTGGAAACGGAGGCGGGTCCAGGCCGTCGCGGGGATGCCGAGGACGCGCCCACCACGACCGAGCCGAGCGCGAAGGCCGTCATGGCGATGGCGGCTGGGCCTGCGACGAGTCGAAATCCAACGAGAGTTCGTGGCATGTGCTTCCTCCTGGTGCGCTCTGGGATGGTGTTCGGTAAAGCATACTGTTCGCACGAGCGAAATGGCGGTCTCACCAGAGCAGCCGCAATCGCATGCGCTGTACACCCTCCTCGGGAATCGCCGGAGCCGCGTGAATCGCGGATCGCCTACTTTCTATGGATGCTCGAGGATGAGGAGGTCGGCCCTGCCCTGGAGGACACGGCGATGTCCTGGAGGGACGAGCCGCTGCGGATCGTGCCCTACGACCCCGATTGGCCCGCGCGCTTTGAGCAGGAGCGCGCGGCGTTGGCCGCTGCGATCGGCGATTGGGCGGTCGGCGGGATCCACCACGTGGGCAGCACGTCCGTGCCTGGCCTGCAGTCAAAGCCGATCATCGACATCCTCGTAGGCGTGCGCGACCTGGAGGACTCGCGCGCGTGCTTTGAGCGGCTCGCCGGGCTGGGGTACCTCTATGCCCCGTATCGCAGTGGTGAGATGCACTGGTTCTGCAAGCCCGATCCGAGCCGGCGCACGCACCATCTGCACCTCGTGCCGAGCGACTCGCCGAGGTTCCGCGACGAGCTGGCGTTTCGCGATCACCTGCGCGAGCATCGCGATGTCGCCCGGGAGTACGGGGCGTTGAAGCGCGGTCTGGCGCAGAGGTACGAGCACGACCGCGAGGCTTACACCGACGCGAAGAGCGAGTTCATCCTGACGACCCTGCACCAGGCCCTCGACCAGACGGACCCTGGCTGAGCGGCATGGAGAGCTGCGAGTTTGCGGTGCGCCTGTTGCGCGGATCTCTCGGTCCTGCTCGTCTTCGCCGCGAGCGTGGCACAGCACTGCCCGCGTGAGCGCGCGGACGCTGATTTCGGCAGACTTGAGGCGATGAGTGGGATTGCAGACCGCTACCGGCTCGCCGGCAAGCACGCATTCGAGCGTGCGATCGCACAGAACGACGAGAACATCGCGGGTGCGCTGGCGCAGCGCGGATCGCTGGAGTCTCTGCTCGACCTCGGCTGCGACGACGGTGCACGCACCATGCTGTGGGCACGGGCCGCGGGAGCGCTTGACGTCCACGGCGTCGAGGTGGTCTCCTCGCGCGCGACCCTCGCGCGGGAGCGCGGCGTCTCGGTCGCTGCGGCCGACCTGGGAGGGCGACTCCCGTTCGAGGATGGGACGTTTGACGCGGTCGTGTCCAACCAGGTGATCGAGCACCTCTTCGACACGGACCTGTTCCTGGCGGAGGCCTTTCGTGTGCTGAGGCCAGGGGGCGTGGTGGTGACCTCCACGGAGAACCTCGCGAGCTGGCACAACGTCGGTGCTCTGCTGCTCGGGTGGCAGCCCTTCTCGCTCACCAACGTCTCAACAGCAGGCCCGATCGGCAACCCGCTGGGGCTCAGCGTGAACGGTGACCCATCCAGCGCTCCGGACCCGGTGACGTGGCAGCACCGCCGAGTGTTCGCTGCGCGCGGCCTGGTCGACCTTCACCGAGCGCACCGCTTCACTTCGCTCGAGCTTCTGGGCGCCGGCTACTACCCTCTGCCCCGCCGCCTCGGCCGGGTCAACTCGGCCCACGCCGCCTTCATCACCGTCGTCGGCCGGCGCGCGTAGCCTCATACCAGTCGCACCGCCCGGGTCCGGATCGTCGCGCTGCTGCGCGACCCGATCGAGCGCGCCGTCGCTCACCTGGGCCTGGCTGGATCGAAGAACAGTTTGGAGGAGTGAAAAACGTTGTTTGACACGGCGCCGCACAAACGCCGAACGTCTTGCGGAGTTGCGGGCTCAAGCTCGCACAAGCTGAGCAGGGGGACTGGGTCGCCGCGGGTGTGGGCGGCGATCAGGTCGGCGAGGTAGGCATACATGCTGCCGTAAGCAGCTATAGACCGAGCTGTCTGCGTGTCGTATACCAATCGACATATTGTCCGCACGCCTGCCTGAGCGGCACGACGCGGATCGGCTCCTGCGGTGTAGCTACAAGCGCGTTCACAGCGCTGGCGACAGGTGGGGCGAGCAGGGGCTTCTGCGCGTGGAAGGTGATAGTGATCGGCTTGTTCCCCGTGACCGATATGGAGCCCACCGGCCAGCGCATGCCGGGACGATCCAGGTTGGCCGGCAGTGTGGTGCTCAGGCCCGGAGCGTTTACTTCAATCGGATGCGGGCTGGTGTAGGGGGCGGACAGCCACCACGAGCCGGGCTTGAGCCTCAGCTGCACACTGGTGGTCGCGTCGGGCAGCGGGGCCGGGACGGGTAGGACAACGTTCGGCTGGCGCACGGCAGCCTCGCCGCTCGTGTGCGCGAGAATCTGGCCTTGGGCGGTGGCGCAGTTGAGCACAGCGCCAGGTTCCTGACCCTCGGCCAGCGTCTGGCGTTCGGGGGTGGGGCCCTGGCGTTCCCACACCTCGTAATAGCGGGTGGTGCGCACGAGTTTTATGTTGCTCGGGGGCTGACTGGCGGCGGGATCGCGGGGGGCGAGGATATAGCGATAGTGATCGAGGGTTGCGGGCTGGATGTCGTCGAAGTCAAGCGCCTGTCCGGGTGTCCATGCCTTCTGCGGGCGCAACGCGACCACGGGGGCCTTGGGTTCTTCCGGATCGGGCTGGTCGACCGGGGTGCCGGCCAGCTCCCACTTGATGAAGTTGTCCCAACCGAGGAACAGGGTTGGGGAGCGACCGAGCGCCGGCTCCAACCTGCGCAGATCATCGACGTGGGCAGTGGGACCGACATAGGCATTGCGCAGCGTATCGACGCTGGTGCCCAGCACGGCCCAGCCGAGCAGCCCGGCCACGCCCAACCGCAGCGCCCCCACCGACGACAGCCACGACTCGCCGGGCCGCAGCTCCACAAGCCAGCGCGTGGCCATGAGCATCACCAGCGGCGCGAGGATTGCGAGCGCCTTGGAGGTCACATAGGGCGACTGGTGGTGGTCGGAATAGATCCAGATCGCCAGCGCCACCCCAGCGGCAAGCGGCACAGCAGGACCGCCGCGGCGCAGCCACCAGATCCCGCCGACAATGGTCAGAATCAGACCTAAGGCCACGTACATGCCCACATGGAAGGCATCGGCGGGGGGCATGCGGAAGTCAGCGACGTCCCACATCCCGAAGACCTTCCAGAAAGAGATGGGGCCAATCAGGTTGGCCAAGCTGGACGTTGGGATACCTGTGCCGCCGCCAACGCCGGCACTTTCTTCGTAGAATTTCACTAATCGCGGTAGCTGGGGGACGATCAGCACCAACAGAACACTGAGCGCAATAACGGTGGGCAACACGGCGACGCGCACGTCTGCGAGAAGCGCCCCCAGTGAGGCGCCACGCACCATCGCACGAGCGGCGAGCACCAGCAGCCATAGCCCGAGCATGGCGACCAGCCAGGGCAGGCCCTCGACCGAGTACACGGACAGCGCCCCTCCCGCGATCACCGCCAGCGGCACCCAGCGCAACAACTTTTTCCGCTCTCCCGGGATCAGCTCTTCGATGCCCAATGCGAACCCGAGGACGAAGAGCGCCTGCATGATCTCCTTGAAGGCGCCCTCCGCGTAGAAGCCGGCCACCATGAACGT
The DNA here is from genome assembly GCA_964582105.1 of uncultured Solirubrobacteraceae bacterium. Lineage (GTDB taxonomy): Bacteria > Actinomycetota > Thermoleophilia > Solirubrobacterales > Solirubrobacteraceae > Palsa-744. Next base: position 44,824 of record CAZOQI010000026.1, read on the forward strand.
CAGTGCGCTCATACTTGCGACAAACGTCCTCCCCGGCCACCCAACCCGCGGCAGCGCCACCAGTGTGGTCCATGCAAGCAGGATCGGGATCGCCACTGTCTCGCCCGCGAAGGCATAGTCGACGCGCATCCCTGTTCCCTGAGCCAGCACAGCACACAGCGCATGTGGTCCAATTGGGTAGCTCGCAACGAGCGCGGTAACTCTCGCCACAGACGGCGAGCGGATAGCTTCAGCCCACTGCAAGTGGCCGTGCATGTCGTTGAGGAACGACACCCCCAGCGTCCCCGCACGCCCGCTGGCCAGGAACGGCAGCAGCACGAGAAAGAAGACCGGTGCGGCGGTCAGCAGGTCCGCGAGCTTGGGTCGCTGCGCGGGCTCGCGGATCAACAGAGCAAGGGAGGCCATGTTCAGCACGAGCAGCAGCACGGCGATCGTGGTCGCGTGCCCGGGCGCGTGGATCGCCGCAACGGACAGGAGCATCAGCAGCGCCAGACCGACCGGCGCCGCCAGGAACGTCCAGGAGCGTGCTCCGCACAGCCGGCAGGCCGCTTGGCCAAGGATCAAGGCGCCGGCGCACGTGAGCGTGGCGGCGACGATCACGGCGAGCACGCGGGGTAGGATAGGGAGCGTCGCGGGTTGGCGCGGAACACGAGCTGAGCACGGCCCTTGGCGTTCAGGCCTTCGTTGCGTCCAACCGGAGCTCCGCAGGGATCCTTACCCTCCAGTCCCATGAACGACGACCAAGTCCTCATCGTGATCCCCGCCTATAACGAGTCGGGGCGTGTCGGCGAGGTGGTCAGGGATGTCAGGAGCACGCTTCCGATCGCCGACGTGCTGGTCGTCGACGACGGCTCGGCTGACCAAACTGCGGCCGAGGCCGCAGCGGCCGGCGCGATCACCCTCTCCCTGCCGGTCAACTCCGGCTACGGCGCGGCGCTGCAGACGGGCTACAAGTACGGCGTTCGCCATGGCTATGGCATCCTGGGCCAGATCGACGGCGACGGCCAGCACCGCGCCGAGTCCCTGCCCGCCATGCTTGAGACGCTCAGGGAGAGCGAGGTGGATGTCGTCGTCGGCTCGCGCTTCCTGGACGGCGATGGGCACTATCAGCCCTCGCTGGCGCGCCAGTTCGGCATCGGCCTGTTCGCGCGCATCGCCTCGCTGGTGACGCGCCAGCACGTATCCGATCCCACCTCGGGGCTGCAGCTCATGCGCATCGAGGTGGCACGCTTCTTCTGCTCGGAGGTCTATCCGATGGACTACCCCGATGCCGACATCCTGATCCTCCTGTACCGCTCCGGCTTTCGGGTGCGGGAGGTTCCTGTGCGGATGCGCCCATCGCCCGGCCAATCGATGCACTCCGGCCACCACAGCGTCTACTACGTGTACAAGATGGCGCTCTCCATCCTGGTCACGCTGCTGCGTCCGCGAACGCGCGTCTCGTCATGATCGGCACGCACCTGCGCATCGCGGCGGTCATCGGCAGCCTGGCGCTGCTGATCTTCATCGTCGACCTGGTTCGCCGCCGCCGGCTCAAGGAGGAGTACTCGGTGCTGTGGGTGGCCATTGCGCTCCTGTTCCTCGTGCTGGCGGCCTGGGGCGGGCTGCTGCACGACTTGACGCACGCCATCGGCGCGATCACCGAGAGCAGCACGCTGTACTTTTTCGGCCTGCTGTTCGTCGTCCTTCTGCTGCTGCACTTCTCGATCAGGGTGAGCCTGCTCGAGCGCCGCCTCACCTCGTTGGTCCAGGAGATCGCGCTGCTTGCCGCCCGTCGCCCGGTCTCGCCGCAGCGCTCCGAGGAGTCGATCGACGCCGAGGAACTGCTTGAGCACGAGCAGCAGCCGGCTGCTCATCACGACGACGCCATGCGGGCTTGACACGGATCGCGGTCATCATCCCCTGTCACGACGACGGCGCCCTGGCGCGGGAGGCTGTCGCCTCGGTGCGTGAGGAGGAGCCTATTGAGGTGGTGGTGGTGGATGACGGCTCCACCGATCCCGACACGGTGCGGCGGCTGGGCGCCCTGGAGCACGCGGGCGTGCGCGTCATCCACCGTGAGAACGGCGGGCCTGGGGCCGCACGCACCAGCGGGCTGGCCGCCACCTCGGCGCCGCTGGTCTATCCCCTCGACGCGGACGATCTGCTTGAGCCAGGCGCTCTGCGGGAGATGGCCGACACACTCCAGCGCCACCCGGAGGCCGGCTTCACATGGGGCGACTACGCCGTGTTCGGGCAGCACAGCGGGCGCTACCGTGCTCCCCGGCGCCTGCTGCCCTGGACGCTCACCTACGTCAACCCCTACCCTGTCTGCTCGATGTTCCGGCGCGAGGCGCTCGAGCGCGCCGGTGGCTGGGAGGATCGTGCCTACGAGGACTGGGACCTGTGGCTGCGACTGGTGGGTCAGGGCGTGCAAGGAGTTCCAACCGGGCGCGTGGTCTACCGCCGGCGCCTTCACGCAGAGAGCCGGCAACTCGCCCAGGATCGTCGCCGGCACCGCGCGCTCTATGAGGAGATCGTGCGCCGCAACTCAGCGGTGTTCGCCCGCCGCGGCGAGCTGCGCCGCCTGGAGCGACCGGCGCTGTGGAAGCGCCTGGCCTACCCCGCGATCTTCGGCTCGCGCTCGGTGGTGCCGGTGCGCATCGAGGCGCTGCTGCAGCGCACAATGCTGCGGCTTGGCGTTGGGCTGCCTGGCTGATCGTGCCTCCATCCCGCTGATAGCGTTGTCGCCTTCGTGGGCACGATCGACCTAAGCCTTGCCGCCGACCTGCGCGACCGGCTGGAGTTGCGCCGCGCCGTCGAGACGGGAACCTTTCGGGGCGCCACCGCTCGTTCGCTTGCCTCGCTGTTCGAGAGCGTCGTGACCATCGAGCTCTCGACCGCACTCCACGAGCGCGCCACCGCCGCGTTGCGCGACCTCCCGCAGGTGCAGACCGTATGCGGCCATTCCGTGGAGGCGCTGAGGGCCACTACGAACGCCGCGACTCCGACGCTGTACTTCCTCGATAGCCACTGGAGCGGAGGCGCCACGGAGGGGGCGCAAGACGAGTGCCCGGTGCTCGCGGAGATCGCGGCCATCGGCGTGGGGCATCCGCAGGACTGCCTGATAGTCGACGACGCGCGGCTCTTCACATCCGCGCCGCCGCCGCCGCACGATCCTGCGCAGTGGCCAGCGATCGTCGATGTGCTCGACGCAATCCGCTCTCAGCGGCCGGAGCACCTGGTTACGCTGCTCGCCGATCAGGTCATCGCCGTGCCACCACAGGCCAAGGCGACGATCGACGCCTACGGCGCTCGCGTGAGCGACCCCCACCGCGCCGGCGTGCGCGACACCTTCGGCCCGCTTGTGCAGAGGGGAACGCTGGCCGTGCGCGAGCGTACCGCCAACGCGCTCGCGGCCATGCACACTCGCCTTCGCCGCCGTGACGAGCAGATCTGAGCTTCTCGCTGAGTCCTCGCCAAAGGCGGCGAGGCCCAGCGGCCGGGAGACTGCCCTGGTGGCGTTGGGGCAGGGAGCGCTGATGGTCCTCGGCGGGGTGCTCGCCCTCCTCGTCGCTCAGGTCTTTGGGAAGAACACGAAGACCGATGCGTTCTTCGCCGCCTATGGCGTCTACGCAGTTGGTTTGATGTTCGCTCAGACCTTCCGGTTGACGGCCGTGTCGCATCTGGTGCAGGTGGACACTCCCGAGACGGTGATGCGGCTCATCGGGGCGGTGGTGATGATGATCCTGATCGCTGCCGTTCCCATGGTCGCACTGGCCGATCCGCTTGGCCGGCTGCTTGTGACGGCCGATCCGGGCGGTGTCGCGCCGGCGGCTCTGCGGATCCTCTGGGCCGCCCTGGCTGGGCAGCTCCTGGCGGCGATGCTCGCCACGGTCCTGGCGGTGCGCGGGGCCTTCGCGGCGATCGGCGTGGCGACGCTGCTTGCCGGTTTCATCAGCGTCGGGGTCTTCCTGACACTCGAGTCGTCGTTGGGCATCCTCGCTGCCCCGGTTGCTCTGCTCGCGAGCGCCAGCTGGCTGACGGCGATCTTCGGGGCGGTGCTCCTGCGTGCGGGGTGGCGCCCGACATCGCCGACCGCGCGGTTCATGCGCGAGATGTGCTCGGAGGCCGGGCGTCTGCTTTACGCCTCCACCATCTTCATCGGGACGAATCTCGCATACGTGATCTGCATCGCGATATCAGCCCGTCAGGGCAGGGGGGAGGTGACACTGTTCGCGTACGCCTACGTGCTCGCGGGGGTGCTCGTCGGCATCACCGCGAACGTCACGGCGATGGTGCGCTCGCCGGCGGTGGTCGCCAGTCCCGACCGCACGAAGGAGGCCGCCGCCGTTGGCGTGTGGAGCTTCCGTTTCACCATGGTGCTCGCCGGGCCGGTGCTGGCGATGGCGATGCTGGTGGGCAGGCCGGTGATCGCCTTCGCCCTGGGCTCTGGATTCAGCGCTGTGGACGTCCGCGAGATCCTCGTCACACTGCTGTGCCTGATCGGCTGGATCCTCGGCTCGGCAGCCGGCATCTTCGCCATCGTGGAGCTGTTGGCGCGCGGGGAGCTGCGCAGGCTCGCGGCGCTGGCGGCGACATTGGTCGCCGCTGTCTGCGGGCTGGCCTTGGCGGGGGGGGCTCTGGCGGGCATCGAGGGAATCGCGGTGGCACTGTCCACGGCAACGCTCGGCGTCGCTGCCGTGCAGTTGCGCTGGGCTTTTGGCGCTGTGTGGCAGCGCGAAGCAGCGAAGATGCTGCGCGCCTGCTTGCGTGAGCTGATCGTGCTCGCGGTGGCGTTCGCGCCGGCTGCGCTCCTGCTGAGCGTCCTCGGCGAGACCACGGTCGCCGCGGTGGCCGCGGCGCTGCTGGCGGCGGCGCTGGTTGCGATCGCATCCCGTGTCGCATGGCCGCGCGAGTGCAGCGCGCTTGTGGGGCTGATACGCCGCTCTCCGGCTGCGGTCGCTGGTAGCTTCTGAGCATCATGAACCCTCTAGGCAGCACGGCCTCCTTCAGTGGCGCTCTCTGAATCCGTCCTGCTGCGCGCCCGGGCAGTGGCGCCCTTACTGCCTCCGCTCGTGCCTCAGCTGGGTCTGCGTCTCCTGAGTGCTGCGGCGATACCCGGCGGCCTCGTGCGCTTTCTGAGAGATCGCCGAACCTACCGCGACATGCCGAGCGCTGAGCCTCTGCGTTGGCGCAACGTCTTCCCCAAGCTGGCTGACCGAGTGGGTTACTCGCCATACGACTCTCACTACTTCCATCAGGACATCTGGGCGGCGCGTCGCGTCGCCGAGCTGGCGCCCAAGCGCCATGTCGACGTTGGCTCTCGCGTGGATCTGGTCGGTTTTCTCACCTCTCTGACCGACGTCGCCTACGTCGATATACGCCCCCTCGGGGCCGATGTCGAGGGGTTGGAGTCGATTGCCGGCTCGGTGCTGGCGCTGCCCTTCGCCGATCGGTCGTTGGAGTCGGTGAGTTGTCTGCACGTCGCGGAGCACGTGGGCCTCGGACGATACGGAGACCCGCTCGATCCGTTGGGTACTCGCAAAGCGGCCACGGAGCTTCAGCGTGTGCTGGGGGCCGGTGGTCAGTTGCTGTTCTCGGTCCCCGTGGGACGTCCACGCGTCTGCTTCAACGCCCATCGAATCCACGACCCGAGCGAGGTTGTGAGCATGTTTGATGAATTGGACCTGGCCGAGTTCTCGTGCATCGACGATGCCGGGGTCTTTGCGCGACATCGCGCCCCCGCGGAGTTGATACGCGCGTCATACGCCTGCGGCCTCTATCGCTTCCTCCGGCCCTCGTAGTTCTTTACGCACCTGCCGCGGCGGCATAGATCCCGCCCAGCGCCTCGCGGCGCCGCTGCATCGAGAAGCGCCCAGAGCCCACCTCCGCAAGGGCGCCCTCGGCGAGCCCGCCGTGCAGGTCGGGGTCCTCGATCAGCCTCGCCAGCGCCGCGGCCACCCCTGTCACGTAGGTGTCGCTCGGTTCGCCCAGGGCCTTCAGGAAGCGCCGCGGCGGGGGCAGCGTGTGCGCGAACCTGCAGGCCGTGTCATCCGCGTAAAGGGTGTTCTCGGCGGGGAACAGCAGGCCCGTGTGACCATCCTGCACGAGCTCGTTGAGCGCCAGGTGCCCGGGCGCCAGGACAGGCAGCCCGTGGGCCATCGCCTCCAGCACGACATACCCGAAGGTGTCCATGTGGCTAGGGAACAGCAGCACATCGGCCTGCGCGTACAGGCGCCTGACCACATCCGCTCCGCCCGGGGTGTGCACGGTGACCGCCTGCTCGCCCTCCAAGCGCGCCTGCCAGTCGGCGGGCGTATAGCTGAGCAGGTCCAAGTGGACCGCGTGAGTCTGCGCCAACCGCTGAACCGCACGGATCGCCTCGACGGCGCCCTTCTCGTAGAAGGCGGTCCCCACGAACAGCACCCGCAGCGGGCCTGTGGTCCGTTGCGCCGGCCGCTCCACCGCCGGCCTGATCGCCGGGTAGAGCACCCGGGTGCGCGCATCCAGGCGGGCGTGGGCATCGGGGCCAAGCGAGCGATACAGGCTCTGGCGGGCCGCCTCGCTCCAGGGCAGCAGGAAGCGCAGCCGCTCGTCGCACAGGGCGCGCATCAGCCATGCCCGCGCCCAGGGCCGGGCCAGGGCGGCTCGCTGGTAGATCACGAACAGCTCGGTGTGCTCGAAGTCGAGCACGTAGGGCAGCGGCGAATCTCGCAGCAGCCGCTCGCATGAGTGGATGATCGCCGCGCCGGGCTGTGCTCTGGCGCGCACCGTGTGAACGTAGCCGGCGCCCGAGAGCGCTCTCAGGGCGATCCGTTCGGCCAGGCGGCGCGAGGATGCGAAGCGTGCTCTCTGCTCGAGGATGCGCTTGGTCGGCGTCGTATCGTCGCTCAGCGCCGGGTGCTCGGAGCCGTAGCGAAAGCCCTCCGGCACGGCATGGAGCTGCTCACGATAGATCGGATGCACGAAGCGCCCGAAGTGCAGTTGTACAAGACGCTCGCTCAGCTGCGTCTGCGCCTTCCGCGCGATCGTCTTGGAGAATGGCGCCGGGACCCCAGGGGTCTCGCCGGATGCCGGTGGGACAGCTGCACGAGCGTCACCGCGCCAGCGCCGTCCACTGCTCGACGTTGTGCTCATAGATGTCCCGCAGCACCTCTTCGATGCCGAACGTCAGCTGCCATTGCGGATGGTCGGCCTTGAACTGGTCGAGGTCGCTGATCCACCAGCGGTGATCGCCGATGCGGGCCTCTTCGGAGAGCGTGCGGTCGAGCTCCCGGCCAGCGATCTGCTCGCAGAGGTCGATCGCCTCCAGCATCGACACGTTGGACTCGCGCCCTCCTCCGAGGTTGTAGACGGCGGCGGGGCGCGGCGAGGCGTGGAAGGCGGCGAAGGCGCGTACGACGTCGTGCGCGTGGATGTTGTCGCGCACCTGCTTGCCGCCATAGCCGAAGATCGTGTAGGGAGTGCCGGTGACCGTGCACTTCATCAGATAGGCGAGGAAGCCGTGCAGCTGCGCGCCCGCGTGCTGGGGGCCGGTGAGGCAGCCGCCGCGGAAGCACACGGTGGGCATCTGGAAGTAGCGGCCGTACTCCTGCACAAGCAGATCGGCGGCGGCCTTGGAGACGCCGAACAGCGAATGGGTCGTCAGGTCGATCGACATCTCCGTGTCGATCCCTCCGTGCCAGCGGTGGCCCTCGGGCAGCTCCAGGCGCGTATCGAGCTCCTGCAGCGGCAGGTGGTTGGGCCGATCGCCATACACCTTGTTCGTGGAGGTGAAGACGAAGGTGGCGTCGGGCGTGTGCTCGCGGGCTGCCTGCAGCAGGTTGAGCGTGCCGTTGGCGTTGACCGTGAAGTCCGTCTGGGGGTCGGAGGCCGCCCAATCGTGCGAGGGCTGTGCCGCGGTGTGCACGACCAGCTCGATGTCCTTGGCGTGGCGGGCGAAGAGCATCATGATCCCCTCGGCATCGCGGATGTCCAACTGCTCGGAGCGAAACCCCTCGACCTCCGCGGCCAGGCGCTCGGACGTCGCGGCCGTGGACGCCTCGGGGCCGAAGAAGCGAGCGCGCATGTCGTTCTCCACGCCGATCACCTCGAGTCCCTGTTCGGCGAAGAAGCGGACCGACTCCGAGCCGATCAACCCCCCCGAGCCTGTGACGATCGCGATTCCCATCAGTTCTCTCCAGCGGGAGACTATTGGTCTCCAGGGGGGTCGGACCTCAAGAGGCGGGGCTGGATGCCATCAGAGCTTCAGAGCAGCGCGACGCGCTCCTCACGCGCAACCACTCCAAGCGCTCCTACCCTCTCCCGCCAGAGCGCCGCCTCCGCTGCAGGCGTGCCCGCATCCGCCAGTACCGGGTAGCCCATCGCCACGCAGCGGTCGAGCGCATCGCGGCGATCTGTGCTTCGAGTTCGCCAACCCTGTTCCCGGTGGCCAGTCGTGGTGGTCGTGCGGCTAGCGGTACACGTGGTGAGGTGCTGTCACGAGTACGTTCGAGCAGGATGTGATCCTGGACACCGAGCGCGCCGCCGGGCACGTAGCCACGAATCTCGAACCACTTCCCCCAACGCTCGAACACGTACCACGGCGCATGATAGGTGTTCTGGTACCAGTCCGGCAGCGGGAAGTCTGGAGCCTGGACGCTGTCCATGAAAACCATGCCCTCGTTCTCGAGGCGTTCGCGGATGCTCCATGGATCCTCGCCGAGCGCGACTTCCCCATGCGTGCTGAGAACCAGGAAGCCGCCGGGCCGTGTGACCCGGTGCAGCTCTGCCAGCCACGCGTCCTGACGCTGCTCGTCGATGTGCGTGAAGACGCTGTGGTTGAAGACGAGATCGAACGTATCGTCCGCGAACGGCAGCGGCGGGTCCCCGTCATTCACGCTCAACTTGGCATAGGGAATGTGCTCGCGACACCACGCGATGGCCTCAGCGTCGATGTCGGTCCCGTGGAGCATTTGCGTCCGCCCCAGCTCCTCCATCCACAGGAGCATCCGGCCGCAGCCGCAGCCGAAATCCAGAATCGACTGGAAGGAGTCCAGCGAGCGGTCGGCGATCGCGAGCGTGCGTTCGATCTCGCGAACTGATTCTCGACCTGTCCAGTAGAACCAGGTGTGATCGGGTCCACCCACCACGCGTGCGATGAGGTCGTCGCCGGGGTCGGGCATCGATGTCGCCTCGTCCGGCATCGAAGCGTTACGCACATCGCCGATCATACGCGGGCCAGCGGCGCCGAGGGGGCGCTCTGCGCTTTCGGACTCCCTGCGATGTGGGGTCAGGAGCCTGGGCTCCAGCTCGCGCAGGCGTCGGGTGAGATCGCTCTCCGCGCGCGGCCCGTGCACGCGCTCGGCCTCATCGAGGAATGAGCTCACGTCGCCCATGAACCATGGCCTCAGCGCCGCGATCTGCTCGTCGCTCCACTCCCACCACTGCAATGCGAGCAGGCGGCGGCGCGTCTCGTCGTCGAAGCGATGGCGGATGATCTGCGCCGGATTGCCGGCGACGATCGCGTAGGGGGGAACCGACTTGCTGACCACCGCACCGGCGCCTATCGCCGCGCCATCGCCCACGGTTATGCCAGAGAGCACGATCGCGCCAAGCCCGATCCAGACGTCGTTGCCGATCGTCGTCGTCCCCTTGTCGATCACATCCAGCACATTTTTTCCTGCCGGGTCGAACAGGAGCGCGTTCAACGGAAATGTCGAGGCACGCGTTGTGATGTGCTCGCTGCCCGCGAGGATCCGCGCCTGCAGTGCGATGCTGCAGAAGGCGCCCACCTCGATGCGACCGCCATCCGTGAACGTCTGGAATGTGTCCGCGTCATAGCCGTAGCTGTGGCGACCGACCGTCACCCCCGCGGGGAGGGTCGGCTGATGTTGGGCATCGGACAAATGCGCCTCCATATCACTGCGACGCCGTGAGCAGCGTGCGCAGAGCTCCCAGGTCGGGCTGCTCGGTCTCCGTGTCACTCCACGTCGCACCCTGTGCGCGCACGTGCTCGAGCACCGCTTCCAGCCGGCCTGTGCGCTCCTCGACGCTGATCCAGTCGGTCGGCCTGATTTCGTCGCGCAGGCGCGCCAGCGCCGGACGGTCGGCGTCAAGGCGCTGCAGCAGCTCCGCCAGCTCGGAGGTGGCGCCCGGGGTGAACAGCAGGCCGTTCTCGCCCTCCCTCACGGCCTCGGGCAGGGCTCCCAGGCGCGAGGCGATGACGGGGACGCCGCAGGCCAGCGCCTCGCGCGCGACGATCGAGAAGGTCTCCCACACCAGCGAGGGGACGATCACCGCATCTACATCGGCCAGCAGCTCGGGCAGCGAGGAGGGGTCGTAGGGGCCGTAGGTGCGCAGTTCCACGCTCTTGCTGCGATCGGCGGTCCTGCGCAGGTCCCGGGCGTAGGGCTGTGTGAGCGCCCCGAACAGCGTGTAGCGGACAGCCCGCAGGCGCGCCTTGCGCAGCGCCTCCACGACGATGTGCTGGCCCTTGTGCGGCGTCGCCACCCCCAGCGAGGCCAGGTGCAGGGGCTCCCTTGGGGAGCGGGCCGCCGGCTTGACCCCCGCGGCCACCGGATGCTCGGCGAAGGCGATGCCGTTGGGGATGACCTCCACGCGCTCGCGCGCGACGCCCAGCTCGTGGAAGCGGTCGGCCACGAACCGCGAGGGGCACACGAGGGCCTCGGCGTTCCTCGCGGCCAGGTTGAACAGGTGCGTGCGCAGGGCCCAGCGCCCCGCGGCGTCCTCCTGCTCGGCGAAGCAGTGCCGCGCGCAGGCGCGCCCGCCTTCCGGGCCTCGGCACAGCTCTCCGGAGGGGCGCTCCAGGTGGGCGCGCTCGCACACCGTGTAGAAGTCGTGCAGCTCCAGCACCACGGGGATGCGCCAGCGATGAGCAACCTGCACGTAGCCGGGGGAGTGCGCGAACAGGTGGCCCATGACCACGACGTCGGGAAGCACCTCCAGCAGCAGCTGCTCGAAGATCCGCTCCAGGCGGTCCTGGTGCCCGGGGAAGGGCCCTCCGTGCGGCTCTCCACCGCCGCCGACCATCACCACCTGCACGCCATCTCTGCGCCGGGGGCGTTCCGCGGCGGGCAGCAGCGGGGCGGGCGTCACCTTGCGCGAGAGCACCGTCACGTCGTGCCCCGCCTCGCTCAGCGCCCGGGCGCTCTGCTGGGTGACGCGCTCGACTCCCGCAAGCCCCCACGGGGGGTAGCCGTGGCTGACCATCAGGATCCGCACCTTTCTACCTCTCCTCCGCGCGGTTGGGGCCCTGGCTTGCCTCCGGTGGGCTCTGGCTTTCATCCGGTGGGCCCCGGCTTGCCTTCGCCCGCTTTACGCCCGAGAAGCAGCTGGCCATGTCCCCGGGCAGCTCGCTGTGGTTGACGCCCACCCACTGCCCAATCACCTGTGCCACGCGCCGCAGCGCCGCCTCCAGCCGCAGGCGGTCGAGCTCCCCGTCCTTCAGTTCGAGCTCGTCCTTCAGATAGGCCCAGTCGTCGCTCACCAGCGCCTCGATCAGCGGCAGCGCCTCGCTCTCGGCCAGCGTGCGCTCGTTGATCTCGCGGTTGGCCACGCCGTCGTCCACATTGCGCTCGAACAGCTCGCGCAGCGTGTAGTCGTGGGAGTGGTGCACCACCGAGGCGGGTTCGTGCCACAGCGACCACCCGGCCTCCAGCGCCTCCCGGGCCCACAGCAGATCCTCGCCCAGCGTGGCCACCGAGCGAAACTGGATCTGCTCGAACACGTCCCGGCGCAGCGCCGCCCCGACCGTGTGGAAGTTCAACAGCACGCGGCGCTCCTGCGCCGGCAGCGTGCGGTAGCTCTCCCAGTTCTCGATCGCCCTGCGCGTGCGCTGGGAGGACGCGCTCAGCTCGCGCTCGCCGTCGCGCGCGGTCAGCGGGTCGGCGCCGGGACGCGGCAGCACGCGGCTGCACACCCCCGCCGCGTGGGGGTCCTCGTCGAGCACGCTCAACAGCGGCGCCAGCCAGTTCTCGTCGGCGGGGCGGCTGCGTCCGCTGAGGAACACCAGCACCTCCCCCCCGGCGTGCTCCGCGGCGAGGTTGCGCGTCAGCCCGTGGTCGAAGTCGGCCGGGTCGATCGCCACCACCGTGGCGCCCATCTCCGTCAGCGCTGCCACCGTGCCATCCCGCGAGCCGGAGTCCACCGCCACGATCTCAAGCCGCGCCGACGCCCTCTGCGCAAGCACCAGCGGCAGCAGCTCGCGCACGTCGCGCTCCTGGTTCTTCAGCGGCAGCACCAGCGACACGAGGCGGTCCCCGTCTCCCGCGCCGAGCCGGTGGGTGACCCCGCGCGCCAGCAGCCGCGGGGCCGTGCCGGCGCGGGGAGCGCCGCCATTGGCGCGAATCAGCCGCTGCGGCCCACCTTCGCCCAATGCCGCGCGGGTCTGCGCGGCCTGCAGCTCCATCACCTGGCGCGATCTCACGCTCAACAATCGCTCCAAGCCCGCCAGCTCCTCGCGGTCCGAGCGCACCACCCCCAGGTCGGGGGCCACCGCGAGGGTCAGCGGGTAGCTGGCGCCGTACTCCAGCCCCAGGAGGCCATCCTCGAGGTAGTGCTGGATGTCGTCCGGGGCCACCTTCCCACGCCAGCGCTCGGCGAACAGCCGTTCATTGTTCTCAAGGTCCTGCGCTCGGCCGGTCGGCCAGCGGGTCACCGACTCCAGGTGGTAGACGACGCTGTCGTGGCAGTACCACACCTCACGGCCCCGCCGGCCCAGCCGCAGGCACAGGTCCACGTCCTCGTAGCCGTTGTGGAATGCGCTGTCGAAGCCTTCCATCGCCTCGAAGTCCTCCCGCCGCACCAGCAGGCAGGCGCCGGTGGCGGCGGCCACCGCGCGCGAGCGGTTCACGGCGGGGTGCTCGCCCGGGAAGCCCGCGTAAAGATGGCGCGGCCAGCCGTCCTGGGAGATCGCCACGCCGGCGTGCTGGATCGTGCCGTTGGGGAACAGCAGCTTGGCGCCGACCGCCGCGGCGGCGGGAGTCCTTGCGGCGAGGTCCACCAGCGCGTCGAGCCATCCCGCCGTGGGGATCGTGTCGTTGTTCAGGAACACCAGGTGCTCGCAATCGCCGGCCGCGCGCGCGCCGTCGTTGCAGGACACCGCAAAGCCGCGATTCTGCTCGTGCACCACCGCTGTCACAGCCGCGCCGTACTCCCGCTCGAGCAGCTCGCGCGTGCCGTCGCTGGAGGCGTCGTCGACCACCACCACCCGCATCTCGCAATGCGCGGGCGGATGCTCCAGCAGCGCCTTCAGGCAGGCGCGGGTCAGCAGCGCGCCTTCATAGGTGGGGATCACCACCGCGCACGTGGGCGCCGCGCGCGTCATCCGCTCACTCGCCTGTGCGCCGGGCGTCCCGCACCGCCTGTTCGTAGCCGCTGGTGCGGCGCCTCACCACCCTGCGCAGCAGCGGCAGGCGTCCGATGCTCGCATACAGGCGCACCGGCGGGCTGCCCAGGATGCGCTCCAGGCGCACCCGCAGCCGGCGGACTTCCTCCTCGCGCGCGGCCACGACGACCGCGTTGCCCGCAAGCTGCTCCTGCATGCGCTCCCGCTCGTCCCGCTCCCCCTGCAGGTCGCGCCGGAGCTGCTTGAGCTTTCCGCTCAGCTCCTCGATCTGCTCGTCGCGGCGCAGGATCTGATCGTGGGCCTCGATCAGCGCCACTCGCACCTGGCCCTCACGGCCGGCGAGGTCGGCCAGGGCCTGCTCCAGCTCGCGGATCCGCGGACCCAGCTCCCGTTCGGCCCTGCCCAGCTCCTGCGCAGCCGCGTCTGTGGCCAGCGCCTGCTCGCGCAGCCTGCTCTGCAGCTCGCGCATCCCCGGAGCCTTGAGCGTCAGCGCCTTGACGACGAACTGATAGGTGCGCGCGTCGGCATCGCGTTCCAGCTCGCGGATCACCTCGGCCGGCACCGCCTCCGTGTCCACGGCGATCTCGGTGGTGTCGATCGGGGCCTCCTGGCGGTGCACCTCCACCATCGCCAGATCCGCCTCGTCGAACAGCCGCGCGATGCTCTCGTGCGTGAAGAAGCGCAGATGGGTGCGGTCCAGCAGGCCGAGGTCCTGGTAGTCGAACCTGCCCTCCAGCAGCGCCAGGCGCACGCTCGCATGGGCCACGTTGGGCAGCGACACCACGAACCAGCCCTCCGGCTTCAGGAAGGGGCGCAGCGCGCGCAGCGTCGCCGGCGGATCGCGCAGGTGCTCCAGCACGTCTGCCGCCACGATCACGTCGAAGCGCTCCTCGCCCAGCTCCGCCTCCAGGTCGAGCGTGTCGAGGTCGCCCACGATCACCCGCTCGCAGAACCGCTCCGCCTGCGCGGCCATCTCCGGATCGAGCTCCACGCCCACGACCGTGCAGCCGCGCTCGCGCAGCACCGCCGACATGTAGCCGGACGCCGGCCCCAGCTCCAGCACCCGGCGTCCCTCGCCCACCATGCGGATCACGTGCGCGTGGGTGCTGTCCGAGTCAAGGTCGACGGTGAAGTCGTACTGGTAGCTCTCGATCTCCATTCGCTCCTTCTCGCTTTTCCGCCAGCCGGATCCTAGCCTCGATGGCAGCCATGTGCCGGCGGGTGGGTGTGCCCCGGCTGCTAGCTTCCCGCCTCGTGCCCACCCTGCGCCAGCGCCCGCGAGTGCGTCGTCTGATCGAGCGCGCGGCGCGGCGGGCGCTGCGGGAGGCCGGCTCGCCCTATCAGGTGGCGCTGCCCCTGCCTCCACCTCCCCCTCCGCCCCCGGCTCACCCTCCGCCCGAGCCGCGCCGGCCTGAGTCGGGCGACTTCCTGCGCGCGCTCGCGCCGCGTCAGCCCGCCGCCGAGCGCGGCCCCGTGACGCACGCGCTGTTCTCCCGCCTGGACCCCGCGGACGTGGCCGAGGTGGAGCGCCGCTTGGAGGGGGCGCCAGAGCTGCAGGCGCACTACGCGATCGCCCCCACCCCGGCGATGCGCGAGGCGCTCATCCTCATCTACGGCGTCTGGCTGGGCGTGCCCGCCGCGATCGAGAAGACCGGCCTCGGCGCCGCGCAGCCGCCCGAGGACGTGCACGCGATGGCGCGCGGACCGCTCGCGGCCGCGGGGGGCCTGTATGAGGCCGACCTCGTCGTCGAGGCCCTCGCCCGTGCCGGGGCCGCCCTGACGCAGGTGCGCGGCGCTCTCGACTTCGGCTGCTCCTCCGGGCGCGTGATTCGCGCGCTGGCCGCCGCCCACCCCGACATCCGCTGGCACGGCTGCGATCCCAATGCGCCCGCCATCGCCTGGGCCCGCGAGCACCTGCCCCCCGGCATCGAGCTCTTCGTCAGCGAGAACCAGCCGCCCCTGCCGCTCGCCGATGCCTCGCTCGACCTCGTCTACGCCATCTCGATCTGGTCGCACTTCGCGCCCGAGCTGGGCCTGCGCTGGCTGCAGGAGATGCGCCGCCTGCTGCGCCCCGGCGGCCACCTGGTGCTCACCACCCACGGCCTCGCCGCAGTCGCCTACTACGCCCAGCACGAGCTGCGCACCCCCGGGCAGTCGCAGGAGATCGCCGACGCCCTCTACCGCCAGGGCTGGTGGTACGCCCCCGAGTTCGGCGAGGAGGGCGACTGGGGCGTGGTGAACCCCGACTGGGGCACCGCCTTCCTCAGCCCCGAGTACCTGCTCACACGGCTCTGCCCGCACTGGCGCTTTCTGGAGTTCGCCCCCGGGCGCAACCAGGACAACCAGGACGTCTACGTGCTCCAGCGCGTCTGAGACGGTTGGCCCCAGATAGTGGGTATAATCCCCACTATGGCATACGTCGTTCCCCGTCACTCCGGGACATGGGAGATACGCGAGTCCCGCGCAACCCCCGCGGGTCCGCGCAGCCGCACGCTGGCGTCCTTCCGCACCCTCACCCCCGAGGTCATCGAGCGGGCGCGAGCGCGCTCCTCCGGGACGCTCGACCCGGGCGAGCTGCGCAACGCCGCCGCGCGCGCCGGCGCGCCGATCGCGGTGAACGCTCCCGACCGTGCAGCGGTGGACCTGCTGTCAGAGCTGTCCAGTGGGCGCACGCCACGACCCGTGCTGCGACGGCTGCTGTTGGATGCGCTGCACCGCGATCACCGTGAGCCCTCCAGCGGCGCACAGGCAGCAGCGCTGTGGATAACAGCCACCCCCCGGGAGCACGGGGAGGCCCTGCGCGATCTGCTGCTGCTGACGGACCGCCTGCCGCCCACGCGAATGCCCAGAGGACGACTCGCATTCCCGCGGCTGAGCTCGTGAGCGGCGTGAGCGAGCCTTCGCTGCCCGACAAGGTGCTCGCCATCCACCAGCGGCTCACGGAGGCCAGGGTCGCCCACGCCTTCGGCGGCGCCCTCGCGCTCGCCTACTACGCCGAGCCGCGAGCGACCATCGACATCGATCTCAACGTGTTCGTGCCACCCGTCGCGTACGCAACGATCGATCGGGCGCTCGCACCGCTGGGGGTCGCGGCGATCGACTCCGCGGTGGCGCAGCGCGACGGTCAGTGCCGCTCGTGGTGGGGGCGCACGCCGATCGACCTCTTCTTCGCATACGACGAGCTTCACGAGGCGATGCGCCGGGGCGCTCGCACGGTCCCCTTCGGCGAGGACCGCCTCCCGGTGCTCTCACCCGAGCACCTCGTGGTCTGCAAGAGCGTCTTCGACCGGCCCAAGGACTGGCTGGACATCGAGCAAGTCCTCGTCTGTACCGAGAACCTGAACACGGGCGAGATCGCCAAAGAGCTCGACCGCCTCCTCGGCCCCGACGATCACCGCCCCCGGCGCTTCGACGCGGCGGTTCAAGCCCTGCTCGGCAGTGGATCCTGAACCCCGTCCGATCGGTTACGGCGCCGCCGCGGCGATCTCCAGCAGCCAGCCCGCGCGCTGCGCGACCACATCCTCGATGACCTCGCAGACGGCGGCGTTCCAGCCCATGTCCGCGAGCGCTGCGCGGGCCGCGGCGGCCGCGGCGGGTGCCCGCTCGGCCAGGGCGCGCAGCCTGCGGCGGGAGGGCGCCGCTCCGAGGCCGGCGTCCTTGAGCAGCCGCTGCAGATGGCGGGGGCGGATGTAGTCGGGGCGGTACTCGCCGCCGACGCTCATCGCCAGCTTGCGCGACATCGGCCGCACCTTGCGGTAGGCCACGGTGGACACCACGTCGTACGCCGGCGCCAGCGTGGCGCGATCGCTGTCGGGGAGGTACAGCAGCGAATGGTTCTTCCCGTGCGCGTCGTGGTTGCCCACGAGGAAGCTCAGCGCGAAGTAGTCGAGCAGGAGGGGGGTCTGGCGCGCGGGGACCGCCACCGCGCGGCGCAGCAGGGCGAAGCCGTCGCGGAGCCCCGGGCCGCCCTCGGCCTCGTACTTACGGTCGCTGGGGACGCCGAGGGCGCCGCCAGCTGGTCCTCCGTCAGCCATTGCACCCGCTGCGCGGGGACCAGCCCGGGCAGCGGCTCGCCCGGGCGCAGCAGGCTCACCGCTCCCGCCGTGTCGCCGCCCAGCCGCTCCAGCAGGCCGAAGTCGTTGCCTGAGCTGACCCCCAGCTGGCGCGCCAGGAGCTCGCGCGGCGGTCCCTCGGGCAGCAGCCCTCCGAAGAACGCCCGCACCCGTTCGGTGGTGAAAGCGCCCTCGAGGGGCAGGGATTGCGACAGCGGGGGCCTGCCCTGCGCGACCCAGGTGTGGTCGTAGGCGAAGCTCATGCCGCCGGGGGCGTCGGTGAGCACCCCGGCCACGCGATCGAAGCAGACGACCTCAAGCGTGCGGCCGGTCAAGCGGATCCTCCAGGGCGAGCTTGACTCCGAGAGCCGCGGCCACGCGCAGGGTCTCGGCCAGGCGCGCCGTCGCCTTGCCGCGCTCCAGCTCGCTGACGAAACGGATCCCCACTCCCGCGCCCAGCGCAACGTCCTCCAGGCGCAGACCCCTCGCCCTGCGCGCGCGGCGCAGGGCTGAGCCAAGGTCAGAGGTGGTGTGAATGGCCTCCAGCATCTTTACCGATCAGGACAATCTTAGCGAGAAATATGCGTTTGAGGGCAAATCATCCCGATCGGGAAAACCATGCGTTTATTGGATCCCCAGGGTCCTGTGTTATCCCGATCGGTACATCGCCCGCCACAGTTCGGCGTGGTGCCGAGGGCTGCGTGAGCGAGGCTGCGCCGCCGGACTCACAGCCAATCCTCAGCGCAGGCCAGACCATCCTCTCCGGGGTGGGCGGCGAGCGTCCTCTCGAGCGCAGCGACGATCCGGCTGGTGTCGGCCTTGGTGCGGCGGTAGCCGCCGGGGATGAACACCATCCCGTAGTCGCCGGGACCGCCCGCGGCGAGCGCCTCGTAGTGCAGCGGACGCAGGTCGGTGAGGTTGTCGGTGACGAGCGCCCTGCGCTCGCGGCGGGCGAGGTCGAGCACCTGGCTGTCGTCGTATGCCTGCCACTCAAGATGCTCTTGGATCGCCTGCACGTCGTGGCCGCGGGCGCGCAGCTCGCGCGCGATCGCGGGGGACAGCATCTCGTCCAGCAGAAGCCTCACCGGGCAAGGGCCTTGCGGCCGGCGAGGAAGGCGGCGTGGGCCTCCTCCGTCTCCTTGCGATTGCGCTCTATGCGCTCGTCGATCTCCTGCGGGTAGGAGCCGTAATAGGCCGCCGCCGCCTGCACGAGTCCGAGTGGCATCTCCAGATACGCGGCGGTCTCCCTCTCGCTGCCGTCGTTGTCGTGGGCTACGGCGATCACCTCCCACACGTCTGGTCCGCCGATCAGTCGCGCGCGGCGGCCAGAGGGGCCGTCGGCGAAGCGCACCAATGGGTGCTCGTCCATCCGCAGGCCCTCCTCGACGTAGCGCTGAGCGAGCGTGCGGGGCGCCAGGTCCGAGCGGCCGGCGCGGTCGGCCAGCCGTCCGATCGTCTGGCTGGGGAGGCGAATGCTCAATGGTGCGGCGCCCATGTAGTGCATGGTAACACCAAACGCTACAACTGACGATTGCTAGCGTTCACCTGCCCTTGTCGAGCACCGCCACACTTCCCGCAGCCGAGCCCGCGACCGCCCCTCCGGGCGGCGCCGCGGCGGTGTCGATCGAGAACGTGAGCAAGACCTTCCGCCTGCCTCACCAGCAGTACTCGACGCTGAAGGAGCGCGCGCTGCACCCTTTCCGCAGCACCACCTACGATGAGCTGCACGCCGTGCAGGATGTCTCTTTGGAGATCGCGCAGGGGGAATTCTTTGGCATCGTGGGCCGCAACGGCTCGGGCAAGAGCACGCTGCTGAAGTGCATCGCGGGGATCTACAGGGTGGACAGCGGGCGCATTTCGATCGCCGGGCGGCTGTCCCCCTTCATCGAGCTGGGGGTCGGCTTCAACCCCGATCTCAACGCGCGCGACAACGTCGTCATCAACGCCATCATGCTGGGGCTCAGCCGCAAGCAGGCCATGGAGCGCTTCGAGCACGTGGTGGCCTTCGCGGAACTGGAGGGCTTCATGGACCTCCGCCTGAAGAACTACTCATCGGGAATGATGGTGCGCCTGGCCTTCGCCACCGCCATCCAGGTGGACGCCGAGATCCTCCTGATCGACGAGGTGCTGGCCGTCGGCGACGCCGCCTTCCAGCAGAAGTGCTTCGAGGAGTTCTTCCGGCTCAAGCGCGAAGGCAGGACGATCGTGTTCGTCTCCCACGACATGTACTCGGTCGAGCGCTTCTGCAACCGCGCGATGCTGATGGAGCGCGGGTGCATGACCAAGATCGGCGAGCCGCGCGTGATCGGGCGCGCCTATCACGAGCTCAACTTCGGCCAGCTCGCCCACGAGGCGCCCGCCGAGCAGAACAGCGGCGCCTCCAGCGGCACCGCCATCGCCGACGCCTGGTTTGAGAACGCCTCCGGAGAGCGCATCACGAGCGCCGGCCAAGAGGACGTCCTGAGCATGTGCTTCGAGGCGCGCCTGGGGGAGGATCTCGCCGAGCCCGTGTTCGCCGTGACCCTGCGCACCGAGCTCGGACACACGATCATCGTCGCACGCTCCGACCAGCATGGCCACGCAAGCGGCTCCTTCAAGGCCGGCGAGAGCGTCGTGGCCAGGTTCTCGATACCCAACTGGCTCACCCCCAGCCGCTATCTGCTCACGCCCTCGCTGGCGCGCGAGGGCACCGGCGCCGACGCGCTTGCGCTGGTCCCCGACATGGCCTCCGTCGTCGTCCACGGCAACGGCAGCGGGGGCATCCTCGAGCTGCCCATCGACGTGAGGCTGGAGCGGCTGTGAGCGCCTTCCCGGAGGCGGGCCTTCCCGCTGCTCCCCAGCGTTCCCCGGCGAGCCACCGTGTCTACGGCCCCTCGGCGCTGGGCGGGGATGTGCGCCGCTTCTGGTCGCTCACCTTCATGCTCGCCCGCACCGAATTCAAGCTGCGCTTCTTCGGCTCCGTGTTCGGCTACCTGTGGACGCTCGTGCGCCCGCTGATGTTCTTCGGGGTCCTGCTGTTTGTGTTCACAGTCCTGTTCAGGCCGAAGGGCAGTCAGATCCCCCACTATCCCGAGTACCTGCTCGAGTCGATCATCCTGTTCACCTTCTTTCAGGAAACCACCTCGGGCTCGGTGCCCAGCCTGGTCGGCCGCGAGAATCTGCTGCGCAAGGTCCGCTTCCCGCGCCTGGTGGTGCCGCTGTCGGTGGCGCTCTTCTGCTTTTTCAACCTCTGCATGAACCTGATCGTCGTGTTTGCCTTCATCCTTGCCAGCGGCGTCGCCCCGATGTGGAGCTGGCTGGAGCTGCCGCTGCTGATCGCGTTGCTGGTGGCCATCGCCACGGGCGTAGGCATGCTGCTGTCGGCCCTATATGTGCGCTTTCGCGACATCCAGCCGATCTGGGAAGTGCTGGCGCAGATCCTGTTCTACGGCACGCCGATCCTCTACACGGTCCAGACCGCGGCGGACCGGCATCTGTTCGGCGTTCCGTTCTCCCGCATCCTGGTGCTCAATCCCCTCGGCGCGATCCTCACGCAGACGCGCAAGGCGCTGCTCGAACCCAGCGCACCCTCGGCCGCCGCCGCGATCGGCGGCTATGCGCGCCTGCTGATCCCGCTCGGCATCATCGCCGCCCTGTTTGTCATCGGGCTGTGGTACTTCAACCGCGAGGCGCCTCTCATCTCCGAGAAGCTATAGCCATGAGCACCGCCGACACATCCTCCGAGCAGCAGCTTCAGCAGGAGAACGAGCGCCTGCGCAATCGCATCGCGGCCTTGGAGGAGGAGCTCGTGGAGACGCAGGCGCGCGCCAACGCGGCGGTCGCCCGCTGGCAGGAGCGCGCCTACTGGCTGGAGCGCTGGCACCTGGACCTCAACGCGCTCATGCGCCGCCGCGGTGCGGCCGAGTTTCGCGCGGGGCTGCGCGCGTTTCGCTCGCTCACGAGGATCTTCACGCGGACCGCGCGCCGGCTGCGCTCGTGAGCGGGCCCGCGGACTTGCGCGTCTCGGTCGTGATCCCGGTGAAGGATGGCGCCCGCTACCTGCGGGAGCTGCTCGACGCGCTCCTGCGCGAGGGCGTGGACGAGGTGCTCGTGATCGACTCCGGCTCGCGCGACGACTCGTGCGAGATCGTGCGGACGGCGAGGGCGAGCGCGGCGGCGCGTGCAACGCAAGCGGGCGCGGCGCATACGGCGGGGACGAGTACGGCGGTGGAGCTGCTCGAGATCGACCCCGCCGAGTTCGGCCACGGGCGCACGCGCAACCTCGGCGCGGAGCGCACCAGCGGCGAGCTCATCTGCTTTCTCACGCAGGACGCCACGCCGCTGCCCGGTTGGCTTGAGGCCTACCGCGAGGCATTTGCGCTGGACCCGCACGTGGGCGCCGCCTACGGCCCGCACCTGCCGCGCCCCGGCACCTCGCCGATGATCGCGCGCGAGCTTGTGGAGTTCTTCGCCGGCTTTGCCCCCGACGGGCGGGGCGGGCGGGCCTGCATCCAGCGCGCCGGCGACCCCTCCTTTCTCTCCAACGTAAACGCCTGCTATGCACGAGCGTGCTGGGAGGAGATCGGCTTCCGCGAGCTCCCCTACTCCGAGGATCAGGCTTTCGGCGCCGACCTGCTGGCGGCGGGGTGGGCCAAGGTGTATCACCCTCGGGCCGCCGTATTGCACGCGCACGACTACGGCCCCTTGGAGTTCATGCGCCGCTACTTCGACGAGTATCGTGGCCTGCGCGAGAGCACCGGCCACGTGGAGCCCTTCGGCGTTCTGGCGAGCGCGCGCCAGGTGCGCCACGCCGTGGCAGGCGATCGGCGCTGGATGGCCGAACGGGGTCTGCCCGCCTCAGAGCGCGCGCGCTGGACGGCGCGCGCGGTGGCCCACCACGGCTCACGCCGCGTCTTCTCCGCATTGGGCTCGCGCGCGGAGCGCGTGCCGGCGCCGCTGCGCCGGCGCCTCTCGCTGGAGGGGCGCGACGAGGTCGACGGCGGCGCTGCGGATGGCACCGGGGCCGGCGCTCGGGCTTCCGCGCAGCGCCCCCAGGACTCGCGCTGCCGGCCCCCCGCGTCGCTGCCGGCCCCCAAGCACATATCTGCGGTGCGCGATCACGACGACTACGAGGACGCGGTGCGCGTCTGGCGCGAGGGTCCCGCGCTGCTGCTGGACCCGATCCCCGGTATGGCCGAGCGCGAGCGCCTGCGCATCGCGATGGTCATCCCCTCCTTCCGCCGCGGCAGCGGCGGGCACGGCACCCTGATGCAGATCCTCACGCGCCTGGAGCGCCGCGGGCACGTGTGCAGCGTGTGGCTGCACGACTTCACCGGCCAGCACCGCGCCGAGTGGCCGGGCGTCATAAGGGCCGACATCAACGACTTCTTCGCCCCCATGCAGGGGCCTGTGTACAAGGGCTTCGCGGAGTGGCAGGGGGCGGATGTGGTGATCGCCACGGGCTGGCAGACGGTGCACCCCACGCTCCTGCTGGACCAGTGCCGCGCGCGCGTCTACCTCGTCAACGATCACGAGCCGGACTTCTACAGCGCCTCGACCGAGCGCGAGCTGGCGCGGGACACCTACCGCCACGGCCTGCACCCCATCGCCGCCAGCCCCTGGCTGCGCGATCTCCTGGTCGACCGCTACGGCCCCCCCGCGGACGCCTTCCAGCTGGGCGTGGATCACGCCATCTACGGCTCCCTCCCCGAGATCCCCCGCCACCGCGACACCGTCATCTACTACGCCCGCCACGCGACGCCCCGGCGCGCGGCGCCGATCGGCCTGATGGCGCTCTCCGAGCTCCACCGTCGCCGGCCCGACACGCGCATCGTGCTGTTCGGCGACCCGGGAGTGCTGGAGAGCCCCTTCCCCTATGAGCATCACGGAGTGCTCTCCCCCCAGCAGCTCGCGCGCCTCTACAACGAGGCCACGGTCGGCCTCTGCCTCTCGCTCACCAACTTCTCCTTGATGCCCAAGGAGATGCTCGCCTGCGGCCTGCCCTGCGTGGAGCTCGCGGGCGTCTCCGCGGAGTCGATCTTCGGCGCAGACGGCCCGCTGGAGCTGGCGCCGCTGGAACCCCACGCGATCGCCGATGCCCTGGAGCGGCTGCTCGAGGATCGCGCGCTGTGGGAGCAGCGCTCGCGCGCGGGCATCGAGTTCGTCGCCGCGCACACCTGGGATCGCGCCGCCGAGGAGGTCGAGGCGGGTCTGCGCCACGCGCTGCGCGCGCGTGAAGGGGTGCCCGCCGAGGCCTGAGGGTTCAGCCCCCCGCTCAGCCGTAACAGCGCGCTCGGCGGCTACCGCGCTCAGCCGTAATAGCGCGAGATCGTGAGCGTCTCGGCGAACAGCCCGTGGGCCATCGCCAGCACCACCAGCAGCGCCCCCAGCAGCGGCGCCCAGCGCCGCGGCGGCGCATTCGCGGCGAGCACCACGAACAGCCCGTAGAAGGCCAGGAGCGGGAACAGGTAGCGCGCCTGCTCGAAGGGCACGCCGTTGGCGAGGCGATAGCGGATGCCGGCGTAGCCGATGGCGCCCAGCAGCCCCAGGGCCATCGCCGCGAAGCACCCCAGCAGCGGCGCCGCGGGGCGCAGCGTCCCGCGCAGGCGCACGATCCCCACCAGCGCCAGCGCCCCGAGCGCCCAGAAGACGTACTTGGCCCATTCATAGACCCACGCCGGGAAGGTGTAGTCGAGCCAGCCGAAGTGGCCGATGGAGCCGTCCAGCCAGGTGTTCCACAGCGGGTAGTTGGGGAAGTAGTTGTGGTGCATGAACCACAGCCTCGGCAGGAAGTCCTCCCAGGTGTAGTCCAGCGTGTCGTGCAGCGTCACCGCCTGCCCGCTCGCGGCGGTGTTCACCGAGGCCACCGCAAGGCCGCCCGCCGTCAACCCGCCGCGGTGCCACACGTGCACGTTGAGCACGGCGTAGATCCCCACCGGCGCCAGCACCAGCGCGAGCGCGAGCGCGACCGGGGCCAGCGCCTTGGCCGAGCCACGCCGGCGCGCTTCGCGCCACCCCAGCAGCGCCAGCGCCAGGGCGATGCCGGGCAGCAGCGCGATGAAGGTGAGCTTGCCCAGCACCCCCGCCATCACCGCCGCCCCGACGATCGCCCCCCGGCGCAGCGTCAGGCCGTGGCGCCAGGCGCGCAGCAGCGCCAGGAAGGTGGCTGTGGCGGCGAGGAACAGCAGGTTGTCGCCCTGCACCCCCGCGGCGATGAAGCAGAAGGTGGGCTGGAAGGCGACCACCAGCGCGCCCACCGTCCACGCCCAGGGCGTCCGCGGCAGCAGCTCGCGCAGGAACAGGAACACCAGCAGCACCGTGCACGCGGCCATCAGCGCCGAGAGCAGGCGCATCAGCTCCAGCCGCCAGAGGATGTCCGCGGAGGGCGAGAGCAGATAGGGGATCGCCTCCAGCGCGTAATACAGCGGCGGCTGGTTGGTGATCGAGGTGCTTCCGCCCGGCCCCACCGGGCTCGGGTGCTGCGCCAGCGCCGAGCGCAGAGCCCGATCTTCGGCGCCGGTGAAGACCCCGCGCATCCGCGGGCGGCCGATGGTGTCGAAGAAGTACAGCCCATCCAGCGCCGTGTACTCCTGGGGGGAGTACTGCAGGGTGCCAGGCTTCTGCGGCGGCAGCGCGCCCGTCTGCGCCACGTACTGCGCGTAGGCGAAGTGGGAGATCTCGTCGGGCACCTGGAAGGGCGGCACGACCACCGTCCAGATCGCGCAGTTGACGAGCGCGATCGCAAAGCACATCCAGCCTGCCCGCGGCACGCGCCGCAGCTGGGCCATCACGCCGGCTCGCGCCTGAGCTCGTGCAGCAGCAGACGGATGACCAATACCCAGGCTCCCGCCAGCAGAAGCGCCAGGAAGGGCAGCGTCCAGTCGCCGAACACGCCGGCCTTGCCCAGCCCGAAGCGATGGTCCAGGGTGGGCAGCAGCTGCCACCACGATTCGCTGCCCGCGCGCAGATACAGGAGGCTCACGCGCCCCGCCTGCGCGCTGCCGTCGATCACCTCGCTGCTGGGCCCGATGGGGCCGCCCTCGCCCCCCAGCGCGACATTCGCACGACCGCCGATGGTGAGGCAGAAGCGGCTGGCTTCCCCGGCAGCGGCGGGCGGGCGGTGGGCGGCGAGGTTGGCCGGGGGGTGGGCGAGGTTGGCCGGGGGATGGGCGAGGTTGGCCGAGGGGAGGGCGGGGGCCTCCGTCACGCGCTGGATGGGGATCGTCAGGAGGCCCTCGTGAGCACCCGCCCCAAGCGAGCCCGTGGCGAGCGTCCCCGTTCCGCCTGAGTCGGTGAAGCTCAGGGTCAGCGCCGGCACGGGGCGCCCATAGGTGCCGATCAGCAGCTGCGCGCGCGCAGCGTCGCCGGGCAGGGGCGCGATCGGCTGGCAGAGCGTACCGCCGCCGGGCACCGTCGCGGCGAAGACGGCCGCGTTGTTGTGGTCGCTGCCGGCCCCGCGGGGGGCGCTCCCGGACATGTCCAAAGCGAGCGCCGCGAGCACCAGGAGCACCGCGAGGCCGAGCAGGGTGGCGCGCAGGCGCACCGGCGAGGACCCCACGTCAGCCGCGGCGCAGCCCAAGGATGGAGAGCAGAAACGAGGAGAAGAAGATCTGGATGCCCACGATCAGAAGCGACGCGGCGATCACCGCGAGGCGTTCGTCGGAGAGCGACCCCAGGCCGTGGGCGATCCAGGTGGCCACGATCACGGCGCCGATGGCGATGCCGGCGAGCATGAAGACGCCCCCCAGCAGGAGCCCGTGCTCGAGGCGCAGCCGCGCACGCGCGTTGTCAAACCAGGGGTCGCGCTCGCCCATGAAGTACGTGCCATAGGCGTGCGCGCAGAGTCCCAGGGCGACGATCTGGGTGCCGACGATCATCAGCATCGATCCGCCGATCAGCGCATGGATGCCCCACGAGCGTCCGGCCACTTCCAGGCCGCCCCCCACGAGCGTCACGATCAGCGCGCCCAGCACCGCGAGCAGCGCGCCGGGCACGATGAAGAGGTGCGTGGGCGAGTGCACCAGCAGAAAGCGCAGGTGCCGCCAGCCGTCGCGGAAGCTCGAGAGCTTGGACTCGCCCCCGCGCGGGTGGTATTCGATCGGGAACTCGGCGATGCGCAGGTTCTCCTTCGCCGCGCGAATGACCATCTCCGAGGCGAACTCCATGCCCGTCGTGCGCAGATCCAGGCGCTCCAGCACATCGCGCCGCACGGCGCGCATCCCGCAATGGGCGTCATTGACCCCGGTCTTGAAGAGGGCATTGAGCAGCCCCGTGAGCAGCGGATTGCCCACATAGCGATGCAGCCAGGGCATGGCGCCGGGCCTGATGTTGTCCATGCGATCGCCGATCGCCATCTCGGCGCCATCTTCCAGGGCCATCACGAAACGGGGGATGTCGTTGAAGTCATACGTCAGATCGGCGTCGGCCATGACGATGTAGCGCCCCCGCGACGCCGAGAGGCCGGCGAGATAGGCGCTGCCGTAGCCCCGCCGGGACTCGTGCACGACGCGCGCGCCCGCGGCGGCGGCGAGCCCCGCGGAGCCGTCGCGGCTGCCGTTGTCGGCGACGATCACCTCGCCCGTCACCCCCATGCGCTCCAGGCTTGCCAGCGCGGCGAGCACGCACTGCTCGATGTTCTGCGCCTCGTTGAGGCAGGGAATGACGACCGACACGCGGGGCTCGCGCGCGCGCGCATCCGTGGCGAGGGCTGGCGGCCTTGTCGTCGTCTGCTCGATCGTGCTCATAGTCTCCGGCCGGGGCGCCCGTTTGGGAGCGGAGAGGACGCCTGCGCGGCAACCCATGTAACTCGCCACAGGCGCGAAAGTGTCGCACCTGGGCACTCGATCCTAGCGCAAGCACCTGTTGGAAACTGCGCGGCAACCCCGGCCGCCCCTCGGCGGCCCTCTCCTCTTCCAATACCCTGCGGACGCGATGCGCATCTGCCTCGTCTACGACTGCCTCTTCCCGCACACGGTCGGCGGCGCGGAGCGCTGGTATCGCAGCCTCGCCGAGCGCCTCGTGGCGGACGGGCACGAGGTGACATACCTCACGCGGCGCCAGTGGGGACGCGGCGAGCGGGCGGACATCGACGCGCGCGTGCGCGTGGTGAGCGTGTCCCCGCGCATGGGCCTCTACACCAGGAGCGGGCGCCGGCGCATCCTCACCCCGCTCCTCTTCGGCGCGGGCGTGCTCTGGCATCTGCTGCGCCGCGGGGGGCGCTACGAGGTGGTGCACACCTGCTCCTTCCCCTACTTCTCGCTGCTGGCGGCCGCGCTGGCGCGCCCGCTGTGGCGCTATGAGCTCGTGGTGGACTGGTTTGAGGTGTGGTCGCGCGCCTACTGGCACGATTACCTCGGCGGGCTTTCGGGCATGGTGGGCGCGGCGGTGCAGCGGTTGTGTGCGCGTGTGCCACAGCGCGCCTTCTGCTTCTCGGAGTTGCATTCAAGACGACTGGGAGAGGAGGGATTTGTTGGGCCGCGCACGGTGTTGCGAGGGCTTTACGGTGAGGGCACCGTGCCGATGGAGGCCATCGCGGCCGAGCCGCTGGTGGTGTTCGCGGGGAGGTTGATTCCCGAGAAGCGCGCCCCGCTGGGGGTGAAAGCCGTGGCGATGGCCGCGCCGCGCGTGCCCGGTCTGCGCGCGATCTTCTACGGCGAGGGGCCTGAGCGCGAGGCGCTGCGCGAGGCCATCGCGCGCTGCGATGTGGGGGATGTGGTGAAGGCTCCGGGCTGGGCCGAGGGGGAGGCGCTGAAGCGGGATGTGCGCAGAGCGATGTGCGTGTTGCTGCCCTCGCGCCGCGAGGGCTACGGACTCGTCGTGGTCGAGGCGAGCGCCAGGGCGACGCCGAGCGTGGTCGTGGCGGGGGAGGACAACGCCGCCGTTGAGCTCGTGGAGGATGGTGTGAATGGGGTGATCGCCGCGGATGGCACGCCGGAGGCGCTCGCGGAGGCGATCGTGAGAGTGCATCGCATGGGCATGGCTCTGCGCGAGAGCACCGCGCGGTGGTATGCCGAAAATGCGCAGCGCCTGTCGCTTGAGTCCTCGCTGCGCGCGGTGCTGGAGAGCTATCGCGGCGGACCCGTCGAGGGTGATGACGGCGACAGCCACGATGCGGGGGTTTCCGGCAGAGCAAATGCGCGCGCGTAGCAATCGAGCGCTCCCCGCGCCGTTCGCCTCCAGGTGAAGCGCTTCACTCTTTCGCCGCCCCGGGCGATGAGGGTGTCGCGCAGCGCCTCATCGCTGAGCAGCCGCTCGATCGCGGCGGCCATCCGCGACTCCTCCCGGGGGTCGAACAGCAGCGCGGCGTCGCCCGCCACCTCGGGCAGCGAGGAGGCGTCGCTGCACGCGACGGGCACTCCCCTGTGCATGGCCTCCAGGATCGGCAGCCCGAAGCCCTCGTAGAGCGAGGGGAAGACGAATGCCCGGGCGATCGCCCACAGCCCCTCCAGGTCCTCCTCGGAGATCCAATCGAGGAAGCGCACATCCGCGGCGAGGCCCTTTGCGAGGGCGAGCTCGCGCAGCCGGCGCTCGTGCTCGGTGGGGTAGCCGGGCAGCACCAGCATCGGCCTGCGCTGCGCGGGGATGCGCGCGAGCGCGGCGATCAGCATGATGAGGTTCTTGTGGGGTCGCTTGGCGGAGAGGCTGAGGATGATCTCGCGCCGCCCCAGGCTCAGCCGCTCGCGCAGCTGCGACTCAGGCGTCCCCTGCCGCCGCCGGGGCGTGCCGAAGCCCAGCGGCACCACGTCGATCTTCTCGGCGCTCGTGCCCAGCATCTCGATCAGGTCGGTCCTGGTGCTGTGGGCGTCGACCATGATGCGATGCGCGCTCCTCACGGCGAGCGGCACGAGCACGCGCATGCCCACATCGCGCAGCCCCGCGTGCGTCTCGGGAAAGCGCGCGTAGATGATGTCGTGCACCGTGACCACGCGCCGATAGCGCCCCCAGGCGGGCGCGATGCTGGCGAGCGAGTGCACGAGCTGAATGCCGCGGCGCATCGCCATCGGCGGCAGCAGCGCCTGCTCGCCCGCCACCCACTGCGGGCGGCTGGAGGCCTCGATCGGGACGGTGACTGCCGGCATCACCTCCCCCCAGGGTCCATCGCCCGCGGCGGCGGCCTCCCTGTTGATGAAAGCGGTGAAGCGCACCCCGGGCGCCTCCCTGACGAGCTCCGGCAGGAGCTCGCGCGCCACCACCTCCATCCCCCCGGTCTCTCCGGGCACCAGATAGATCAGGTTCAGGCCCACGTGCACGAGGCCGTTGAGGCTAGCCTGTTGGGGTGGACCAGCCCACTTCGTCCATTCGCTCCACCGCCACGGCCTCCGCGCCGCTCGCTCCCGGGGCTCCCGCGCATGCCTCGCCCGCGGCCCCCGCGGCGGCTCCCTCGCGGCCGTTGCGCATCGGCATCGACGCGCGCGCCGCGGTGGAGGTGCCGGCCGGTCGGGGAAGGGTCGTGCGCGAGCTGCTGCGCGCCCTGGGGACCCCTTCGCGGGACGCCCCCGGCGAGGCCGACGGCCGCCCCGATGCCGGAGGGGAAAAGCATCACCAGTACATCCTCTACGCCCGCGAGGCCTGGGCCGGGGCGCCGCTGGACGAGCGTTTCCAATGGCGCCTGCTGGACGCGCGCGACCCCTGGTGGCACTGGCGCGCGGCGCACATGGCCAATCGCGAGTGCGATGTGTTTCTCTCCAGCAACTCCTACCTCACCGCGGGCTTCCTGCGCATCCCCTGCGTGCCGATCGTGTACGACCTCACCACCTTCGAGCCCGCGCTGCACCCCAAACGCGCCTCGCGCGCGATCGAGCGCCTCACCCTCGGCATGGCCGTGCGCCGCTCGGCCAGGCTGCTGGCGATCTCCCAGGCCACGGCCGAAGCTCTGATCGGCCGCTTCCCCGGCACGGCCTCGCGCACGGTGGTGGCCCCGCTGGGGATCGCCCCCGCACTCGCCCCCGCGCTCGCGCAGGCGGATACGGCCGCGGCGCAGGCGCTGCCGCCGCCCGGCTTCGTGCTGGCGGTGGGCACACTGGAGCCCCGCAAAAACCTCCCCCGCCTGGTGGAGGCATACGCAGCGATGCCCCCCGAGCTGCAGGCCCGCCACCCGTTGGTGGTGGTGGGCGCGCTGGGCTGGAACACGAATGGCACGCTGCGGGCACTGCGCTCCCTGGGCGAGCGCTGCACGCTGCTGGGCCACGTCTGTGACGCGGATCTGGCCGAGCTGTACCGCCGCTGCGCGGTCTTCTGCTACCCCTCCCTCGGCGAGGGCTTCGGGCTGCCCGTGCTGGAGGCGATGGCCGCGGGTGCGACCGTGCTCACCTCCGATGTCTCCTCGCTGCCCGAGGTGGGCGGCGACGCCGTGGCCTACGCCGACCCCACCGCCGCGCCGGCCATCTCCGCGCAGCTCGTGCGGCTGCTGCGCGACGACGCGCTGCGCGCCGAGCTCTCGACACGCGCACGCGCACGCGCGCTGCGCTTCTCCTGGGACGCCTTCGCGCAGACGGTGCTGGGCGCGCTGGAGGACGCGGCGGCGACGGCCCCCGCTCGGCAGCTCGCCCACTCACACCCGATTCATACCGCCCCCCGCTCCCACTAGCTCGCTCAAACCCGATTCATACCCCATGCCGCCCGCGGTCCTCCCGGGCCGGTCGATCGTTGTGGGGTATGCGGAGAATCATGATCAGCGAGCCTCACCCCGTCGTGCGGCGGATGCTCGAGCGCATGGTGAGCAGCTTGGGCCACGAGCCCGTGGTGGTGAGCGGCGACCCGCCGACCCCCGCGCGCCTGCGCAGCGCCGATGTGCTCCTGATCGAGCCGGCGGATCCGGCGGGATCGAGCCTGGCTCGCAGCGCGCGCGCGGCCAACCCCGCGGTGGCGATCGTCTACGCAGGCATCGCCGCGCCCGCCGCGGAGCTCACCCGGCTGTCCCCCAACCTCGCCGCGTCCCTGTCCAAGCCCTTCACCATCGAACAGCTCGATGCCGCCCTCCAGCAGGCCATCGCGCATCGCGACGACCTCGACGCCGCGGCGGCCTGAGCGCCTTCGCCGGAGCTGTTCAGCCCTTGAACGTCGAGGCCCCGTGGTCCCCGAAGGGCTCGTCGCGCTCGCGCACGGCCTCGCGGAAGCCGGCCTGCATGGCGCGCTGCTGGAAGGCGTAGCCCTCGGCGGTGTGGCGCGTGATCCCGTCGAGGAGCGTGCCGAGCACCTGCGTGGTGTGCAGCCCCTGCGCATAGAGGGTCTGGTTGACCAGCAGCTTCATCATCCGCAGCTGGTTGACGGGCAGGCGCGCGATGCGCTCGATCAGGATCTCGGTGCGCTCATCGAGCTGCTCGGGCGGTGGCGCCTCGATCGCCAGCCCCCACTGAAGCGCCTCCGCGCCCGAGAGGCTGTCGCCGGTGAAGAGCAGCCGCTTGGCGCGCTGCGCGCCCAGCCGCTGCGCCCACAGCGAGGTCGTGGGCGACCCCCACACGCGCGCCGGGGGATAGCCGATCTTGGCGTCCGCAGCGATCACCAGGAGATCCGAGCAGAGCGCCATGTCGGTGCCGCCGGCGACGCAGAACCCGTGCACCCTGCACACGACCGGCTTGCCGCAGTGAAACAGCGACATGAACGCGCGCACGTTGCGGCTCATCATCGCGTAGTCCACCATCGCGTCCCACGTGCCCCGCGGGTCGTGATTGGCCGCCATCACCGCCGGATCGAGCGGCGAGCCGGTCGGGGGCGGGGGCGGGGGCGCGGGGAAGCCTGCCTGCAGCGCGGCGTCCTCCTCATCGCCGCCCGTGCGCCCTGGACCCTTGCCGCCCTCTTCGTCTCCCGTTGCCCCCTGCCCTTCGGCGCTCTCCACGAGGTCATAGCCCCCGCAGAACCCCTTGCCGTTGCCCGCCAGCAGGATCAGGTGCACGGCTGGGTCGAGGTCCGCCTGCTCGACGCAGCGCTCCAGCTCGATCACGAGCTGCCGCGTGATGCCGTTGCCGCGCTCGGGCCGGTCGAGGGTGATGCGCGCGACGCGATCGCCGACCTCGTAGGTCATCGTGCGCAGGGCGTTCATGCGGCGAAGTCTGCCACGGCCGTCTTGCGAGGATCGGCTCAGCGCCCGACCCAACGCCTTGACACACAAACGTTCGTTTGATACGGTCGTTTGGATGGTACGATCGTTCGCAGCGCATCATGGCCGACGGGAACGCAACCAAGAGGGCTTTGCTGGAGGCGGCGAAGCGGCTGATCGGCGAGCGCGGGTACGCGGGCACGAGCGTGCGCGAGCTGGCGGCGGCGGCGGGGACGAATCTGGCGGCGGTGAGCTATCACTTCGGCTCGCGCGAGAACCTGCTGAACGAGGCGGTGCTGGAGTCGTTTCTGGAGTGGACGGAGAGCGTCGCGCAGGAGGATCGGCAGCTGACGAGCAGAGACCCGAACGCGGGGCCGCTGGAGCACATGGCGGCGGGCGCGCGGCCGATGATCGAGGCCTTCCCGGAAAGGCTGCCGCTGTTCGTGATGTTCCTGGAGGCGCTGCTGCAGGCGCAGCGCTCACCCGAGCTGAAGCGCAGGCTGGCGGTGCACTACGCGGAGCAGCGAAGGCGGCTGGGGGGGATGGTGGAAGCGGGGACGCCCGACCCCGAGCGCACGGCGCGACGGCTGGAGGTCGTCACGTCCTATCTGATCGCGACGACCGATGGACTGCTGCTGCAGTCGCTGCTCGATCCCGAGGCGGTCCCGAGCGGCGATGAGCTCGCGGCGTTTTACGAAGGGCTTGCGGCCTACACCCGGGCGACCGGGCCGGGCTCTGTGGAGACGGAGTGATGCCCATGAACTGAATAGGAGAAAGCGATGATGCGGATACGCAGAGTGAGGATGTCCAGGTCCCGTGTCCTGCTGGCGGCGCTGGCCGCCTGCGCGTGCCTGGCGGTCGCCGCGCTGGCCTGGGCGGCGCAGACGTTGACGGTCTACACGAAGTTCAATCCCGACAAGCTCGGCGCGCCGACCAATCTGTCGGCAACGGTGACGTTCGGCTCGACCACGGGAGGGGTGCCTTCCCCGATCAGGAAGGTCACGGCCTATGGGCCCGCCGGCCTGGAAGTGGACCTGCGGGGCGCCGGCACCTGCACGGCGGCCATCCTGGAAGGCCCGGCCGGGCCCGCTGGCTGCCCCGCCAGCTCCCGCCTGGGCTTCGGCGGGGGCGTGGGTCTGCTGGAACTGGCGAAGGAAGTCATTCAGCAGCCGTTCACGCTCGACTTCTTCCTCGGGCCCAGGGAAAACGGGCACACCGTGATACTGGTCTACGTCAACTCCACCACGCCGGTCTCCTACCAGCTGGTCGTGACGGTGAGGGAAGTTCAGGGACCCAGGCCCTACGGATGGGGCGTGACCTTCGAAGTGCCGCTGATCATGACGCTCCCCGGAGCGTCCTACGCCTCGGTGGAAAAAAGCTGGTTCACGATCGGCGACACGAAGGTGGGCTACTACGAGAAGGTTCACGGCAGGCGCAGGCTGGTGCACGTGCGGGGAATCGTCGTCCCCAGGACGTGCCCCCGCGGCGGCTTTCCGTATGAGGTGCAGATCGCCTACGAGGACGGCACCTCGAGTACGTACAAGGGCGCCTATCCCTGCCCGCGCAGGTAGGCGGGCGCGTGCGGCCGGGCGGCTATCGTGTCTCTGATGGGAGCAGACGGGCCACGAGCCGCCCGGGCCACGTGGGTGGTGGCCGTGGCTGTGCTGTGGGCAGTCGTGGCCTCGCCCACACAGGCCGGAAGCGCGCCGACGCCGGGAACCCTCGGACCCGCGCTGGCGGGAACCCCCGCGGGGGCGCCTGCGTGGGTGGCGATCGTCCCCGCGCCCCCGCCCGCGCCGATCCTGACCTCGACCACCCTGAGCTCGTCCTTCTCCCCCGACCGCCTGGGCGCGCGCGGCGCGGTCACCGTCTCGATCCGCTACCAGGGAAGCGAATCCAATGCTCTCCCGAACGCGGGCGCCAACCATGCCGTGCCCTCTCCGGTGCGGAGGCTGGTGGTGCACTTCCCCGCCGGGATGGGCCCGGATCTGCCCAACGTGGGCAGCTGCTCGCTCTCGCGCCTGCGGGCGCACGGCCCGCGGGGGTGCCCGGCGTCGTCAAGGCTGGGCGGCGGCATGGCGCTGACGGAGATACACGCGGGGTCGCAGATTCTCAAGGAGAGCGTCGTGCTGCGGGCTTTCCTGGGTCCCTCGCGGGGCGGAGAGCCGACGCTCGAGATCCTCGGCGAGGGCTATACCCCGTTTGGGGAGCGGCTGGTGTTCACGGGGATGCTGCTGTTCGATCGCGCTCCCTACGGGGAAGAGCTCGAGCTGTCGATCCCCCCGATCCCGACGCTGCCCATGGGGCCCGACGCCTCGATGGTGAGCCTGTCGCTGACGCTCGGCGAGCGCGGAGGCGGGCGGCGGCGCGAGCGGCGGGCGAACACCGTGATCGTGCCCGGGAGGTGCCCGGCGGGAGGCTTTCCGTTCGCGGCGCAGTCCACCTATGCCGATGGATCGAGCGGGAGCGCGAGGGCTACGGCCCCCTGTCCGTAGCGGAGCGGACGCGAGGTCGTGTTGGGAGGAGCGGCCTCCCGGCCGCCGTGTTGTGGCGTGGTGGGAGAGGATGGCGGCTGCCTGGTCAACCTGGCCGCGCTGCGTGCGCCGGCGCTACGTGCGGGGCCTGAGTGGGAGCGGGAGCGCGATGAGCGCGTCCTGCGGGCGCTTGGCGTTGCAGGGCCGGAAGGATCGCGCGTGGCGGGTGGGGCGAAACGAGCGCACCTGCGGGCCGCGGGCGTCGTTGCGGAAGGCGGTGCCCATGACCGTGTGGCGCGCCGCTGCCCGCGCGAGGATCGCCTCAGCGATGCTCGCGTCATCGATCGCATACTGCGAGTCGAGGACGAGCTGTCGAAGTAGCTGTATCTGCCGCTGCATCGGTTGGCCCCAGAGCCTGTATCGGCGATCGGGGCAGGGAACTCACGGCCCGCTGCTGGACTCGACAAGCGTTGCATCAGTTGCACGAGCACTGGTGTCATGAGTCACAAATGACACCTGGGTGGGCATGGATGGCCGCCTTCATCCCATCGACGTTGCGGCGGGGGCCCTTCGAGCCCGTGCCCTCAGCTCTGCTCGACGATCATGAACCTGTTGCCATCGGCGTCGCGGAAGAAGAACATCGGCGGCACGGGGGCTCCCATGCGCATCACCGCCGCGTCCACATCGACTCCGCGGGCCTGCAGATCGGCGTGGTCGGCGTCGACGTCCTCGGTGGCGAAGCCCACGTGGGTGTCGATCCCGAGGGGTGCCTCCTCGCGCGGAGGCACCAGCGCGATCGTCGTGGCGGCGCCCGGCGGCGCGACTTCGATCCAGCGGTCGCCCTTGCCGAAGGGGATGTCGGCGCGCTTCTCGAAGCCGAGCTTGTCGAGGTAGAATCCGAGCGCCCGGTCCTGGTCGCTGACGGGGACGATCACGGTCGCCACCTGCGTGATGTGGGTCCTGTTGGTGGTGGTGGTGTCGGTCATTTCTATACTCCTCCTGTTCGTGGGATGCTCCTCCACTGAGACAGCGGGGCGCGACTGAGCTCGTCGGTCTCGCGGCGTCACCGGTCTCGCAGCGATGAGTTTAGAGTCCTCCTGCGGTCTGAGGCGCAGTTCGTTCGCATCGTCAGGCGCCGGCCCGCCGGCACGGAAAGGAGAATTAGAGATGGCACCGCTGACCCGCTGGGTTCTGGCTCACAAGCGCATCGTCGTGGTCTTCTGGGTGGTTCTGACCCTGATCGGCATGGCCTCGGCCGGCTCGGCCACCAAGTCGCTGAAGCAGAAGTTCTCCGTGCCCGGCAAGGAAGGCTGGGTGACCAACCAGCAGATCGCGCGCGACTTCCACGGCACGGGCGGCAACAGCGCGCCGCTTTTGCCCGTCGTGACGCTGCCCGCCGGGCGGTCCCTCGGCTCGGCCGCTGTGCGCAGCGAACTGCGCGCGCTGGAAGCGCGCATCGAGCGCAACCTGTCGGGGAGCCGCGTGGCTGGCTACGGGGGCACGGGCAGCTCGACCTTCGTCTCGCGGGACGGGCGCACGACCTTCCTCGTCGCCTACCCGCCGCCCGATCCCAATCAGCCCTTTGGCGACAACCCGAATGCGGCCAAGCGGCTGAGCGCGGCGCTTGCCGGCGCGAGCGTGGGCGGGGCGCCGGTGCACCTCACGGGCCTCGATGCGCTGTCGGTGCAGAGCGGCGGCGGCAACGGTCCCGGCGTGCTCGTGGAGGCGCTCTTGGGCGGCTTCGGGGCGCTGCTGGTGCTGGCGTTCGTGTTCGCCTCCTTCCTGGCGATCGTGCCGATCATGATGGCGATCGTCTCGATCCTCACGACCTTCCTGGTGGTGTGGGGCCTGACGACGGTCACCGAAATCTCTCCGATCGTGCAGTTCCTGATCGCGCTGATCGGGCTGGGGGTGTCGATCGACTACGCGCTGATCGTCGTGGTGCGCTGGCGCGAGGAGCGCGCGCACGGCCTGGAGGGCGAGGAGGCGATCGCGCGCGCGATGGAGACCGCGGGACGCGCGGTGGTGTTCAGCGGCACGACGGTGGCAATCGGACTGCTGGCGCTGGTGGCGCTGCCGCTTCCCTTCCTGCGCTCGGTGGGCTACGGCGGCATGCTGATCCCGCTGATCAGCGTGATCGTGGCGGCGACGCTGCTGCCGGTGGTGCTGAGCAAGCTCGGCCCGCGGCTGGACTGGCCGCACGTGCGCAGCGACGACCGCGCGAGCCGCTCGTGGACGGCGTGGGCGCGGCTGGTGGTGCGCAATCGCTGGGTCGCGGCCATCGGCGCGGCCGCGGTGCTCGCCGCGCTGGTGCTGGCGGCCACGAGCCTGCAGCCGGGGCTGCCCAACGTGAATACGATCGCCAAGCAGGGCGAGGCCAGGCAGGGGCTGCTGGCGCTCGAGCGCAGCGGCATCGGCTCGGGCGCGCTGCTGCCCAACGAGGCGCTCGTGGAAGGCTCCACCACCTCGGCGGCGGCGGTCGCGCGCGCGCTGGCGGCGGTGCCCGGGGTGCAGGGCGCGGTGGCGCCGGCCACGTCGCAGTGGCAGCACGGCGGCGCGGCGATCGTCGATGCCTTCACGATCCCCGACGGCTCCTCGACGCCCGGCCGCGAAACGCTCGATCGCGTGCGCAGCGCCGCGCACGCCGCGGGAGCCGATGTGCGCCTCGGCGGCCTCGCCGCGCAGAACGAGGACTTCATCAACGCCGTGTACGGCAACTTCCCCCTGATGATCGCGCTGATCGCGCTCGTCACCTTCATCCTGCTCGCGCGCGCGTTCCGCTCGCTGCTCTTGCCGCTGAAGGCCGTGGTGCTGAACGTGATCAGCGTGGCCGCCGCCTGGGGGGTGTTGACCCTCGTGTGGCAGCGCGGCCACGGCTCGAGCCTGATCTGGGGCATCTCCGCGACGGGCTCGGTGACCGCGTGGATACCGCTGATGGTGTTCGCCTTCCTGTTTGGGCTCTCGATGGACTACGAGGTCTTCATCCTCGCGCGCATGCGCGAAGAGTACGACGCCACCGGCTCGACCGACAGCGCCGTGGTGCGCGGCATCGGGCGCACCGGGCGGCTGGTCACTAGCGCCGCGCTGATCCTGTTCCTGGCGTTCGTCTCGCTGGCGTCCGGACCGGAGACCGAAATCAAGGTGCTCGCCACGGGGCTGGCCGCCGGGATACTGCTGGACGCGACGGTGATCCGGGCGCTGCTCGTGCCCGCCGTGATCTCCCTCTTCGGGCGCTGGAACTGGTGGCTGCCGCACCTCCCGGCACGGCTGCTGCGCGTGGAGCCCTCGCTGCCGCCGCGGCTGGCGCCGGAGGACGCCGCCGTGTAGGGCGTGACGCATCCCCGGGCTGCCTGCAATGGCGGCAGCCGGTTTCACTGAAGGTCGCGGCATCGCCGATACGGGCTCATGCCTTTCTCGAGGTCTGCGACCGTGCTCGGGGGCGAGCCGCTCGTCGTGGTGCTCGCGCTGGGCGTCGGGGGCGTCGCTGCCCTTCTGATCGCGCTTGGGGCGGCGCTTGCCTTCGCGCGCGCGCGGCGGGGGGCGCGGCGGCTGCGGGCGCTGGTGGATCCCCTCACCGGGCTCAGCTCGCGCGCGCGGCTCTATCGGGATCTGAGGATGCTCTCCGCCGGGGGCGAGGGGGTGGGGACCTATCTCCTGGGGATGTTCGAGCTGCCCGGGTTGGGCGTATATGAGGGGGAGCACGGGAGCGCGGTCGCGGATGAGCTCCTGCACAGGCTCGGGCGCAGGCTGGGCAACGCGGTGGGGCGCGCGGGCAGCGTCTATGGGTTGGAGCGGGGGCGCTTCGGGGTGCTCGCGCGCGTGGGGCGCGTCTCCAACGACGTGATCGTGCAGGCCGCCACGGCCGCGCTTGCGGACGAGCGCTCGGGCGTGGGCGTATTGGGCCGGGCGGCGACGATGGCGCTGCGGGGCGGGGGCGCCCACCGGCGGGAGGCGGCGCTGGCGCTGCTCGACGGTCTGGAAGAGCTTCGCCTCGAGGGCGCGAGCGAGGTGGGCGCGCGGCGCGCCGGCCGGGCTGCCGTCGTCGCGGACATTCGCGCGAGCGCCGTGCTTGCCGGGCACGGGCCCGGGTCTGGGCAGGGGCCTGAGCACGGGCATGGGCCTGGACACGGGCAGGGACAGGGGCAGGGGCGGGGAAGCACCCGTCCGGTGCTGTTGGAGCGGGAGCGCCCTGCCAAGACCGCCCCACGGCGCCCAGCGCACGACGGCAGGGCGAGCGGCTTTGGGAGAAGCTCCGGCCGACCCCCCGGCCGCACCGCGAGGGAGGCCGCCGGACGCGCTGTCAGGGAAACGCCCGGGCGCGCCATCAGGGAGGCGCCGGACGCGCTCGCGACGGCCCGCGCCCGCGATCTGCCGCGGCGCAACCCGCCGCCGCGCTGGATGCCCTATCTGCGCGTCTCCACCCGCTTCAGGCTGAGCGTGCTGTGCGGCGTCGCGTGGATGTGCCTCTCCGCGTGGCTGGCGTGGCCGTGGATCGAGGATCTCGCGCGCGCCATCTCGCTGCCCGCGGCGCTGGTGCTGATCACGGGCATCGCCCTGATCCCCGGCTATCTCAACGTGCAGCTGGTGACCTCGCTGCTGGTGGACCACCCCGCGCCGATCGACTTCGACTTCGACTACCCCGCGCTGACGCTGCTCGTGGCGGCCTACAACGAGGAGGGCGACATCGCGCAGACGCTCGCCTACGTGCTCGCGCAGGAGTACCCCGGGCCGCTGCACGTGTTCGTCATGGACGACGGCTCCACCGACGAGACGGTCAGCCTCGCTCACAGCTTCGCGCGCCTGGACGAGCGCGTGCGCGTGATGGAGGTGCCCCACGGCGGCAAGGCGCTCGCGCTCAACGCGGGGCTGCGCGCCACGCAGACGCCGCTCGTGGCCACGATCGACGCCGATACGCTGCTGATGCCCAATGCGCTGCGGCGGATCGTCTCGCGCATGCTGCTCTCGCCCGCCGACACCGTGGCCGTCGCCGGCAGCGTGATGGTGCGCAACTCGCGCGCAAGCCTGATCACGGCCGCGCAGACGTGGGACTACTTCCTGGGCATCGGCTCGATCAAGCGCCAGCAGGCGCTGCTGCAGGCGACGCTCGTCGCGCAGGGCGCCTTCAGCGTCTACGACGCCCACGCGCTGCGCGCGGCCGGCGGCTGGCCCGACTGCATCGGCGAGGACATCGTCATGACCTGGGCGCTCTTGGAGCGCGGCGGGCGCACCACCTATGAGCCCAGCGCCGTGGCCTTCACCGAGGCCCCCGTGACGCTGCGCAGCCTCGCCCGCCAGCGCCGCCGCTGGGCGCGCGGCATGATCGAGGGCCTGCGCACCTACGGCCGCACGCTGCTGCGCCAGCGCCTCCCCTACGTGCACTCCGTCGCCGCCG
The DNA here is from genome assembly GCA_964582105.1 of uncultured Solirubrobacteraceae bacterium. Classification (GTDB taxonomy): domain Bacteria; phylum Actinomycetota; class Thermoleophilia; order Solirubrobacterales; family Solirubrobacteraceae; genus Palsa-744. The sequence goes on from CAZOQI010000026.1 coordinate 85,085, forward strand.
ACGCCCTCTTCCCCTACCTGGACCTGACCTTCACGCTGGCCTTCATCCCCGGCCTCGTCCTCGCGGCCTTCGGCGACTACGCGATCGTCGGACCCGCCACGCTCGCGGTGCTGCCGCTGAACGTGCTGATCGCCGGCATCATGTACCGCCGCCAGCGCAGCTCCTTCGCGCAGGCCGGCCTGCGCGTGCGCCAGAACCTCATCGGCTTCGTCGTCTACCTGCTCTTCTATCAGCTGGTGATGTCGCCGGTCTCCGTCGCCGGCTACGCGGAGGAGCTCTTCCGCACCGCCCGCCGCTGGTGAGCGCGCTCCCGGCGGAATTGTTTGGCGTGGGCCGCACGGCCTGTTTCCTATTGGGGGTTGCAATTGGGTCAGGTTTGTGTGTATGATGTGCTGGTCATGGCGATCCGATCGGGTCGCCGGGCACGATAGGTTTGGTTTTGGGTTGGTCCTCTGGATCGATTTCAAAGCGCTTGCAGGGGATGTACAGGGAGAGGCGCCGGGCCAAATGACGAGGGAGATGTTGTTCGCGTGAGTTCGTTCGGGACAGACGTGGTGGGAATGGTTGTGAGTCCGTCGGGGGTTCCAACCAGATGCAACAGCATTGCTGATGCATCTCTCTCTCTCTCTCTCTCTCTTGGCCGGGGTCTGGGCTAGCAGGGTGTAGTTCCCGTCGGCCTTCGGGCCGTGGCCCGTGCGGGAGGGCCTCGTGATGGCCGCGAGCACCGCCGGATCTTCCGGCGCGGCGCCGGAGTCGCTCGCGGGGCTGCCCGGCGGCGGGGAGGGCGTGCCGCACCCGCAGGTCGCCGAGATCCAGCGCTCGCGGCTGCTGGCCGCGGCGGTGCGCGCCGTCGAGGAGCTGGGGTACACGCGCGCCACGGTCGCGCACATCACGCGCCGTGCGCGGGTCTCGCGGCGCACGTTCTACGAGCTCTTCTCCAATCGCGAGGAATGCCTGGTGGCGGCGCTCGAGGGCGTCGTCGACAGCATCCGCGCGGAGATCGCCGCCGCGAACCTCGAGGGTCTCGGGTGGCGCGAGCGGATCCGCGGGGGGCTGTGGGTGATCCTCTCGTTCTTCGACCGCGAGCCGGTGCTGGCCAGGGTGTGTGTGGTGCAGGCGTTACGCGGTTCGCAGACCGTGCTCGAGCGCCGCGAAGAGATCCTCGCCGGGCTCGCCGCGATCGTGGATGAGGGTCGTGTCGAGAGCCCGCGTGGCGTGGAGTGCCCGCCGTTGACCGCGGAGGGCTTGGTGGGCGCGGCGTTCGCGCTGGTGTACGCGCGCCTGTTGCGGGGGGAGCGCGAGCCGTTGACGAGTCTGCTTGGAGATCTGATGGGCATGATCGCGCTGCCGTATATGGGCCCCACCGCTGCGCGGCGGGAGCACTCCCGCTCTGCGCCTGCCCTGGTGGCGAAGTCCGCTGCGAGAGGGGCCCCGAGGGCCGCCAAGGCCGAGAGGGCGGAGCATGGCGACCCGCTGGCGGGCATCCCGATGCGCCTGACCTACCGCACCGTGAGGGTCCTGGAAGTCATCGCCGCGCAGCCCGGGGTCTCGAACCGCGGTGTCGGCGAGCAGGCGGGCGTCTCCGATCAGGGGCAGATATCGAAGTTGCTGGCGCGCCTGGAGCGCCTGGGGCTGGCGAGCAACACGGGGGAGGGGCACACGAAGGGTGTGCCCAACGCGTGGACGCTGACGCCTTTGGGGCGGCGGGTCGCGCAGACGATTCGTATTCACACACACGACCACAAGGAAGCAGCCTGATGACTACCCATGTTCGTTTTGTGCGGGGCCTGGCTCGCGTCGGGCTGTTCGGAGCGTCCGCCGTGGGGGGCCTCGTGCGTGAGGGGCGCCCAGCGCGGCGCCTGGCCGTCGTGCTCGCTGTCGTGGTGTGTGGGGCGTTGGCGCCGGCGGGGTCTGCGGGGGCGCTTGAAACGCATGTGTTCTCGTTGGGTTTCGGCAGCGCGGGCGCGGGCGCCGGCCAGGTGGCGCTTGCCGGGAACAGCGGTGTCGCGGTGAGCTCGAGTACGCACGATGTGTATGTCGCGGATACGGGCAACGCGCGTGTGGATGAGTTCGAAGCGAATGGCACGTTCGTGCGTGCGTGGGGTTGGGGCGTCGCGGATGGGCTGCCCGCGTTTGAGACGTGCACCGCGCTGTTGGGCTGCCAGGCGGGTGTCGCTGGCTCTGGCGCGGGCCAGTTTGGGAGCCCGGTGTTCGTCGCGGTCGATAACTCCGGTGGCGCCTCGGCGGGGGATGTGTACGTGGGGGACAGCGCGGATGACGTGATCAGCAAGTTCACGGGGTCTGGTGCGCTGGTCGAATCGTGGGGCGTGAAGGGTCAGGTCAGTGGGTCGCCGACGGGGGAAGGTGGGGCGCTGGTTCCGTTTGGGGAACTGTCGGGTATCGCGGTGGACTCCGCCGGGACGCTCGATGTCCTTGAAAACGGCTCGCATGTGTTGTTCGAGTTCTCTCAGGAAGGGGTGTTCGCGACGGATTTCGGGACGCCGCGTGGCTCAAGCCCTGCTGGTCTTGCGGTTGACCCTGCGGGCGATCTCTTCAAGGTCAACGGGGATGATAGTGTCGAGGAGGTCACGGCTTCCAACGGCGATGTCGGCCAGGTCTCGCCCGGCCTACAACAAGGCGCGCAGGCAGCGGTCGGTGTCGCGGTTGACAGCGCGAGTGGTGATCTGTATGCCGCTGAAGCCGGCACTGTCCAGCACTATGTGTTCAGCGGGCTGGGTGTCGTGAGCGAGCCCGGCGGCTCGACGTGCACGATCGCGCCCGCAGCGCCTTGTGCGGCGACCAATTCCTTCGGCTCGGGCACCTTGAGCGGCGCGAGTGGTATCGCCGTGGATTCCTCCAGTGGCGAGGTGTTCGTCGCGGATGCCGCGACGGGCCGGGTCGATGGGTTCATTCCGGGTGTGGTCCCGGATGTCGTGACGGGGCCGGCGGAAGAAGTCGGGTCGCGGACCGCGAAGCTGACGGGGACGGTCAACCCGGACGCGATCAAGTTGACCGACTGCCATTTTGACTACGGGACCACCGAATCCTATGGGCAGGTCGCGCCGTGCGTGCCCGCCGTGGGGTCGATACCCGTGGATTCCAGTGTGCATGCGGTCAGCGCGGATATCAAGGAACTGCAGCCGGGGACCACGTATCATTTCCGGTTGCAGGCCGAAAACGCGAATGCGACTCCGAGCCCGGGGGGGGACGCGATGTTCTCCACACCGCCGCCGCCCGCGATCGAAGGCGCCACGGCGACGAACGTCACGAGGTCCTCGGTGGATCTGGGGGCGCGGATCGACCCCGGGGGGCTGCCGACCACCTATCGTTTCGAATGGGGCACGAGCACCGCGTACGGGAGCAGTGTGCCGGTGCCCGATGGGGAAGCCGGCTCGGGCACCAGTGGTGTGGAGGTCTCACAGCACCTCGCCGGCCTGGAAG
>CAZOQI010000027.1:0-58873 GCA_964582105.1 uncultured Solirubrobacteraceae bacterium
GGGCCGCCGGTGCGCGGCATCCCCCTGGGCGAACACGGCTTCATCCGCATCGACCCGCACGGACGGGTGCACGGCGTGGGGCCGGTATACGCCGCGGGGGATGCCACCGAGTTCGCGCTGAAGTACGGCGGCGTGGCCGCGCAGCAGGCAGACGTGGCGGCCGAATCGATCGCCGCGCTGGCGGGGGCCGCGATCGAGCCCCAGCCCTTCCACCCCACGATCCACGGCATCCTCCTCACGGCCTCCCGGCCGCGCTACCTCACGGCGCGCATCACCGGCGGCCACGGCTTCAGCTCGGAGATCGCCGACACTCCCACCTGGTCGCCGCCGAACAAGATCGTCGCGCGCTATCTGGCCCCCTATCTGGAGGAGCGCGACCGGGTCTCATCCCTCTGACGCGGCGGCCAGGTCCGAGCGACGTTGCGACGGCAGCGAGACGCGCACCGTGCACCCGCTGCCGGGCGCGGACTCGATCTGCAGGCTGCCATCGAGCAGCTGCACGCGCTCGCGCATGCCCAGCAGGCCGAACCCCTTCGCCTCGACCCTCCCGGGGTCAAAGCCGTCGCCGTCGTCACGTACCGTCAGGTGGATTGAGCTCGAGTCCTCGTTGACTTCGACCACCGCGCGCGCGGCCCGCCCGTGCTTGGCGGCGTTGCTGAGCGCCTCCTGCACGATCCGATACAGCGCCACCTCCAGCTCGGGGGTGTGGCGCGAGTCCGCTCGGCCCTCCTCGTAGGCCAGGTCGATGCTCACGTCCACCTCGATCCCGCGGCGCTGCGCGCGCTCGGCCAGCGCCTGCAGGGCGGCTTCGACGCCGAGCTCGTCCAGGGACGCCGGGCGCAGGTCGGTGATCAAAGCGCGCAGATCGGCGATGCCCGCCTGCAGGTAATCCACGGCCTCCTCCACGGCCTGCGCCAGCACCTCCGGCTTGCCCACGCGCCGCGCGCCCGACAGGCGGATCTGCAATGCGCTGAGGCTCTGGAGGGTCTCGTCGTGCAGATCCCTTGCCCAGCGACCGCGCTCGGCCTCGGCGGCGCTCAGACGCTGGCGCTGCTGCTCGGAGGCCACCGACTGGGCGGTGGCCACGGCGGTGGCGGCGCTGGCCGCGAAGGCCTCCAGCAGGCGCTGGTCCTCCATGCCGAAACTGTGTCCGTCGTGCAGGCGGTCGAGTGCCACCAGCACGCCATAGGTGCGCCCCTGGAAGATCAATGGCACGACCAGGCCGCCCTCGGCGCCGACCCCAAAGCGGCCCAGGCCGTGCTCGTCGAAGCGCGCGCGGTTGAGCTCGTCCTCCAGGTGCTGCGTGCGGCGCGTGCGCAGCGCGTGGCTGGCAACCGTGTCCTGCGATGGCAGCAGCCGGCCGATCAGCCCCTGCGGCAGCTCTCCCGCGCCCGCCGCCACCAGCAGCCCATCGGGCTGGCACAGCTCGATCAGCAGCGTGCGCGCCGACACCAGCGCCCGACCGCGCTTGACCACCAGCTCGAGGATCACGTCGAGATCGGTCTCCGCGCCGATCGCCCGCGCGAACTGCGTGGTGGCGTCGAGCGCGGCCACCGTGCGCTCCAACTCGTCGCGGCGTTCGCGCGCGCCCGCATAGCTCCTGGCGTGGTCGATCGCCACACCCGCCAGCTCGGCCAGCATCGACACAGCCTCCTCGTCGTCCTGCGTGAACTGCGCGCCCTGCGCCTTCTCGGTCAGGTAGAGGTTGCCGTAGGGTGTGCCCTCGATCAGGATGGGAACCCCCAGGAAGCTGCGCATCGGGGGGTGGCCCGCGGGGAAGCCATAGGAGCGCGGGTGCCTGCCCACGTCCTCCAGGCGCAGCGGCGCGGGGTGATCGATCAGCTCGCCCAACACGCCCTGGCCGCGCGGCAGCGCCCCGATCTCCGCGCGCGTGGCCTCGTCGATGCCGACGGTCACGAACCGCGCCAGCTCGGTGCGCGAATCGTCGAGCACCCCCAGCGCCGCGTAGCGCGCGCCCGTCAGCTCGCGCGCGGCCTCCAGCACGCGGTCCAGCACCACCTCCAGGTCGAGCTCGCCCAGCACCCCGCGCACGATCTCCAGCAGGCTGCGCGCAGCGCGATCCTTGACCATCATCTCGCTGGGCGCCACATCGGCTGGGGGGGCCGGCGCCACATCGGCGGGAGCCTGCGCACGGTTATGTTGGGGTTCTCTCATTGCCGGCTGCCCTGGCTGTGCAGCCCCCACAGCGTAGCGCCATTGCGGGCTTTACGCAGGACCCGTTGTTCCAACTGAATGAACAAAGGGTGCTCGCCTGTGTATCCATTGTGGTGCGCCTCACCCGCGCTCATACGGGGTTCCACGCATGCCAACACGCCCGCGAGCGCCTAGCTTTTCAGCCGGGTGCCCGCGTGAGCTCATCCGATTCCGAGCACGAGCAGGGACACAACCCGCCGGGGGATCCGCCTGGGTCCGGCGGGACCCTCACTCCCGGCGGGACTCTCACTCCCGGCGGGACTCCCACTCCGCATCGCTGGCTCGTGCGTTCGCTCATCGGCGTCGCCACCGTGCTCGGGGTGGTGGCGATCTTCGCGGTGTGGGCCAACCGCCAGCTGCTGGACAGCGGCTACTGGGCCAACACCAGCACGAAGATGCTCGAAAGCCCGCCCATCCGCGAAGCGCTCGCGGGCTACCTCACCGATCAGCTCTATGCCAACGTGAACGTCACCGGGGAACTGCGCGGAGAGCTGCCCTCCGAACTGAAGCCCCTCGCCGCACCCGCCGCCGGGGCGCTGCGCGGCCTCGTGGAAAAGGGCGTCAACTTCGCGCTGGAACGCCCGCGCGTGCAGGGGCTGTGGCGCAAGGCCAATGAAGTGGCGCATGGGGAGTTCGTCAAGCTGATCGAGAACCACGGCCAGTACGTGCACACGCCCGGGCACGGGGAAGTGATCATCGACCTGCGGCCCCTCCTCAGCGACGCCGCCACGCGCGTGGGTGCGCCCACCTCGGTGGTCGCCAAGATCCCCCCCAACGTCGCCGAACTGCGGGTCGTCAAGGCCAACAGCCTCAAGACCATGCAGAACGCCGTCAACCTCCTGCGCTCGCTCGCGCTGGTGCTGCCGCTGCTCGTCTACCTGCTGTTCGCGCTGGCCATCTACCTCGCGCGCGGGCGGCGGCGGGAGACGCTCATCGCGGTGGGCTGCGCCTTCGTCGGGGCCGCGCTCGTGGTGCTGGTCGCGCGGGGGGTGCTCGGCAACACCGTCGTCAACTCGCTCGCCACGACCGCCTCGGTGAAGCCTGCCGTCCAAGCCGTCTACTCGATCGGCACGAGCGTGCTCAGCGACATCGCCTGGGCCACCATCCTCATCGGCATCGTCATCGTCCTCGCGGGCCTCCTCGCCGGACCCACGCGCGTGGCCACCACCCTGCGGCGGCTCATGGCGCCCTACCTGCGCGAGCGTCCCGATCTGTCATACGGCGCGCTCGCGCTGCTCCTGCTATTGCTCTTCCTGTGGGGGCCCATCGTGGCCACGCGCACCTTCCTCGGCATCCTCATCATCACCGTGCTCGGCTTCTTCGGGCTGCACGTGCTGCGCCGCGAGACGGCCCGCGAGTTCCCCGCGCCCGCGCCCGCATCTCAGCCGGAGTGACCGCGCCCGCGTCGGCGGGGAGCCACACACACACCAGCCTGCCTCCCCTCGATAGACCTGCGCGCCTGCTGGGCGCCACCCCGCCGCGGTGGCAGCCTTGTGATCGACCCGCAAGCCAAAAAGGGGAGCCGCCATGCCTACGATTCTTGCCTCGACCGCCTGGGAAGTCCTGTGGGTGATCCTCATCGTCATCCCCATCACCCTCTGCTGGATCGCCGCCATCATCGATCTGCTGGTGCGCCGGCGCGATCTGCCCTGGTGGGGAGTCGGCATGTGGCTTATCGTCATCCTCGTGCTGCCCGTCTTCGGCATGCTCATCTACTTCATCGCCCGCCCCACCCTGCCGGAGGAGCAGGTCGCGATGGAATCCGCCTACGACCGCGCACGCGCCGAGCAGACCGCCTCCTTCGCAGGCGCTCTCAAGGACCTCAGCGACCTGCGCGAGCGCGGAGTCATCACCGACGAGGAATTCAGCGCCCGCCGCGCCGATTTGACGAAGGTGGCCACGGCGTGATCGGCTTGACGAAGGTGGCCACCGCGTGATCCGCGCATGACCCCGGCCGAGCGAGTCGGCATGACCCCCGCCCAGCGCATGGCCGAGGGCAAGGCCCTGCGCCGGGAGGCCCCGCGCTCCAGCCACGCGCAGTGGCAGCCGGCGGCCAAGCGCAAGGATCCCGTGGCTCAGCTGCAGGAGCAGGCCCAGAGTCGCGTCCCCGAGCTGGTGCCCATCCGCTACGGCCGCATGCTGCGCTCGCCCTTCGCCTTCTATCGCGGCGCCGCCGCGGTGATGGCCGCCGACCTGGCTCCCACTCCGGTCTCCGGGTTGAGGGTGCAGCTGTGCGGCGACGCCCACCTCTCCAACTTCGGCGGCTTCGCCTCCCCCGAGCGGGAGATGCTCTTCGACATCAACGACTTCGACGAGACCCTTCCGGGGCCGTGGGAGTGGGACCTCAAGCGCCTGGCAGCCAGCCTCCAGATCGCCGGCGAGGATCGCCGGCTCGACGCGGTGCACTGCCGCGAGGCCGTCGTCTGGGGCGTGCGCAGCTACCGCGAGGCCATGCAGAGCTTCGCCGCCATGACCAACCTCGCGGTGTGGTACGCGCGCCTTGAGGCCGAGCAGGTCCTGGCCACGGCAGCGCAGTGGGGAGCGGGCGCCAAGCGCATGAAGACGCTCGAGAAGAACGTCGCCAAGGCCCGTGCCAAGGACTCCGAGCGCGCGCTGGGCAAGCTCACCGAATCGGTTGATGGGGAGCTGCGCTTCATCAGCGCCCCGCCCCTGATCGTCCCCATCGAGGAGCTCTTCCCCGAAGCCCAGCGCCGGCGCTTCCAGAAGCGCATGGGCCAGCTGCTCGAGGGCTACCGCAACAGCCTCCCCGACGAGCGCCGAGCGCTCTTCGACGGCTACCGCTTCCAGGGCATCGCGCGCAAGGTCGTGGGCGTGGGCAGCGTGGGCACGCGCGCCTGGGTGGTCCTGATGGTGGGCCGCGACGAGCAGGACCCGCTGGTGCTGCAGTGCAAGGAGGCCCAGGCCTCCGTGCTCGAGCCCCACGCCGGCGCCTCGGCCTACGCCAACAGCGGCCAGCGCGTGGTCGAGGGCCAGCGCCTTATGCAGGCCGCCTCGGACATCTTCCTCGGCTGGCTGCCTGCGGTGGGCGTCGACGACGAGCCGCGCGACTTCTACGTGCGCCAGCTGTGGGACGGAAAGCTCTCGGTGGACATCGAAGCGATGGACCACGAGCAGCTGCGCAACTACGCGCGCCTCTGCGGCTGGACGCTCGCGCGCGCCCACGCCCGCTCGGGCGACCGCCTGGCGATCGCCGGCTACCTCGGCAAGAGCGGCGTCTTGGACGAGGCCATCGCGGACTTCGCCGCCGCCTACGCCAAGCAGAACCTCCTCGACCACCAAGCGCTCGCCGACGCCGTGGCCGGGGGGCGGGTGCAGGCGGAGGACGCCTGAGTTGGGCGGAGGAGGCTTGAGTTTGAGGCCGGCTCGCTGACGCTGAGCCTGGTGGCCCCGCTGACGCTACACCCCCTGCTCCGCCCTGTAGTGCTCGCGCCAGATGAGCTTGTAGATGGGGATCCAGCGGGGGATGCTGCGTACCCCCGGAATCAGCGGGACGCAGATGAAGAGCAGGCTGAGGACGCCCATCACGACCATCACCAGGGCGTCGGCGTTGGCGGAGGCCTTGAAGGGTTCGACCTGATACCAGAGGGTGTAGAGCCACAGCCACACCTGGCCGGGGTAGCTGCCGGTCTCGTTCATCATGCCCCACTGGTCGCCCAGCAGATGCTGCCCTTCGGCGCGTTCGTCGAGCAGGCCGCCGTCGGCCATGAACAGCAGCGGCTTGGTGTAGTCGGTCTGGTAGAACTGGCTGCTGGTGAGCAGCGCGCCGTCGAGGCCGCCGCTCTGGGCGAGGGCGAGCAGGCCGTTCATCATCACCGGCACGGGGCCGTATTCGCCCGCCGGCACGATCACCGCTCCGTTGGGCCCGACCGTGGCCTTTTCCAGGGCCTTGGAGTAGTTTTCACTCCATTCCTTCTGGGTCTTCGCGGGCGCGGCCTGGTAGGTGGAGATGGCGCTCTGCAGCGCCGGGTTGCCGGGGACGCTGCGCAGGGGGTCGATCACGTAGTCGTTGGCGGTGTCGATCGGATGGCTGACCCCCAGCCACTTCTGCAGTTCGACGAAGGCGATGTGCTGGCCTGAGCCGTTGTGGTTGTAGGGCGGGCCGTATTCGGCGGTGCCGCTCGTGCCGTCCAGCTCCGTCGTGGCGGTCGTGACGAAGTCGACGGGCAGCTGACGCGACCACTGCGCGACCGTGCTCGGCTTGTCGTCGGGCGAGGAGAAGAGGACGGTCAAGAGCACAGCCAGCAGCGCGATCACGCCGACCGCGATGAAGAGCTCCTTGACGAGGTCATAGGGGGCGTAGGCGCCCCCCCAGGGCTTGGTGTCGTCGCGGCGGCTCACGAGCTCGGCGCTCCATCGGCGGCGGAGGACGGTCTCTCCACCCCGGAGGGCGCGGGCGGGCGCTCGGCCCCGGCCGTGGAGGCCTGCGAAGCGGCCCCGGCGCGCTCGGCGTTCAGCTCAAACGGCGGCACCACCCCGTGGCGGCGCACGAGCAGGATGTGCGCGACCACCAGACCCGTCACCGCGAGCGGCAGCAGAAGCACGTGGTAGCTGTACATCTGCCCGAAGTTGGTGACGTTGAAGAATGCGCCGATGCCCATCGAGTTCAAACCGTCCTTGGCCTGCGTGGAGATCCACTGCGCGTCGAAGTTCTGCTGGGAGACGTAGCCGGTGAGCGCCGTGGGGATCGCGACGATGAAGGTGATCGCCCCGGTGACCCACACGCGCTTGCGCCCTCCGCGCCAGGCGGCCATCCAGTACTTGCCCCACAGGTGCACCACCATCACGAAGAAGAACAGCTCCACGGCCCACAGGTGGATGGAGTTGAAAAAGTGCCCGATGCCCGTGTAGTGCCACCAGGCCGGGCCCTTCAACGCCAGGATCGAGCCCGAGGCGACGATCACGATCAGCGAGGCGATGCTGGCCACCCCGAAGATGTAGATCCACGAGGCCACATAGACGGGCTGGCTGTCGGGGAGGAGCTTCTCGGGCGGCAGATTCTCGACCGCCACTTCACGGGTGCGCGTCGTCCAGGAGGTCTTCCCGGGGGCGCCCGTGGCGGGCGCGCCCGAGGCGGGGACGCCGGGAGTGGGGGCGACGCTCATGAGCGGCTCTCCCGGCGGCGCGCGGCGCCCGGGAAGGGCAGCGCGATCGCCAGCGCGAACACCGCCAGCATCAGCCCGATCACGAGAATGTTCGACACCGACATCTGAAAGAAGTGCCAGTGCACGACGTGCGCGGGGTGGCTCAGGTTGAAGACCGCGCCCAGCACCGCTGCGCCAACAGAACTCAAGACCATCCCCCTCGGATCGATTGCGACGGCATCTGCACAGAGAGACTAAGAGCTTCCTTAGGTCTGAGGCATCCGTATTTCACCGCTGTCAGGATATAGCGGGCAGCGGACGCTGGAGGCCATCTCCTCCTCAGGCACCGGCCGGGCGGTCGCTCAGGCAGCGAGCTCAAGCGGTCGCGCCCACCGGGGCATCGGCGCGCAGCTCGCCGGCGGCGGTCGTGGTGTCCTCGCCCGGGCTTATGGCGAGGCGGGGAAGCACCAGCAGCGATGAGCGCGCATGGCGCTCCAGGTAGGCGGAGGTGCTGCCGAGCACCAGGCGCTTCATCGGGCCGTAGCCGCGCGAGCCAACCACCAGCAGATCCACCTGATCGCTGAAGGCCGCAAGCTCCTCGCCCGTGAGCCCGTACACCGCGTGACCCTCCACGCCCGCCAGCGCACTCAGCCGCGTGTCGGCTTCGCGGACGATCTCCTCGATGGTCTCGCCGATCGCGGGAGGCACTATCCCGGTGTAGGCGTAGGTCCGGATCGGCACGACCTCAAGCGCGTGAAGCGCGGCCCTGGTGGGCAGCGCCAGCTCGCGCGCCACCGCGAGCGCCGCTTCGCTCTCGGGGGAGGCGTTGTACCCAACGCCCACCTTGGCGAACGGCGAGGGATGCTCGGCGTAGCCCAGCGAGGCGATGGCCACCGCGCAGGGAGCGCCGTTGAGCGCCGCGCGCGTGTCGTCGCGGAGCATCGCCCGGCCGATCGCGCCGTGGCTGCAGGAGCCGACCACGAGCAGGTCCGCTCTCTGCTCTTCGGCCTGCTGGTGCAGGCCGCGACCGGGGCTCATCGAGACGACGCTCACGAGCCGCGCCTGCACATCGGCCTGCGCGCGCTCCTGCTCGAGCAGCGCATGAGATGCCTCGCGCTCGGCCGCCACCAGGCCGGGCGTGGCGGCGTGCACCGGGCGCAGTACGCCGCTGTGCACGTGCGCGAGCGTGAGCTCGCCATCGGAGTCGGCCAGGCGACGGGCAAGCGCGATCGCATCCCGGCCGCCTGCCCTGCCATCCACTCCCACCAGCACGTTCTTGAACATCACAGGTCTCCTCTTCGAGTGTTGAGGTTTCAGCCCACCGCGGCGTGCGCGCTGTCGCGCCCGCTGCCATTGCCATTGCCGTTGCCGCCAGCCGCACCATTACTGCCGCCGACCGCACGATCGGCGAGGCGCGAGGCACGCAGCGCCCGCTGCACATCGGTGATCGAGAGCAGACCCACGGGCCTGCCGAGCTCGTCGACCACCACCGCCCGCCCGACCCGCACGAAGGCCGGCAGCTCGAGCAGCCGCGCGACGTCCTCGCCGCCGGTGAGGATCAACGCCGGGTCGCGCTCCGCGATCTCCCCGACCCACTGAGTGGCGCGCTGCTGGCGCGTGAGCCCCTCGATCTGCGCGATGCTCACCAGCCCGAGCGCGCGCCCGTCGTCCTCCACGACGGGGAACGACGTATAGCGGTGGGGCAGGAACCAGCCCGAGCCGGCCTGCTCGGCGGAGGTTCGCTCGGGGATGCTCACCACGGGCGTGCTCATGAGATCGCGGGCGTGCACGCCCGAGAGAGCAGCCTGCACCTGGACGCCCATCGACTGCGCGCCGGCGGCCATCACCACGAAGAAGCCGATCAATGCCAGCCACAGCCCCGTGGGCGCGCCGCTGAGGAACTCCAAGGCGCCGAGGCCGATCATCACGTAGCCGAACCCGCGCCCGACGCTCGCGGCCGTCGCGGTGGAGCGCCCGATGTCGCCGCTGCGCCGCCAGAGGAGCGAGCGCAGCACGCGCCCGCCGTCGAGCGGAAAGGCGGGCAGGAGGTTGAAGACGAGAATGAGCCCGTTGACGAGCACCTGGTATTCGACGAGCGCGCGCACGACCGCGGGCGTGGAGGCGGGCAGCAGCAGCAGCGCCACCCCGAAGAGGGCCGCGATGAGCGCGGTGACGGCGGGCCCGGCGAGCGCGTAGCGCAGCTCGTCATCGGGATCGTGCGCCTCCCCGCGCATGCGCGAGACGCCTCCGAGCAGCCACAGGTCGATCTCTTCGACCTCGATGCCGTGGCGACGCGCGACGATCGCGTGGCCGAACTCGTGCGCGAGGATGCTGGCGAAGAGCAGCAGCGCGCTGGCCAGGCCGAGCGCGTAGGCCGCTTCGGAGCCGATGCCGGGAACCGCTTCGGGGAAGTAGGAGGACCCCAGCGACCAGGTGACGAGCACGACGATCACGAGCCACCACGGGCTGACCCCCACGGGGATCCCCGCGATGCGAGCTATGCGGATGCTGCGACCAGGCATTGCAACCACACCGTAGAGAGCGCGAGCAGACCCGATCAGCGGGGGTTGCCACGTAAGCGCTCCGTAGATATCACCGATGGTCTTTTCTTTTGAGGGGCCGCCGGAGGCGGCCAGGTTGGATGCTTCTAGATGCTTCTATGTTGTCAAGGGCGTTTTGGCGAGTTGGTTGTAGAGGTGGCGGGAGAGGTGTCTTTTGAGGGAGCGCATGCCTCTCGTTTGCGCGATCGGGCGCTCAGACTCAAGCGCGAGACGAACACCGCGCTCGACCAGCTCCTTTGGGTACTTCCTCGGTCGTGGCATGACAGAAGACTCTCCTCTCCCGCGCACGAAACCGCGAAACAGAGCCTCCGTCAAACCCAGCCTGGCTCACTTTCCAAGGGCTGAGACACCAAGCCGCTGCTGTCAGGCGAGAGGCGCTGGCTCTGCTTGCCTCGCCTCTTTCTCTAGCTTCTGGAACTCAACCATGCTGAGAGAGCGTCAACGGCTTCCTTCAGATATCGCACCTGTTGGCCTATGAGTGGTGGCTCGAAAGGCTCGTCAAAACTCTGTGCCGAAACCCCTATCGAGGCAATGACTTCCCCGGAGCTGTTGCGAACGCCGACGGCGATAGCTTGGAGGCCCGGCATGTACTCTCCATCGCTGACCGCGAATGTGGAGTCGCGTATCTGCTCAAGCTCTGAACGGAACGCGGGGAGGTCGGTAAATGTCGTCTCTGTACGACGCTCCAACGTGATCCCCTTCACCAGCTGCTCGCGCTCCTCCTCCGGTCGAAAGGCCAAGAGCACTTTGCCCAGCGCTGTGCAGTACGCCGGGAGGCGCATATCAGGCCCGCTGTAAGCAATGCTCGGCACGTTCGTGGACGACGGCAGGCATCGAACGCAAACAATCTCCGTCCCGTCAAGGACCGCCAACGAGACGGTATAACTACTCTCGTCACGCAGTTGTTCCAGGTAAGTCTGGGCCAGCCCGATGAGACCTCCACCGGAATGTGACCGTGCTGGTCCGTGGTCTTGCTCGGCAAGCCAGCGGAGCACGTCATCGATGTGACTGCCGGGCGACACGATTGGATAAACGACATGGGCGATCACCTTGTCACGAATAATGAGGGCCAGAGGCTCGTACTCATCACGCCCGTCAATCTCCACGGTCGGTAGGCCAAGGTCGTCCGCTAACGCCAACTGGTCGTCAGCCAGCATCAAATGAGGAAACTCTTCACTCACCGCGATCTGCTGCTGCTCCAGCGCCGTTTGCGTGCTGACCCCTACCGCTCGCGCTCCCAGCTGGGTGATCCCGTGCTCGTTGGCCCGATAGACCCGACTCATGGTGTCCGCTGAGGGACCATCGCCCTCATCCTCACCCGGAGTGAAATAGACCACCAGAGTGTGACGCTCAGCAAGATCGGCCAAGCTCATATTCGCTGCTGGCCCCAGCTCATCGTGCATGCCTCCGTAAGTCGTCCACGGCAGGACGATTGTCGGGGCAGAGAGCCCAACCAACTGCGCGATCAGCGGGTGCGGCTCCCGACCTGGCCGTGACTTACCCATGCCGACCGTTGCCGTTGGTCAGTTCGCCCTCGCGCGCCTGACTCAGACGCATCGAGATCGTGTCCGCCGTCTCCACCAGTTGCGGACCAAGCATCTCCACCAGCAAGCCCAGCGAGATCATCGAGGTATGCGCCGCTAGATTGATCGCACCCACGACCCCTTCCCTCCCGCGCACCGGCACGGCGATGGAGTGCAGGCCCTCCGCCAGCTCCTGGTCATTGACGGCGAACCCCTCGTCCTCCCGAATACGGTCAAGCTCGGCACACAGCGCTCGTCTGCTCGTGATCGAGTTGGGTCCGCGCTGCGCCAACGTCATCGCGCGGATCGCCTCCTCCAGTTCCGTCTCGGGGAGGTGGGCCAGCAGCACCTTGCCCATCGCCGTGCAATACGCATCCCCGACCCTTCTTAGAGGGAGGTGGGAGCCAGGAGTGCTCCTGCCTGGCCCACCACCACCCTGTACTCTGCGAACCAAGCACGCGACCCCTGACGCACATCCACCGGTCACCACGGCGCACCACCACCGACGGCGGCGTCCGCCCTTCCCTGCAAGGAAGACTCGGTGTGTATCCAGTGTGTCCGGCGTCACGCGTGCGTCATCTTGACGATCACTTGCTGCCTCGCCAAGCCCTAAAACCCATTAGTGGCAAAGCGGTTAGTGGCTTTGCGACTATCAAATGAAGACAGACCGCTGGTGGCTTGTCGATCAGATTATTCGTTCCGTTGGTTTGGTCAGCGGTGGCTCATGCCTGCGCTCGCTGCTGTGCGAGGCTCGATCATGACGGGCAGCGATACGATTTGCCGAGCGGCGGGCGCGCATGATCAGCATGGAATACATCCCGAGGTCGTCCATAGTCGTTAGAATGCGCTCCCGGGTCTCGCCGTAAGAGCGAACCTCTGGTTCTGACATATAAAAGCTCACCATCGCGGCGAGGATCATCCTGTGGTGATCGCCGGAGGGAAGTAGTGCGGTCTGGTGTACTGCCTGGGTGATGATCGACTCTAAACGAGCGACGGCTTCATCGTGAGAGGTGTAGTAGTCGAGGAGACGATGTTGACCTGGGACATCGTCCTCCTGCTGGTCAATAAAACTGTCAAGCAGCGAGTTAACAGCGCCGATCCAGGGAAAGTAGACACGCTCAATGTTGGCTGCGTCGGCTGGCCCAGTGGTGGGGTCGGCTGCTGCTGCGATCAACGCGAATATTCCGAGCGATGAGCCTGCCGCTGCGCCTATCTCCCACCACCTTAAGCCTTCGCCGGGGTGGGTTCGAGCGTACTCGGCGGCTTCGGTCTTGACCCAGCGGTCAAACTGCCGGTGGGAGCCGTGCGCGTCCCCGTGGTTGAGGCTCTGAAAAGTCGCGTTGCGAGCCGACATACGCCGGACAGCGCCAGCGACCACTGGATAGGCGGGGAGTTGTCTGAGCGCCCTGCGGCAGGCGTCCAGCAGGCCGCACAGATAGCCGCCGTCGGTCTGGTGGGGATGGTGGGCGTAGTAATCGTGGTGAGCTGCGCCGGGATCTACTGCGGCCACCAGCGCCTGGTTGAGCTGGCGACCGTTGGCCACGGGGTCGCTGTTGGGCATCTCGCAGAGACAATCGAGGTAGTCGAGGACCGACTCGTAGGCCGCCATCGCCCGGGCGCCAGCAAGTCGGTGGGCGGACGCGGCGAACGTGGCGAATGCGACTGCGCCCTCGATGTTTCCCATCTTGGCGATCTGCGCTTCGACGGCGGTTTGGCGGAGCACCGGATCAGGGATTGTCCGCGCCTGGCGACGCCAGCACCGCAACTCCCGGCGAAGCCAGGAGTAGACGCTCAGCCAGTAGGTCCACGCGGCACGGACGAACGCCAGCGCCAGCGCGCCGCGCCTCCAAACTGAGACCCTCATGGAGATAGCTTGACGTGCCGTCTCCCGGCACTGAAATCACTCCTGGAAGCTCTCGCGCGCGGGCACCCGCGCGGCGCTCAGGCCGGGCAGGGCGATCACGACCAAGGCGATGCCCATGACGAGCCCGAGCGTGGCGAGGATCTGCACCCAGGCCCAGGAGAAGGGCGCGGGAAAGCCGGTCGTGCGCACCAGCCAATGGCTTGCCAGCGCGTGTCCGTAGACGCCGAGAATCGTGCCCGTGACGCATCCGATGGCCAGCAGTGTCGCGCTCTCGGCCAGGATGGCCCGCCAGAGCTGCCAGCTGTCGAAGCCCTGGGCCTTCTGCGAAGCGAGGATGGTCCGGCGCTGCCAGATCGCCGTGACGAGCGCGGTGGCGACGGCGAGAGCGGCAGCGATCAGAAGCAGCTTGGCGATCTCGCCAAGACTTCGCAGTCCCTCCCGTATCGTGCCCTGGACCTCAGCGATCCGTTCTTCGCTGCTCTGCACGCGCAAGCCTGTACCGGGTCCGAGCGCCCTCGCCACGGCCTCCTTACCGGCCTGGAGCGGCACCCCTGGTTTGAGGTTGATGGCGAGGGTGGTCGGGTCCGTTGTCTGCCAGTAGCGGGAGTAATCCTCGGTATTGATCGTGATTGTGCCGGACGGCCATCCAATATTCGTCGTGATCGCCGCGACGTTGAAGCGCGCCGTGCCCGACGGCGTAGGCAGCGTAAATGACCCTCCGACGTGGAGATGATGTTCGGTCGCGAAACCACTGGAGACCGTGACCCATCCATGTTCTCGCAGCCGGGCGGTAGCCTGGGCAAGGTTTCCCTGAAGGAGCTGGCTGGAGAGGACCATTGTGCTGTTGTTCGGAGGAGTGGCGCGTATCCACAAGCGGTGCTGGCCGACATCGAGAAACCCGCCCTGGTGGACAAGCACCGACGCGACGCCTGGCGTTTGCGCGAGTCTGGTGAGGATGTCATCGGTGTGAAAGCTGTCGGCGTCAAAGATGTTGCCGTCGGGTGTGACCCATACCTGGGCCGTACTCCATGCCTGGACCACGGCTCGATCCAGACCGCCGAGCAGGTCGTGCTGAGCGCCGCCGACCGCCACACTGCCGTACACGGCCAAAGCGACAATCCCCGCGAGGACGATTGACCGGGTGGTGGTCGCTTCCAGTTCGGCCACGGTGATCGGCAGGGTGCTGCCCCGCAAGTCATAGCTCGCCCGGGTCAGCGCCCACGTCACCGCCAGATAGGCAATCGGAATCAGGCAAAGGCCCGCGACGGCCAGCAGGACTCCACTGAAGATGGTGATGCCCGGCACGATCAGGGCCAGCGCGGTAACCACTCCGATCAGTAAGACTCCGATCACGCCAATACGGAGCATTGTGCGGGTGGCGATACTCTGTCCGGCGTCTCCTGGATCGCGTAAGACCGCATCGGTGACATCCGAGCGAAGATCTACGAGAGAAGGCCCGAGCGAACCGAATGCCGCAAGAACGCCGCACCCGACGGCAAAGAGAACCGTCGTAGGATGCACCGTCTGATGGGAGCCAAGCAAGAACGCGCTCGCCAGAAACCCCGGCGTCTGGTGAAAGAAGGTCCGAGCCAAGAAGATGCCCAGGCCGATGCCCAAGACCGAACCCGCCACGCCCAAGACTGCGGCCTGGAATGACAGGATGACCACGATGTAGCGTCGGGTGAAGCCGAGCGAGCGCATCTCAGCCGTGAAGCGACGCCGGTCGGGCGTCGTGATGAGCACAGCATTGACGGCCAGCAGGAAGCCGACCATCGCGCCGATGAACGCGAACAGCCGTGTGGACTGATTGCTTGGCTTGGCGGCTTCCTGGAGCAGCCGCAGTTCATTGGAGGCTGGCACCACTTCCATGCGCCCGCCTGCGAGCTGGTCAAGCTCGCGCAACACCAGCTGGTCGGCCCCGGGGCGCGTCCTGATCAAGACCTGCGTCACGTGCCCGATATTCCTGGTGAGCCGCTGAACTGCCGGCAGCAGCGCCACGGAGATCGGGCTGTTGGCGACGGCCCCGATGGTCTGTGTGCCGAGCACGTCCCGCACCAGGACCGTACGTGCAGTGCCGCCCACCAGCAGGGTGATCCTTTGGCGGGGCTGAGCGCCGACTTCATCAGCCACCTGTGAGGGGAGGCCGAGCCCTCCGGCGAGCAACTGCGCGCCTGCCCCCAGGTCGCGGGTCGCTTCGCTTCCCAGGCTGATGATGCTCGGGGTCACTCCGATGAGCTGGATCGGACGACGGCCTTTCGGACCGACCAGGATAGCCGGGGCCTTCAGAATCGGAGAAGCGCTCTGCACTCCGGGGAGCTTTCTGGCAGCTTCCGTGATGTGGCTGCTGAACCCGGCTGGTGAGCGGGCAGTGAGGGCAAATCGGGCTGACCCCACGATCTGGTTAATGAGCTGAGGCGCGGTGCCGGTGACACTCGTTCCCGCCACCAGCACACCAAAGAACAGGGCCACCCCAACGGCGATCCCGACGCAGGCCATGACCTCCTGTGCAACATGCTGCTGCACCCGCCAGACATATAGGCCCCACAGCACCCGCAGGCGCATGGGAACCGCCTTGATACCCGACCAGAGAGAGGATGGCCGGAGGAGCCTCATTGCAGCATCAACTCGGCGCTCACGCCGTCTTGCAGTTTGCCGTCGTGAAGGGTATGCACGCGATCGACAAAGCTCATGGCCTGCGGATCGTGGGTCACCAGCAGCGCCGGGATCTGCCGCTCGTGGCAGATGTCGCGCAAGAGTCCGAGCACCTGACGTCCGCGTGCCGAGTCGAGGGACCCGGTCGGCTCATCGGCGAGCAGCAGTCGAGGCTCGTTGACCAGCGCTCGGGCGATGGCCACGCGCTGGCGCTCCCCCATCGAAAGCTGGCGAGGCTTGTAGTTGTGGCGCTCCGCGAGCCCAACCCGATCCAGCCACGGCCCCGCCAGCCGCCGCGCCTCACCGAAGCTGACCCCATCAGCCAGCAACTTGAAGGCGGCGTTGTTCAGGGCCGTCGCCCCGGCCAGCAGGTGGAATGCCTGAAAAACGATGCCGACATCGCGACGGCGATAACGAGCGCTCTCATCCGGGGAGAAGCGTCCGATGTCGTGCCCGTCGAACAGCACGCTTCCAGCGTCGGGTTTGATGAGGCCAGCGGCGAGCAGCAGGAGCGTGGTCTTACCCGAGCCGCTCGGCCCATACAACGCCACGAACTCCCCCGGATCGAGGGCCAGGGAGACACCATCGACGGCCCGCACGACATCGCCCTCGCTGCGGTAGTGCATGACCAGGTCACGCAACTCCAGGATGCTCATGCCGCTGGCTCAGTACCGGTGCGACGCTCCCGGAAGGGCAGGACCCTGGCCATCTCGTCCTCGGCCATCGCGGTCAGCTGACCACGGCTCAGGGCCATCATGCGCTGCGCCTCCCGGATCAGCGTCACATCGCCGCTGGCGAGGAGCAGCGCCCGCCCAGGCTCGCTCCCGAGCGAGTGCAGCAGTTCGTAGAGACTGTGGCCCTCGTAGGGGTCGTGCAGCGGCGGGGGCTCATCGACCACGAGCAGCCGGGGCTCGCGCACCAGCGCCCGCGCCAGCTCCACCCGGACCCGCTCGCCAACCGACAGTCCGCCCAGCCTCCGGTCGGCGCACTCCAGCACACCGACACGTCCCAGCGCCCGGCGAGCCATTCCTTCAGCGCTGTTCATACTCGTGCGACCGTCCGCCAAACCCGCCAGCGCGACGTGCTTGTCCACTCGGCGGCTGCGGAACGCCGGCCAGTTGGCCGAGGCGAACCCGACCTCATCACGCAGCAGCCGCGCCCGCTTATCACCAGACAACGCCGCCAAGTCCACGCCATTGAGCGACACCTTGCCCGTCTCGGCCAGCTGCACGCCAGCCGCCAAGCGCAACAGCGTCGATTTGCCCGAACGGCGGGGACCCCACACTCCTACGAAGTCCCCGGCCTCCAGCTCGAACGACACCCCGTCCAGCAGAACGTGCTTCCGCCCTTCCGCGTAGACCCGAACACCCTCAAAGGCCAGCAGAAGCATCACGCGCGCCTGGGAAATTGGCGATGAATCCGCGTGCGAGATCGATCCAATCAAGGGCAGCTTCCAGCCTCATCCCTGCACCTCTGCGCGCCAGCTCCATCTCCATACCACGCCAGGTATCCACGGGATACCTCTCGCCAAGATTCTTCAGCAGGCGAAAGCAGGTTCGCTGATACTCGTCAAGCGCCTGCAGCAAGCGCGGTGCGTCCTGCGGGTCAGAGAACGCAATTCGTGCCCAAACCGCACCGCGTATGGGTTCCTCGGGAAGCGGACTGCTCATCCACTCCGCCACCGCCTCGCGCGTCAGGTCGGTCGGCTCATACATCGTGATCCGTTTAGAAGACCTCTTGGAATCGGTCCTATAGGACACTGCAAGGCCCTGTCTCACAAAGCGTTCCAGTATTTTATAGATGTCCTTATCAGCGAACTCCCATGCCGAACCCAAGCGCTTACGCAGACGACCAGCCAGGTCATAAGGGTACCCCGGACGTTCAAGCAGCAAAGCGAGCAGCGGACCTTTCAGCTCGGAGGAGCCCCGCATCCACTCCTGCGTCGAGTCTTCCGCCAAGTGGGTATGTGCCATTGGGGTCCTCATAGCTTGATCGGGGGTCGAGCATACAGAACGCGACCGGCTGGGGACGTAAGGCTACCCAATCAGCACGAGTTCTGATAGCCCGTTTCTACCCCAAGCTCATGCGGTCGGCCCGGTGCCCGTGCGGCGCTCCGGGAAGAGGAGGACCCTGGCCATCTCAGCCTCGGCCATCTCATCCAACCGGCCCCGGCTGAGGGCCATCATGCGCTGCGCCTCCTGGACCAGCGTCACGTCGCCACTGGCGATGAGCAGGGCGCGGCCAGGCTCGCTTCCGAGCGAGTGCAGCAGCTCGTAGAGACCGTGGCCCTCGTACGGGTCGTGCAAGGGCGGCGGCTCGTCAACCACCAGCAGCCGGGGCTCGCGCACCAGCGCCCGGGCCAGCTCGACTCGGACCCGCTCGCCAACCGACAGTCCGCCCAGCGGCCGGTTGGCGCACTCCAGCACCCCCACTCGCTCCAAGGCACGGCAAGCCATCGCCTCGGCCCTCCTGGGCGTCGTGCGCCCGTCAGCAGTCGCCGCGAGGGCGACATGCTTGTCCACCAGGCGGCTCCGGAACGCGGGCCAGTTGGCCGAGGCGAACCCGACCTCATCACGCAGCAGCCGCGTTCGCTCATTACCGGACAACGCCGTCAGGTCCCGACCATCGAAGAACACCTTGCCGTCGTCCGGCAGCTCCACGCCAGCCGCAATCCGCAGCAAGGTCGATTTGCCCGAGCGGCGCGGACCCCACACCCCAACGAAGTCCCCAGCCTCCAGCTCGAACGAGACCCCATCAAGCACCACATGCTTCCGCGAGCCTTCTGCGTAAGATCGACGAACACCCTCAAACGCCATCAGAGGCACAGTGAGTGCCAGCATAACCGACGCGGCACCGGAGGAGAGCAAATCCGCACGCCGAGACAGGCGGGAGGCCCCGTAGAGGCCCTTCCTCGTCCTTGACGTCCCCGGTGGAGAGTCGTTGATGCCCGTCGCCGGTTGGATCGCGGTTGTCGTGCTGGCGCTGATGCTCGTTGGCGTTGCCGCTGGCCGGTGGGTCCGAGCTGGCAAGAGCTACCGCTAAGCGCCAGCCGTCGCGTGGATCTGCACGCTGGTGATCGGGGCGATTGTCCTCGTGGTCAGCGACGCATCAACGCCGCAGACTGCCTGTGGCGGCACTGGATGCGACACGGCCAACGGCATTGGGACGATGTTCGCTGCCGTTGCAGTCTTCCCCCTAGTCTTGGTCGGTGTCGCCGTCGGGCGCGTCTTGGCACGACGGCGAGGGAATCGATAGGCCATCGCGAGGGGGCCTACGCTGAGCCCAGCACACGTCCCCCCAGCCCGGTCTGGCGGAGTCAGGACGCATCGCTCTCCGGCCAAGAGTCAGGAAGCATCGCTCTCCGGCCAAGAGTCAGGACGCATCGCTCTCCGGCCAAAGGTCATACCTCTGGCGATGGCGCCCAGGCAGATCTCAACCTACACAGCCGGTTTGACCGCTGCCGATGGCGCGGTTGCGGACCTTCGTCGATGCGGGAGCCCCTGCTCGGGCCGCTGCCGGCGCCCCAACTCAGGTGGATGCCGGCAGAGGCAAGCGTAGAGTCTCGGCTGTGTTCGACCCCGCCGGCGCCGCCACCTCCACAAGCGGTCCGCTCTCACATGAGGAGCTGCGCCTGCTGGACGGCTGGTGGCGCGCGGCCAACTACCTGTCGGTGGGCCAGATCTACCTGCTCGACAACCCCCTGCTGCGCGAGGGGCTGCGGATCGAGCACGTCAAGCCGCGGCTGCTGGGCCACTGGGGCACGACTCCGGGGTTGAACTTCGTCTATGCGCACCTCAATCGGGTGATACGCGCACGCGATCTGAACGCGATCTACGTGGCCGGCCCCGGCCACGGCGGCCCCGGGATGGTGGCGAATGTGTATCTGGAGGGCACCTACACCGAGGTCTACCCCCACATCGGCCACGACGAGGAGGGACTGCGCAGGCTCTTTCGCCAGTTCTCCTTCCCGGGGGGCATCCCCAGCCACGTGGCGCCGGAGACGCCGGGGTCGATCAACGAGGGCGGCGAGCTGGGCTACTCGCTGGCGCACGCCTACGGGGCGGCCTTCGACAACCCCGAGCTGCTGGTGTGCTGCGTGATCGGCGACGGCGAGGCGGAAACGGGGCCGCTGGCGGGCAGCTGGCACTCCAACAAGTTCCTGAACCCCGTGCGCGACGGGGCGGTGCTGCCGGTGCTGCACCTCAATGGGTACAAGATCGCCGGCCCCACCGTGCTGGCGCGCATTCCCCGCGAGGAGCTGCGGGCGCTGCTGGAGGGCTATGGGTACGCGCCGCGCTTCGTCGAGGGGGAGGAGCCGGAGGCGATGCACCAGCTGATGGCCGCCACGCTGGACGAGGTCACCGCGGAGATCGCGGAGTTCCAGCGGCGCGCACGGGAGGGGGGAGGGAACGAGCGACCGCGCTGGCCGATGATCGTGCTGCGCACCCCCAAGGGCTGGACCGGCCCCAAACTGGTCGACGGACTCCCGGCGGAGGGCTCCTTCCGCTCCCACCAGGTGCCCCTGACAGATCTGGCCGCCAACCCCGAGCACCTGGCGCAACTGGAGCAGTGGCTGCGCTCCTACCGGCCGGGGGAGCTGTTCGACGAGGGCGGCGCGCTGCGCGCGGAGCTGGCCGCGCTGGCCCCAGAGGGGCAGCGGCGCATGGGCGCCAACCCGCACGCCAACGGCGGGGTGCTGCTGCGCACGCTGGAGCTGCCCGACTTCCGCGAGTACGCCGTGGAGGTGCCCAGCCCGACGGCGAGCACGAGCGAGCCCACGCGGGTGCTCGGCGCGTGGCTGCGCGACACGATCCGCGTCAACCCCGAGCGCTTCCGCCTGATGGGCCCCGACGAGACGGCCTCCAACCGCCTGGGCGCGGTGTTCGAGGCGACTGACCGCGCCTGGATGGCGCAGCGGCTTCAGAGCGATGATCACCTCGCCCCCGACGGGCGCGTGATGGAGGTCCTGAGCGAGCACCTCTGCCAGGGCTGGCTGGAGGGCTACCTGTTGACGGGCCGCCACGGCCTGTTCAACTGCTACGAGGCGTTCATCCACATCGTGGACTCGATGTTCAACCAGCACGCGAAGTGGCTGAAGGTGTGCCGCGGCATCCCCTGGCGCGCGCCGATCGCCTCGCTGAACTACCTCCTCTCCTCGCACGTCTGGCGCCAGGACCACAACGGCTTCTCCCACCAGGACCCCGGGTTCATCGACCACGTGGTCAACAAGAAGGCCGAGATCGTGCGCGTGTACCTGCCGCCGGACGCCAACTGCCTGCTGTCTGTGGCCGACCACTGCCTGCGCAGCCGCGACTACGTCAACGTGATCGTCGCCGGCAAGCAGCCCTCGCTGGACTACCTCACGATGGAGGAGGCGATCGCGCACTGCACGCGCGGGCTGGGCATCTGGGAGTGGGCGTGCAGCGACGGCGAGCAGGAGCCCGACGTGGTGCTGGGCTGCGCGGGGGACGTTCCCACCCTGGAGACGCTCGCCGCGGCGGCGATCCTGCGCGAGCGCCTGCCCGCATTGAGGGTGAGGGTGGTGAACGTCGTCGATCTGATGCGCCTGCAGCCCGACGGCGAGCACCCCCACGGCCTCTCCGACGTGGAGTTCGACGCCCTCTTCACAACATCGGCGCCGGTGATCTTCGCCTACCACGGCTATCCCTGGCTGATCCACCGCCTCACCTACCGCCGCAACGGCCACCACAACCTGCACGTGCGCGGCTACAAAGAGGAGGGCACCACCACGACCCCCTTCGACATGGTCATGCTCAACGACCTCGACCGCTTCCACCTTGTGATCGACGTGATCGACCGCGTACCGGGCCTGGCCGAGCACGCCGCGCACCTGCGTCAGGAGATGGCCGACGAGCGCCTGCGCCACCGTGCGTATACGCGCGAGCACGGACAGGACCCGCCCGAGATCACGGACTGGCGCTGGCCGGCCCCTGCCTGACCTCCCCTTCGCGGCGAATCAGGGACTCCACGCCGAGCGTGCACACGCCGAGGCTCACCACGGCAGCGGCGACGATCGCCGTGGCGACGGTGCCCGAGAGCACGCCCTCGGCCAACCCGATCGAGGCGACGGCGGCCGGCACGCCGAGCTGCGCACTGGCGGCGAGCCCGGTATCGAGCGGCCGGCGAGCCAGCGCGGAGGCGGCCAGGTGGATGAGGACATTGAGCGCCACCAGCATCCCCGCGAGCGCCAGCATCGCCGGTTCGCCGAAGAGCCCGCGCAGATCGAGCTGAGCGCCGAGCACGACGAAGTAGAGGGGAATGAAGAACCCCTCCGCGACCCCGCGCATCTGCGTCGAAAGCCGTTTAGGACCGCCGATCAGCGCGACCATCACGCCCGCCCCGAAGCCCGCGACGAGCACGCTCGTGCCGCTTTCCTGCGCGATCCAGGCGAGCAGGAACAGCACCAGCAGCGACAGGCGCAGATCGAGCGCCCAGTGGCGCTGCTTGGACAGATGGCGCACGCGGTGCACCCAGGCGTGTCCCGCCAGCAAGCGCGCGACCCCATACAGCGCGAGCCCCGCGGCGGCCACCAGCGCACCGCCGAGCAGCGCATGCCCGGCGCGGGCCGGCTCCAGCGCGATCGGCACGGACAGGATCGTCACCACGTCGGCGATCGTCACCCACGCCATCACCGTCAGCGCGTCGCGCCCCGCGGCGCCGGCCTCCTCCAGGGCGGGCAGAAGCACCGCGGCCGACCCCGACGCGAGCACCACCGCGTAGATGGCCACGTGCGAGGTGCCCGCCACCGCCGCGGCGGCGAGACCTGCCAGCGGCGCGAGCACGGCGACGATCCCCGCCAGCAGCGCACCCCCGCGCAGCGACGCCGCCAGCCGCCGGTCGCGCAATGGCAGGTGCATGCCCACGGTGAGCATCAGCATCGCGAAGCCGATCTGGCCGAGGAACGCCACGGTCGGGTTCGCCGGGTCAACCACCCCCAGCCCTGTCTTCCCGACCGCGATCCCCGCGAGGATCTCGCCGATCACCACCGGCACGAAGCGCCGCCCGCCGATCCCCAGCAGCGGGCCGCCCAGCCCGGCGAGCACGATCACGAGGAGGGTTTCGAAGCTCACTGAACGTCGAGCCTATGCCGTCGGTGCGCCTTCCGCCGCAAAAGGCCAGTCAGCAGGACAGCCCGCTCCGGCCGCGCCGCCTTCGAAGAGACCCTCAGTCAGTGATGCGGGAAGTGCGCGTTCGCCCAGGGGGCGAACTGGGGGATCGAGACGATGGCCAACACGACGCCGGCTGCGAGCATCCCGCCGAGGGCCAGGGCGCGGCCGCCGCGACCGGCGCGACCGGCGCGGGCCTCCTCCAGGCCGGGGATCCGCGTGTCCGAGGGTGCGAGCACGCGCTGCAGGGCGGGCAGGTGCCCGAGGACGTGCAGCCCGGTGGCCGCCAGCCAGATGAAGAAGCTGACCTTGTGGATCGGCAGCAGGGCCTCGCGCGAGCTGGGGCCCACGAGCATCAGGGCCACGCCGCTGGCGAACACCACGATGGTGCTGAGCACGACCAGGGGGGCCAGCAGCCGCAGCGCGAGCTCCGGCGGGCCCTTGCGCCGGTAGCGCGGCTCGGCGGTGTAGTAGCGCATGAAGCGATAGCCGGTGCTCGCCAGCTTCAGGGCGACCGGGCCGATCAGGAGCATGCCCAGGAACATGTGAATGTTCAGCAGCGGCCTGATGCGCAGGATCGTGATGCCCAGGGCGGCCAGGAGCGCCAACAGCACCACGCCGGTGAGGGTCGTCAGGCGCTCGTTGCCCTCGGTGCCTCCGGCGCTCAGGCGCGCGAGCAGCGACGGCGAGGGGGCGAGCTCGGCCCGTCCGGCTGCCTGACCTGTGTGTGCCACAACAGCAGTGTCGGCACGGCTGCTAATGACTCCATAACAAGAGGATGAGAAAGCTCATAACCGTGGATCACCGCGCAAGCGCGGCGTCGCGGATGGGGGGCGCCCCGATCAAGCGCTCGCCGCGGCGGCGTGGCGGCGCAGCAGCCAGCGCCGCAGCTCATCGGCTCCCCAGACGATGAAGGGATAGGGCAGCAGCAGGGCCAGATCGTGCACGGGCAGCGCGGCGGTGCCCAATAGCGACTGCAGCGGCGGGGCGTAGACGAAGACCGCCGCGAGCAGAAGCTCGGCCACGATCGCGCCCAGCAGGTAGCGGTTGCTGAAGACGCCGATCGAGAACAGCGAGGCTCGTCTCGTGCGCACGGCGAACGCCGTGCCGATCTGGCCGAAGATCATGCCCAGGAAGGTCATCGTGGTGGCCTGCAGGTAGGCGTGGTGGAGGGGGTGTCCCGCGCCGGTGGGGTCGCCGCTGTGCCAGCCCGCTTCGGCGAGGACGTAGAAGAACCCCGCCAGCGACAGCCCCGCGACCATCGCGCCGAGGAAGAGCCACGCGCGCACGAGCATCGGCCCCTGGATGACGCCCTCCGAGCGCGGGCGCGGGGGGCGGCCCATGATGCCCGGTTCGATCGGGTCGCGGCCCAGCGCGAGCGAGGGCAGTGTCTCGCTGCCCACGTCGAAGGCCAGCAGCTGGAGCACCGTGAGGGGAAGGGGAATCGCTCCGCCGGCGAGCGCGAACACCAGGAACGGCGCGACCTCAGGGGTGGCGTGGGCGAAGATGTACTGGATGAACTTGCGCACGTTGTCATACACCTGACGGCCCGCTTCGATCGCCACCACGATCGTGGCGAAGTCATCGTCGGTGAGCACCATCGTGGACGCCTCGCGCGCGACGTCGGTGCCGGAGCGGCCCATCGCCACGCCGATGTCGGCCACGCGCAGGGCGGGAGCGTCGTTGACGCCGTCGCCGGTCATCGCCACCACGTGGCCTTCGCCGCGCAATGCCTCGGCGATCTGCAGCTTGGCCTCGGGCGAGGCGCGCGCGAAGACCAGCTCGCTGCCCCCGGCGAGCAGCTGCCCCAGCTCGCGCTCGTGCGTGTGGTCGATGCGGCTGGCGTCGACGGCCTGCGGGTGCTCGCCGCCGCCGATCCCCACCTGGCCCGCGATCGCGGCTGCCGTGAGGGGGTGGTCGCCGGTGATGACGATGATGCGGATGCCCGCGCTGTGGCAGCGCGCCACGGCCTCGATCACCTCCGCGCGGGGCGGGTCGAGCATCGTGATCAGCCCCAGGAAACACAGCTCCCGCTCGGCGTCGGCGCGGGCGGGGGCCTGCGGTGCCGCCCGCATGGCATCGCGGGCGGGGACCTCCCCTGGCGCAGGCATGGCCTCCCCCGCCGGGGGCATGGCCCTGCGCGCCACCGCCAGCACGCGCAGGCCCTGACCGGCGAAGCTCTCCACCTGCCTCAGCGCGCGCTCGCGCTCGGCCACCGGCAGCGGGCGCGGCTGGCCATCGGCCGAGAGGGTGCTGGTGCAGCGCCCCAGCACCGACTCGGGGGCGCCCTTGGTGTGCAGCCAGGGAGCCTCACCGTCGGCGTCGAGCGTGGACATCAGCTTCAGCTCGGGGTCGAAGTTGTAGAGGTGGCCGCGCCCCCGTTCGCGTCGCTCCGGGTCGACGTCGGCGCCGAGCGCCCGTGCGGCCATCAGCACCGCCACCTCTGTCGGGTCTCCGATGTTGCCCTCGCCCGTGTCCAGCCGGGCGTTGTTGCATGCGACCGCCGTCTCGGCCAGCGCGCGCATGGCGTCACGCGAACCCGCATCGGGGAAGGGGCCACTGGCGCCCTGGGGCGCCACCTCCGTGCCGGTGTCCCGGGCCGCGACATCGGCGTCCTGGAGCGTCACCTCCGCGTTCGGCGTCCACACGGCCATCGGGCGCATGCGGTTCTCCGTGAGGGTTCCCGTCTTGTCGGTGCAGATCACATCGGTGCTGCCAAGCGTCTCCACGGCGCTGAGGCGCTTGACCAGCGCCCCCCGGCGCGCGAGCGCGCTCACGGCGACGGCCAGGGCCAATGTGATCACCGGCAGCAGCCCCTCGGGCACGTTGCCCGCGAGCAGCCCCACGGCGAACACCACGCTGTCGCGCGGCGAGAGGCCTGCGCCGAGGATCGCCAGCGGGATGAAGGCCAGCGCCATCCCCACCGCCACCCCCGCGATCAGCCACGCCACCCGGCGCACCTGGCGCTCCAGCGGGCTGGGCCGCTCCTTCACGCGCTCGCTCAGCGAGGCGATGCGCCCGAGCTCGGTGTGCATGCCCGTGGCGAACACCACACCCTGCGCCTCGCCGCCGATGCAGGTGGTTCCGCTGAACACCAGATCCCGCGCGCTCAGGCGCGGCACGCCGCGGTCCACGAGGTCGGCCGCGCGCAGCACCGACACGGACTCCCCCGTGAGCGTGGAGAGGTCCACCTCGAGCGCGCCGCCGAGCAGGCGCATGTCCGCGGCGATGCGCTCGCCCTCCTGGAGCAGAACGACATCGCCGGGCACCAGTCCCACGGCCTCGATCCTCACCGGGGCGCCATCGCGGAGCACCCTCACGTGCTGGGGCATGTAGCGCGCCAGCGCCTCCACGGCCCGCTCGGCCTGCATCTCCTGCGCGAACGCGAACGCGGCGTTGAGGAGGATCACCAGCAGCACCGCGATGCCCACCGTCTGGTTGCCCACGGCGAACGACAGGCCCGCCGCCAGCCACAGAAGCAGGGCCAACGGGTGGGTCAGCTGGCGCCCCAGCTCAGCCGGCCAGCGCGCGCCGCCGCGACGGCGCAGCTCGTTGGGCCCGTACTGGGTGAGCCGGCGCTCGGCCTCGCGCGTGGTGATCCCGGTGGGCGAGCTGCGCAGATCGCGCAGCAGCAACTTGACGCCCTCGGTCGCGTCGACCTCGACGGGGGCCTGCGCGGGGGGCGGCTCGGTCATCCGGACGGGTCGGGAGGGGAGGAGGCAGAGGAGGCAGAGGCGGGCGGGGCCAGAGCGGGCGGGACCGGCGGGGCCAGAGCGGGCGGAACCGACGGGGTCGGGGCGGGCGGATCCAAGTTCAGCGTCGCAAGCAGCCGCAGCTCCTCCATCAGCAGACGCGGCAGCAGGAAGTGCTCGCGCACGTGCTCGTGCCCGGCGAGCCCCAGCCGGTCGCGCAGCTCGCCGTCGCGCAGCAGCTCGAGCATCGCCCCCGCGCATTCCTCGACGCTTCCAACGAGCACCCCGCCGACGCCCTCGGGCATCTGCATCGGGATGCCCCCCGCGTGCCCCGCCACCACCGGAGTGCCCTTCCACAGCGACTCGCTCACCACCAGCCCGAAGCCCTCGCGGATGGACTTCTGCACGATCACTTCCGAGAGGCGCTGGAAGGCGTTGACCTCCACGTTGCCCACGCCATTGAGGTTGGTGTAGATGTGAATCAGCGGGTCGCGTTCGGCGGCCTCGGAGACCTGGCGGTAAACGTCCCAGCCCTCGGGGTCGTCCAGCGCCATCGAGCCCACCAGCGCCAGCTGCAGATCCCCGATCTCCTCGCGCACGAGCCGATAGGCGGCGATCACCCCCAATGGGTCCTTCCACTGGTCAAAGCGCGACACCTGCGTGACCAGGCGCCCGGGGACCTCCACGCCGATCCAGTCGAGGATGTGGCGGGCCATCTCCGGGTCGAGGTCGATGTTCTTGGGGCTCATCGGGTCGATCGCCGGCGCGATCGCCTCCACGCGCGCCACCGACAGGTCGGGCGGCACGAACTCGGGCATCGTGAAGACCGCTGCGTCGAAACCGTCGAGCAGCGGCCCCAGAAAGCGCCAGGCGTCGGGGTTGGGCTCGCTGGTGTCAATGTGGCAGCGCCACACCCAGCGCGCGTTGCCCTTCCCGTGCGCCTGCAGCAGTCCCGCGGGCTGGGGGTCGTGGATGACGACGAAGTCATAGGCCCCATCGAGGGTCGCCGCGTTCTCCTCGATGCAGCGCGCATATGCCGCCCGCTCGGCCCTGCTCAGCGGATGCGGCGCGCCCTGCAGGCCATTGTGCAGCGCCTTGGTGGCGTGGAAGAAGGCCTCATCGCCCCCGATCACCTTCCAGTCCACCGCCAGGCCAAGGTCGCGCAGCAGCGGCACGCTGGAGCGCAGCAGCTCGGAGACCCCCCCTCCGTAGGGGGTCGCGTTGACGTGCAAGATGTGCGCGCCCTTCAGCGCCTTCGCGTGCTCGCGCAGCTCCGCCATGATCGCCTCGGGCGCCAGCCCGTCGTAGGCCTTCAGCGACCAGCGTCCGACTGTCACCTCCTGCAGCACTGGCCTTCCCCGCTGAATGCCGCTTCGCGGCCCATCCCTCTCAAAATCCTTCCACGCGGCACGATCGCACTCACCTCAGGGGCCGATCAGATCGCGTCGTCTGAAGATCCACAGCGCCGCGAGCATCGAGCATGCCGCGATCGCCAGCATCGCCGCGGCGTCGCCGGCGCGAAAGGCCTGTGCGGGGATCAGGCCCACGTGCTCGAAGGGGGAGAGCTCCAGCAGCCACCTGGGCGCGCTCAGCACGCCGCCGAAGAGCTGCCAGACGAAGGCCGCGATCACCAGGCCGTAGGCGATGGCGCTGCTCGCGCGGGGCACCAGCGCATAGGCCAGCGCGCCCAGCCCGAGGAAGAGCAGCGCCGCGGGCAGGCAGTTGGCGCCCGCTTCGAGCATCTCCGCCAGCGGCACGCCCGCGTTCTGCGTGGCCGCGCCCGCCCACGCGCACACCCCCGCGAGGAGAGCGATCGCAGCGGCCCCCCCAACCGCCAGCGCCAGCCGGCCCGCGAGCCAGCGGCGGCGGCCCACGGGAAGCGCGAAGAGCGTTTCCAGCTGCTGATCGAGCTCGGCGTTGCGCGCCGCCGCGAGCTGCGCGCAGGCGAACAGGCTGAGGACGAGCACGAAGAACAGGAAGGTGAAGCCGATGTACCCCGCCGGCGTGAGGATCGACACGCCAGTCGCCTGGCGCAGCTGGCGCTGAACGGAGCTGCTCAGGCCCGCCGAGGAGATGCTCGTGGAGATGACGCCCACGATGAAGGCGAAGAAGCCGCCCCCCAGCAGCCACGCGATCAGGCTCCCGCGCTCGCCGCGCAGGGTCTGGGCCGTGGGCGAGGAGAGCAGGCGCGGGTTCGGCGGGGCGCTCTCGCGCGCCGGCAGCAGGCCGGTGCCGATGTCCCGGCGCAGCGCGATCGCGCCCGCGAGCGCGAGCAGCAGAGCGCCCGCCGCGAATGGCAGCAGCAGCACCGCCGGCCTGGGTCCGGTGAAGGGGCGCAGCTCCTCGGCCCAGCCGAGGGGTGAGATCCAGCGCAGCCATTCGAATCCCGTGGTGGTGTCGGCGACGACGCGAAGAAGGAAGGAGATGAGGAGGGCCGCGCTGGAGAGCTCTATCGCGACGCGACGCGATGGCGCGAGCTGGCTTGCGAGCGCGCCCACCCCCGCGAACACGGGCGCCACCGAGACGATCGCCAGCGCCAGGTACGCCGAGCCGCCCAGCGGCAGGCGCGCCGCCGCGAGGCCCGCGAAGGTGGCCAGCCAGAGGATCGTCGCGCCCGCGAGGATCGCCGCCAGCGACGCGAGGTGGACGCCGCGGCGACTCACGATGCCCGCCATCACGAGCTCCGCGCGGCCGGCGTCCTCCTCCGCGCGCAGCGCTCTCACGGCCGCCAGCAGCCCCCAGGCCGCAGCGAAGATCGTCATCGTGCCACCCACGCGCCAGGCCGCGTAGCCGCCCACCGTGAGCAGATCGTAGGGCCTTCCGTAGAAGAGGCGCACGGCGTCGTTGCTCCCCAAGCTGTGCGCCAGCGCGAGGCGATCGGAGATCGCCGGGTAGGCCGAGCGGTAGCCCACCACGTTGGCGTAGGCCGCGAAGGCGAAGAGGTACGCGAAGGAGAGCGTGCGTATGCGCCCATCCGCGAACGCCCGCCGCGCGATCGCGCTAGCCGCCGGCATGGCCACCGTCGGAGCCATCGTAGTGGTGCAGGAAGATCTCCTCCAGCGAGGGCTCGCGGCTGCTCAGCGCCACCACGGGGTGGCCCGCGAGCGCCTCGATCAGCGGCGCCACGCTGCCCATCACCTCGAAGCGAAGCGTATTGCCCCTGACGCCCCCATCCGCGACCTGCACCCCCGGCAGACCCGCGAGCTTCGGCGCCTGGCCCGCGAAGGTCACCTCGATCGTCTGCGCGCTCAGGTGGCGAAGCTCCTCGAGCGTTCCCTCGTCGATCAGGCGTCCCTCGCGCAGGATCCCAACCCGATCGCACAGCGCCTCGACCTCGCTGAGGATGTGCGAGGAGAGAAAGACCGTCTGGCCGCGCTCCTTGGCCTCGCGCACGGCTCCCCGAAACGCGACCTCCATCAGCGGATCGAGTCCGCTCGTGGGCTCGTCGAGCATCAGCAGCTCGGCGCGGCTGGCCAGAGCCGCGATCAGCTGCACCTTCTGGCGGTTGCCCTTCGACAATGCCCTCACCTTCCTGTCGGCGTCCAGCTGGAAGCGCTCGATCAGCTCGTTGCGGTAGGCCACGTCGGTCCCGCCGTGAATGCGCGCGAGGAGCTCGAATGTCTCCGCGCCCGTGAGCGCCGGCCACAGAAACGGCTCCC
This sequence comes from uncultured Solirubrobacteraceae bacterium, assembly GCA_964582105.1. GTDB lineage: Bacteria > Actinomycetota > Thermoleophilia > Solirubrobacterales > Solirubrobacteraceae > Palsa-744. Next base: position 30,395 of record CAZOQI010000027.1, read on the forward strand.
CGGCGACGTAGGCCACGCGGCGGTGCGCGCTCACCGGGTCCCCCCAGGCGTCGATGCCGAACAGCCGCGCCCGCCCGCCGCTCGGCCGGTGCAGCCCGAGGAGCAGGCGAATGGTCGTCGTCTTGCCCGAGCCGTTGGGGCCGAGATAGCCATACACCTCACCCGGCGCGATGCTCAGATCCAGGGAGTCCAGCGCCAGCGTCCTGCCGTAGCGCTTGCTCAGGCCCTGCGTCTGGATCACGGGTTGCATGCGCTCGCCTCGCCGGTGCAGGACATCGTGACGGTCAGACTATTGCGATCGCGCGCAAGTCGGCATCGGCTCTGCACCGCATCGGCGTCCGGGAAAGCCGCAGCCGCTCGCGACGCTCCGTAGTTCTCCTCTGCACCTCGGCGGGTTTTCTCGGCTGACGGTTCGGGCGCGCTGGCCTAGCCTGCGGCCCATGATCATCGATGCCCCGCATACCGACACGCTTCGCGTGGTCATCGCCGGCGGCGGGGTGGCCGCTCTGGAGACCGCGCTGGCCCTCTCGCAGCTCGCGCCCACGCAGACCAGCGTGACCCTGATCGCGCCCAACACCGAGTTCGTCTACCGGCCGATGGCCGTGCACGAGCCGTTCGCCCACGGATCGGCCCGCCGCTATCCCCTCGCGCGGATCGTGAACGACGCCGGCGCCGAGCTGCTTCCCGACGAGCTCAGCCGGGTGGACCGGGACGCCTACACGCTTCACACCAAGAGCGGCGGGGTGATCGAGTACGACGCGCTGGTGCTGGCGCTCGGCGCGCGCATCTGCACGCGCTACAAGCACGCGCTGACGATCGACGATCGCCACCTGAAGGAGACCCTCACGGGCCTGATCCAGGACGTCGAGGGCGGCTATATCCAGCGCCTCGCGTTCGTCGCGCCCGCGCGCATGGCATGGCAGCTGCCGCTGTATGAGCTCGCGCTGATGACTGCAGGACGCGCCTATGACATGGGCATCGAGCTGACGACGACGATCGTCACACCCGAGGAGGGCCCGCTGGCGATCTTCGGCTCCACGGCGAGCAGCGCCGTCGCCGCGGTGCTCGAGCGGGCCGGCATCCAGATGATCGGCTCCGCCTACGCCGAGGTGCCGAGCTCCGAAGAGGTGATCGTCAACCCCGGTGAGCGGCGCCTTGAGGTCAACCGCGTGATCGCGCTGCCCGAGCTCTACGGCCCCTGCGTGCGCGGCATCCCGCTGAGCGAACACGGCTTCATCAGCGTCGACCCCCACGGCGGGGTGCGCGAGACGACGCGCATCTACGCCGCCGGCGACGCGATCGACTTCCCGGTCAAGCACGGCGGCATCGCCAGCCAGCAGGCCGACGCCGTGGCGCAGTCGATCGCCGCGCTGGCCGGCGCCGCGGTGAAGCCCGAGCCGTTTCTCCCGGTGATCCACGGCATGCTTCTGACCGACGCTGAGCCGCTCTACCTCAGCGCCCACATCGCCGGCGGCCACGGGCTCAGCTCGGAGGCCGGCGCCACCCCCGACTGGTCTCCGCCGGGCAAGATCGCGGCGCGCTATCTGGCTCCCTATCTCGCCGAGCTGGATGGGGAGAAGCCGGTGGGCGCCGTGGCGCCGGCGGCCGCTCGGGACTCCGTCGTCCGCGACTCCACGGGTCTCGCCCGCGACTCCCCGGGCCGGGACTCCACCGCCCGCGACTCCGGGGCCCTGGACTCCAGGGCGCTGCTCACGCGGTCCGGCGACGCAGGGTGAGCGCACCCAAGCCCAGCGCCACCAGCGCCGCGCCGAGGACCACGCAGACGTCCGCCATCATCCTGGCGCCCAGCGCGCCGGGGCTCGTGGCGCGCGCCAGGGCGTCAAAGGCGTAGGTCAGCGGCAGCGCCCAGGAGACGTCATACAGCGCCGCGGCCATTTCGTGGCGTTCGACGAACAGCCCGCACAGCAGCAGCTGCGGGAAGATGATCGCGGGCATGAACTGCACCGCCTGGAACTCCGTGCGCGCGAAGGCGCTCACGAACAGGCCCAGCGCCATGCCGAGCACGGCGTTGCCGATGGCCAGCAATGCCACGAGCCAGGCGCCGTGGGGCGCGTGCAGGTTCAGCGCGAGAAACCCCACCAGGCACACCACCGTGGCCTGCAGCGCAGCCAGCAGGCCGAACGCGATTCCGTAGCCCGCCAGCAGGTCGGCCTTGGCGATCGGCGATGCCATCAGCCGTTCGAGCGTGCCGCTGGTGCGCTCGCGCAGCATCGCGATCGAGGTGATCAGGAACATGATGCTGAAGGGGAACAGCCCGCACATCGGCGCACCGATCGACTGGAAGGTGCGGGGCTGGTCGTTGAGGATGTAGCGCAGGAGCGCCAGCAGCCCCACAGGCACCGCAAGCAGCAGCGCCACGGTGCGCGGATCGCGGCGGATCTGCCAGAGCACGCGCCTGGCGGTGGCAAGCGTCGCGCGGCGGCTCAACGAGCGATCTCCTGCTCCGGGGCGGGCGATCCGGGGGAGGGGGGCTCCGGGGAGGGCGGTCCCGGGGAAGGCGGTTCCAGGGAAGACGCCGGCTCCGATGCTGCCGCCCGCTCCGCTGCCGCCGCCCGCTCGATGACGGCCAGGAAGGCCCGGCCGAGGTCCTGCTCGCCGGTCTCCCGCCGCAGCCGCTCGGGGGTTGTCTGCTCCAGCAGCCTCCCGTCGCGCATCAGCAGCAGCGCGTCGCACTGGCTCGCCTCGTCCATCACATGGCTTGACACCAGCAGCGTCCTGCCGGCGCCGGCCAGCTCGTGGAAAGTGGCCCACAGCTCCGCGCGGAGCACGGGGTCAAGGCCCACCGTGGGCTCGTCGAGCACCAGCAGCTCCGGGTCGTTCAGCAGCGCCGTCGCCAGCGACACGCGCGAGCGCTCACCGCCCGAGAGCGATCCCACGACGTGACGCTCGTGGCCGCCCAGGCTCACCAGTTCGACGACCTGCGCGATGCGCTCCCGGCCCACGCCCATCACGGCCGCGAAATAGCGCAGGTTCTCGCCGACGCTCAGATCTCCGTACACCGACGGGGCCTGCGTCACATATCCCACGCGCCGGCGCAGCTCGGGAACGCCGGCCTCATCCCCGAGCACCCGCACGCGGCCGCCCGCGAGGATCTGCACGCCCACGATCGCGCGCATGAGGGTCGACTTGCCGCAGCCGCTCGGACCCAGCAGGCCGGTGACCGTTCCAGGGGCCACGCGCAGCGAGATGCCATCGAGCGCAGGCCGCCCACCGCGAATCACGCGCAGATCCTCGATCTCGATCGCGTCCCGCCGTTCGGAGATCGCCCGCACGCCGGTCACGCTACCGCGCGCGCCAGCCCCGTCATGGGTGGGAACTACGGAGCCTGCTTGCGCAAGGAAGGTAAGGAACGTGCAAGATCTGACTTGCACAATCATCGCCATGGTCCTCCTCATCGTCTTCGCCTTCATCGCCGGCGCCGCCACCGCGGTCTCGCCCTGCGTTCTGCCCGTTCTGCCCGTCGCGCTTTCCGCCGGCGTCACCGGGGGCCGTAGGCGGCCGCTCGGGGTCGTCACGGGGCTGGCGCTCTCGTTCACCTTCGCCACCGTCGCCCTTGTGTATGTCATCTCCGCCCTCGGGCTCCCCGACGAGCTTCTGCGCACGCTCTCCATCGTCGTCCTCATCTGCTTCGGCGTCTCCCTGCTCGTGCCCTGGCTCGGGGATCGTCTGGAGGCCCGCCTCGGCCGCATCGGGCCGCGCCTGGGCATCCGCCCCGGTGAGGGCTCCGCCGATGGGGGTTCCCCCGATGGGGGGCTCTGGTCGGGGATGGTGGTGGGCGGCGGCCTTGGGTTCCTCTACGCGCCCTGCGCGGGTCCGATTCTCGCCGGGGTCATCACCGTCTCCGCCTCACAGAGCTTCACCGCCGGGCGCCTCGGCGTGGCGCTCGCCTACGGCATTGGCTCCGCTGTCGTGCTCTACGCATTGATGCTCTCCGGGCGCCGCGTGACGGGGCGCCTGGTGCGGCGCAGCGGGCGCTTTCAGCTGTGCATGGGGGCCATCATGGTGGTGATAGCGCTGCTCATGCTGGGCAACTACGACACGCGCTTCGAGACCTCCATAGCCAGCGATCTTCCCTCGTTCCTGGTCGATCCCACCAAGAGCCTTGAGACCTCGCGCGCGGCCGCCGCGCAGCTGGTAGCCCTGCGCGGACATCAGGCTCGCCAGACCGGCGGGCTCAAGGAGGCCGACGCGGGGCTGAAGCTGCCCGTGCTCGGCGTCGCGCCCGAGCTCATGGGAACGCAGAAGTGGTTCAACACGCCCGGCGGGCGCCCGCTCAGCCTCGCTTCTCTGCGCGGCCACGTCGTGCTCGTCGACTTCTGGACCTACAGCTGCATCAACTGCCTGCGCACGCTCCCCTACCTCAACGCCTGGAACGCCAGGTACGCCGGCAGGGGTTTGACGATCGTCGGCATCCACACGCCCGAGTTCCCCTTCGAGCACTCCGCCGCGAACGTCGCCGAAGCGATCCAGCAGAACGGCATCCACTACCCCGTCGTGCAGGACAACAGCTACGCGATGTGGAACGCCTACAACAACGAATACTGGCCCGCCGAGTACCTCATCGACACGCAGGGCCGCATCCGTCTCGCCGACTTCGGCGAGGGCGAATACCCCGCCAAGGAGCGCGCCATCCGCAGCCTCCTCGTGGAAGCCGGCGCGAGCGGGCTCGGCGGCCCCACGCACGCGCACGCGCAGGCGCCCCCGGAAGTGGAAATCACGCCCGAGACCTACCTTGGCTCGGAAAAGGCGCAGCGCTTTGAAAACGGGTCCATTCCCAGCGGGCTCCACGACTTCGGCTCCTCCCTCGCCGCGCCCGCGCCGGAAGACCTGCGCTACAGCGGGCAGTGGCGAATCATCGCGTCCTGCGCAACGGCCGTGAGCGGAGCGCGGTTGCAGTTGAACTTCCTCGCCCGCCGCGTCTTCCTCGTGATGGGCTCCACGCAGGGACCCCGGCCGGTGCGCATCCTGCTCGACGGGCATCCCATCAGCCGGGCGGATGCGGGCGGCGATGTTCACGGCGCGGTGGCGACAGTCGGCTTTCAGCGGCTCTACCGCGTGGTCGAACTGCCGCGCGTGGAACGCCACGTGCTGAGCGTCGAACCGGCCCCGGGGGTCAGCGGCTACTCGTTCACCTTCGGCTGATCAGCCCTCTCCGAGAGGAGGGCGGTTCCCAGTGGGCACACCTGCGCGCACCGCCATCTCGATGTGGTGGGCGGCGGCATTGGGGTCTTCGTGCTCCCATATCCGCACGACGGTCCACCCGGCCTCCCTGAGCGCATAGTCATCTGCTCGGTCGCGGGCGATGTTGCGCTCAAATTTGGCCCGCCAGTACTGTGCGTTCGCGCGCGGGTATGTCGAGTGGATCGGGCAGCGGTGCCAGAAGCATCCGTCCACGAAGACGGCCACCTGAGCGGGACCAAAAACTATGTCCGGACGAACCCAGCGACTGCCGGCACTGAGACGGCGGTCCTTGCGAAACCGCAGTCCCCGCGCGTGCAGCGCTGAGCGCAGGAGCCGCTCTGGCGTGGTGTCCAGGCGACGGTTTGCCTCCATCGTGCGACGGGCCACATAGCTGCTCGCCGCAGGCGGCAAGGTGCTCACTCCCCAGGATGTGCGTATCAGACGTTCAGCGCTCGCGCCACCGACATGGCTACATGGTAGGCGACTGGCGGTGCGACCGAATTGCCGACCTGGCCGAGAGACATGTAGACCGCGCCGTGAAAGTGCCACCACGATGGAAAACCCTGCAGCAGGGCGACATCGGCGACGGCGAGTCTGAAGTGTCCGTTCTCTACGGGAAACAGGGCGGCGCTGGAGCGGGTTCGCGCAACCCCATTGGGCCAGATCTGCATGCCGGCCCAAGTGCGCTGCGCGGAGACACTGGAGAGGATCGAAGTGGTGTGCCGCGGACCCGTCAGGGTGCTGCGGAGCGTTGGGGCCAGGGCATCGATGCCGATGTCGGGCAGACCGATGGCAGCGCGGACGCCCAGCGTCTTCTTGCGTTCCGTGGTTGCGGGCAGTGGACCGCGATCCAGATGGTCGGCGCTGTGCGTGGCCTCTGGCGGCTGGAAGCGACGCGACGCCCGTGCCCAGCGGAAACCCACGAAGAACACGCGATGGCGAAGCTGCGGCACGCCGAAGTCGTGGGCGCTCAGCCGGAGGCTTGTGACGTAGTAGTCGCGTGACAGCGGACCCAGGAAGTGCTTGTGGAGGTAGGGCGCGAACTTCGGCCCGGCCAGGGCAGGTACGTTCTCGCAGACGAACGCTAGAGGCCGCGAATCGCGCACTGCGCGCAGAAACTCCGGGAGCATATTGCGCGCGTCCTCATGTCCGCGCTGACGCCCCGCGACCGAGAAGGGCTGGCACGGTGGACCGCCGTGGAGCACGGCAAGCTCGCCCCTGTACTGGCGCCAATCCACTCCGCGAACATCACCATCCTCTTGTGAGTGGACGTTCCAGTCCGGCCGATTGGCGCGGAGGGTCTGTCCCGCGGCCTCAAGGGTGTCGAACGACGCGACATGGGCGAAGCCGGCTCGCTCGAAGCCCAGGTCCAGCCCCCCGCCCCCGGAGAAGATCGAGAGCGCAGGCAGCAGATGAGGGGCGACTCGAGGCATGAGATCCGCCGGATCCAGTGCCGGGCGATGGGCGACGAAGTCGTCGGCCTGGACGGTCTTGAGCGCCGCCAGTTTTGCCTCGCGCGAGCGGCGCGCCCGCTCGCGGAAGGACCGGCGCTCCTCCTCGCTGAGATCGCGCGGCTGATACCACGGCGCGGAAGTGCCACCCTGATGGTCGAAGAGCAGGTTGGTCATTGGACAGACACCATGCAAGGACCCTAAGCATCGTGGCGGACGATCCCTGCCGGCTCAGCGACGGCGCGTCATTGCTTCGACCACCAGCTCGCGCAGCCGAGCGGCGTGGTCCTCGGTGATGCGCTCCCAGTCCTTGAAGAATCCGGCTGGTATGTGCGGATTGTTCAGCGTGGAGCCACGCCGGATCACGTATGCGCAGCGCTGTTGGAGCATCTTGAGCATGATCGCACGGGAATACTCCTCCTCGGAGATGTCCACCGCATCGTCGTAGTCCGCCGTCGAGTATTGGTTCTTCATGAGGCGCTGGGCATCGGCACGGTTGAAGCTCTTCTCTGGCCCAAGTATCGCGGTGAGCGTGTCGTCGGCGATGAGCGCCGGCACATGCTGGGCCAGGGCCACGTCTGGGGCGATATAGGCAGCCATCCGGTCGAACCACGGCTTCATGGCCCGTGGAGAGCCATAGAGGCAGTACCGCAGGGTCTGATCTCCAGCCTGGTCGCGCCCGTAGACCCCGAAGATCCAATGCAGCTCTCGCCACTTCTCCAGATGGTGAAGACCGAAGTCACGGACGGTCGAGATGGTGGGGCTGCCTCTCGTTGCGGACTTGAGCTCAAAGAGCACAGTCTGGCCCCTGAGCCTCTTAGGCACTCCGGAACCCTTCAGTTGGAGCACAGCATCGACATCAGCCCGTCCGTACTCTTCGGGGCGCGTCAGATTGAAGAGCGTCCGCATTTCGCGCTCGCGCGCGTCGTCCTGAGCGGCCATGTCTCACCGATTCGACTTCTGTCCCAGCGGTCCTTCCGCCGGTGTGGCGCGTTCCGCTCCCGCTGTACAACCTCTTGATTGGCATGGATCTGCCGATTGGCATGGATCTGCCAACTTGATCGAACATGCCTGCCTTGTGGGATCGGGGGTTTCGCTGTATCGTCCCGGCCCGTGCCCGCCAGGAAGCTCATCAAGATCCTCTCCATCGACGGTGGGGGGATCCGGGGGATCATCCCCTCGATGGTGCTCGCCGAGATCGAGCGTCAGACCAAACGCCCGGCGTGCGAGCTCTTCGACCTGATCGCGGGGACCTCAATCGGAGGGATCATTGCGCTGGGGATCACCGTGCCCGACGGGAAGAAGAGGCAGCCGCGCTGGCGCGCGCAGGACCTCGTCGAGATGCACGTCAAAGAAGGACCGAAGATCTTCCACCGCTCGCTCCTGCGCACAATCGAGACGGTCGATGGCCTGCTGGTGCAGAAGTACTCCCCCAGCGGCCTGGAGGCGGCGCTGAAGCACTACATGGGCGAGGTTCGCCTCCCCGAAGCTCTCACCGACGTGCTCATCACCTCCTACGACATCCACGAGCACGAACCGTTCTTCTTCAAGAGCTTCCAGCCCCGCGCGCGCACCCGCGCCGCGTCGCCCTCGCCCCCGCAGCCCCCCTCTGACTATCCCATGCGGGTGGTCGCGCGCGCCACCTCGGCGGCCCCAACCTACTTCCCGCCTGAGCGCGTGCCGGTTGTCCCGCCTCTGGCCGGTGGGGGGTTGCCTGGCGGGGGGGCGGCTGGCGGAGGAGCGTCTGGCGGAGAAGCGCCCGACGGGGGGTCTCCCGACTACGTGCTCGTGGACGGCGGCACGTTCGCCAACAACCCCGCCATGTGCGCCTACGCCGAGGCCAGGCGCAACCACCCCGACGCGGAGGTGCTCATCGTCTCGCTGGGCACCGGCCGCCTCACCGAATCGATCTCCTACGGCCAGGCCAGGCACTGGGGTCTCGTCCAGTGGGCCCGCCCGCTGCTGGGAGTCATCATGGATGGCTCCAGCGCCGCGATCGACTACCAGCTCGATGAGCTCCTCGGCGCCGACGTCGGGCACTTCCGCTTCCAGGCCGCGCTCGAAGGGGTGAGCGACAGCCTCGACGACGCCAGCGCCTCCAACATCAAGGGTCTGGGCGAGCTCGCGCAGCGCACGATCAAAGAAAACGCCGCGAGGCTCGACGCGGTGTGCAGGCGGCTCGCGCCGCCTCGATCAGCTGCCTAGCCATCGGTCTTGAACAGATCCTCCAGGCGCTCCAAAGCGGTGGGCGTGCCCATCGCCATGACCACGTCGCCCGGGAGCAGCACTATGTCGGCCGGCGGCTGGGGCTGGAACGCCGACTCGCGCCGCACACCCACGATCATCGCGCCCCCGCGGATGTCGCCGATGCTCTGGCGCGCACCCTCGCAGCCGTCGCGCACCACGATCTCCTCCATGCGGTACTCGCTGTCGACGTCGAAAACCCCGCTCAGCTGCGGGTGCAGCGCCAGCCGCGCCATCTCCGTGCCGCTCGCCTTGTAGGGGGAGATCACCCTGTCCGCGCCCGCCCGCTTGAGCTTCTTCTCGGAGTCTTCGGCCGCCGCGCGCGCCACGATCGCGATGTCCGCCCGCAGCTCCCGCGCGGTGAGCGTGATGAAGATGTTCTCCGCGTCCGAGTCCGCGCACGCGATGATCGAACGGGCGCGCGCGATCCCCGCGCGAGCCAGCACCGCGTCGTCGGCCGCATCGCCCTCGATGAAGCGCACGCCCACGCCCTGCGCCAGTTCGCGGTTGTCGATGTTCGAGTCCACCACAACGTACTTCGCGCGCGCCGCGCGCAGGTCGCGTGCCACCTGGCGGCCCACGCGGCCGAAGCCGCAGATGATGTGGTGGTCGGTGAGCGAATCGATCATCTTCTGCATGCGCCTCGCGGCGAGCAGCTCGCCGAGGTGGCCCGCCACGAAGAACTCCGTGACCGTCGCGAGCGCGTAGAAGAGCGTACCGACGCCCAGCACGATCAGGCCCACGTGGATGATCTGCCCCGCCGTCGAGTGCGGCTGTGGGAAGCCGCCGACCGTCGCCACGGTGTCGAGCGTCCAGCGAAAGGCGTACCAGGGACCCACACCCTCGGCTATGGCCAGGCCAATCGTGCCGAGCGCCAGCAGAGCCGCCAGCATCGCGCCCAGCAGCGCCACGCGCCGCGCGAAGATCCGCAGCTGGCGGTTCCCGGGGCCGCCGGGGGCCGGGCCCGGGTGGCGATGGAGCAGGTGGTTCAGGTCCTGGATGGCTTGCCTCCGCGGGGGAGCTTAGATGCGTCTGGATGCATCCTCCCGGCTACCCTTGCACAGTGATGCTCCAACGCTCGGCGATCACCGGCGCCGCGAGGACTGCCATCGCCGCGATGGCCCTTCTCGCCGCGATGGTCCTTGGCCTTGGCCTGGCGCCCCTCGGAGCGAACGCCGCGCCCGCGGATGTCGCCTCGACACACGCCTACATACGCGCAAACGACGCCTTCGTGCGGGAAACCTACGCAAGGGTCGGATCGACGCAGGCGAGCATCGCCGGCCTCAACCGCAAGCTCGGCCGGGAATGCCGCGGCGCGGGCGGCGGCTCTCCGCAGAACGAAGAATCGCAGAAGCTCAGCTATGAGGTCTCGGGCGCCCTGTGGTCGGTCAGCTACGGGGCCGACGCCGGACCGATCCGCGCCTTCGCCCAAGCGGTGAGGCCGTTGCGATGGAGCAATCCCAAGCTCACGCGCATCGCGCAGGGCTATGCGAGAAGCCTGCGCGAACTGGCGGCGCTGGCGCTGCCCAACCTCTGCGGCGACGTGCGCGCATGGAGCGCGAGCGGCTTTCGGGTCGTCCCCGCCACGACGATTCGCTTCGATCGGCACGTGGAAGCGATCGCCGGACACACCATCCCGCCGCGACTGCTGTCTCCCTATGAGCAGTCGGCGGACAGGGGCGTCCTGGAACGCACCTCGCGCCTGGAAGCCAAGCTCGAACACATCGAAGTCGTGACCGGTTTCAGCGATTGGGCCTCGCTGCTCGAAACTCTCGGGCTCAACCAGTAGCGTCTGAGGCCCTTGTCGCGCCTGTCCTGCCTGATAGAAGAAGAAGAAGAAGAAGTGGTCGTCGCCCATCGGGTCGAGCGATGAAGGAGCCCCTGCTGGACCTCGTGCGCGAGCTCTATCCGCTGCATCGCACGCTGGTCTCCGAAGGGACCGACGAGGCGCTTGCGCGAGTGGGCGCGCATCTCGGCCCGGGCATCCACTACGAGATCGAGCGGTTTGCCCCCGGCGAGCGCGCATGGACGTGGCGCGTGCCCAGGCGCTGGATCGTCCACGAGGCATACATCGAGATCGAGGGTGGAGAACGAGTCCTCGACTTCGCCCGGAACCCACTGCACCTCGTCTCCTATTCGGACTCCGTCGACACGACGCTCACCTGGGAGGAGCTGGCTCCCCATCTGCACGTGTCAAACGCCCGGCCACACGCGATCCCCTGGGAGTTCTCCTACTACGAGCCCGGTTGGGGCTTCTGCCTGAGCGCCGATCGACGCGAGGAGCTTCCACGCGATGCGACCTATCGGGCGGTGATACGGGCTGAGCAGCGCGATGGCCCGCAGGACGGGCTCGCGGTCGGCGTGGCCACCGTCGGTGCGGACAGCGACAGGGAGGAGTTCCTCATCTGCGCACACATCTGTCATCCGATGCAGGCCAACGACGATCTGGCGGGCGTCGCCAGCGCGGTCGAGGTCATGCGCCGGCTGGCCGCCGACCCGCTGCCCGATCACGCGCTCGGCGTGCGTCTGCTGCTCTGCCCGGAGACGATCGGCAGCGTGTGCTACCTGAGTCACCACGAGGACCTCATCGAGCGCCTCAGCGGGGCCGTGTTCTGCGAGATGACCGGCAATGACATGGGGCTTGCGCTGCAGCGCACCCGTCAGGACGACCACGTGCTCGACCGCATCGCGCGGGCAGTCCTGGCCGCCCGCTGCGAATCGGTGCGCGAAGGCGCATTTCGCGAGGTGATCGGCAACGACGAGCTGGTGATCAACGGTCCCGGCGTCGACGTGCCCTGCGTGAGCATCACGCGCTGGCCCTATCCCGAGTACCACACCTCGGATGACTCGCCGGCGATCCTCGCCGAGGAGCGCCTTTCCGAGGCCGCCGACGTCGTCGAGGAGATCGTCAGAACCTATGCCACGAACTACGTGCCGAGGCGGACGTTCCGGGGTCCCGTCTTCCTCTCGGGACACGACCTGTGGGTCGACTGGCGCGTCAACCCCGCGCTCAATCACGCCCTCGACATGATCATGCTGCGGCTCGAGGGCGATCGAACGGTGTACGACATCGCCGAGGAATTGGGACTGGCGTATGGCGACGTGCTCGATTACATGGAGCGCTTTCGCAGCCACGCTCTGATCGAGGCTCTGCCGACGCCGCATGGGACGCGCGCTTCCTGAGACCCGCAAGGACAACGCGCACTCCCTGAGGCACGCAGCGGGGCGCGCTCTCTGAGGCTCGCGGCGGCGAGCACTCCCTGAGGCGCGCGAGGGCAACGCGCACACCCCTCGCCGAAACGCGCCGCGCGGTGCTCGGCGCCCATCCCGCCCATACCAACAACTGGAAGCAGCCAGGTTATAAGCCTAAGCTGTAGCGCCATGACGAAGCGATCGTTCAGCGGCGGCGATGTGCGACCCGTGATCATGGACTGCACGATCCGCGATGGCTCCTACGCGATCGACTTCAAGTTCACGGCGGCTGACACATCGCTTCTGGCCGGATTGCTCGATGACGCGGGCCTGCCCTATGTGGAGATCGGCCACGGCCTGGGTCTCGGAGCCGGCAGGGCCGGCGGACAGGCGGCTCCCAGCTCCGACGCGGAGGTGATCGAGCGCAGCCGCGAGCGCGCGCGCCGGACGCGCCTCGGAGCCTTCTTCATCCCGGGCATCGGCAACGAGCGCGACCTGCGCGAGGCGGCGGCGGCGGGCCTGGACTTCGTGCGAGTCGGAAACAACGCCGACGAAATGGATGCCGCGTGGCCGTCGCTGCGGACCGCGCTGTCGGCAGGGCTCGAGAGCTTCGTCAACCTCATGAAGACCTATGGCATCCCGCCGAGCAGATTCGCCGAGATCGCTGTCGAGGCCGAGCGGCGAGGCGCGGCCGGCGTCTATGTCGTCGATTCCGCGGGGGGCATGCTGCCCGGCGAGGTGGCCGAGTACGTGCGCGCCGCCCGCGAGCGCACGAGCATCCCGATCGGCTTTCACGGTCACTCCAACCTGCATCTCGCGGTGGCCAACGCGCTCGCCGCGATCGAGGCCGGAGCGACGTTCATTGACACGAGCGTGTATGGCATCGGCCGCTCCTCCGGCAACGTGCCCACCGAGGTCATGGCCGTCGTCCTGGAGCGCCTGGGCATCGAGTCCGGGCTCGACGCTCAGAGGATCATGGGCCTGGCGGAGTCCTATCTGCGCCCGCTCGCGGAAAACCTGCACCCGCACGACATGATCGCAGTGGCGCTCGGCTACGGACGCTTCCACTCCTCCTACCTGCCGCGGGCGCTCGATGCCGCCGAGGAGGCGGGGATCGATCCGCTGAGGCTGATCGTCGCGCTGGGCCGGCGCGACACGATGCGCCTGCCGGAGGAGCTGCTGCGCGAGACCGTGGAGCAGCTGCGCGGCACGCCACGGCTGCGCCGCCGCGATGACCTGGCCGTCTTCTCCGACGATCGCTTCGGACCGCGCCGCATCGCCAGCCGCCCACGCGCGCTGAGCGAGCTGCTCGACGCGCTCGAGGTCACAGCGGCCAAGCGCCGCCTGGCGGTCGTGCTCGATCTGGTGCCGAGCGGCGCGCTCGAGGAGGAGGCCACGAGCGCCGAGTTCGTGCTCGAGGACTCGCACATGGCGCTCGGCCGCCTGCGGTTTGGATCGACCGACGCAGCGCTGCTGGCCCTGAGCGATCACAAAGCGAGGATCGCCGTCGGCCTGGTGGACCGCGCCGACCACGCCATGCTGCTGGCGCTCACCGGCGTCCTGCCGAGGAGGCTCGTGCCCTACCGCTCGGACGAGCTCGAGCTGGAATATCTGGGCGACGTCGTGCTCGCGCAGGCAGCGGCCGCGGGAGCCGAGACGATCCTGCTGGCCGATCCGGGGACCTACGCCGCGGCCCTAGTGGATCGACTCGCCACGCGGCTGCAGAGCATGGGCGAGGTCATACGCACCGGCCGCGAGATCGAGCCACGCCCAGGAGCGGTGATCGCGGTCGCGGGACCGCTGGGGTCGGTGATCGGTATGGGCGCCGCCGAGGCCATCTTTCTCGATGCGCGCGAGGGCGCGGCGAAGCCGCCGGGCACCACGGTGCTGCGCCGTCAGGACGCCTACCGTGACACGCTGCCGCGCTGGCGGCGGGCGCTCGCGGCGCTGCCTCTCCTCGAGCTGCAACCGACCGCACCATGAGTGCGGTCTGGGAGCTGACCGACACGATCGAACGCAACGCCTCGCGCCCCTTCCTGATCGAGGCCGCGAGCGGTCGTGAAGTGACGCACGGCGAGGCCTGCGAGCGCGCCCTGGCGCTCCTCGGCGCGCTGCGCGAAGAGGGCATCCGCCACGGCGAGCGGCTGGCGGTGGGACTGCCCAACACGGCCGAGCTCGCCATCGTCTACGAGGCGGCGCTGCTCGCCGGCCTGGTGGTCGTTCCCGTCGGCTCCGGCTTCGGGCGGCGGCAGCTGCGCGAGCTGTTGACTCGCGCGCGCCCGCGCATCGTGCTCACGGGCCACGAGGAGAGTGCGCTGCGAACGGTGGCGGGCGAGCTGGGCATGGCGCTGCGATCAATCAGGCCGGCGGACAGTGGTGGTGGCAGTGGTGGCGATGGTGGCAGCGGCGACATCGGTGGCGGCGGGGATGGCAGCAGCTCCGGCGAGGTGGACCTCTGGAACCTTCCCCGCGCGAGCGAGAATGCGCGGCGCCTCATCGACGTGGCCGCCGATGACATCGTGTCGGTCCACTTCACCTCCGGCTCGACGGGCACGCCACGCGGTGTCGCCCACAGGCTGCGCGACTTCCTGGACAACGCCATCCGCTACGCGCGGGCCGGCGAGCTCGACGGCAGCCATCGCTTTCACCACTGCCTGCCGATGACCTACATGGCCGGCTACTACAACCTGCTGCTGCTGCCGCTGCGGATCGGCGCCAGCGTGGTGATCGATCGCGCGTTCGACGCGCAGTCGGTTCTACGTTACTGGGATGCGCCGCGCCGGCACCGCGCCGACGTGCTCTGGCTCGTGCCAACGATCATGGCGATGCTCCTGAAGGTCGATCGTGGCAAGGAGGGGCGTGCGTACTGCCGCGAGCACGTGCGCCACGTCGCCTGCGGAACCGCGCCGCTGGACCGGGCCATACGCGAGCGCTTTGAAAACGCCTACGGCGTCGCCGTCCACGACAGCTACGGGCTCAGTGAGACTCTGCTCCTGACGGCGTCGACTCCGCGCCATCCGTCACGACGAGGCAGCGTGGGACGCGCGCTTGACGGCATAGAGCTGCGCGTCATCGCGCAGGAGGGCTCACCGGGTCCGACCACGACACAGGAGGGCTCACCCGGCCCGATCACGACTCAGGAGGGCTCACCGGGTCCGACCACGACACAGGCAGGCTCACCCGGCCCGATCATGGCTCGCTCGCCCGACACGATGGCCGGCTATCTCACGGGATGCGACGACGAGGGCGGGCTGGAGCTGCACCCCCCCGCGGAGCGGGATGGATGGCTTGAGACCGGCGACATCGGCGCGATCGACTCCGACGGCGAGCTCCGGATAACCGGTCGTGAGAAGGACATCGTCATCCGCGGTGGCATCAATATCAGCGCCTCCGAGGTGGAGCGCGTGTTGACCGGCGCGCGCGGCGTGGAGCACCTTGCCGCGGTCGGCGTGCCGCACGAGCTTCTGGGCGAGCAGATCGCCGTCGTCTTCGCCACCTCGGACGGAGCGAGCTTCGCCGAGGCGGAGGCGGAGCTCAGGAGCCGCTCGGCCGCCGACGGAACGCCGCGCGCCGATGTCTACGTGCACATCGACGAGATGCCGCTGACACCCACGGGCAAGATCCGCAAGAGCGCGCTGCGCGACATGGTCATCGACCTGCTCGACCTGCCCGAGAGCGCCAAGGGCTTCATCGTGGATTCGCGGCGGGCGGTTGAAGATATCGACGCGCCTGCAAATCCGGACGTGCCTGCGGATACGCGGCGGGCAGTCGGGGATATCGACGTCCCCGCGCGTCTGCGTAATGCCCCAATCGACCTCACCCATCCGATCTGGCAGGGAATGCTGAGCTTCCCCAGCCCCAATCACCCATCCCCGGAAGTCACCGTGCTGGCCCGCCACGAGACCGAGGGCCGGATGACGCGGCGTCTGGTTCTGGGCACGCACACCGGCACCCACCTCGACGCGCCGCTTCACTTCGTCCCGGGCGGCGAACCCATCGAGGCGATCGCGCTCGCGCGCCTGATAGGGCCTGCCGAGGTGGCTGACCTCAGCGACTTTGGAGCGCTCGAAGAGGTCTCGCGCGCCGCGCTGGAGCGTGCGCTGGGCGGAGCGCCACGCCACCCGCGCCTGCTGCTGCGCTTCGATTGGTCGCGGCGATTTGGCGATCTGAGCTTCTACTCGGACTCCCCCCACCTGAGCGAGGATGCCTGCCGCTGGCTGCTCGACGCAGGCGTGAACGTGCTCGGAATGGACACACCTTCGCCGGACGATCCTCGCCACGCCCGGGACAGCGCGATCGACAGTCCCAACCACCACCTGCTGCTGGGCGCGGGAGTGGTGCTGCTCGAGTACCTCACGAACCTGGATCGTCTCGGCAGGGAGGTCTTCCTCCTCGCCCTTCCGTTGCCCGTCGAGGGGGCCGACGGGGCGCCCACGAGAGTGATCGCCTTCACATGACCGTCTCCCGTCCACCAGGCGGCTCCCACCCAGCAGGCGTCTCCCACCCGGCAGGCGTCTCACGTCCACCAGGCGTCTCCCGCCCAGCAGACGTCTCCCACCCAGCAGGCGTCTCCCATCGACCAAGCGTCCCCGGCGAGGTGCTCGTCACCATGCCGCGCCCGGGAGAGTTCCTCGTGAGCAACATCGCCACGCGCACGCACGCGCTCGGCGATCTGGCCTTTCTCGAGCTCCTGAGCTCACCTGAATCTGACCCTGTCGCAGAGGTGCGGGTCTGCGACGCGAGCAGTTCGCCGTTCGCCGGCGGTCTGCTCGGAGACCCCACCGGGATCGATCGCTCGGTTGACAGACTCGCCGGCGTCCTGCCCTCGAGCAGCGCGGATGCGCTTTCCCTCGCAAGGCGGCTGATGCTCCTCGTCGACGACCTCGATGCCTATAACGAGTATCTCCTCGGGCGGCGTCTGAGCATCCTTGATCGCGCTCACCGCGGCACAATCCATCAGCGCGTCGGAGAGCATGTCCTGCTCGGACTGCGCCGGCGCAGCACGGACGCATGGTGGCTCACGCAGAAGTTCACGGACGACCTGCGCGAGCCGCGCCCCGGTCCCTACCGCGACGTGCAGTGGCCCTTCGCCACCGGCTATTACGCCCAGGCGGGGCTCGCCGGCGAGAAGGTCCTCGACTTCGGCTGCGGTCCGGGGCTGTTTGCGAGGTTGTTCGCCCGTCATGGAGCGCACGTGCTCGCCCTCGACACCAACGCCGACCATCTCCAGACGGCGCGGCGCCTGGCGCTGGCGGACGGCCTGCAGGACGCCTGCGAGTTCCGCGAGCTCAAGCTGCCCCTCGCCGAGGGCCTGGCGCCGTTTGCGGGGCGCCGCTTCGAGCGGATCTTCCTCAGCGACGTGCTGATGTTCTACTTCCACCCCTACGACGACTCGCTGGGGCTGGATCCCGTGGAGTTGATGCACACACTCGCGGCGATGCTCACACCCCGCGGGCGCCTGGAGGTGCTCGAGCCCAATGGGCTGTTCTGGCAGCAGCCGTGGCTCGGCGAGGAGCAGCGCCCGTACACGATTCTCACGGAGTACCGCCACAGACGATACGGCGTGACGCCGACGCTCGAGCAGATCAGCCATGTGGCCGAGGCCGCCGGGCTGGCCATCACGCGAGTCCGCGAGCTCGTGCCACAGTCCACGAACGACGACAGCCGCATGCTCAGCTTC
This sequence comes from uncultured Solirubrobacteraceae bacterium, assembly GCA_964582105.1. Classification (GTDB taxonomy): domain Bacteria; phylum Actinomycetota; class Thermoleophilia; order Solirubrobacterales; family Solirubrobacteraceae; genus Palsa-744. Next base: position 48,164 of record CAZOQI010000027.1, read on the forward strand.
GCGAGCGAGTTCCCGCTGTGGTGGTTCTTCGAGCTGAGACCTCTGAGATGACCGTTGGAGCAGCGCAGGTCGTGGTTAACGTCGCGGACCTCGACGCGGTGTGCGGATCCTATCTGGCGAGGGGCTGGGAGGAGACATTTCGCGCCAGGCGCCTTCCCAACCATCCCGCGAAGATCCCATTTCAGGCAATCGAGCGAAGCGCGCTCGACATGAGTCACCTGGCGCTCGACGCGACGCCCGCGGTTGAGGTGACTCGCTATGCCGGCCATCCGCCGGCGGGCGCGACCGTCTACGAGCTCGACGGAGCGGCTTTGCGCGGCGGAGCGGTTGTAGGCGTGCGCACGTGCGAGCCCCGCGCAAGCCACGCATTTTGGCGCGCGCTCGGATTTGCCCAGCGAGACGAGAACGTGCTCGAGGCGCGCGCGATGCTTCCCGCCTGGCAGCTTCAGGTGGCGTTGCGACCCAGCGGCGGCGAACGCCCCCACACATCGGTGGATGCAGAGGGATGCGTACTGGTGACGCTGCTCACGACGGCGATCGAGCGGGAGCTGGAGCGGCTTGCGGCGAGTGGCCTGCTCCTGCGGTTCACAGCGGCGTGGGAGGAGGAGGTGGGAGGGCGGATGGTCACCGTGGCCTTCGTCGAGGGCCCCAGCGGCGAGCTGGTCGAGCTGCTCCAGGTCTCAGGAGGAGTGCGATGAGCAGGCCGCCGGAATCGATGAGCGAGCCCCTGCGGTGGCTGATCGACTACGTCGCGGAGCACGGCAAGCTCGCGGACATCGTCCTGGAGGAGCTTCTGGACGAGAATTACGTGGCGCTCGGGCTGCTCGACTCGCTCGGCGTGGTGCAGATGCTCATCGGGATCGAGGAGGAGTTCGGCGTGTGGCTCGATCCCGAGCAGATGCAGGATACGCGGTTCTGTTCGATCGCCGGCCTCGCGGAGCTCGTCGAGGAGTCGCGCACCGGGGCCGCATGAGCCCAGCCATCGACTACGACTACGAGGATGTCCTGCGCGCCCTGCGCGCGGTGGGAGTGCGTGGCGCGGATGTCCTCTTCACGCACTCGAGCGTCGCCATGCTCGGACTGCCCGAGGTGGGCCTCGACGCGGAGGCGATCGCGGCGATGTTCCTGTGCGCCTTCCGCGAGGCCGCCGGCGAGGACGGGACGTGGGTGCTCCCCGCATATACCTACAGCTACACGAAGGAGGAGATCTTCGACCCGGCGAGGACTCCTCCCACCCCGGACATGGGGCTGCTGCCCAATGCGCTCTGGCGCCACACGGATGCCATCCGCTCGCTGGACCCCATCTTCTCGGTGATCGCGATCGGCCCCCGTGCCGAGGAGCTGACGGCCGGCGTGCCGGCGAGCTGCTTCGGCGAGGACTCCGTCTACGCGCGCCTGATCGAGGCCGGCGGCGCTGTCTGCAACATCGGCATCGGCTCTCACTCGGCGCTTCTGCACCACGTCGAGCAGAAGCTCGGGGTCCCCTATCGCCAGCTCAAGTCATTCCACGGCATTTCGATCATCGACGGCGAGCGGCGGACGACGAGCATCGCGTACAACGTGCGGGACCTCGACCGCCCCGAGCATCTTCCCCACTTCATCCGCCTCGATCACGATGCGCGCGCGGATGGCTCGCTTGCGGTGGCAAAGTTGGGGCGTGGAGAGGTGAATCTGATACGGGCAGGACGCATGGAGGAGCTGGCCCGCGATGGCCTCGCGCGCGACATCGATTATCTCGTGGCGGGCAAACCCGGCGGGGAACGATGAATAGAGGCCTTCATCCGTCGGGCATCCGCCGGATCTTCGAGCGCGCGCTCGAGCTCGAGCGGGGCGGCCGCAGGATCGTGCATCTCGAGATAGGCCGCCCGCACTTCGGCTCGCCTGAGGCGGCGACGCGCGCGGCGGTGGCGGCGCTGCGGGCGGGGGCGGTCCACTACACGCCCAATCGCGGCCTTCCGGAGCTGTGCGAGCTGATCGCCGCGCGCCGCGAGCGCGGCAGCGAGGAGGTGGTGGTCACCGCCGGCGGCAGCGAGGCGGTGGCGGCGGCCATTCTCGCGATCCTGCGGCCGGGCGAGGAGGCGATCATCCTCGACCCCGCGTGGCCGCACTATCAGGGGCAGCTCAGGCTGGCGGGCTGCATTCCGGTGCACGTTCCCTGCGCCTGCGAGGACGGCTTTCAGCCCGATCCCGAGCGCGTCGCGGCCGCGATCACGCGGCGCACGCGAATGCTGATCCTATCCAGCCCCTCAAACCCCTCCGGTGCCGTGATCGACCCCGCGCGCCTGTCCGCCCTCGCGGAGCTCTGCCTCGCGCACGATCTCATCGCGCTTTCAGATGAGATCTATGCGGGCTTTCTCTACGACGGGGCGCGACACCGCTCGATCGCCGCCGAGCCCGACATGGCGGGGCGAACGGTGATCGTCGATTCGTGCTCGAAGACCTGGTCGATGACCGGCTGGCGGGTCGGTTGGGCGCTCGCGCCGAAGCCGCTGGCGCAGGCGTTGAACGTGGTCCATCAGCATCTCAGCGTCTGCGCGCCGGCATTCGCGCAGGCCGGGGCCATCGCGGCGCTCGAGCAGGGGGCGGAGCACGCCGGAATGATGCTCGCCGAGTACGACGAACGCCGCCGCACGCTGCTCGGCGGGCTCGCCGGCCTGGAGGCCGTATGCCTGCATCCACCGGCCGGCGCCTTCTACGCATTCCCGCGAGTCGATGCTCCCGAAGGACTGACGGGTGAGCAGGTCGCGATGCGGCTGCTGGAGGACGCGGGCGTCGCCACGGTGCCGGGCTCGGTCTTCGGGGAAGGGTTCGCCGCCCACATACGGCTCTGCTACGCGGTGTCGAGCGCCGAGCTCGACGAGGGGCTCGATCGTATGCGGTCGCTGCTCGGCTGAGGAGCGTGCGCGTCACGCGGCGGCTGCCCTGGAGCTTCATCGGTATAGTCCCTGCCGCTCGCAAAGCCAAGCCCAAACAGGGGGGAAGTTTGTCTACCCAAGCGCTGTCGCCCACCTCAGAGAAGCTCGCGTTCTACCGGCGCGCGGCCAACTACATCGCGGTGGCGATGATCTATCTCCAGGACAACCACCTGCTGGAGGAGCCGCTGAAGCCCGAGCACGTCAAGCATCGCCTGCTCGGCCACTGGGGGACGGTGCCGGGGATCAACCTGATGTACGCGGGCCTGAACCGCCTGATCCTCGACACCGAGGCGAGCATGCTGCTGGTGACCGGCCCGGGCCACGGCGCGCCGGCGAACCTCGCCAACCTCTGGATCGACGGCTGCCTGGAAGATGTCAAGCCCGAGATGAGCCGCGATCGCGAGGGCCTCGCCAAGCTGGTGCGCCTCTTCTCCTGGCCGGGAGGCTTCCCCAGCCACATCGCCCCGATCGTGCCGGGCACGATCCACGAGGGCGGCGAGCTGGGCTACGCGCTGGCGACCGCCTTCGGCGCCGCGCTTGACAACCCCGACCTGATCGTGGCCTGCATCGTCGGCGACGGCGAGGCGGAGACCGGGCCCACGGCGGGCGCGTGGCACTCGAACAAGTTCCTCGACCCCGCCAGCAGCGGCGCCGTGCTGCCAATGCTGCACCTGAACGGCTACAAGATCGCCAACCCGACGATCTTCAGCTCGATGAGCGACACGGAGCTGAGGAAGCTGTTCGAGGGCTACGGCTGGCATCCGCTGATCGTGCAGGGCGAGGATCTCGATGGCGAGCTGGCGAGCGCGCTGGACACCGCCTACGGGGAGATCCGCGAGCTGCAGAGCGCCTGCCGCGAGGGGCGCCGGCCCGAACGGCCGATCTGGCCGATGCTGATCGTGCGCTCGCCCAAGGGCTGGACGGGCATCCGCGAGCTCGATGGCGTGCGCGTGGAGGGAACCTCCAAGGCGCATCAGGTGCCCGCGATGGGGGCCCGCACCAACCCCGAGCACCTGAGGGCGCTGGAGGAGTGGCTGCGCTCCTACGGCCCCGAGGAGCTGTTCGGCGAGGATGGCGGCCCGGCCCCGGAGATCGCCGCGATGTGCCCGACGGGCGATCTGCGCATGGGCGCCAACCCGCACGTCAACGGCGGGCGCATGCGCGTGGCGCTGGAGCTGCCCGCGCTGGAGGCTCACGCCGTCGCGCTCGATCAGCCGGGCGGCGCGACGGAGAGCTCGCTGGGCGCGCTGGGCGGATATCTGGCCGGGGTCTTCGAGCTCAACCGCGCGCAGCAGAACTTCCGCGTGGTGTGTCCGGACGAGGTCGCCTCCAACCGGCTGGGGGCGCTGTTCGAGGTCGAGAACCACGCCTATGAGTGGCCGGTGGACCCCGAGGTGAGCCCCGATTACAAGCCCGATGGGCGCATCATGGAGGTCCTCAGCGAGCACAACTGCCAGGGCTGGCTGCAGGGCTACGTGCTCACGGGCCGCCACGGCATCTTCCCCTGCTACGAGGCGTTCATACCGATCGTCGACGGCATGGTCAACCAGTACGGGAAGTTCCTGAAGATGAGCCGCGAGGAGGCGCCCTGGCGCGAGCCGGTGGCGTCGCTGAACTACCTGCTCACGTCCGAGGGCTGGCGTCAGGACCACAACGGCTACTCCCACCAGATGCCGGGCTTCATCAACTCGATGCTCAACCGCCGCGAGGAGCACGCGCGCGTGTACGTGCCGCCGGACGCCAACACGCTGCTGGCCACGATGGACCACTGCCTGCAGGCGACGGGCTGCATCAATCTGATCATCGGCTCCAAGCTGCCCCTGCCGCAGTGGCTGACGATGGAGGAGGCCAGGGAGCATGTGCGCGCCGGGGCCTCCACGTGGAAGTGGGCGAGCAGCGACGAGGACGGCGAGCCCGACCTGGTGCTGGCCAGCTGTGGCACGATCCCCACGATCGAGCTGCTGGCGGCGGCGAGCCTGCTGCGCGAAGACGTGCCGGACCTGAAGGTGCGCTTCGTGAACGTGACGAACCTGTTCGCGCTGGCGGCGCCGGGCAAGCACCCGGACGCGATGGACAAGGCGGCGTTCGCCGAGGTGTTCACCACGGACAAGCCGGTGCTGTTCAACTTCCACGGCTACCCCTCGGCGGTGCACCAGCTGATCCACCGGCGCCCGCAGCAGGAGCGCTTCCACGTGCGCGGCTACGCCGAGGAGGGCACCACCACGACGCCCTTCGATCTGCTGGCGATGAACGGCGTGGACCGCTTCCAGCTGGCGATCGAGGGACTCAGCCGCGTCGATGTGGCGATCAGCGAGAACATCGGCGGCATGTCGGGCGCCTTCGCCGTGCGCAGCATCGGCGGCGCGCAGGAGGCGATCGCCAAGTACCGCGAGCAGCTGGCCAAGTACCGTGGCTACGCGCGCGAGTTCGGCGACGACTCGCCGGAGCTGACGAGCTGGACGTGGACGGGATCCAGGGCGTGAGAGAAGATGGGAAGGGAAAAGGAGGAGAGGATGGGCCGGTGAGTTGCACGACGCGGAGAAGGGCGAGGGATGGATGGGATGGAGCGATGACGCGAGGGAAGGCGCGAGGATGGGCGGGAAAGGCAAGATGATCCGGAGGGACCGATGAGCGCGGAGGCGGCGCAACGCGCGGAGGCCCACCTGCAGGCCGGCGAGTACCGGGAGAGCCGTGAGGCGGCGCTCGCCGGCTTGGCCGCCGCGCCCGAGGACGTCGAGCTGCTGGTGCTGGCGGGGCGCGCGGGCGTGGAGCTCGACGCGCAGGACGCCACCGGACAGCTGCGGCGCGCGACCGAGCTGGCTCCCGAGAATGCCGGCGCCTGGCACTACCTGGGCGAGGCGCTTGCGACCGAAGGTCTCATGGACGAGGCGGGGGGCGCCTTCCGGCGCGCCGTCGAGCTCGACCCCTCCGATCAGGTGGCTCTGAGCCACCTCGGCCACACCTCCGCCGCGGCGGGTCGCCAGGAGGAGGCCGTGGACCTCCTCAGCCAGGCGGCGCAGAGTATGCGCGGCGCCTCCACCGCGGCGATCAGCCTCGTCGATATGTATCGCACGCTCGGCCAGTACGAGGAGGCGCTGGCGCAGGCGCAGCGGATCGCCGAGGCCGAGCCCGATGACGTGATGGCCGCGCTCGACGTGGCGGAGCTCAGCCTCCAGGTCGGTCGCTTCGATGAGGCCGTGGCGGCGTTCGGGCGCGTGCGCGAGCTCGATGACACCCCGGGACTGGAGGCATCCCCCGAGGCGCTCGCCGTACTGGAGGCTCAGGCAGGGGCGCCAGCGGGCGAGGGAGCGCCCACCCGCGAGGAGGCGCCAACCGGCGAGGGAACACACACCCGCGCGCAGGCGCCCGCGCGCGAGCAGATCGAAGCCGCCCTGAAGGCATCGCTGGCGGAGTACCGCCGCGTGCACGCCGACGACCGCCGTCTGGCCTCGGAAGACCTCCTTGGCTGAGCTCGCGACAGCCGGCCGCGCGGCCTCGGCGGAGTGGTTTCGCTGCCCCTCGTGCGCGGCCTTCGTCTACCACAAGCGCCTGCGCCGCAACCTCGGCGTGTGCCCCGACTGCAACCACCACTTCCGCCTGCGCATCCGCGAGCGCCTGGGCCAGCTGCTGGACGAGGGCAGCTTCGAGGAGCTGAGCGAGGATCTGGAGATCGTGGACGCGCTCTCCTTCGCGGACTCCAAGCCCTACGTGGAGCGCATCGCGCAGGCGCAGAAGAAGAGCGAGACCAGGACGGGCGCGCTGCACGGCAGAGGCACCATCGACGGCCTGCCGATCGTCGTGGCGGGCATCGACTTCTCCTTCATCGGCGGCAGCATGGGCGGCGCGGTGGGCGAGTCGATCACGCGCGCGGCCGAGCTGGCGCTGCAGACGCGCACTCCCCTGCTGGTGATCTCGGCCTCCGGCGGCGCGCGCATGCAGGAGGGCTGCGTGTCGCTGATGCAGATGGTCAAGACCAGCCAGGCGATGGCGCGGCTGGCCGAGGAGGGCGTGCTCTTCATCTCGCTGCTGACCGATCCCACCTACGGCGGCGTGAGCGCCTCCTACGCGACGCTTGGAGACGTGCTGATCGCGGAGCCCGACGCGCACATCGGCTTCGCCGGGCCGGCGGTGATCGAGCAGACGATCCGCCAGAAGCTGCCCGAGGGGTTCCAGACGGCGGGCTTTCTGCTCGAGCACGGGATGCTCGATCTGGTGGAGCCGCGCGAAGGGCTGCGGCGCACGATTCGCAACCTGCTGGAGCTGCACGCGCAGGCCGAGGCCGCGCGCGGCGAGGACGCGGCGACGCGAAGCAAGCGCCTGCCGTCCACCGAGGGCGCCGCGCCCGTGACCGATCCCGCGCAGCTGCCGGCGCACGATCCGTGGGAGGTGGTGCAGCTGGCCCGCCACATCGACCGCCCGCGCATGCTCGATCTGGTGGGCTTCGTCTTCGACGGCTTCCAGGAGCTGCACGGCGATCGCCTGTTCGAGGAGGACCAGGCGATCGTCGCCGGCCTCGCGCGCCTGGGCGAGCTGACGGTGATGCTGATCGGCCAGCAGAAGGGCCACACCACGAATGAGCTGGTGGAACACAACTTCGGCATGCCCGAGCCCGAGGGCTACCGCAAGAGCATGCGCCTGATGCGCTACGCGGCGCGCTTCGGCCTGCCGCTGGTGACGCTCGTGGACACCCCCGGCGCCTATCCGGGACTGGGCGCGGAGGAGCGCGGGCAGTCCAACGCGATCGCCGAATCGATCATGCTGATGGCGCGCCTGCCGGTTCCCGCCGTGACGGTCGTGACGGGCGAGGGCGGCAGCGGCGGCGCGCTCGCCATCGCCGCGGGCGATCGGGTGCTGATGATGGAGAACGCCTACTACTCGGTGATCAGCCCCGAGGGCTGCTCGACGATCCTGTTCAAGGACGCCTCCGCGGCTCCGCGCGCGGCGAAGGCGCTGCGCATCACGAGCCCCGATCTGCTGACGCTGGGCGTGATGGACGCGATCGTGCCGGAGCCGCAGGGCGGCGCGCAGGCCGACCCCTCCGCCGCTGCCGCCAACGTCAAGGCCGCGATCGTCGCCGGCCTGGGTGAACTGCTGGCGCTGAGCACGGACGAGTTGATCGCCCAGCGCTACGAGCGCTTTCGCAAGTTCGGCACCCCCGGGCGCCAGCCCACACTTCCGCCAATCACAGGGGAGACATGAGCGAGAACGAGAACACCCAGGCCACACCGGACAGGGAGCTGATCGAGTCAGTCTGGGCCGAGGCCCGCGATCTGATCAAGCGGCTCGAGGGCAGCACCGTGCAGCGCTTCGCGGTCGCCGCGGGCGACTACAAGATCGAGATCGAGCGCGGCTCCCCGCCGGCGCCTACGCCGGGGCCGCCTGGTGCACCGCCGCCGCCCGCGCTCCCCGCCAGCGGACCTGTGGCCACCGGCGCTGGCCCCGGCCTGAGCATCGCCCCCGGCGCGCGCATGGCCTCGGGCGTGTTCAGCATCGGCGACCTCGAGCAGCAGGACAAGCGGGTTCCCGTGCTGGCCCCCCTGGTGGGGACCTTCTACAGCTCCGCGCAACCGGGCGCGAAGGCATTCGTGGAGGTCGGCTCGAACGTGGAGCCCGGCGAGACCGTGTGCATCGTCGAGGCGATGAAGATGATGAACGAGGTGGCGGCCGGCGAGGGCGGAAAGGTCGCCGAGATCATGGTCGAGAACGGCGACTGGGTCGAGTTCGAGCAGGTGCTGATGTATCTGGAGCCCGCGGATGACTGAGGTGCCGATGACCGATGAGGCGATGACTGTCGGGCCGATGACCGAGGTCCTGCGCGAAGTCGGGCCGATGACCGAGGTCCTGCGCGACGAGGGCTCGATCGAGCGTCCGGCCTCGCCGGGGAGCTGATCGCCGTGTTCGAGAAGGTCCTGATCGCCAACCGTGGCGAGATCGCACTGCGAGTCGCGCGCGCCTGCCGCGAGCTGGGCATCAAGTCCGTGGCCATCTACTCCACCGCCGACGCGGAGTCAGCGGTGGTGCGCTTCGCCGACGAGGCGGTGCACGTGGGCCCCCACCACCCCGGCAAGAGCTATCTGCACATCCCCAACGTGATCGGCGCCGCCCAGAAGACGGGCGCCGACGCGATCCACCCCGGCTATGGCTTCCTCTCCGAGGACCCCTTCTTCGCCGAGATCTGCTCGGACAACGGCATCACCTTCATCGGGCCGCGCCCGGACGTGATGGAGAAGGTGGGCGACAAGGCGATCGCGCGCGATCTCATGCAGAAGGCCGGCCTGCCCCTCCTTCCCGGCACGATCGAGCCCGTGCAGACGGCCGAGGAGGCGCAGGAGATCGCCGACGGGATCGGCTATCCGGTGATCATCAAGGCCGTCGCCGGCGGCGGAGGGCGGGGCATGAACGTGGTGCGTAGGGCCGAGGACTTGGCGCGCCTGTACGCGACCACGCGCGCGACCGCGCAGGCGGTGTTCAAGGACAGCGCAGTCTACATCGAGCGCTACCTGGACGCCCCCCGCCACACCGAGGTGCAGCTCGTGTGCGACAGCCACGGCAACGGCGTGTACTTCTTCGAACGCGACTGCTCGGTGCAGCGCCGCCACCAGAAGCTGATCGAGGAGGCGCCCTCGATCCACCTCAGCGATGCGCAGCGCAAGGACATCGGCGAGCGCGCCGTTGCGGGCGCCTTGGCCGTCGGCTACACCGGCGCGGGCACGATGGAGTTCCTGCTCGACCACGAGGGCAACCTGAGCTTCATGGAGATGAACGCGCGCATCCAGGTGGAGCATCCGGTGAGCGAGATGGTCACGAGCGTCGATCTCATCCAGGAGCAGATCCGCGTCGCCGCAGGCGAGCCGCTGTCGGTCTCCCAGGAGGACGTGGTGCTGCGCGGCCACGCGATCGAGTGCCGCGTGAACGCCGAGGACCCCGATCGGGACTTCGCCCCTGCGGCCGGACGCCTGGACGTGTACGTGCCGCCGGGGGGGCCGTGGACGCGCGTCGATTCCCATTGCTACCCGGGCTGGAACATCGCCCCCTTCTACGACTCGTTGATCGCCAAGCTGATCGTCTGGGCTCCCGACCGCCCGCGGGCGATCGAGCGCATGGACCGCGCGCTCTCGGAGTTTCAGATCGAGGGCCGCGGCGTGAAGACGACGATCCCCTTCCATCGGCGCGTGCTCGCCGACGAGCAGTTCCGCTCGGGCGACGTGACGACCGACTTCGTCGAGCACTTCCTCGCCGGCGAGACGGCGCAGGCCGCGAAGCCGTGAGCGAGACGCCGCCGGCCACTCAGTTGCAACTCGAGGTGGTGGCGGGCAATGCGGCCGGTACGACGATCGAGGTCGATGAGCGGCTGGTGTTCGGTCGCCAGACCGAGGGCGCCGGCCAGCTTGGCGAGGATCCCGAGCTCTCGCGCCATCACGCTGAGGTGACGCGCCAGCCGGACGGCGGGTATCGGCTGGAGGATCTCTCGTCCACCAACGGGACGTACGTCAACGGCGCGCGCCTGACGGAGCCGGCCGCCCTCTCGCTCGGCGACGAGATCGAGCTGGGCACGACCAAGCTCGTGGTGCGTGCGCTGCTTGCCGCGGCGGCCCCGAAACCCGCGGTGGACGTGCGCGCGGCGACGGCGGTCACCGATGTGCCGGCCGCGATTCGCACACCACCTCCGCCTGCACCCACACCACCTCCTCCCCCCCCCCCCCCCCCCCCCCCCCCCCCCCCCCCCCCCCCCCCCCCCCCCCCCCCCCGGAATGGCCCGGCGGGGGGTAAGGGGGGCGCGGGAGGCCCCGGGGGG
>CAZOQI010000028.1:0-35150 GCA_964582105.1 uncultured Solirubrobacteraceae bacterium
CTCACGGGCGGACATGAACACCCCTCCCGCCTACTTCTTCTTCGCCTTCCGGCGCTTCCTGGGCTTGCGCGCCTTCTTCGCCTTCGCGCAACCCGTCACCGCGATCTTCACGTTCTGCTTGAGCACCGCGCCGTTCTGGCCGGTGATCGTGAAGGGCATCGAGAGCGACGTGCCGCAGAGGCTGCCCTTGGCCTTCGCCGGGAGGACCGTCGCCAGCGCGGAGTGCGGGCCCTCGGGGAGGCTCAGCTGGAAGCTGGCGATCGGGGCGTCGGGGACGCTGGCGAACGTGCTGCTGGTGATGCCGTGCCTGATGTTGACGCTGCCCACGAGATCCAGCGTGACGCCTTCGTCCTGGAAGACGATCACCACATCCGGGAACGCCGCGCCACCGTGGGACACCAGGTACACCGGGCCCGTCGCCGGAGCAGCGAGGATCGGGGTGGTCGCGGTGGCGATCCCGATGTTCGAGCCCGCGGGGCAACTCGCGGGGTTCACAGCGAACGCCGCTTCCGTGCACGCCTGCTGGATCGTCGTCAACCGCGAGGGCAACTGCTTGGGCAAGACCACCCCCACGGAGCGGATGTTCGCCTGCGGCCCCGTGGGGAACGTGGTCTTCACGGTCAGGCTCGCACCGTTGTGCTTGCTCGTCTTCGCCTGCGTGCTGACGGTGAAGACGGGGTGGAATGGCAGGCCCTGACAGTTCGCGGCCTGGAAATGACTGGAGACCTGGGCGCTGGCGCCCTGGGTGCTCGTGAGCGACCCGCCCACCGACAGAGGTTCGCAACTGGTCGGGTTGAACATGAAATTGGGCCGGTCGATCGTGACGTTCACCGTGCGGACGTCCAATGGGATGCCATCGAGGATCGTCGGCAACGGGTCGCTCACGACCGTGATCTGCGCAGTGTGGGGATCCACATTGATCGCCGCGCGGACCACCACGTTCCCGAGGTTGAACGGGCCAGCGACCGCGGGGACCACGACACTGAGGCCGAACGGGGCGCCCTTGTAGGGACCGGTCAGGAACACCTGGTCCTGGGTGCCCTGCACGTAGAACGGGTCCGGGCCCGAACCAGCGCCGACCGTGGTGTGCCCGATCAGACTGCCCTGGCCGCAGGTGCCCTGCGCTGCCTGTGGTTCGGGGCAGCGTTCCACGCCCTTGAGATCCCCCAGCAGCCCGGGCGGGGTCGTGACCGTGACGCCCTGGAGGTTCTGGTCTTGGTCGGTGCGGGAGAACGTCGCGGTGAACGCGCTGAAGGAGCCGGCCTGGTTGTTGGTGGTGCCCGCCGTGAACGACGGGTTGAACACGTTGGGGCACCCCGAGGCGATCTGGAAGCTGTCCGACGGCGTCGCGGGCGGACCGGAATCCGGAGCGGACCACGGCGTGAGCTGCGTGCCGGTCGTATACGAGCCGCAGCCCGCGGGCGTCGTGAGCGGCCCCCGAGGACCACCGAAGATATGGATCTTCAGGTCGCTGAACGGGAGCTGTGGGATTTCATCGACCGTGACCGTCAACTGGCCCGTCGCGGGGTCGGGGTCGATACGGCCCGGGACCTTGACCAGCACCCCTGTGATGGGGTCGTCGATCACGACATACCCCGCCAGCAGCGCATGGAACGGGTTTTCATTCTGCGACGCGAGATACACCGAGCCCTGCAGGACAGTCGCGACCGCGGGCGTGCTGACTTCGACGCTGCCGATCTTCGACGCTTCCGGACACGACGGCTGCGTGTTGGTCCCCAGCGCGATCTGCGCTTCGGTGCACGCCGCCAGACCACCCGCCGCGGAAGGATTGATCGACAGACCCACGGGGAACGTCAGGACACCCTTGCGCAACGGCGGTGTCCCCAGCGCCCCCGGACTCTCGTTCTGCGGGACCTGCAGCTCGAACCGCAGACCCGACGGGGTCGTCCCGGCCGTCGTTTCCAGCTGCGCCCCGATCGACGCGCTGAAGCGCAACAGGTCACAGCCCGTCACGGGCGGTGATTCCGAGACACCACCCACCCAAGCCGGTTCGCCAAAAGCGGGGGTCCCGTCGGGGTTATAGCCCCCCGGGTTCTGCCAGGAATCCATATGGATCATGGTCCGCTGGGGTTCCCCGGAGCAGTCGCTGGGGTTCGTGAACTGCGCGACCGGATTGTTGCCCAACCCCGCCTGTTCGGCGGGGTTCCCATACAACGTCACGACGACATTCGTCAGCGAAACCTGCGGGATTTCAGGGCTCCAGGCACGCAGCACATAGCCCGCGGGGGTCGGTGCGACGCTCGCGTAGAGTATATGCGAACCCCGGACCGTGTCACGGAACCCGTACTCCGCCGCGACACCGTGCTCAGGCACCATGTTATACAGCGGACTGTGCACCTCATCACTGCTTCCCGGTTCGGTCTTGATGTACCCGACCGCGGTATCGGGCGGACAATCTTCCTGGGTCGCGAGCTGCGCCAGCGTGCACTGCGGCGCCGCCAATGCGCTGCCGACGAACCCCACCGGCAGATCACCCACGACATCCCGCGGATCCTGAACACTGCTCAGATGATCAAGACCCCCAGTGGGCTGCTGGGCGTTGTTGAAATCGAGCGTCTGCGTGAACCCAAACGGGTGATCCCCGGCCTGGCTATCGGGCGCACCATCCAAACCCGCGATCAACGCGTCATACCCGCTGAACCCAAACAACGGCGCCACACCACCATTCGTGTTCCGCACGCTGCCCGAGGCTTCCGCGACACCACCACCGGACACGCTCACCGAGTTCGTCAGGCTCCCGGGCGCCCCAGGCGCCACCGTCACAGAGATTTCCATCGTCAGCCTGTCATACGGTGCGACCGGGACCGGCAGCTGGCACACAAGCGGCGTGCTCGTGCACAACCCAAACTGCGCCAGATTCGTTCCGGATGGGATACCGGCAGCACGCAGAAGCCCCGAATCGTAGAACCCGATGCCATTTTCCTGCACTGTCAGGCCCGCAGGGAGCGTATCCGCCAGCGTGACCGTGCTCCCTTCCTGGGTCGGCATGCTGCCCGCGTTCACTACGGCCACCACATACTTATCGCACGCTGTCACAATGGTGCTGCACCTCGCGTTATCCGCCACGGAGAAGCTGCTCGGCGCCGCGAACGAGTCGATCGACCAGCCCGCCACGGGCGTCACAGCCCCCGCCGAACCAGCCAGCACACACAACGACACACCCACGACCAGCAGCGAACACACCAGCCTCTTCACAATCATCACCCTCTCCTCCGCTTGACGTGCCCGCCGGACCTCACTGCCCCACCCCTGCGCTTCCTATGCCTCGCTCTCTTCCTGGGCCTCGCCTTCTTCTTCGCCTTCACCACCGGCTTCGCCCCGGGCTGGCTGGGGTTGCCCGCACCACTGAACACGGCGCTGCCCGGCGCGCCGAACACCGGCGCCCCAGCGGGCATCCCATGACACGCTTCGCCCTCACAAGCCCCCACCGACGCCGAAGCCGAGGGGACACACGGGTCGCTCGCGGTGCAGACCCGCGCATCGTAGATATCCAACCCCGAATCGGTGTCCTGCGCCACCAGACTGTCCGCCGTCGTGAAGAACACATTCGCACCCGACCCATCGCTGCCAAGCAGAACGACCGCCGAACCACCACCAATTCGTTGGGCGAGGTATTCGTTACCGCTGAACTGCGCGGTGTCCCGGCCGTCGGAGATCAGATACACATGCCCTTCATGCCACTCATACACATTCCCCGCATCCCTAACACCCCCGATCGGCACTTCGTTCAGCGCACCCGGGGTCAACCCGACCGGGCTCTCGAAGAACACAAACGACCCATCGTGCGACATCGTCGGATCCGACCGCCTGGGGACGCTCCCGCTCACGGTCCCCAATCTCGGCTGCGCGATCGTCGCGCTCCTCATATTCGCGTTGCCATTGTCGTTGAAGCCGCGCTCCCCGATCGAGATACGCACCAACCCGCCTGTCTGCGCGTCATAACGAAACACCTGAGCCGCCCCCGTCGTGCTTGTATCATCCACGGTCAACCGTTCACGACTCGTGAACACCAGGAACCGGCCATCGGGCGTCACATTCGCAACCAGGGGAGCCTCGATCCACTGCAGTGAGTCCGAGCCATCGCCACCGATGTTTTCACCGGACAGCGCTCCGATGAACGCCACCCGCCCCGTGGGATAGTCGGCGTCGCGCTCGAACACATACAGGTTCTCAGCGCCATCCCGCGCGAGTTGTCCCTGGCTGTTCGCCACTCCGGTCAGGACACCCTTCGCGACGAAATAAACATGCGACCCATCCCCCGAGACCGCCACCACACCCTGCACCCGCGGCCCACTACCACTCGAATCCCCAGCGGAGGTCGCCACCAGATTATGCCCGGCGGGACTCGAGAAATCGTACTCGTACAGGTTGCAGCCACCCACACCAGTCGTCTTAGCGCACGATCCTTCTCCTTTTGCGCTGTCGCTGTTGTCCTCGCTCGCGCTGTCGGTCAACTGCTGCGTACTGAGGAAGAACACTCTCGACCCATCCGCGGAGGCACCCTCAAATGCAGCATCGGAAGACGGCGAGGCCAGGCACTCTGCGCTCGTGCAATCAAGCGGCGAGCGACCCGAGAGCAGAACCGACCGCGACTCACCGATCCGCGCATACAACTCCCGCGCCGGCACCGGCATGCCCGCATTCACACCCGCACCCGACGCACACTTTTCCGCCGTGAAGAACACCACATCACCATTCGCCGACAACGCACCAGGGGTGCCCAAGAGACTGCCCGGAAGTAGCCCCGCGACCCCTGTCCCACACGCACTGATCAGATCGGTGCTCCCCAGACCGCCACTCACCCCCACCAGAGCAGGCTGCGCATTACCGGCACCCACATACTCATAGACCGCGGTAGGGACACCCTCGGCAAGGCCAGAGATATCCTCGACGAGGACATGCGAGAAATCGGCTGTCCCCAGCGTAAACGGCTCATAAAGAGGCTGCGGGCCGATAGCGGAGAACGACCCATCCGGCTTACGCACATAGAGAGCTTCTTCCCCTGACGGCGCAGTCGCGACCTGGAACAACACCGCACCGGTATCCGCGCTGAAGCTCTTGTAAATGTTGCCCCTGAACTGCGTCGCCGGGGGCGCCAACGGCGTCGTCACCCAACCCCCACCCGTACGCGTGAACGCAAACGGCTCACCCTCAAACGAAAGTCGATCCCCGGTGCACGAAGCGGCACCCGCGAAACACTGGATACTGAAGTCGACCACACGCGAACCATCTTCGGAGATCCCAGGCAGATAAATGAACGCCCCGGTGTCGATCGCCGCGCCGTTCTTCTGCGGCGGCGTGACCATCTCATACGCCCGATTATCCGGCAGACCCCCACCCGTGGTGTCATAGACGAACGTGTGATCCCCACCACCCGTGGTCGTGCCGTTTTCGTTCGTCGCGACGATACGCCAGTGATACGTCGTCTTGTCAGCGTGCAATCCAGACAGGTGCGTGCTGACCGGCACCCCAACGCTCCCCGCGCCGATATCCGCGTCGGGCACCGGCACCCTCGTCCCATACGCGGTGCTCGTGCCCCATTCAAAACGATAGGTCGTATCGAACCCGTTCGGGTCGATCCGCGCCGTCAGATCCGCCGCTTCGCGCGTCACGTTCACCGCCGCGGCACCTTCGATCGACGGCGCCGGCGGCGTCGGGAACGTCGCGTCTTCCCCGGCGCTCGGCGCGCTCAAATCGTTCGCGTTCGCGGCCACCAGCCGGAAGTGATAGGTGACCCCAGGCTGCAGACCCGTGACGTGCGCGCTCACCGCGTGTTCGCTGGAATCCACCGGGATCGCACCCGCAGCCGGCACACACGGCACAGACTGCCCATAAGACACTTCGCTCCCGTATTCAAGCCCATAAGACACTTCGCTCCCGTATTCAAAACGGCAATCCTTCAATTCGATCCCAGCCGGGTTGACCGCCCCGTTCAGCGTCGCGCTCGTCGAACCCACTTCCGAGGCCACACCCGTCACGACACCCGGCACCACCACACCCGGACCCAGGATATCGACGCTCCCGACAGACCCATTGTCGTCGGAGACCCAAACCCTGTGACTGGCCTGACCGACAGCCACACCAAACGGAGCCACAAACCCCTTGATCTGGGTGACGTAAACCCCCGACGCTTCAAAGACATCGACAACCTTGTGTGCGTTGTCCGACACGTACACCGTGCCGCTCGCGTCATCCACGGCAACGCTGGGTTCGCCTCCCCCGAAGGAACCCCCTGGGGTGTTTTCACCCGTCCACGCTGCGACCCAAACACCACCGGAATCAAACACATCCACAACCTTCCGACCAGCATCCACCACATACAAATCGCCGTTGAAATCGCCCACCGCGATGGCATTCGCATGTTCAAACCCGCCGGGCACCGAGGAGAGCACGACCTGCCGCAGATACGCACCCCCCACACTGAAGACATCGACAACACCGTTTTCTTCATCCATCACATACACATCGCCCGTCGCCTGGTCCACCGCCACACCCCGAGGGCGCTTGAACCCATGCGCAGGGGTATCGCTCCCCGCCACGCCGTTGCACTCGCTCGCCGACGGCGTCGAGCTGCCCGTGATCTGACAGCGATACGCCCCATCCGCTTCGAACACATCGACCACATTGTGCGCGGCATCCGAGACATACACGTCACCCGACGCGTTGCTCGCCGCGACCGCGATCGGCGTCTGTGCTGCGCCGCTGAACGAGCCGGCCGGCGTCAACGAGCCTTCAAGACTCCCAACCGGCGCGCCCGTCACCGTGGCAAAGACATCCACCGCACTCCCACCCCTGTCCGCGACATACGTATCGCCATCCGCATCGTCGACCGCCACACTGTTCGCACCAAGTTCACCAAACGAGCTGCCCGCCGGCGCGAGATGCCCGTCAAGCGGATAGGAGAGCGCCGCGAACGCCGGCACCCCCGCGAACACCAGGCAGCCCGTCAGCACGCACACAAGCACGACCAAGACGCGCATCGCCCTCGCCAGATCCAGCTTACGAGCACCCATAGAATCCCCTCCCGGAGCAATCGAGAACAAGCTGGCCCGGGAGGAGACCCGGACAGCAGAAAACCGCCCCGGGCACAGCACCCGAGGCGGCGAGAAAGCGGCGAGCCCTAGAGCCGGCTCGGCCCGCTAAGAGAGAGAGAGAGAGAGAGAGATGCACCAGCCATGCTGTTGCATCTAGCAACGGTCCCCGACGGAACCGCAAGACCACTGGCCGCGCCCTGCGCGGTGAAAACGAGATCACTCATAACCCAAGTCCCTCAAAGCGATCGAATCCCTCTCCAACATCCCGTACGGTCCCTAGGACCCCGCTACAACGCGGGAGGACCCAAACCCAACCTATGTCGTCCAAGCCCCGGCCCCCATGACAGAAGCCGTGACAGGAGTACTATAGGCACAACTGATGGCTCTTGTCAAGTCCCAATCGCGAAGACCCACCAGAGCGGAGGCCAGGAGCAGCATCAAGCGCCGGCTGATCAGCAGGCCACGGCGCCGCCGAGTGCTCCGCTACTTCGCTGCCGCGACCGGCTTGGACTCGGTCTTGGGCTTGGCGGTGGAGGTGTCCTTGGCGGAGGCCTTCTCGCCGCCGCCGGACTTACTCTCGCCCTTGCCCTCGGACGACGACGGGCCGTCCCCCGAGCCCTTGCCCTCCGCCGAGGCACCGTTGGACGAGCTGGCGCCGTCCCCCGACCCCTCCCCCGCCGCGGCGGTCTCGCGCTGGCGCTTGCGCGTGCCGTAGTCGGTGTTGTAGAAGCCCTTGCCCTTGAAGTGCAACGCTGGGGCGTGCAGGACGCGCTCCACCTTGACCCCGGTCTCGGGGTCCTTCTTCAGGGGCGGGTCGCTGAAGGACTGCATGACCTCGAAGAGGGTGCCGTCGGGGCGTTTGTACTCGTAGATGGGCATTGGCACTCCGATTATAGGAGTGCCAGGCGGGAAGGCCCGGTTTCAGCCGGTCCCGGTCCGCCCTCGGTCCGGTCCGCCCTCAGTCCGCCAATAGCGCGCGCGCACAGACGATCCCCGCCTGAACCGTCTCGGCGAAGTCCCGCTCGGGCTCGGCGAGCATGCGCAGGGCGAAGCCGTCTGTGAGCGAGAAGAGGATCTCGGCGACCGCCTCGGGCGAGGCGTGCAGGCGCAGGACGCCCTCGCTCTGGGCCACCGTGAGCATCCCGGCGACCTGGTCGCGCGTGGAGCGCTGGAGCGCCGCGTACTCGGCGGCGATGTCCCCGTTGCGGCGCGAGAGCGTGAAGAGCTCGAAGACGAGCGTGATGAAGTCGGGATCGTCGCGGACGGTCTGCTGGAGGTGCTCGGCCGCGAGGTCGATGAACGCCTCGGCATTCTGCGCGCCGGCGAGCTGCTGCTGCAGGCGCTCCATGCGCAGGGCGCAGTCGCGGCGCACGGCCTCGACCAGAAGCTGCTCCTTGGTGCCGAAGTAGTAGTGGAGCAGCCCGCGCGAGACCCCCGCTTCGCGCGCGACGCGCTCGAAGGTCGAGCCGGCGGTGCCGCGCTTGGCGACGCTCGCGCGCATGGCCTCGATGATGCGCTGGGCCTTCTCACCCGAGAGGGACTTGCTCGGCGGCCTGCTGCGCTCGATGGTGGCGGTCATGATCTGGATTGCGCTCGCGTCTGATCTGGATTGCGCGCGCCTCTGCTCAGGCGGCCGGCGCGCCCACGGGGGCGTCCGTGGCGGGCATCGTGGTGGAGCTGTAGTCGAACTCCTCCTCGGCGCCGAAGAGCATGTCGAGCACCTTGGAGCGCACGTCCTTGCTGAGGACCATCGCCAGGATCGCCGCGATCAGGAGCAGGAAGAGCAGCTTGCCAAGGCCGCCGCCCGAGGACTCCTCCGCGGCCGCGGCCTCCACCGCCGCGCCATTGAGGCTCGCCTGTGCGGCCTCGCTCGTCTCCTTCTCCTGCCTGCGCTTTCTCGACATCGGGGCACCACCTTCGCTGGGAGCTTTGTCGGGGTACACCCAATATACCCTCCATCCGTGCGCTGCTTCAAAAAGAGGATGGCCGCGCCGCGCGCGGTGGGGTGAGGCCAGATGCCCACCTTCCAGGCGACGGCGGCGGTGCTCGGCGGCCTGCTGATCGCGGGGGCGCTGCTGTCGGGGCTGGCGCGGCGCAGCTTCCTCTCGCTGACGGCGCTGTTCGTGCTTGTGGGGTTCCTCGCCGGCGACGGCGGCTTTGGCTGGATCAGCTTCGGGGCGCAGTCGGGATTCGTGAGGGATCTGGCGTATGTGGCCCTGATCGTGATCCTGTTCCGCGACGGGCTGGAGGTGGAGGGCGAGATGCTGCAGCGCGCGTGGCACCTGCCGCTGCGCAAGCTGGCGGTGGCGATGCCGATCACGGCGCTGATCGTCGCGCTGGCGGGGCGCGCGCTGATCGGCCTGAGCTGGACGGAGGCGTTCCTGCTGGGCGCGCTGCTCTCGCCGACGGACCCGGTGCTGAGCACGAGCATCGTCACCAACCCGCGCGTGCCGCGACTGGTGCGCCACTCGCTGAACCTGGAGTCGGGCCTCAACGACGGGCTGGCGCTGCCCGCGGTGCTGGCGCTGCTGGCCGCGCTGAGCGTCGAATCCTCCAACTTCGTGTGGTGGCGCTTCGTGCTTGCAGACATCGGGCTGGGCCTGCTGTATGGGCTGGCCTGCGGATGGGTCGCCTCGCTGCTGATGCCGAGGGAGAGCCGAAGAGCGCTGGAGCACTCGATCCCCGCGCACCAGAAGGCGCTGTACGCGCTGGGGGTGGCGTTCGCGACCTACGGCGTCACCGTCCTTTCTCCGCGCGGCAACGGCTTCATCGCGGTGTTCGTGGCGGCGATCGTGCTGGGCATCCGCCGCCCGGACCTGCGCCGCAACTTCGCGCAGGGCGCGCAGGAGATCGTGGAGATCGTCAAGCTGGGGATCTTCCTCGTGTTCGGCTCGCTGCTGACCCTGAGCGCGCTCTTGGGCGACGGCTGGGCGGCGGTGGGCCTGGTGCTCGTGACCTTCCTGATCGCCCGTCCGCTGGCGGTGTGGATCGCCCTGATGGGCACCTCCACCGATCGCGCCACGCGCCTGTTCATGGGCTGGTTCGGCCCCAAGGGCGTGGCCACGATGACCTTCTCGCTGATCGTGCTCGACCAGGGCATCGCGGGCGGGCGGCGCATCTTCGACCTGACGGCGCTGGTCGTGTTCTGCTCGATCATCGTGCACGGCCTCAGCGACACGCCGGGGGCGAACTGGATCGCCCGGCGCTCCTGAGGCTAGGCGTACAGCGCGGCCTGCTCCTGCGCCGTCGGGAAGGCCCAGGCGGAGCGCGAACGGCGCTCCTGGCGGAAGACGAAGCGCAGCTGCTGCGGCGGCTTGAGCCCCGCCTCGTGCGGCCGGAACGTCGCGCAGGGCTCGGCCAGATCGAGGGCGCAGAGCATGTTGCGCTTGAAGAAGCACTCATCGCAACTGACCTTGCGCGGCGCGCGCTTGCTCTGCTTGGGCACGGCAGGCATCAAAGCACGGCCAAGCCGGCCGCGCGAGGAGCGTTTCCGCAAATCGCAGGGAAAAGAAATCCTTCTGCGTACTTACCCCGGAATGAGTCACTTTCTTGTGACAGGGAGGCCGAGGACCCCGCACTTTGCGGATTTTCACTCCGGGAAAGGATTTGGATGGACGGCCTTCCGGCCGTCGTGATGGCCGCGTGATGGCAGGAAGGGGGCGGCTGGCGCTCACAGATCGAATGCCTTCTGCGCGCGATCCACCACATGGCGGGCGATCGCCAGCGAGGAGGTCGCAGCGGGCGAGGGCGCGTTGCGCACGTGCAGGGCGCGATCGGTGGCGGAGAAGACGAAGTCGTCCACGAGCCTGCCGTCGCGGGCGAGGGCCTGGGCACGGACGCCGGCGAACGAGGGTTCGACGTCCTGGAGGCGCAGCTCGGGGACGTAGCGGGCCGCGGCGCGGACGAAGGCGCCGCGGATGGCGGCGTGGCGCAGCTCGCTTGCGCCCGTGCGCCACCAGTGCGCGAACATGCGCCAGGAGCCGGGCCAGGAGAGGGTGTCGAATACGTCGCGGGGGCGAATGCGCGAGAGGCGATAGGCGTCGCGGGCGCCGGCCAGCAGGGCGGTGGGGCCGATCAGGACCTCGCCGTCGATGTGCCTGGTCAGGTGAACCCCCAGAAACGGCAGGGCGGGATCGGGGACGGGATAGATGAGCGAGCGCACCAGCTCGCGGCGAGCGGGCACGAGGCGCAGGTAGGCGCCGCGGAAGGGGACGATGCGCGGGTCGGGGTCGGCTCCGGCGGCGACCGCGAGGCGATCTGCCCAGGCGCCCGCGCAGAAGATCGCGTGGGCGGCCTCGGTGGCGCCGTGGGTGTGCTCCAAGCGCACGCTGCGCGCGCCGGCCCGTACACCCAGCACCTCGCAGCTCCCGATCACGCCGGCGCCGGCCGCGATGGCGTCCTGCGCGTAGGCGCGGGCGACGGCGGGGAAGCTCACGATGCCCGTGGCGGGCGAGTGCAGGCCGGCGATGCCCACCGCGTGGGGCTCCAGGGCGCGGATGCCCTCGGCGTCCAGACGCCGCAGGCCGGGCACCGCGTTGGCCTGGCCGCGGCGCTGCAGCTCGTCCAGGCGCGGAAGCTCGGAGGGGTCGGTGGCGAGAATCACCTTGCCGCACTGCTCGTAGGGGATGGCGCGTTCGATGCAGTACTCGCGCAGCTCGCGCGCGCCCGCCACACACAGGCGTGCCTTGAGCGAGCCGGGTGCATAGTAGATGCCGGCGTGCACCACGCCGGAGTTGTGGCTGCTCTGATGAGTGGCCACGTCGCGCTCGCGCTCGAGCACGCACAGCGAGGCGCCTGGACGGCGGCGCAGGAACTCGCGCGCGACGGCCAGCCCGAGGATGCCGCCGCCGACGATCGCCACGTCGCAGCGGCTGGGGGCGCTCTGCTCTTGCGTGGACACCAGTCATCATCCTCACACAATGCACGTGCTCGTAACAGGCGCATCCGGCTTCGCCGGCTCGCTGCTGATTCCCCATCTGCATCGTGAAGGACATGAGCTTCGCGCCTTCGCGCGGGATCCCACGCGCCTGCGCATTCCCCTCGCATGGGATGTCGAGACGGTCAGAGGCGACGTCGTCAAGGGAGAGGGACTCGCGCAGGCGCTGGAGGGAATCGAGGTCGCCTACTACCTGATTCACTCGATGGGAGAGGCATCCGCGGGCGACTTCCCCGAACAGGAGCGCATCGCCGCGACCCACTTCGCCGCCGCCGCGGCGCGGGCGGGCGTGGCGCGCATCGTGTATCTCGGCGGGCCGCTGCCGCATGCGCGCGCGCCCTCGCGCCACCTCGCCAGCCGCCTGAATGTGGAGCGCATCCTGCTGGAGGGCGTTCCCGACTCGGTCGCGCTGCGCGCGTCGATTGTGATCGGGGCGCGCTCGCGTTCCTTTCGCTTCATGGTGAGATTGATCGAGCGCATGCCCGTGCTCGCGCTCCCCGCCTGGCAGCGCTATCGCACGCAGCCGATCGATGCGCGCGACGTGATATCGATGCTCGCCGCCGCCGCGCACGAGCCGGCGGTGGGGGGGCGCTCGCTGGACATCGGCGGGCCCGAGGCGCTCACCTATGGGGAGATGATCGGGCGCATCGCCGAGCTGATGCTCGTGGGCCGCCCCGCCGTCGGTCTGCGGGTTAATGCCACGCCGCTGTTCGCGCGCGTGGCGGCGGCGATCGCCGCCGAGGACCCCGAGCTGGTGCTGGCATTGATGGAGAGCCTGAGCGGCGATCTGCTGCCCGCCGAGGATCGCGCCGCGGAGCTGCTGGGGGTGCGCCTGCACAGCTTCGACGCGGCCGTCGAGCATGCCCTGGCGGAGTGGGAGGCAGTGGAGCCGCTGGCCGCGCGCTGATGGGATTCGTGGCCGCGGGGCACGGCACCTGACATTCGTGGATGCGGTGGTGCCTGACACGAGCGCGAACGCGCCCCGCGCTCGTGCCGGTAATCTCCACTCACTCTCGTGAGCACTGTCACGGCCTCAATAAAGATCGCAGCGCCCGCGGGGGAGGTGTGGAAGACCGTGATGAACCCCGCCCGCCTGGGCGACTGGGTCACGATTCACCGCGGTCTGCGCCACGCCGACGAGGGCAGGCCGCGGGTGGGATTTGAGATGGACCAGCGCATCCATCTGCGCGGCGTGACGCTTGATGTTCACTGGCGCCTGGCCGATTGTCAACCCGACCGGCACGCCGTGTGGGAAGGTCGCGGGCCGGCGCGCTCGCGCGCTCGCACCGAGTACACGCTGCTGGAAGAGCGCGAGGGGTGCACCCGCTTTGACTACGCCAACGAGTTCCACCCTCCGCTGGGCCCCCTTGGCGCGCTCGTCAGCCGCGCGCTGGTGGGTGGCATGCCGCAGCGCGAGGCGATGCGCACGCTCGAGCGACTGCGGGCTCTGCTGGAGGATTAAGGGTGGGGCGCGAGACGATACGCACGCTCGGCGGCTGCTGATTCTGCTTCGAGGATTGATGTCCGCATCGTCCTCTAACATGGTTTTTGCGTTGCATGGGTATGACAAGATCGATATTCGTGTAAGGTGAGGTGGGAAATAATGATGTGGTGTGCATCACATCCGCTCTAGTGAACAGGATCGAACGTGACTGATTTTCTTGACGAGAAGCGCCAGGAGATCCAGGATCGGCTGGCCGAGCTGCGGCCGCTGATTGACGAGTATCAACGCCTGGAGGCCGCGGCCTCCGCGCTGGAGGGGGTCGGAGGGACGGCGCTCGCCACTCGTGCCACCGCCGCTCCCGCCCGCCGGGGGCCGGGTCGTCCCAAGGGCAGCGGTCGCAAGCCCGGTCGTCCCAAGGGCAGCGGGCGCAAGCCGGGCCGTCCCAAGGGCAGCGGTCGCGGACCGGGCCGTCCGCCCGGGAGCGGGCGCGGGGCAGCCTCCACCACCGCAACGGCCACCGCCACCCCCACCGCCGCCAAGGCTCCCGCGCGGCGCGGTCGTCCGCCCGGCCGGCGCAAGGGCAGCGGCACGCGCTCCGCGCAGGCGCTGTCGATCGTGACGGGGCAGCCCGGTGTCACCATCCCCGAGCTGGCCGCGCGCATGGGCATCAAGCAGAACTACCTCTATCGCGTGCTTCCCAGCCTGGAACAGGAAGGGAAGGTCAAGAAGCAGGGAAGGGGCTGGCACCCGAAGTGAGGCTGAGCTCATGGCGGGTTGCAGCTCACAGCCCGCGTTGAGAAGAACCACAGCAGGGCAGAGGCAGTGCAGAAAGGCAATGAAGGCGGGGCGCCGCGTGACTCTGGCACGGGCGCCCCGTTTGTTTAAGGGTGCCCGGGAGCGCCCTCACACCGCATGCCGGGAACGACACCGCGCGCCGGGAGCGCCCTCACACCGCGTGCAGGGAGCGCCCTCGCCGCGTGACTCAGATCAGACCGAGGTCCTGCACGGCCTGGCGCTCCTCCTGCAACTCCGCCACGCTCGCATCGATCCTGCTGCGGGAGAGCTCGTCGATGTCCAGACCCTGCACGATCGACCACTCTCCGCCGCTGCACGTGCAGGGGTGGCCCGCGACGATGCCCTCGGGGATGCCATAGGAGCCGTCCGCCGCCACGCCCATCGACACCCAATCGTCCTCGGGTGTGCCCAGCGCCCAGTCGTGAACGTGCTCGATCGCCGCGTTCGCGGCGCTGGCGGCGCTCGATGCGCCCCGTGCCTCGATGATCGCCGCGCCGCGCTTCTGCACGGTGGAAATGAACGTGTTCTCCACCCACGCCCGATCGCCGATGGCCTCCGCGGCGGGCCTGGCGCCGATCTTCGCATGCGCCACATCGGGATACTGCGTCGCGCTGTGGTTGCCCCACACGCTCACATTTCTCACATCCGCCACTCTCACACCCGCCCTCTTGGCGATCTGCGCCTTGGCGCGGTTGTGGTCCAAGCGCATCATCGCGGTGAAGCGCCCCAGCGGGATGTCAGGGGCGTGGCTGCGCGCGATCAGGCAATTCGTGTTGGCCGGGTTGCCCACCACCAATATCCTCACATCGGGGGCGGCGTGCGCGTTCAGGGCGGCGCCCTGGGGCTTGAAGATGCCCCCGTTGGCCTCCAGCAGATCGCCCCGCTCCATGCCCTTGGTGCGCGGCCTCGCGCCCACCAGCAATGCGATGTTCACGCCATCGAAGGCGACATTGGGGTCATCCGTGATCTCCACGCCCGCGAGCAGCGGGAAGGCGCAGTCCTCCAGCTCCATCGCGGTGCCCTCGGCGGCCTTCACGGCCTGGGGAATCTCCAGCAGGCGCAGCTGCACCTCGGTGCCTGCGCCCAGCATCTCACCGGCGGCGATGCGAAACAGGATCGCGTAGCCGATCTGGCCGGCGGCGCCGGTGACGGCCACCTTGACGGGGGTGCTCATCGATTCATCTCCTCACGTAGGTTCTCGTCGATCGACGCCAGGAACTCCTGTGTCGTCTGCCACTCCTGATCGGACCCCACGAGCAGGGCGAGGTCCTTGGTCATCTTTCCGCTTTCCACCGTGGCCACGCACACGCGCTCCAGCGTCCTTGCGAACTCGCTCACCGCGGGGGTCCCATCCATGCGCCCGCGCGCATCGATGCCGCGCGTCCAGGCGAAGATCGAGGCGATCGGGTTGGTCGACGTCGGCCTGCCCTGCTGGTGCATGCGGTAATGCCTTGTGACGGTGCCGTGCGCGGCCTCGGCCTCCACCGTCCCGCCGTCGGCGCTCATCAGCACGCTCGTCATCAGGCCCAGCGAGCCGAAGCCCTGCGCCACGGTGTCGCTCTGCACGTCGCCGTCGTAGTTCTTGCAGGCCCACAGATAACCGCCTTCCCACTTCAACGAAGCGGCCACCATGTCGTCGATGAGGCGGTGTTCGTAGGTGAGGCCCGCCGCCTCGAAGTCCGGCTTGAACTCGCCCTCGTAGATCTCCTGGAAGAGGTCCTTGAAGCGCCCGTCATAACGCTTGAGGATCGTGTTCTTGGTCGACATGTACACCGGATAGCCGCGCTCCAATCCGTAGCGCATGCAGGCGCGCGCGAAATCGCGGATGGAGTCGTCGAGGTTGTACATCGCCATCGCCACGCCCCCGGCGGGGAAGTCGAACACCTCCAGCTCGACGTGCTCGCCGCCGTCGCGGGGTGTGAAGTGCAGGGTCAATCTGCCCGGGCGATCGACGACCATGTCCGTCGCGCGGTACTGATCGCCGAAGGCGTGACGGCCGATCACGATGGGCTTCTTCCAGCCTGGCACCAGCCGCGGGATGTTGGCGATCACGATCGGCTCGCGAAAGATCACACCGCCGAGGATGTTGCGCACAGTGCCATTTGGGCTGCGCCACATCTGCTTGAGCCCGAACTCCTTCACGCGCGCCTCGTCGGGGGTGATCGTCGCGCACTTCACGCCCACGCCGTGGCGCCTGATCGCCTCGGCCGCTTCGATCGTGATGCGGTCTTCGCTCGCGTCGCGGCTCTGAATGCTCAAGTCGAAGTACTCCAGCCGGAGGTCCAGATAGGGCAGGATCAGCTGCTCCTTGATGAAGGACCAGATGATGCGCGTCATCTCGTCGCCATCGAGCTCGACGATGGGGTTCTTCACGGGGATCTTGCTCACGGGGGTGGCGATGCTATCGCGGGGGGTGGCACGGAGGGATACCCGGGGAGAAGGCCGGGGATGACCAGGGCCGGGAGAGGCAGCGGGCGGAGATGGCGAGGGTGGACCGGAAGAACAGCCCGTTGTTGGTCGAGGACGGCGCGGAGGGGTAACCTGTCGTGTGATGGCCACCACCGCCCACCTCCCCGACCAGGACTCCTCCTGGCAGACGCATAGCGTCTTCAATCAGACCCCTCCCCTGGAGGGCATCGATGTCTTCTCCAGCAACCTCCCCCTCGTGGAGGCCCTGCAGCGCGAGGGGGGCGGCTGGGCGAGGGAGCGCGCCGCGGAGCTCGGCAGGTTCGTCGGGGGCAAGCCGCAGCAGTGGTGGGGCCGGCAGGCGAATGAGAACAAGCCGATATTGCGCACCCACGACCGCTATGGCAATCGCATCGACGAGGTCGAGTTCCACCCCGCCTGGCACCGCCTGATGCAGATGGGCATCGAGAACGAGCTGCACTCGCTCCCCTGGACCTCCTCCGAAGCGGCCGCGCAGGTGGCCCGCGCGGGGCTCTACATGACGGCGATGCAGGCCGAGGCGGGCTTTGCCTGCCCCATCACGATGACCTTCGCCGTCGTCCCCGCCCTGCGCGCGACCCCTGCGCTGGCGGCGGAGTGGGAGCCGTTGGTGACCGCCAACACCTATGACCCGCGCCTCGTGCCGGCCGCGCAGAAGGGCTCGGCCATCTCCGGCATGGCGATGACCGAGAAGCAGGGGGGCTCGGACGTGCGCGCCAACACCACCGTCGCGCGCCCTCTCAACGGCGGCGGCGCGGGAGCCGAGTACGAGATCACCGGGCACAAGTGGTTCTGCTCGGCGCCGATGTGCGACATCTTCCTCGTGCTCGCGCAGACCGACGACGGCCTCTCCTGCTTTCTGATGCCCCGCGTGCTGCCCGATGGCACGCGCAACCCCTTTCACATCCAGCGCCTCAAGGACAAGCTCGGCAACCACTCCAACGCCTCCTCCGAGGTCGAGCTCCACGGCACCTGGGCGCGCATGCTGGGCGAGCCCGGCCGGGGCGTGCCGACGATCATCGAGATGGTCGGCCACACGCGCCTGGACTGCGTCATCGGCGCCGCCGCGGGGATGCGCGCGGGCGTCGTCGCCGCCACCTGGCACGCCGCGCACCGCAGCGCCTTCGGCAAGCGCCTGATCGAGCAGCCGCTCATGCGCAATGTCCTGGCCGACCTGTGCATCGAGTCGGAGGCAGCCACGATGCTGGCCATGCGCCTCGCGCGCGCCTACGATGAGGCGGGCCCCGAGAGCGGGGCGGGCTCGGGCTCCGGCTCCGAGAGCGGCGCCGGCAGCGACGACCTCAGCGATGCGCACCTCTTCAAGCGGCTCGCCACCGCCGTGGGCAAGTACTGGGTCTGCAAGCGCGCCCCCAACCACGCCTTCGAGTCGCTGGAGTGCCTCGGCGGCAACGGCTACGTGGAGGAGTCCGGCATGCCCCGCCTCTACCGCGAGGCGCCCTTGGCCTCGATCTGGGAGGGCTCGGGCAACGTCATGAGCCTCGACGTGCTGCGCGCGCTCGTGCGCACCCCGCGCTCGCTGGAGGTGTTCCTGCGCGAGGTGAACGAGGCCAAGGGCGCGGATGCCCGCCTCGATGCCCACCTGCTCAAGCTCGAAGGCCAGTTCGCGGACCCCGCCACGCTGGAGACGCGCGCACGGCGCGTGGTCGAGGCGATGGCCCTCGCGCTGCAGGGCTCGCTGCTCGTGCGCCACGGCGACCCCGCCGTCGCCGACGCCTTCTGCGCCGCCCGCCTGGACGGCGACTGCGGGCTGGAGTACGGCACGCTGCCCCCCGGCAGCGACTTCGAGACGATCGTCGCGCGCGGCCGCCCGCAGGCCTGACCGGGCCTGGGCTCGTAAATACCCTCCTAACATGAAGCACATGCCCACCCGCGGCTCCATCCAGCTCATGCGCGTCTTCGGCATCCGCATCGGCGTCGGGCTCAGTTGGTTTCTCGTCCTCTTCCTGTTCATCTTCGTGCTCACGCCCGAGTTCCACGAAGTGCTGGGCGGCTCGCAGGACACCGCTTACCTGGTGACCGTCGCCAGCGTGCTCTCGTTCTTCATCTCGCTCATCCTGCACGAGCTCGGGCACGCGCTCGTCGCCCGGCGCAACGGCCTGCAGGTGGCCGGCATC
The DNA here is from genome assembly GCA_964582105.1 of uncultured Solirubrobacteraceae bacterium. GTDB lineage: Bacteria > Actinomycetota > Thermoleophilia > Solirubrobacterales > Solirubrobacteraceae > Palsa-744. The sequence goes on from CAZOQI010000028.1 coordinate 18,811, forward strand.
GAGCTGTGGGCGCTGGGCGGCATCACGCGCACCAACGGCGCCTTCGCCGGGCCGGGGCCGGAGTTCCGCGTGGCGCTCGCCGGGCCGCTCGTGACGCTGGGCATCGTCATCGCCAGCGGCCTCGCCGGGTGGGGGCTGGCCAGCCACTTCTTCGAAGTGGCCGCCGTCAAGGAAGGCGTGCACAGCACGCCCGCCGCCGTGTGGCTCAGCTGGGTGTTCGCGCTCAACCTGCTCGTGCTCGTCTTCAACCTCATCCCCGCCTTCCCGCTCGACGGCGGCCAGATCGCGCACGCGCTCATCTGGCGTCTCACGGACGACCGCAACCGCGCCACGCGCGCCACGGGGCGCGCGGGGCAGGGCTTCGCGCTGCTGCTCGGCGCCGGCGGGCTGGTGCTGGTCGGCCTCTACGGCAGCATCAACGGCGTCTGGCTCGCGGCGATCGCGCTGTTCATCTACCAGGGGGCCTCGATGGCGGTCATGCAGGGTGGCGTGGGACAGCGCATCCAGGGGCTCACGGTCGCGGACGTGATGGACACCGAGCCCGTCACGATCCCCGCCGAGTTGCGCCTGATCGACGCCCAGGAGCAGTTCTTCGGGCGCTACCGCTGGCCCTGGTTCGCCGTCGTGGACCCCGCGCGCCACTTTCTGGGGGTGATCCGCTCCGAGCGCGTGGGAGCGGAGATCGCCGCGGGGCGGCCCGCGCTGCAGGTCGTGGACGTGCTCGAGGACAACCTCCAGGTGCGCATCGACGAGCACCAGCCGCTGGAATCGCTGCTGCGCGCGGAGGGCCTCGGGCGCCTCGGGGCGATGGTCGCCGTCGATGGCGAGGGGGTTCTGCGCGGCGTCGTCACCGTCGCGCAGATCCGCCAGGCGTTGCGGCCGGCCGCCGGGGTGTAGAGGGGGCGCCGGGACGTATCGGGCGCCAGGGCGCCTCCCGCACCAGACCCGCGCAGCGGGCGCCACGCCTCATCCCGAGCCCACGCGACCCCGGCCGCGATCCCCCAGCGCGCGGCGGTGCCCTCACCACGACGCGCGGGGAGATAGCATGCCGGCCCTCCCTCCCCTCAACGACCAACCAACTGAATGCCCGCACACGACGTCCTCATCATCGGAGCCGGTCTCGCCGGTCAGCGGGCCGCGCTCGCCGCCGCTCAGGCCGGCGCGAGCGTTGCGCTGATGAGCAAGGTCCATCCCGTGCGCTCGCACTCGGTCGCCGCCGCCGGAGGGATCAACGCCGCCATCGCCATCGACGACGACTGGCGCTCGCACGCCTATGACACCGTCAAAGGCTCGGATTTCCTCGGCGATCAGGACGCTATCGAGATCATGTGCTCGGAGGCTCCCCACGAGGTCATGCACCTGGAGCACATCGGCGTGACCTTCCACCGCAACGACTCCGGTCAGCTCGACCTGCGCGCCTTCGGCGGGGCCTCGACGAAGCGCACCGCCTATGTCGCGGACATCACCGGGCAGGCGATCCTGCACGTGCTCTACGAGCAGCTCATGAAGCACCACGAGCAGGTCGAGCGTTTTGAGGAGTGGTTCGTCACCTCGCTCGTGCAGGACGACGAGGGGAGCTGCTGCGGGGTGATCGCGCGCGACGTGCGCTCCGGACGCATGGAGAGCTTTCACGCCAAGAACACGATCCTCGCCTGCGGCGGCGCCGGGCAGCTCTACAACCCCACCACGAATGCCCTGATCGTCACAGGGGACGGCATCGCGCAGGCCTACCGCATCGGGGCTCCCCTGATGGACATGGAGATGGTTCAGTACCACCCCACGACGCTCGTCGAGAACGGCCTTCTGATAACCGAGGGCGCGCGCGGGGAGGGGGCGGTTCTGCTCAACGCCGACGGCGAGCGTTTCATGGAGAAGTACGCGCCCAACAAGCTCGATCTCGCCTCGCGCGACGTCGTCTCGCGCGCCGAGCAGACGGAGATCCTGGAGGGACGCGGGGTGGGGCCCAACGGGGAAGGCATCTACCTGGACATAACGATGGTCCCGCGCAAGCGCACGCTGGAGGCCCTGCGCGAGATCGTCAACATCGGCAAGGACTTCGCGGGGGTTGACATCACGCGCGAACCGATCATGATCCGCCCCGGCCAGCACTACATCATGGGCGGCGTCAGGACCGATGTGAACGGCGCCACCTCCATCCCCGGCCTCTACGCCGCCGGCGAGGTCGCCTGCGTGTCCGTGCACGGCGGCAACCGCCTCGGGGCCAATTCGCTTTTGGACACCCTCATCTTCGGCAGGCGCTCGGGCGAGCACGCCGCCGCGCGCGCGGCCTCCCTGGCGATGCCGGCGCCCTCCGCCGCGGATGGGCGCCTGCGCGAGGACATGGCCCTGATCGACGCCGTCATCGCGCGCCCGCGCGAGGGGCGCAGGGTCTCCGAGATCAAGCGCGAGCTGGGCGACACCATGAATCAGCACGTAGCCGTCTACCGCGATCAGGCCGGTCTGGAGCAGGCCCTGGAGGTCGTAAGGCGCTTGCAGGCCGAGTCCGAGAGCAGCTATATCGACGATCGCGGCACGGTCTTCAACCAGGACGTCCTGGGCGCGATCGAGCTGGGCTATATGCTCGACTGCGCCGAGGCGATCGTCGTGGCCGCGCTGGAGCGCAGGGAGTCGCGCGGCGCGCAGTTCCGCACCGACTTCCCCGAGCGCATCGACGAGGAGTGGCTCAAGCACATCACCATCACCCGGGGCGAGGGCGGCCCCGAGGTCGGCTATGCGCCCGTCACCATCACGCAGTGGCAGCCCGAGGAGAGGAAGTACTGATGGACGAGTTCACCCTGCGGCTCCGCCGCTATGACCCCGAGTCCGGCGGGGCCCCCTACTGGGACGAGCACACCATCGAGCTCGAGCCCCATCGCTCGGTGCTGGAGGGCATCCTCCAGGCCAAGGCCCGCTTCGACGGCTCCATCGGCATCCGCTGCTCGTGCCGCGCCGCCATCTGCGGCTCGTGCGGCGTGCGCATCAACGGGGAGCCGGGGCTGGCCTGTCACACGCACCTGGACCACGCCCGCGCGGCCTCCGCCGACGGCGTCATCGAGATCGAGCCGATGGGCAACATGCCCGTCATCAAGGATCTCGTGGTGGACATGGACGCCGTGCACTGGAAGAAGGTCCAGCGCGTCACCCCCTGGCTCATCAACAAGCAGCCCATACCCGAGCGCGAGTATCTCGTTCCGCGCGAGAACATGGTCGATGTCACGCAGAGCATGGCCTGCATCCAGTGCGGCGCCTGCGTCTCGGATTGCCTGGCGATGGAGGTCGATCCCGGCTTCATCGGCCCCGCCGCGCTGGCCAAGGCCTACCGCTTCGTCGGGGATCCCAGGGATGCCGAGCGCCACGAGCGCCTCCTCGATCTCGCGCAGGATCCGCAGGGGATCTACGACTGCACGCACTGCTTCAAGTGCGTCGATGCCTGCCCCAAGGACGTCAACCCGATGGGCCAGATCATGCGCCTGCGGCGCATCGCCGGGGAGGACGAGCAGATCGTGGACGCCAACAACGGCCACCGCCACGAGCAGGCGGTCACGACGCTCATCCGCGACTACGGGCTGATGCACGAGGCCGAGCTGATCCCCCGCTCCTACGGCGGGGACTCGTGGTTCGCCAAGTTCCACCCCGCCGCCGGCCGCGAGCTGCTGTCCTCGCTGCCCGTGGTGCTGCGCGGGCTCCTGCGGCGCAAGGTCAACCCCCGGATCGCGCTGCTCGGGCACAAGATCCCCAAGGCCGATCTGGATGGCGTGAAGCGCATCTACGACATCGTCGAGAGCCGCCCGGAACGGTATGAGCTGAATTTGTACGTCTCAGGCGAAGACGAAGACGACGAGCCCGCGGCCACCGCCGCGAGCACCGAAGGGAGCGCCCAGCCATGAGCATCAAGGTCGCCTACTGGCCCGGCTGCGTCAGCCGCGGCTTCACCCCCGAGCTGCACGGCTCGATGGCCAAGGTCGCGCCGCTGCTCGACATCGAGCTCGTCGAGCTGGACCGCGCCAACTGCTGCGGCGCCGGGGTGATCGCGGAGCACAACCAGGAGCTCGCCGACACCCTGAATGCCCGCACCTTCGCCCTGGCGCAGCAGGTCGATGGGGCCGATCTGATGATGAACATCTGCTCCACCTGCCAGGGGGCGCAGAGCGAGTGCCAGGAGCGCCTGGACGCCAGCGGCGAGTACCGCGCGCACATCAACGCCACGCTCGCGCCCGAAGGGCTCTCATATGAGAAGGATCCCGCCCGCCCGCTCACGAACAAGAACTTCCTCTGGCTGCTGGTGGAGGAGATCGGGCTCGAGCACCTGCGCGAACGGGTGCGACGGCCCCTCACGAACCTCAAGGTCGGGCCCTTCTACGGCTGCTACATCGTGCGCCCGCGCAAGCGCCTGGGGATCGACTCCGAGCACCCGCGCGACCACTATCTGCACCAGCTGATAGAGGCCCTCGGCGGCACCGTCATCGACTACGCCGGCATGCGCAAGTGCTGCGGCTTTCCCATCATCACCATGAACAAGCAGGCGTCGTTGAAGCAGGCCGGAACGCACCTCGGAGACGCCAAGGACGCCGAGGCCGACTGCCTGGTCACGCCCTGCCCGCTCTGCCACCTGAATCTGGACCTCCAGCAGCCCCTCGCCGCCAAGGCCGTGGGGCGCGAGCTCGATGTGCCCGTGCTGCACCTGCCGCAGCTGGTGGGACTGGCGCTGGGCCTGGATCCGGGCGAGCTGGGGTTGAGCCGCCACGTGGTGCGCCCGAGCGCGGTCATCGACTGGTCCACCGCGGTGGTGGGCGCAGCGGCCTGAGGGCGTCTCGGTGGTGCGCCTCCCGGCAGGGCTGAGCTGCGGGCCGTGAAGATCCTCACCGTCGTCGGCAACCGTCCGCAGTTCATCAAGGCCGCCGCGGTGTCGGGGCCCCTGCGCGCGGCGCACGAGGAGGTGCTGGTGCACACCGGCCAGCACTACGACGACTCGCTCTCGAAGGTGTTCTTCGCAGAGCTCGGTCTGGCGCGGCCCGAGCGGGAGCTGGGGATCGGCGGGGGATCGAACACCTCGCAGACGGCGCGCATGCTGGGGGCGCTGGAGGGTCTGATTCCGCAGGTCGCGCCCGACGCGGTGCTGGTGTACGGGGACACCAACTCGACCCTCGCGGGGGCGCTCGCGGGGGCGCAGGCGCGGATTCCGGTGGTGCACGTGGAGGCGGGGATGCGCTCCTTCGACCGCACCATGCCCGAGGAGCTCAACCGGGTGCTCACCGACCACATGAGCGATCTGCTGCTGTGCAGCTCGCAGGCGGCCAGAGAGAATCTCGCGCGCGAGGGGGTGCCGGGCGCGAGATTGGCGGGCGAGGGGACGCCGGGCCGGGAGATGCATGGCCAGGAGGCACATGGCCAGGAGACGCATGGCCCAGCCGTCGTGGTGGTGGGCGATGTGATGGTGGACGTGGCGCTGCGCTGGCAGCCCGGGGCGCGGGAGAACGCGCAGGCAATGGCCGAGAGGTGGGACCTCGCCCCGGGAGAGTACGTGCTGGTGACGGCGCACAGGGCGGGCAACGTCGACGACCCCGTGCGCCTGACCAAGCTGGTGTACCTGCTGCAGGCGGTGGCCGAGCAGACGCCGGTGCTGCTCCCCCTGCACCCGCGCACAAACGAGCGCCTGCAGGCGGAGACGGGCGAATTGTGGGACGAGCTGGCGTACACCAACGGGGTGCGCATCACCCAGCCGCTGGGCTACGCCGAGTTCGCCGCGCTCTTGTGCGGCGCGCGGGCGGTGCTCACCGACTCGGGAGGCATCCAGAAGGAGGCATACCTAGCCGGGGTGCCGTGCATAACGCTGCGGGCGAATACCGAGTGGGTCGAGACCGTCGAGGCGGGTTGGAACACGCTGGTGGATCTCGACTCGCAGGCGGCGCTCGCGGCGCTCGAGCGCACGCCGCCCACTGAGCGTCCGGAGCTCTACGGCGACGGGCACGCGGCCGAGCGCTGCGTCGCGGCGATCGGGGAGATCGTCGAGAAGACGCAGGAGATCGGGGAGATCGAGGCGCCGTGAGTGTGAGCGAGAGCCAGAGCGATCCGGTCGGTGAGCCAACCGCCCAGCGGGCCCCCCGGCCGATCCGCCTCGGCGTCGTGGGCCTGGGCTACTGGGGCCCCAACCTGGCGCGCAACTTCCTCGCCATCCCGGACTGCGAGGTGAGGTGGCTGTGCGACGCCTCGCGCGAGGCCCGCGAGAAGATCGCGCCCACCGTGCCGGACGCCCGCCTGAGCGATGACATCGAGGAGCTGCTGCGGGATCGGGAGCTGGATGCGATCGTGCTGGCGACGCCCGTGCCGACTCACGCCGATCTGGCCATGCGGGTGCTGGAGGCGGGCAAGCACTGCTTCGTGGAGAAGCCCCTGGCGACGAACGTAGAGGACGCCCAGCGCGCCGTGGCGGCGGCCGCGCGGTCGGGGAAGACGCTGATGGTGGGCCACCTGCTGGAGTACCACCCGGCCGTGGCGCAATTGCAGGAGCTTGTCGACGGCGGCGAGCTGGGCGAGCTGTACTACCTGTATGGCAACCGCGTGAACCTGGGCCAGCTGCGAGCCGACGAGAACGCGCTGTGGAGCCTCGGCGCGCACGACGTCTCCGTTGTGCTCCACCTCATCGACGAAGACCCCGTGGAGTGCACCGCGCATGGGCGCTCCTACGTCAGGGAGGGGGTCGAGGACGTCGTCTTCTGCTACCTGCGCTTCCCCTCCGGAGTGGTCGCGCACCTCCACCTCTCCTGGCTTGACCCCCACAAGGAGCGGCGGTTGACCGTGGTGGGCTCGCGGCGCATGGCCACCTTCGACGACATGCGCCCGGAGGGCAAGCTCACGGTGTGGGACAAGGGCTTTGACGAGGACTCCCTCGACGGGGGCGAGTACGTCGCCCGCAGCGGCGACAGCTTCTCCCCGCGCATCGCCGATGTCGAGCCGCTGCGGGTCGAGTGCGAGCACTTCGTGCAGTGCATCGCCACGGGGGCCAAGCCCCGCTCGGATGGGGAGAGCGGGTTGCGCGTGGTGCGCGTGCTGGAGGCGCTGCAGGGGTCTCTGAGCGGCCTCGACAGCGCCGTGTAGTCGGCGCGGGGCTGCGCGGCAGCGCCCCCCGGCCAACCCACCCGCCCCCCTTACCTGCGGATCCCCACTCGCCCGCGGCGCGCCGCGGTGGGACGTTGTTGGAGGGGCGGTCGCGCCCGCTACCGGCGGCTCAGCGCTCTTGCGTTGGCCTTCTTCGCCGGCTTCTTCACCTTCGGGCAGCCCGTCACCGCGATCTTGGTGCTCTGCTTGATCTGAAGGCCGTTCTGGGCGATGAGCGTGGTGGGCATGACGAGCTTTGTGCCGCACAGGTCCCCCCGCGCAGCGGCGGGCAGGTTGGTCGTCAGCGCCGAGTGGGTGCCCTGGGGCAGCTTCAGCTCGAAACTCGTGATCGGCGCGTCGGGGACGCTGGCGAAGGTGCTGCTGGTGATGCCCTTGGCGATGTTGATGTTACCGGTCAGATCGACGCGCACGCCATCGCCCTGCAGGACCAGCATCACGTCGGGGAAGGCCGCGCCGCCGAAGGACACGAGGTAGACGGGGCCTTCCAGCGCCACCGGCAGCACGGGTGTGTGCGCCGTGGCAATCCCGATCAGCGACCCTGCGGGGCAGGTCGCGGGGTTGCTTTCGAACGTCGCCTGCGGGCATGCCTGCTGGATCGTCGTCAGCCGCGCCGGGAGCTGCTTGGGCAGCTTCACCGACACCGATCTGATGTTGGCCTGGCCGGGCTTGTACAGAACCTTCACGTCGAAGCTCGCGCCGCGCTTCTTTGAAGTCCGAGCGTAACTGGAGGCAGTGAAGCTGGGGCTGAAGGGCAGACTGCGGCAATTGGCCGCAGCGAACGGGCTGGACAGGTGCGCGAGCGCGCCCTGCGCGCCGGCGACGGCCACCGCGATCTGCTTCGCGCCGCAGTTTGTCGGGTTGAACATGAAACCGGGGCGGTCCACGGTGACGTTCACCGTCTGCACACGCAGGGGCACCCCGTCGATGATCTGAGGCAATGGGTCGCTGGTGATCGTCAACGCGGTGGTGTTCTCGTCGGCGGCGATCGCGCTGCGCACGACCACGTTGCCGAGGTGGAAGGGCCCGGCTTCGGCGGGCACCACGATGCTCAGGCCGAAGGGAGCGCCGTGATACCCCACCGTCAGGTACACACGGCCCGATACCCACAGCGGGTGCGAACCGGGGCCGGCGGCGGCGTTCACCGTCCCGATGCGGCTGGCTTCCGGGCAGGTCCCCTGCTGCGCCTGCGGTTCGCCGCACAGCGGCACGGTCGCGAGCATCCCCAGCAGGCCGACCGGGGTGGTGACGCTGAGCTGGAAGAGGCCCTGCTGGCGATCGCCGCGAGAAAGGGTGAACGTGAACGGGCTGAACGCGCCCGCGGCGGGATTCGTGGTCTGCGCGATCAGCGACGGCGTGAGCGGCGGCGTGGCCGGGCAGGCGCCGCCCGCTCCATCCCAGTCGACCGTGAAGGGCAGGGAGGAGGCCAGGCTGTCGAGCGTCGCGGGGAAGCTCCACGCCGAGAAGTCGGCGGTCGTGGCTGCCGGGCCGCACGCCTGCGGGTTGGCGAGCACGGCCCGCGGGCCGCCGTGGAAGCGCAGCCGGAACGCGCTGAATGGTATCTGCGGGTTTTCGCGGAAGCTCGCGGTGATCCGCCCCGTGGAGGGGTCGATCGAGACGTGGCCCGCGAGCTTGACGACAGCCCCCGAGCCCGCGACTTCGAGGTAGGCGCCGAACAGGTTGCCGTTGACCGCATCGGCCGGCGTGCACGGCGGCTGGCCACTGCCGCCGCAATGGGGCAGCGCGACATACACATGCCCCTCCAGCGGGCTCGCCAGCAGCGGGGTTTCGACTTCCACGGTGCCAATCGCCGACGCCGCCGGACAGTGGCCGGCGGCGGTGTGGTAGAGGCCGTCGTCGTAGGAGCTGCCATCGCCGCCGGGGTGGCCGGCGCCCAGTTCGGTCGCTTCGGGGTTGCCCACGTCCTGGCCCGCGTCAACCGTATTCCCGCTGCCGATGTTGATCCCTTCGGGGCCCGTTTCCGCGCAGCCGCGCAGACCGTCGGCCGCCGAGGCAGAGACCGACACGCCCGCGGGCAGCGTCACGGTGGCGTCCTTCAGCTCCGGAGTGCCGAGCGTGAACGGGCTTTCGTTCTGAGGGTTGGCAACCGTGAACGTGTAGCCGGTGGGCTCGTCGGCCTGCGTGCTTTCGGGCGCCACCGACAGCGTGGGCTGGAACTGAAGCATGTTGCAGCCGCTCAGCTGCGGGTAGGTGGTCGATTCGGCGAAGTGGTAGAAGCCGGGGTGCTGCCAGCTGTCCGCTTCGACCGTGGCCGAGACGGGGCCGGCCGCGCAGTTCACGGGGTTGGTGAAGAACGGCGTGGGGGAAGGCGACCCGTTGAAGTGTCCCCCTGGGTCGCCGAAGAACAGCAGCGTGGCGCCGATCGTCTGCAGTTCGGGTATCCCGGGGACCGTCACACGCAGGCGGTAGCTGCCGCCGATGCGCACGGAGCTCGCGTACATGAAGACAGGCTGGCCCAGGAAGGTCAAGCCGAACTCCGCGGGAAAGCCGGGCTCGGGCACCATGTTGTATATGGCCGTCGTCCCGCTGCTCAGGCCTTCGGAGACGCGGAACGTCCCCGGAGCGGCCTCGAACATCATCGTGCCGACCCTGCTGGCGGGGGGGCAGTCGGTCACTTCGCTGTTCTCGAGCAGGGCGTACAGCGGGCACTTGGCGGTGGTCTGGGGGTTGCCCACGAAGCCGGGCGGGAGATCGACGATCACGTCCCTCACTTCCTCGGGCGGATGGTAGGAGGTCCTTCCGAGAATCGAGCCGTTTTCGCTTGTGAAGTCGAGGCTCGCGGCGAGCGTGGAGGCCCGTCCCCCGGCCTGCGCCGCGGGCGCGCCATCGCCGCCGAAGGCCCGCAGGGCGAAGTCGGCGATCCCGAAGGGCGCCGCCTCGGAGCCGATCGCCGTCTGTTCGCCGATCGAAACCGGGAGCGCCCCGCCGCCGGCGACCGAGACCGAGTTGTGCACGCTCGGCGTTCCCGCTTCTTCGATCGACTTGTCCACCGTCACGTCGATCGTCACCACCAGCGTTTCGCCCACTGCGACTTCCGCTTCGTCGACGCACTGCAGCGGGACTGTGCTGCACCCCAGGCTGCCCTTCGTCCCCGGGGCTTCGCCCTGGATGGCGAAGACGCGCACACCCGCCGGCAGCGTGTCGGCGATCGTCACGTGCCCACCCGCAGGCACGGGTCCGCCGCCGGCGTTCGTCACGATCAGCGCGTAGCTGTCGCAGGCCTGCGACAGATTGTGAGTCGGATTTTCAAATTCGCAGGCCGCGTCGCTGGCGGCTGAGAAGTCGGTCGGCTGGGCGAGCGAGCGGATCGACCAGCCGGGGCCGGCCGATGCTGCCAACGCCGGTTTGCCGGACAGCAGCGTGGCCTCGCCAGCCAGCATTGCGAGGATGACCAACACAAGCGTCGGGGCAAGCGGGACCAAGCGGGAAGCGGCGACCTCGGCGATGCGCCTCATCGTTCCCATCTCCCGTGTACGGAGCTGTGCAGCCCGGAGCCGCCAGCCTTCTTCCCGGCCTTGGCCTTCTGCCTCTTCTTGCCTCTGGTCTTCTTCTTCCCCTTTGGCTTCTTCTTGACCTTCGGCTTAGCCTTGGTCGCCCCCGGCAACGGAGCGGGCGGCGGCGAGCCTTCCGCTTCGGCGACCTGCGTGGCGCTGCCGCCGAGGGGCGCCAGCGCGGGCGCCCCGGCCAGCGCGCCGAGGCAGGCTTCGCCCCCGCAGGCCGTTGGCGGCGCGGGGGTGGGGAAACCGCCCCCCACGCGCGCGTCGTAGATGTCCTGCTGCGTACTGCCGTCCTGGGGGATCAGCGAGTCGGAGGTGAAGAAGAACACGTCTTCGCCCGAGGGATCCGAGCCGGCCAGGTAGCCCCCCCGATTGAAGTCGACGGTGGACGTGTCGCGGCCGTCTGAGAGCAGATACACGCTGCCGGCGCGGTACTCGTACACGTTTGTGACCAGTTCGTTGAGCGAGTCGCGCTGGTCGTTCAGCGCCTGGGGCGTGAGCGCGTCAGGGCTTTCGAAGAACACCGCGCCGTCGGCGGGCGCCTGCACGCCGCTCGCCAGGCCCGGCGAGTCAACGCGGGAATAGACCTGCGACGACGGGAACCCGCTGACGATCCGCGAGCCGGCGAAGGGCGCTGCGCCGTTGTCGTTGTAGCCGTCCTGCCCGATCGAGGCGCGCACCAGGCCGCCGGTGCTCGCGTCGTACTGGAACACCTGAGGCACACCGCCGCTGAGACCTTCGCGCGTCAGGTCCGCCCCGCTCGTGAAGACGAGGAAGCGGCCGTCGTGGGAGGCGAGCACCGGCCGTTCGTCAGTGCGCTGCCAGTCACCTGCGTCGCCGGGCGAGAGCCTGGCCACGAACGCCGTGCGCCCGGCGGGAAACTGCTCGTCGCGCTCGTACACGTACAGGTTCTCTTCGCCGGCCTTCGCGCTGTTGCCGAGCCCGTTGGGCGCTTTCGTGAGAACGCCCCGGGCGACGAAGTAGACGTGCGAACCGTCCTCGGAGATCCGCGCGACGCCCTGCACCTCCGCTTCGCCCGCCAGCGGCGCCGAGACACGGCTGACCTTCCCGCCCGCCGGAGCGTTGAAGTCATACTCGTAGAGGTTCGCGCCCGTGGCCGCGGGCAGCAGTTCCTGTTCCGTCGTGAAGAACACCTTCGAGCCGTCCTGTGAGGCGCCCCGGAAGACCGCGTCCCCCCGTTCTCTGCTGGTGAGGCATTCCCCGCAGTCTTCCCTCAGCGGCTCGGAGATGGCGACCGTGCGCATGTGCGCCGTGGGCAGTTCCCCGCTCACCAGAGGCAGCTCTTCCCTGGCAAACAGCTCGTCGGCCGCGGGCTCGACCGACGGCCCGCCGCCAAGGCACGCGCGATCGTCTTTCCCCACCGCTGTGAAGAAGACCCTTGCGCCAGTTTCGGAGATCGCGTTGTACGCCGATCCTGCGCCTTCTTCTTCGGGCGAGACGGAGCCGAGCCGCGTGCCGCAGCGGCTGATCAGCGCCCTGCTCCCGCGATCCCCGCTCACACCCACGAGCGACGGTTCGCGTGTTTCGCTCGGCTGCTCGACGCCCACGTACTCGTACAGCGTGCCACCCGCCGCCGTCCCGTCGAACGGCCAGCGGACTTCGGCCTGAGCTGAGAACAGCACGTGCGACAGCGACGCCGACGCGCCAAGGTAGGTGTACTGGGGCGCTTCGTTGGGCCTGCACGGGTCGGGAGTCGCCGGCCCCACCCGGGCGAACGTTCCCCGCGGCTGCTCGAGATAGAGGTCGGTCACGCCCCGTGGCTGCGCTTCTTCTTCCCCAGCTCCCGGAGGGCAGCGCACTTCCTGCTGCGGCACGCCAGGCGGAAGGACCCTACGCTTGCGCAACTCCCACAGCGTCCCGCTGAGATCTGCGCCGGCGTCGACCATGCCGCTGCTCTTGTATAGGGAGTCGGGCGGGACGAGCGCGGAGGCCGTCCATCCCGAGGCGGTGCGAGAGAGCAGGTACGCGACACCCGGCACACTCCCCGCGCCGAGCACCGAACCCGCTTCGGCCCCCCCAAAGACACCGAAGCTGCCAACTATGAGGCGGGAGCCCTCCTGTGAGACCCCGAACGTGCCCATGATGGCCCCCTCCTTGTAGACAGGCGAGACGAGCTCGTACGCGCGGCAGTCGGGAAGCTGCCCCGAGCGCAGTTCCGAGCGGAGCGCCGCGTTGGGGCAGGCGCTCGCCGCGGCTCCGGCGCCGGGCAGGACCGCCCATCCCAGCAGCGCCAAGACGATGCTCCTTGACAGCACGTGCCTCCACATTTTCCCCACGTGCCTCCACATTTCCCCGCGCAACCTTCCTACCGCTCACCACGCGGCCCTACGCCCACTTCGGCCCTACGTCTGCTCAATCGTCTCGTCCAGTTCGGATACTCAAGCACAACACCCACTAATACCATACGTAGATTTCCACAAGGAGCATTTGTCTCTGACCCAGCTGGTCCACGATGCTTGTCCCGGTTCGATCGGGGCCTGCCGTGTCCATCGATATGGGTGGGACCACGGATTCCGCGGCCCCACCGGTGACTCACCTATTTTTCAAATACGGCGATTTCTTGTTGTTCTGCTTTTACCTTGGTTTGTCCTATGTAGGATGCTGGGAAGCCGGTGAATGTCAGACCCAGATGGGTTCCCTGGAATTCTGTTCCGTCCCAGAAGTGTTGCTTGGCCTTTGCTTGAGAATGTTCCACAGTCCTCACTTCCAGACTTCGGCTCCACGTTTTCAGTTGGCTCAGATCCGGGATCCCGACCTCGGAGCCTTCCACCGCGTGTGAGCCGCTCAGCAGACAACCGGTACCGCTCAGCGTGACAACCGTGAAAGCGCCCCGTTTCAGTTCCGTTTCTCCTTGTTGTGGTTCAACCGCGGTGAAACCGATATCCCACTTTTGTTTCAGTTGGGGTTGTTCGGTCAACTGCGCTGTCGTGCCATCCCATTTCCACATCAGATGGCCTTTGACCTGCACGACATTATTGTTACCCACCGCCACCACACAAGTGGTGCCTGGGGGAATGACCAGCTTTGGTTGTTTGTATACGACTTCCAGTTTGATTTGACCTTGGGAGGCGTTGTTGAAGATGGCGCCTTTGACCTGGGAGCCTTCAGAGGTGATTTCTATAGGTGTTGATTCGGCGAGCAGAAAGCCCTTGAGCGTCTGCTTGCCCCCTTCGCCCGAGAAGTTTTCCGGCTTTCCGGGTTCGATTTTGGCTCCGTCGCCTTCTCCGCCGATCGCCCGGTGATGCCAGAACGGCCCGGGTTCGGCCGATGCCGTGGCCGCCATGACCGCCCCCGCCAGCATCGCTGCCAGCAGAGCGAGCATCGCGGCTCTGATTCTAGATGTCAACACTTCGTACAGCTCCTTCCGCCCCGGCCACACCGGGGCCTTTCGTGGATGGGCCTCGGCGTGATCGCCTCTGCTTCGGGGCGGCACCGTCGAGCCCTATGTCTGCCCTCCCCTGCGGCTCGCCCCGGGTTCGTGCCGGGCCTGCGTCGCTGAGAGATGGCTCATCCAGTATGCAGAACTATTTGGGTCCGTCAAGGGAGCCCCTCGGAAACGCCCTCCGGCTGGCCTCTGTTAAAACCACCGCATCTGGCCCGCAGAGCCTGTGCCGGCGCCATTTCTCGGGCGGCGACTGTGGCGCAAACAAAGCTGGAAACACCGCCCTGAAACGCGCATGGCTGCCTCTCTTTGAACCTCATGCGGCTCGCGTGGGGCGATAGGCCCGCGCGCTCTACGGCGGCTCACGTGAGGCCGATGGCCCCGCCCTCCCTACGCCGCGCCCATCCCCCGGCGGTCGATCCCCGTGAACGGCGCCCGACGACGACCGAGGCGGCGGCGGCGATCCATTCGCAGCACCGGGCCCACCCTGCGGCCCACCAGGCGCAGCACGTAGGCATCGCGCGTGGCGCTGTAGCGCAGCAGCGGCCTCAGGAGAAGCAGCCAGTGGCGCGCCACGTAGCGGCGCGTTCGTGCGGCGGATCGCAATGTGTTGCCCCTTCCTCGTCCTGCCAACGGGAAACGAAGGCCGCCCGCGGCGGCCGCCAAAGGTGGCGTGCGCGAACAGGCCCTCATTAGATACTACGAACGTCAGGGACGACTTCCTACTTGCAGATCACGCCCGCGGGGAGTGCAGCAGGCGCGCTCCCAGCGCGCCCATCACGCGCTCCACCGCCGCCTGCACGCTTTCGCAGCCGCTGTGCAGCACCAGATCGGGTTGGCTCGGGGGCTCGTAGGGGGCGTCGATCCCGGTAAGGCCGCTCAGCTCTCCTGCGCGGGCGCGCGCGTAGAGGCCCTTGGGGTCGCGCTGCTCGCACAGCTCCAGCGACGCCTCCACCCACACCTCGATGAAGGGAAGATCCATCGCCGCGTGCAGCTTCGCTGCCTCCTCGCGGTCGCGCGCATAGGGGCTCACGAGGCTCACCAGCGCCACCGTGCCCGACTCGGCCAGGATGCGGGCCACGTGTGCGGTGCGCCTCACGTTCTCGCTCCGCGCCATTGCGTCGAAGCCCAGATCGCCATTGAGGCCGTGGCGGAGGTTGTCGCCGTCCAGCAGAAACGCCGGGCGTGAGGCGCTCACCAGGTGCTCCTCCACGGCGCCTGCGATCGTCGACTTGCCCGCCGCCGGCAGACCCGTGAACCAGATCGTCGCTCCCGGGTGGCCCAGGAACTCCCAGCGCCTGCGCCGACTCAGGGCGCTGCTCTGCCATTTCACGTTTGGGCTCTGCTTCGTCGCAGCGGCGGCCCGCGCCTGCGCCTCCCCCTCGACAGGGCGCTCGCCAGGCTGCCTGTAGACCTTATCGGGGGGCTCCCGCATGGACACCGCGCCGTTGTCCTTCTGCGGCGCAGGGCCTCCCGTCGCAGGCGAAGACCTCGCGCTCGTGGGCAAAGTGGATCGATGGCACATCCAGGGTCTCCTGCGCAATGTACCGTCACACATCCAGATCTGTCCAGTTGGAGATCCTCAAGCCGCCGGAGGATCTTCGAGCGTGCGCTCTCTCTGGCGAGGGCGCAGGTAGGCCAGCCAGATCGCGGCCGCGAGCAGCAGGGCGCCGCACAGCACCCAGCCCAGGGCAGTCGCTCCAAGCCCCACGTACTTCAGGCCCGAGGCGGCGATCACGAATGTGATGACCGGTCTGATGTAGCGATCGGGGGCGCTGGAGGATACGAGCGAGCCCACGAGCACGGCCGGGACGCTGCCGATGATGAGCGACGCCGTGACGCCAAGCTCGACGTGGCCGAACGCGAGCGCCCCGAGGGCGGCAGCAAGCGTCAGCGGCACGGCCTGCGTCAGGTCCGTGCCCACCAGCTGACCGGCGCCCAAGAGCGGGTAGAGAAAGAGGAGCATCACGATCATCAGCGAGCCCGAGCCCACGGACGTCATGCCGACGATGAGGCCGCCGCTGAGACCGATGAGCATCGTCGGGATGGGCTTGATGCGGTAGGGCACGTCGTTCGGCGTGCGGCCGACGTTGGCCAGACGCCGCGCCGAGCGGGCCTGCAGCGTCGCCTTGGCCACCATGGACACCGCGGCCACGAGCAGGGCCCAGCCGAGCAGCAGCTGGACGTTGTGCTGCACGTTGCTGCCGTCGCCGAGGTGCTTGATGACGAGGACGCCGCAGAAGGCGGCGGGGACCGAGCCGATGACCAGCCAGCGCACGAGGCTCCACTGCACCGTGCCGCGGCGG
>CAZOQI010000029.1:0-17086 GCA_964582105.1 uncultured Solirubrobacteraceae bacterium
GCGCCGTGGTCGGTGCCCGAGCCGTTTTCCGCGGGCCTTCGGCCGAACTCGCTCCACAGCTGCACCAGCACCCGATCGGCCAGTCCGCGCGCTTCCAGATCGCGCTGGAAGGCCAGCACCGATTCCACCGTCTCGCCCAGGTTGGTCTTCAGCGTTTCCACCTCATCGCTGTGCGTGTCATAGCCGCCCACCCCGCTCAGCGACACGCAGCGGATCGGCATGCCCGCCGCCAGCATCGCCGCCAGCGCCGCCAGCCGTTCGGCGAACTGGCCGCCGTTTTCCGGGTACTTCACCGGCGAGGTGTATGTCGGCTTGCCTTCTTCGCCCACGAACCCCGCCATCTGGCCCAGCACGATGCTCGTATCCAGCGAGGCTCCGCGCGCCTGCGCCATCGCCGCCGACGGCGCCGCGAGCGCGCCCAGTTCGCCATACGTCCTCACGGTCGGGGCCATGATCGGTTCATCCACCCCATGCGCCCACAATCGGTACTCCGCGGGGGTCGAGACCGCCGCCACGGGCACGCGCGTGCTCGCCAGCGCCGGCGCCAGGCTGTAGTCCAGGCTCAGGCCCTGCAGCGGATTGTCCGCTTCGCCGATCGCATCCAGCAGGCGGCCCATCCAGCCGCTGCGCGTTTCCGTGTCCAGCTGGCCCACCTCCCAGTAGTGGCGGCTGGTGAAATGGCTCTCATCGGGGGGGTCATAGCCCACGGCCGGCAGCACGCTCACCTTGCCCTCGCCGTGCAGCGTCGCCAGGCCCGCCGCCTGCGGGTGCCACATCAGGCGCGCGTCCTCCGTGAACGGCTGGCCTTCGCCTTCCTTCAGCGCCAGCACCGGGCGCAGCTTGGAGTATTCAGGGTCCCCGATCGGGGCCAGCACCGACATCGCATCCCAGCCCCCTTCCATGAAGATCGACACCAGCACCGGCTTCGCCGGACCTTCCGCGGCCCTGGCGATGCCCTCTTCGAAGTGCCTCACGCCCAGCATCGACGCGCCATACACCGAGATGGCCGTGCCCGCCGAGCGCAGCAGAAACGACCGCCGATCCATGCCCGTCCCCGCCGGCAGCGGCATCCCCCGCTCGATATTCGGCAGGCCCCTGCCCGCCACGGCCGCGCCGCGCCGCAGCAGCTGCGCGCGGTTGAAATCGTTGCAGCCGCAGGCCATCTCAGCTCACCTGCATGTCCGGGCTCGTCGCGATCAGCATCCGCAATGCGTTCTGGCGCATCGCCCGATAGGGGCTCTGCTGCCATTCTTCGGTGTATCCATTCAGGCACGAGTCCGCGAACTCGCCGATGCGTCCCTGCGCTTCCGCGCCGATCTGCGGGTCTCCCCAGTAGGCCATCGCGTTCGCCAGCGCCGCCGCGGCTTCCTCGGTCGGGTCGTAGTTGGAGCCGCCTTGCGGCCACGGGTTCAGGTAGGACTTCTCCGTCACATACGCCGCCAGTTCCCAGCGCGCCTTCGCCGTCGAGGTGTCGAGCCAGCGCGTGTAATCCCAGCCGCTCACGTTCGGCGGATAGAACAGCTGCTGGCCCGCGCCGCTGCACAGCCAGGCCCAGGCGGTCGTGTCGATGTACCTCCCCGCGGCGCGCAGCAGGCCCGCGTTGTACACCACCGGCGGCGTCACCATTTCTCTGCCTTCTTCGTAGAAGACGGGGTGCTGCAATACCGCCTCCACCACTGCCTGAACGCTGAAGGCCGAGCGCAGGTACAGGCCCTCCAGGGAGGCCAGCGTCCCGGGGTCCGGCGGACTCGGCACGAAATAGCCCCACAGCTTGCTCACGAAGAAGGAGGCGTGCAGAGGGTGATTCACGCACAGCCGCACCGCGTCTTCCCAGTTCCAGTTGCCCGTCTGGCCGAACACCGTCTTGGGTTCTTCGTCGTGGCGGCTGGGATCGAAGCGGAAGTTGTGCAGGCCCAGCTCGCTCGACCATTCCGCCGTCCAGCCCGTCAGCGCCCGCGCCATTTCGCGCACATCCTCCTCGGTGTACGCGCCGCGATCCGCGCCCAGCGAGAACAGCTCCATCATCTCGCGCGCATAGTTCTCGTTGGGGTCGTCGCTGCTGTTGTAGATCCCATCCAGGAACACCAGCATCGCCGGGTTCTTCGTCACCGCCATGAACAGATCCTGGAAGCTCCCCAGCGCCATTTCGCGGAACAGCCCGTTCTGATCCAGCATCATCTGCTGGTCGCCCACCTTCTCGTTGCTGTTCGCGAACCAGTCGTGCCACATCAGCGTCATCCGCTCCACCAGCCCCTGATCGCTGCGCACCATCCGATCCAGCCACCAGCAGTGATCCTCGCCCCACACATCCGCCGGGGCCAATGGGTCGCCTTCTTCGTTGCGCGGTTCCGGGCCGCTCAGCACGGCCGCTGCGCTCGGGCGCGTCAGGCCGAACACCACTTCCTGCAGCGGCCTCCCCGCCAGCGCCTGGGCTTCGCCCGGCCTCACGCCGAAGCCCGCCCGCCACAGCAGCCGGTTCATGTGCGCCACCGTCGTCGGCACTTCCAGCACCGGCGGCGGATTGTTCGAGGGAGGAGGGGGCGCCGGGCCCGCCGCCACGGGGGGCAGCGGCTTGACGGGGGCGCCCCTGTGCGGCTTGAGGTGGTGCTTGCGGCGCTTTTTGTGCTTGTGATGCCCTTTGGGCTTGTGGTGGTGCTTTGTCTTGTGGTGCTTCGCGGGCTTGCCGTGGGCGTGCTTACGCGAGCGAGCCTTGCGCCGGAGGACCATGCCACCCCTTCGGCTCCACCCCCGCGCTCTTGTCGGATCAATCACGCGCCATAGGCGCATGTCGTATCAGGGTGCCGGGAGATCGATTTGGCCACGACGCGGCAACCGCGGACCCCCTCTGGGGGTCCTCTCTCCTTTTCCTCCCCTTCTCCTGCTACCCCGCCACCAGCGCCCCCCGCCGCGCCATCGTCGCTTCGGTCTCGCGCAGGGCTTCGCAGAAGATCTCCACGCCGCGCAGCAGCAACTCGCGCGTCAGCACCAGCGGGGGCAGGAAGCGGGCCACGTTGCCGTAGTGTCCGCCCAGCTCGATTATCAGTCCCCGCTGGCAGCACGCCCTTCGCACTTCGCCGGCCAGCTCGCGCCACGGCTCCTTCGTGTGAGTGTCGCGCACCAGCTCGATTCCGATCATCAGGCCCCTCCCGCGCACCTCTCCCACGCTCGCCAGATCCCCTGCTGCCTCGCGCAGCGTGCTCAGCGCCAGCTCGCCCAATCTCCCCGCGTGCGCCGGCAGGTCGTTCTCCAGGGCGAACTCCAGGGCCGCCGCGCCCGCCGCCATCGCCGGCTGGTGGCCGCGAAACGTTCCGATGTGCGCGCCCGGCTCCCACGTGTCCAGCGCCGCGTCGTAGGCGATCGCCGACAGCGGAAAGCCGATCCCGCCCAGCGCCTTGCTCATCACCAGCACGTCGGGGACCACGCCGTCGTCTTCGCACGCCCACATCGTGCCCGTGCGGCCGAAGCCCGTCTGGATCTCATCGGCGATCAGCGGCACGTCGTGATCGCGGGTGATCCTTCTCACCTCCCTCAGCCAGCCCTTCGGGGGGACGATCGTGCCGCCCTCGCCCTGCACCGGCTCCACGATCACCGCCGCCGGCTTGGGCACTCCGCTGTGGGGGTCCTCCAGGCTGCTCTCCAAGAGCTTCGCGCACGCCATCCGGCAGCTGCTCGCCCGCAATCCCAGCGGGCAGCGGTAGCAGTAGGGGTAGGGCATGAACTGCACCGGCGTATCCTCGGGACCGCCGCATCTGGTGTCGCTCGTCACCGCCAGCGCGCCCTCGGTCATGCCGTGGTAGCCGCCCGCGAAGGCCACCACCGTGCGCCGGCCCGTGTGCGTCCGCGTCAGCTTCAGCGCCGCCTCCACGGCGTCTGAGCCCGTCGGGCCGCCGAAGTGCACCTTCGCGCTGCGCTTCAGGGCGCCCGGCATCACCCGCTTCAGCGCGCTCATCAGGGCCAGCCGCGCTTTCGTCGGGAAGTCCAGCGCGTGCACCAGCTTGCGCTCCTGCTCGCTCGCCGCCCCCGCGGCCGCCGGGTTGCCGTGGCCCACGTTCAGCGTCCCCGCGCCGCCGAAGAAGTCCAGGTAGGTGTTTCCATCCACGTCCTTCACCGTCGCGCCGCGTCCCTCCTCCCAGGCGACCGGCACGCTGCGGGGGTAGCTGCGCGCGTTGCTCTCGATCGCCGCCTGTTCGGCGAGCATCCGCTGACTGCGCGGGCCCGGCACGCGGCCGCTCACGAGGGGGGCGGGGGTGAAGTGCAGCTCTTTGAAGGGCTCCTTTGGGGGGGGATCCGGGGTTCGGGGCGCACGGGAGGGGGGGTTCGGGGGCGAGGAGGGCGGGTTCGAGGGCGGGTTCGGGTTCGAGGGCGGATTTGGACTCATCTTGCCCGCCACCCCGCCACCGCCGCCTGCCCCAGCGCCACGCCTCCGTCGTTCGCCGGCACCAGCCGGTGCGCGTGCACCGCGAAGCCCGCCTGCTCCAGCGTCTCATACGCGCCCCGCAGCAGCCACTCGTTCTGCCACACCCCGCCGCTCAGCACCACCCGCCGCAGGCCCGTCCGCCGCGCGATCTCCATGCACGTCGCGCGCACCACATCCACCACCGTGCAGTGAAAGCGCAGGCTCAGCTCCGCCGCTCTGCTCCCGCCGCGCCCCACCAGCTCGGCCAGCTCCGCCACCATCGGCCGCACATCCACGCGCAGGGGCCTCTCGTCGGTGTGCAGCTCCCACCTCAGGGGCTCCGCCCTCGCGCCCGGCTCGATCAGCTGTTCCAGCTCGATCGCCGCCTGCGCTTCATAGCGGCAGCGCTCCCTCACCCCCAGCAGAGCGGACACCCCGTCGAACAGCCGGCCCATGCTCGAGGTCAGCGGCGAGCTCACGCCGCTCTGCGCCATCCTGCTCAGCACGTGGCGCTCCTGCTCGTCGCGCGCCGCCACCACCGGCACGTCCCCCAGCTCCTCCAAGCCGCCGTGCGCCGCCACCAGCAGCGACAGCGCCGTGCGGTAGGGCTCCTCCACCGCCCTATCCCCGCCCGGCAAGCGGAAGCATTCGAGGTGCCCCGCGCGTTCGAAGCCGCCATAGTCGCCCACCAGCCACTCTCCGCCCCAGACGTTTCCGTCGATCCCATACCCCGTGCCGTCGAACACCACGCCGATGACCGGCTCGTTCAGGCCGTGCTCGCACATGCACGCCGCCATGTGCGCGTGGTGGTGCTGCACCTCCACCGTCGCCAGCTCCCGCTGCTCGCGCGCGAAGCGCGTGCTCGTGTAGCCCGGGTGCATGTCGTGGGCTACCACCTCCGGGCGCACCTCCAGCAGCCTCCCCAGGTGCTCGATCGCGTGCTCGAAGCTGCGCCTCGTGGCGTCGTTCTTGAGGTCCCCTATGTGGTGACTCAGAAACAGCTCCCTTCCGCGCGAGAAGCAGATCGTGCTCTTCAGCTCCGCACCCACGGCCAAGACCGGCGGCATCTCGAAGGGGGCTTTGACTGGGATCGGGGTGTACCCGCGCGCACGCCGCAACGGGCTCGCCTGCACCTCCCCGCCCAGCGGCGCCGCTCGCACGATCGAGTCGTCCACGCGCGTGTATATGTCGCGGTTGTTCACCAGGAAGGCATCGGCGATCCCAGCCAGGCGTTCGACGGCGTCCTCGTTCGTGAACGCGATCGGCTCGTCCGACACGTTGCCGCTGGTCGCCACCAGCGCGTCCATCGCCTCCTCCTCGAACAGCAGATGGTGCAGGGGGGCATACGCCAGCATCGCCCCATAGCGGCGGTTGCCCGGGGCCACGCTCGGGGCCAGCTCGGCGGGCGGGGACTCAGACCTTCTCCCCACCAGCACGATCGGCCTCGCCAGGCTGCTCAGCAGCTCCGCCTCGCATTCCCCCACATCCGCGTATCTCTGCACCGCCGCAAGCGCCGGCGACATCACGGCGAACGGCTTCTCCTCGCGGCGCTTGCGCCGGCGCAGCTCCGCGACCGCGCCCTCGTTGCGGGCGTCCACCATCAGGTGAAACCCGCCGATGCCCTTCACCGCCACGATCGCCCCGGCGCGCAGCATCGCCACCGTATCCCGCACCGGCTCCGTGGACTCCAATGGGCGCCCCAGCGCGTCGCGCAGCTCCACCCTGGGTCCGCACTCCCAGCAGGCCACGGGCTGGGCGTGAAAGCGCCGATCGCATACGTCGCCGTACTCGCTCGCGCACGCCGCGCACATCGGAAACACTCTCATCGTGGTCATCGCCCGGTCGTAGGGGACGCCTTCGATGATCGAATAGCGCGGGCCGCAGTTGGTGCAGTTGATGAACGGATAGCGGTAGCGCCGATCCGCCGGGTCCAGCATCTCCGCCAGGCACTCCTCGCACACGGCCGTATCCGGGGACACCAGCGTCCGCGCCTGCTCGCCCGCCTCGCTCACGTGGATCTCGAACTCCTCCACCACCACCTCGATCGAGCGCTGCTCCAGCAGCGCCACGGAGTCGATCCGCGCCAGCGCCGGGGCGCTCGTGCGCACCTCCATGATGAACGCCTCCAGCGCTTCCTCGGGACCCTGCACCTCCAGCACCACCCCATCGCTGTCGTTGCGCACCCAGCCGCCGAGCGCGTGCCGTGCGGCCATCCGCCACACGAACGGCCGGAACCCCACCCCCTGCACGATCCCGCGGATCTGATACCGGCGCGTCTCGGGCATCGCCGGCTAGCACAGCCTCGGCAGCTCGGCCCCGTAGAGCACCTCGACGGCCGACTCCCCGCCGCCCGCATGGCGCATGCTCACCGCGCTCTCGCCGCGCTCCACCACGCAGCCGACGATTTCCGCCGCGTGCCCGTGCGGCTGCAGGCGCACCGTCTCCACGATCTCCCCGGCGGCCTCGCCGTCCACGAGCAGGCACAGGCACCCCTCGTTGGCCAGATACAGCGGGTTGACCCCCAGCATGTCCGCCGCCATCGCCGTCTCGCGCTGAATCGGCAGGCGCTCGTGGTCGATCGCCACCGACACGCCCGCGCCGTCCGCCAGCTCGTTGAGCACCGTGCCCAACCCGCCGCGGGTCACGTCGCGCATGCAGTGCACCTGATCGGGGTGCTCCTCCAGCAGGTTCCACACCAGTCCATCCAGCGCCGCGCAGTCGCTGAGGATGCGCTCCTCGAAGCCCAGCCCCTCGCGGATCGACAGGATGTGGATGCTGTGATTGCCCAGCCAGCTCGTCACGATCACCGCGTCCCCCGTCCTCACCTGGTCCACGCCCAGCTCCACATCGCGGTGCACTTCGCCGATGCCCGTGGTGTTGATGAAGATCTTGTCGATCTCTCCGCCCCTCACCACCTTCGTGTCGCCCGCCACGATCGCCACCTCCGCCACGCTCGCCGCCTCCCTCACGGAGTCCAGCACCCGCTCCAGGTCGGCGATCGGAAAGCCCTCCTCCAGCACCAGCGCCAGCGTCAGGAAGCGCGGCATCGCGCCGCTCACCGCCAGATCGTTGACCGTCCCGCACACCGCCAATTTGCCGATGTCCCCGTTGCCGAAGAAGATCGGGTCGATCACGAACGAATCGGTCGTCACGGCGATGCGCGGGCTCTCAATGTCCAGCACCGCGCTGTCCTCCATGCGCCCGCGGTGCACGCTGCCCAGACGGGGCGCGATCAGCTCGGCGATCAGCTCCTGGCTCATGCCCCCGCCGGTGCCGTGGTCGAGTTCGATGAGAGGGTGGCGCAGCCGGCCGGAGGCCGGTGAGCCGGGCCCCTCGACATTCCCAGTCTGCTTTCTGCTCGCGGCGCTCATGGGATCGCCACCGTGGTGAACTGAGGCAGTTCATCGGCCCGTACGGCCGCCACCAGCTCGTCCGTGGTGAGGATCGTCGCGCAGTAGCTGCGCAGCCACTCCAGCGCTCTGCTCTGATCCTCCTCCCTGGCCGATACGACGGCGTCGCTGGGCACGATCACGTTGTAGCCGCGAAAGAACCCATCCGCGGCGGTCGTCTGCACGCAGATCTGCGTCTGCATGCCCGTGATCGCCACCGTATCCACGCCCAGCTCTTTCAAACGTTCGTCCAGGTCGGTTTCGTAGAAGCCGCTGTCCTTGTTCTTTTCCACGATCACGTCGCCATCCGCCAGGAACTCCGCCATGATGCGCGCCCCATCCGAGCCCTTGGTCACCGGCAGCCATCCGTCGTAGCGCTCCGCGCGCGGGTCGTCCTCTTTGTTGATCAGCTGCAGGTGCACCACGGGCGCATCCAGCGCGCGCATCTTCGCCAGGAACTCCGTCATCCTCGGCGTGAACGCCGCCACCGCCGCGCGGCGATCCTCGTTCTTGTTCACCAAGTCGTACTGCAGATCGTTGGTCAGGACTGCACAGCGGGCCACAGGGCGTCTCCTCCGTCTGAAGTGGTGGGGCTGGTCGGGGTATCGGTGGGACTGGGTCGGGATCGGTCGGGCTGGTCGGGATCGGTCGTGTCTATCCCCGACGGCCATACGGGCCCGCCGGGGACTGGCAGGACATCAGACGATCATCAATATATTGGATGTGTTTAGATCATTCTGGACTTAGCCGGACGTATCCGGTAGCGTCGCCATCATGAACAATTCCGCTCATTCCGCAAGCCCCGCCACCGCCCCGCCCCTGACCCCTTCCCCCGAGCGGGTCCCGAAGCGGCTCTGGGACGCGCCCACGGGCTCTGGCGGCGATGCGACCGCTCCCTCCAGTACGCCCGATTCGTTTTTGACTCCGCCTGGGCGGGCGGGCGGACGGACTGCAGACACCTACGACCCCGCCGCGATCGAGGCGCGCTGGCAGGCCGCGTGGGAGACGCGGCGCGCCTTCGCCGTGCCCCCGCCCCAGGACGAGCGCGCGAGCGCCTACGTCTTCGCCGGCTGCCCCTTCACCTCCGGCGACGCCCACATGGGTCACATCCGCAGCTACACCATCAGCGACGCCTACGCCCGCTTCCTGCGCGCCCGCGGCAACGCCGTGCTGTTCTCGCTGGGCTTCGACTCCTTCGGGCTGCCCGCCGAGCTCGAGGCCGTGCGCCGCGGCATCTCCCCGCAGGAGTGGGTCGGGCGCTGCGTGACGCGCATGGGCGGGCAGTTCCGGCGCCTGGGCTACTCCTGCGACTGGGAGCGCACCTTCGTCTCCTCCGAGCCCGACCACTACCGCTGGACGCAGTGGCTGTTTCTGGCCATGCTCGAAAAGGACCTCGTCTACCGGCACGTGGCGCAGGTCAGCTGGTGCGACTCCTGCGAAACGGTGCTCGCCGCGCTGCAGGTCGAGGACGGCACCTGCTGGCGCTGCCACGGCGACGTGCGCTTCCGGCGCTTGGCGCAGTGGTTCGTGCGCATCTCCGCGTACGTACAGGACAACGAGCGCGGCCTGGAGACATTGCCCGGCTGGAGCAAGGCGGCGATCGGCGCGCAGCGCGCGGTGATCGGGCGCGTCGACGGGGTCGAGCTCGACGCCACGCTCATCGACGGCACGCCGCTGACGGTCTTCACCCCGCACGCCGATGCGATCGACCGCGCCGCCTTTGTCGTCGTCTCGCCCGCGCACCCGCTCGTCGAGTTGTGGACCGCGCAGCCGGAGGTGGCCGAGCAGCTCACGCGCGTGCGCGAGGCCGGCTGGCGCCGCGACGATCGTGACATCGAGCAGGCGCCCGTCGTCGCCACAGGCTCGCTCGCCAGCGTCCCCGGGGTCGCCGGCATGCTGCCGATCGTCATCTCCCCGCTCGTCGATGCCCGCTTCGGACCCACAGCCGCGCTCGGCATCCCCGACCTCGACATCACCGACACCGGCATCGCCCAGCGCCTGGATGTGGGCGAACGCCCTCAGGGCGCGCTCGGCGCCGCGTGGAAGCCCGTCAAGTCCAGCGTCCCCCCGCGCCCCGCCGTGCGCTACCGCGCGCGCGACTTCGCCATCTCCCGCCAGCGCGCCTGGGGGGCGCCGATCCCGCTCGTGCACTGCGATCGCTGCGGCACCGTGCCCGTGCCCTTCGCGGACCTTCCCGTGCGGCTGCCCGAGGACCTGCGGGTGACGGGCGCCGGCAATCCTCTCCAGGACAGGGAGGACTTCACGGGCTGCGCCTGCCCCTCCTGCGGCGGCGAGGCGCGGCGCGAGACAGACACAATCGACTGCCACGTCGACGGCATGTGGATGTGGATGCCCATCTGCGTGCCCTTCGCGGAACGCCCCGAGCACATGTTCGACCATCCCGAATACCGGCGCTGGCTGCCCGCCAAGCAGATCGTCTGGGGCGCCGACGCCGGCGGCTACATGTTCGACCAGCGCCTCATCGGCAAGGTCCTCCAGGATCTGAACACGCTCCCGCCGATTCCCGGGCGCGAGCCCTTCGCCAATGCGTTGATGCACCAGATGATCCGTCTGGAGGGACGCAAGATGAGCAAGCACATCGGCAACGTCGTCGACCCCAACGAGCTCGTCGTGCGCGTCGGCGCCGACACCGTGCGCCTAGCGGTCCTCCAGGCCGCCTCGCCGGGGCGCATCTTCAACTGGAACGATCAGCCGATTCGCTACTGCCAGGCGTTTCTGAGGAGGCTCTTCCAGTACGCCCAGCCGCGCCTCGCGGATTGGGCGGGGGCCGCCGGGGGCGGCGGAGAGGGGGAGGGCGATAGGGAGAGGGCCTCGCCGCGGATAGACCTCGGCGACAAGCGCCGGCGGCGGCTGGCCAACTGGTGCGCCACCGCCCTGGCCAAGGTCACGGGCGATCTGGAGAGCCTGGAGATGCAGCGTGCGGCGCACAACGCCATGCTGCTGCTCACGCGCATCCAGGACTTCGAGCAGCGCGCCGCTGAGGGACGCGAGGGGCTGCGCGCGCAGGACAGCGAGGCGATAGCCGCTGCGCTGCTGCTGCTGGTGCAGATGCTCGCGCCGCTGACGCCGCACATCGCGGAGGAGTTGTGGTCGCTCGCCGGCAACGACGGCGCGCTGCTCGCCGACAGCGAGTGGCCGCGGGAGGTGGCTGCAGTGCAGGACCCACCGCGGGAGGTGGCCACCGAGGAGGCCCCTGTGAAGGAGGTGGGCATGTAGCCGCGCCGGCAGCGCCGACAGCACAGCAGCCTTTCTCGCGCGTCCGTAGCTCAACCGGTTAACGGCGAAGTAAGTACGTGGCGGGGAGAGGCGCCACGGGAGTCATCCAACCGGAGACCTCGCGTCAAGCCGGCGACTCCTCGCCGCTCCGCGGTCGTGGCGCCCCGAACCGCCGCCGAAAAATCATGCGCCTAAGAGCATCGGCCTTTGGAGCCGCAGATACGGGTTCGATCCCCGTCGGACGCATAGCAGTCGCCTCGCAAAGCGGACCTCCGCCCTCCTCCGGGTGGGCCTCTGCCGCGAGAGCGGGTCGGATAGTCTGCCCGCCGTGGCGCGCACGCTGATAACCGACCTGCCTTCCAAGATCGGCGAGCAGGTCGAGCTTCGGGGGTGGGTCAATGCCGTGCGCGACCAGAAGCGCGTGCAGTTCGTGATCGTGCGCGACTCCACGGGCATGGCGCAGGCGGTGCTCGCCAAGGACGAGCCCCCGACGGAGCTCAACGAGCGCATCTCGGCGCTCACGCCCGAGTCTGCGGTGACCGTCACCGGCCTGGTGGTGGCCGACGAGCGCGTCAAGCTGGGCGGGCTGGAGCTGCAGATCGAGGATCTGCAGGTGGACTCGCTCGCCGAGCCGGAAGTGCCGATCACGCCCGAGTCCGCGCTGGACAAGCGCATCGACTGGCGCCACCTGGACCTGCGCCGGCCCGACCGCCGGCTGATCTTCGCGGTGCAGAGCACCGTTGAGCACGCCATGCGCGAGCTCTGGCGCAGGGAGGGCTTCCTGGAGATCCACACCCCCAAGTTCATGGGCTCCGCCAGCGAGTCCGGCGCGGAGCTTTTCCGCGTCGAGTACTTCGACCGCACCGCCTACCTCGCGCAGTCGCCGCAGTTCTACAAGCAGATGGCGATGGCCGGGGGCTTGGAGAAGGTCTTTGAGATCGGGCCGGTCTTCCGCGCCAACCCCTCCTTCACCTCGCGCCACGACACGGAGTTCACGAGCGTCGACGTGGAGATCTCCTGGATCGACTCGCACGAGGACGTGATGGCCTTCGAGGAGCGCTGGCTCGCGCACGTCTTCGCGGTCGTCAAGGAGCTCCACGGGGAGGAGATCAGGGACACCTTCGGCGTCGATCTGGCGGTGCCCGCCCTGCCCTTCCCGCGCATTGCTCTCGCGCAGGCCAAGGAGCTGCTGCGCGAGAGCGGCCACGAGGGGGTCCCCGGCGAGGATCACGACCTCGACCCGCCCAGCGAGCGCGCGCTCTCGGCGCTGATCGCGCAGCGCCACGGCCACGAGTTCGCCTTCGTCACCGACTACCCCATCGCGGTGCGGCCCTTCTATCACATGCGCCATGACGATCGGCCGGGCTTGACAAAGAGCTTCGACCTGCTCTGGAAGGGCATCGAGATCACGACAGGGGCGCAGCGCGAGCACCGCTATGAGCAGCTGCTCGCCCAGGCCCGCGAGAAGGGCGTCGAGATCGAGCCCATCCAGTACTACCTCGACTTCTTCCGCTACGGCGCGCCGCCGCACGGGGGGTTCGGCTTCGGCTTGACCCGCCTGCTCATGCAGATGCTCGGGCAGGAGAACGTGCGCGAGGTCACCTTCCTGTATCGGGGGCCCAATCGGCTGGAGCCCTAGCGAGGACACCGCCCGGCCGGGGCCCCCATCCCCTGGCCGGGCGGAGTGGTCCCTCCCCCGCGGCTAGCCCCCAGCGCCGGCCGCGGCAGTGGCGTCGAGAGATTGAGTGCCCACCCACCCGCACTGCTCGACGTCGTTCAGCTCTATCCTCAGGGGAGCGTGGTTGGAGGGGCGGTGGCCCTGGCGGTAGCTGTGATCCACGTAGCAGTCGCGCACGAGGGGTGCCAGGGACTCGCTGGCCAGCGCGAGGTCGATGCGCAGGCCGTAGTCGCGCGCGTAGTGCCCATCGCGCTGGTCCCAGCAGGTGAAGCCGCGCTCGTCGGGGTGCAGCTGGCGGTAGACGTCGATCAGGCCGCCTTCGCGCATGATCTCACGCAGGTCCTCGCGCTCGGCGCCCCCCGCGAGGTAGGAGTCCTCGAACCACGTCGGCTCGTACACGTCCTGATCGGTGGGGGCCACGTTGAAGTCGCCCACGATCAGCAGCGGGTGCTCGTGCTCCTCGTGAACCTGATGGGCGATCGCCTCCAGGAACGCCAGCTTGCCCGCGTCGTCGAGCTCCGCGCGGGTGTGCCCCGCGGGCACATACACCGAGCCGATCGCGATGCCCTCGATCGTGATCTCCAGCCAGCGCCCTTCGGCGATGTCGTGGTGGTGGTCCAGCGCGCTTTCGCGCTGCGTCACGCGGTGATCGCTGCGCACCAATATCGCCACGCCGCCGCGGCGGCGCCCGGGTGAGTGCTGGGAGAGATAGCCGAGCTCACGCAGACGCCCGCGCGGGAAGCGCTTGTCGGGACAGCGTGTCTCCTGCAGGCACACCACATCGGGGCGCTCGCTCGCCAGCATCTCCGTCAGCCGCGCCCAGCGCGCGCGGATGCCGTTCACGTTCCAGCTGATGATCCGCAGTGTCCCGTCCGTCGTCGTCACGTTGCCTCCTTCTGGCGCTGAATCTGAATCTATGGATGTGCAAGGCAAACGGCTAGGTCTATGGTGGCCAAGATGTGGCCGAGCGTTTGGACCTTGAGGAGGATGACCGTCTCTGGTTCACACCTGATATCAAGGCACGCAGCGTGCAAAAGAGACCCTTGACAGTAGAGCACTTGACAGAAGCAGCCGGAGGCGACTCCGCCTGGAGGGAGGGGAGGGGGCCGGCATGGCCGGCCATGTGTTGGCCGCGCAGTGGCATGCCGTCCGCGCAGGTCTCTACCTTCCAGGGCGTGAGGGTGAACGAGCTCACAGACGGCCTCGAGGTGGACCTCGTGCTGCTGGTGCGCCACGTCGAACGCCGCCGGCGCCGCGACGGCGGCGACTACCTGAAGGTGCAACTGGGCGACCGCAGCGGGGCGCTGAGCGCGATGGTCTGGGAGGAGGTCGCGCAGGTGCAGGAGCTCCTGCGACCCGGCGAGCCGATCAGGGTGCAGGGCCGCTACACCCGCCATCCCCGCTTCGGCCCGCAGATCAACCTCCGCGCGCTCTCGCCTCCCGAGCTGGGCAGCTACGCGCTCGAGGATCTCCTGGACGGCCCCCCGCGCAGCGCCGAGCAGATGGAGGGCGACCTGCGCGAGCTGCTGAGCACGATCCAGCAGCCCCACCTGCGCGAGCTCCTGCTGCGCGTGCTCGGGCAGGACAGCCCGCTGTGGCCGGCCTACCGCGACGCCCCCGCGGCCAAGCACTACCACCAGGCCTACCGCCACGGCCTGCTCGAGCACTGCCTCGGCGTGGCCCAGGCCGTCAGCGCCATCAGCGCCACCTTCGCGGGGATCGACCGCGACCTCGCCATCGCCGGGGCGCTCCTGCACGACATCGGCAAGCTGGACGCCTACACCAGCGGCAATCCCGCGAGCATCGAGCTCACCGACCTCGGCAGGCTGCACGGCGAGATCGCCCTCGGCTATCGCCGCATCATGCGCATCGTCGAGGACATCGAGGGCTTCCCGGAGGATCTCGCGGGGGCCGTGGGCCACATCATCCTCTCCCACCACGGCACGCTCGAGCACGGCAGCCCCGTGCTCCCCTGCACGCGCGAGGCGACCCTCGTGCACATGATCGACAACCTCGGCGGGCGCCTGGGCAGCTTCGACCGCCTGCAGAAGGAGCTCCCCAAGGGCGAGAGCTGGTCGAGCTTCGACCGGGCCATCGGCTCCTCGGCGCACTTCGCCGCCGATCCCCACGCGCCCGAGCCGGTGCGCAAGGCGGCATAGCGAGGGAACTCCGCCCCTGCGCGGCACTCGCCCCCGGCGCCCCCCGCGCGACATTCGCCACGACGCGGCAACACGGCCGGCTGTGCCGGCCCCTCCCAACCCCAACCGTGCCCGTCGAGAAAAGACGCAAATTGCGGAACTGAAGCTGGCGGGCGGGGAGGCTGGGAACACGGGGTCCTGGGGGGGTTCTATCTTTGAGTGCCAATGGCCAAGGACACCGAGAAGCTGATCCGCCAACTGTCGCTCATCTCCTACCTCATGGCCGAGCGCCGGCCCGTCACGGCGCTTGAGATCCGGCGCGACGTGGAGGGCTACAGCGCCATGAACGAAGACGCCTTCGCGCGGCGCTTCTACGCCGATCGGGCCGAGCTCGAGTCGCTGCGCATCGCGCTCACGGTCGAGCGTCCCGCCGACGCCGCCGCCGAGCAGGAGAACTACTCGCTGCGCTCGGAGAACTTCCACCTGCCGCCGATCGAGTTCAGCGAGGAGGAGCTCGCGGCGCTGCAGACCGCGCTGCACCTGCTCGACGGCGAGTTCGCCTACGCCGAGCCCCTGCGCCTGGCCCTCCAGCAGATCACCTGGGGGCGCGCCAACCCGCTGCAGGCGCCCGAGCAGCGCTCCGTCGCGCTCGGCATCACCGCCTCGGCTGGCGGGCACGAGCTGTCCACGCGCCTGGCCAAGATCGAGACCGCCATCTTCCGCCAGAAGACCATCACCTTCGACTACTACACCTTGGGGCGCGACGAGATCGGCCATCGCAAGGTGGACCCCTACCACCTGCTCTTTCAGGGCGGTCAGTTCTATCTGCTCGGCTGGGCGCACGAGCGCAAGGCCATTCGCGTCTTTCGCCTCACGCGCATCCGCGGCAAGGTCTCCTACGCCTCCAAGGCCGAGCACGACTTCCGCCGCCCGCGCCGCGAGGAGTTCGACCCGCGCGCCTACGCCAACCGCGCCGAGTGGCAGCTGGGCGAGCAGCTCGGGGTGGCCGAGGTGGTCCTCAGCGAGCGCATCGCCTGGCAGATCGAGCGCCACTTCGGGCGCTGCGGGGAGATCCTGCCCGCTCCCGACGGCCTCTCCGAGGGCGACCGCCTCTTCCGCACCCCCTACGGCGACGCGCGCATGCTCGTCTCGTGGGTCCTCGGCCTGGGAGAGCACGCCCGCCTCGCCGGCCCCGAGGAGCTCGTCGAGGAGTACGCGCGGCGCGTGGAGCTTTTGCAGGAGCGCCACCAAGGCGAGGGGCCGCCCGAGCTCGGAGGGGCCGAAGAGATCAGAGCCCGCCGTGGGCCTCGTGTGGCCGCGGCCGCGGCGCAGGACAGCGCCACCAGGAGCACGCGCCGGGGCGGGCGGCGGCGGCGGGGGGAGGGCGCGCAGGACGACGACGCGCAGGGTGGCGCAGGCGCCGGCGACGCGGCGATCCGCCCCGAGCGCTTCGCGCGCCTGGTCACGCTCGCCAGCATCCTCATCCGCGCCGGCCGCGCCGACGAGCGCCTGCCGGTGGCCGAGCTGCGCCAGCGCCTGCAGCTCAGCGAGGAGGAGCTGCGCGAGGACATCGACGTGCTCAACGTCGTCAACTTCGGCGGCGGATCGTATGTGCTCTACGCCGAGATCCTCGAGGACGAGGGGGTGATCGAGGTCGACCCCGAGCCCTACAGCGACAACTTCGACCGGCCCGCGCGCCTGTTGCCGGTGGAGGGCAAGGCGCTGGTGGCCGCCATCGACCTCATCGGCGAGCACATCCCCGAGGGCTCGCTCTCAAGCGCCCGCGAGAAGATCGTTCATGCCCTCGGCGAGGACCCCATGGAACAGGGCCTCCAGGTCGCCCACGCCACCAGCGACGACTCTCTGGTGGCGGGCGCCATCTCGCAGGCCATCGTCAAGCACCGCCTGATCGAACTGGAGTACTACAAGGAGAACGAGGACGAGTTCTCCCTGCGCCGCGTCGAGCCCTACGCGCTCACCAACGGGCGCGAGGGCTGGTACGTGGCCTCGTTCGACCCCGAGCGGGACGGCGTGCGCCACTTCCGCCTGGATCGGATCAGGCACGCCACCGTCACAGACGACCGTTTCGAGCCGCGCCCTGAGGTCGACCCGGCCGCCGAGGTCGACGGCTGGCTGCGCACGGGCGAGGTCGAGGCGTCCCGGACCGCCCGCGTGTGGGTGGCGCCCGAGCGGGCGCGCTGGGCGCGGGAGGCGCGCCGCGTGGTGAGCGAGTGGAGCGACGGCGCCG
>CAZOQI010000030.1:0-23929 GCA_964582105.1 uncultured Solirubrobacteraceae bacterium
GAGGCCGAAGCGGCGGTGCGCAGGGCTTGGGGCGCGGACATCGCGGCGGCGGGGGTTTTGTATAGGGTTGGGGAGGGGGACGGAGGCCGGGGGGGGGAGGAGTCCGGCGCGGGTGAGGGGGAAGCCGGTCCGCGGGTTCGCCGCCGCAGCCGCCGCGGGGGTCGCGGGCGCCGTTCGGCCACCCGCGTCTCGACGCCGCTGGAGGGCACCTTCGACCACGGCGAGGAGGGCTATGGGCTGTGGCTGGACCCGGCGATCCAGGACAACCCGGTGTATGCCGAGCACTGGGCCGGGCACAGGTCCATCGAGGTGCTCGTCGAGGAGGACCAGATCGTCATCAAGCGCCTGGGTGACGACTAGCCAGGATGTCGCTGAGGCGCGGGCCGACCTTCGATCGGTTCGCGGCCACGGACGGTGCTCACTCCACGGCCGCCCGCCTGCCCCCAGCGTAGTCGGATGCCTCGCGCAGGTAGCGGCCGAAGGCGGCGTCGACGACCGTGTTGGCCTCCCACGCCCAGGGGTCCTCGGGGGCGGCGGCCATCGCCACCTGCAGGCACCAGGTGGTGCTGCGGGCGTACAGGTCGATGAGCTCCTGCGCGGTGAAGCGGCCGCCCAGGCGGCGGCGCAGCTCGGCGACCAGTGCCTTCGTGACCCGCTCCTGCGTGGGGGCGCGCTCGGGAGGCGCCGCAGCGAGGCGCCGCTCGCCCTGGTGCCACTGGTAGATGGCGTTCTCGAAGCCGGACACGACGGCCGAGGCTAGCGGGTGCACGCCGAGGAGACGATTGCCGGGGCGAGGCCGGCGGCGTGGTGGAGGCTCAGTTGCTGGGGAGGCCCTGCACCACGTAGGGCTGCTCTCCCGGCTTGGCCATGCCCAGCTGGCGCGCCTCGCCGATGATCGTGCTGTGGCGCGAGAGCGTCTGGTGCTGGGCCAGCAGGCGGCTGTTCTGGCGCTCGAGCTGCGTGATGAGAGCGCTGTTGCGGTGGGCTTCGTGGACGGTGGAGATGACCCTCACACCGGCGCTCAGGTAGAGGTAGAGCAGGGCCGCCATCACGCCGAGCATGGCGATGCGCCCGAGGCGGTCCCAGCGTACGCGTGTCGTCGAACGCATCCCCCCGCTTTCGCCCCCGGCGGACGGGCTCCTGCCTGCTCAGGCGCGAAAGACGGAGCGGCCCGGGAAGCTCGCGCGGGCGCCCAGCTGCTCCTCGATGCGCAGGAGCTGGTTGTACTTGGCCACGCGATCGCTGCGCGCGGGGGCGCCGGTCTTGATCTGGCCGCAACCGGTGGCCACGGCCAGGTCGGCGATGCTCACGTCCTCGGTCTCGCCGCTGCGGTGGCTCATGACGGCGGTGTAGCCGGCCTCGTGGGCCAGCGCGATGGCCGCGAGGGTCTCCGTGAGGGTGCCGATCTGGTTGACCTTGATCAGGATCGAGTTGGCCACGCCGAGCTCGATGCCGCGCCGCAGGCGCTCGGTGTTGGTCACGAACAGATCGTCGCCCACCAGCTGCAGGCGCTCGCCCAGACGCTCGGTGAGCGTGCTCCAGCCGCCCCAGTCATCCTCGGCCATGCCGTCCTCGATCGAGACCACCGGGTAGCGCCCGGCCAGCGTGGCCCAATAGTCGGTGAGCTCGGCGGCGCTGAGGGTGCGGTGCTCGTGCTCCAGCACATAGCCGCCGTCCTCATACAGCTCGCTGGTGGCGGGATCGAGGGCGATCGCCACCTGCTCGCCGGGCTCATAGCCCGCCGCGCGGATGCCGGCCACGAGCATCTCCAGGGCCTGCTCGTTGGACTCCAGATCGGGCGCGAAGCCGCCCTCGTCGCCGCCGGCGGTGGACAGGCCCCGCTCCTTCAGCGCGGCCTTCAGCGCGTGGAAGACCTCCGCGCCCATGCGCAGGCACTCCGAGAAGGTGGCGGCGCCGAGCGGCACGATCATGAACTCCTGGAAGTCCACGCGGTTGTCGGCGTGGGCGCCGCCGTTGAGCACGTTCATCATCGGCACCGGCAATACGTGCGCCTCCTCGCCGCCCAGGTGGCGCCACAGGGGCAGGCCCTCCTCGGCGGCCTGCGCGTGGGCCGCCGCCAGCGACACCCCGAGGATCGCATTGGCGCCCAGGCGCGACTTGCCGGGGGTGCCATCCAACGCGATCAGGGCCGCGTCCAGACCGCGCTGGTCGGCCGCGTCGAGGCCGCGCACCGCCGCGGCGATCTCGCCCTCCACGTTGGCCACGGCGCGCGTCACGCCCTTTCCCCCCCACTCGCTACCGCCGTCGCGCAGCTCCGTGGCCTCGAACTCGCCGGTGGATGCCCCCGAGGGCACCGCCGCGCGGCCCCTCGCGCCGCTGCGCAGAGCCAGCTCGACCTCCACCGTGGGGTTGCCGCGGCTGTCGAGGATCTGGCGCGCGTGAACCTGCTCGATCTCGCTCATCGCCGGGAAGGGACCCTGAGGGCCTGAGGACTCATGGCGTCGTGAAGCCGGCGCTCGATCTCGCTCATCGAGCGGGCGGAGCTACTTGGTGCTGGTGGTGGCCGGCACGGTGGTGGTCTGGGGTGTGGCCGTGCCCCCGCCGCCGGCGGCCCCGCCGGCCCCGCCCGGGAGGGCGGGCGTCTTGGGCGCCTTGTACTCCTTGCAGTCCTGCACCACGTATCCCGTGCGGCATTCGGTGCGCCCTTCCCACTTCTTGCGGAATTCGGCCACGAATTTGCTCAGCGCGGTCTGCTGGCCCTGCGCCTGGAGCTGCTGCTTGATCGATTCCTTGACCTGCGCGAGGGTCTGCTGGCTGGGGGCGTGCACCGCCGTGACCTCGAAGAGGTAGTAGCCGAAGGGGGTCTTGATGGGGCCCGTGAGGGTGTTCGGCTTGGCCGCGAAGATCGCGGCGTCGAGCGCCTTCTGCTCCTGGCCCTTGACGACGCCGGGGAGCTTGCCGCCGTTGGTCTTGCTCGCAGGGTCGATCGAGACCTTCTTGGCGACGCTTTCAAAGCTCTTGCCGCCTTCGATTTCCTTCTTCGCGGCTTCGGCCTGGGCCTGCGTCTTGGTGAGGATCAGCTCGAGGTCGCGGCGTTCGGGCTGGCCGAAGCGCTGCTTGTTTTCGTTGTAGTACTTTTCGATCTGCGCCTGCGTGGCGGTGCCTTTCTTGGCGATCTTCTGCTGGATCTTCTGCGAGAGCAGGTTGAGCTTCACGCGCAGAAGCAGGTCGGACACGCTCTGGCCGGTGCTGGCGAGGAACTTCTTGAAGGCTTCTTCCTTGGGGAACTGCTGGTTTTTCAGTTCCGTGAACTTCTTTTCGACTTCCTTGTCGCTCACCTTGATGCCCTGATCGGATGCCTCGCCGATAACCCAGTTGGCCGAGATGAGGAAGCCCAGCACCTGCTGCTTGAGCGCCGTGTACTCCTGTTCGCACTGCGTCTTGAACTGCGCCGCCGTGGGGGCGGGCTTGCCCTTGGCGGGCTTGGGGGCGACCGCCTGCAGGTGCGCGATGCAGTTGCTGTAGCTGGGAGGGTCGGGCACGACCGGCTTGGGCGCCGTCGTGCCGGCGGCGGTGGCGGCGCTGGAGCTCGCGGCCACGCCCAGCCAGTGGCTGAAGGTGGCGTTGGTGATCGGCTGGCTGCCGACCTGCACCACGGCGTTGCCGGGGATGCCGCTGCTGCCGCAGGCGGCGAGGGCCACGGCTGCAAAGAAAACGGCGCCGAGCGCCGCGAGACTGCGAGTCAGCTTGGACATCGACGCGGGCACTCTAGCGGAAACATCAAAAGCGTGCTTAAAAAGTTTCTAATTGGGCGCTCAAGGGGTCGAGGGAGGGTCTCAAGCGGCTTCGCCCGGGGAAGGGGACACCCAGGGGGAGTGTCCGGGAAAGGGGAGGGAGGATGGGTTCAGGGGCACGCGCGGACCACCGCGAGGAGCACATCCGCCGCGTTGACGACCGCCGGAAAGCGCTCGGCCCCGTCGCTGGGCACCCGCACGAGCACCTGCGAGCGCGCCGCTTCGTACATCGCCTCGGGCAGCTCTTCGCGCAGGCGCTTGGCGCGCGCGGAGTCCAGCTCGATCGGCGTCACCGCCAGGCGCTCGCCGCGAAAGCTCACAGCCCTCGCGCCGGCCTCGCCGAAGCGTATGCGCGCGCGCTGCAGCGAGAGCAGGTTGAGCAGTGGCTCGGGTATCGGCCCGAAGCGGTCCTCCAGATCCTCGCGCACCCGCTCCACGTCGGCCACCTCCAGGGCTGAGGCGATGCGCCGGTGGATCTCGATCTTGGCCTGCTCGTAGGGGACGTACTCGCTCGGCACATAGGCATCGACCTTCACGTCCAGGCGCACCGGCTCGGGCAGCTCCGCCCCGCCCTCCTCCTCGGCGGGACCGGCCGCGCGCACGGCCTCGTCGAGCATCTGCATGTAGAGCTCGAAGCCCAGCGCCGCCACGTGCCCCGACTGCTCGTCGCCGAGGAGATTGCCCGCGCCGCGGATCTCCAGGTCGCGCATGGCGATCCGAAAGCCCGAGCCCAGCTCGGTGTAGTCCGAGAGCGCCGCCAGGCGCTGCGAGGCCTCGACCGTGAGCGCGCCCGCGCTGTCGTAGAGCAGATACGCATAGGCGCGCTCGCGCGAGCGCCCCACGCGACCGCGGATCTGGTAGAGCTGGGCCAGGCCGAAGGTGTCGGCGTGCTCGACGATGAGGGTGTTGGCCTGGGGGATGTCGATGCCGGACTCGATGATGGAGGTGCACACGAGCACGTCCGCGTTGCCGCGCAGGTACTCCATCATCACGGCCTCCAATTCGCCCTCGCCCATCTGTCCGTGCGCGACGCTGAAGCGCACCCCCGGGCAGAGCGCGCGCAGGCGCTCGGCCGTCTGCTCGATCGACTCGATGCGATTGTGCAGGAAGAACGCCTGGCCATCGCGCTCGCGCTCGCGCAGGATGGCCCCCTTGATGAGGTCCTCCTGGTACTCGCCCACGTAGGTGCGCACGGGCCGCCGGCCCTCGGGGGGGGTCTCGATCACGGAGATGTCGCGCAGGCCCGCGAGGGACATCTGAAGCGTGCGCGGAATGGGCGTGGCGCTCATGGCGATCACGTCCACCCTGAGCTTGAGCTGGCGCAGGAGCTCCTTCTGCTTGACCCCGAAGCGCTGCTCCTCGTCCACGATCAACAGGCCGAGGTCCTTCGCGCGCACGTCGCGCGAGAGCACGCGGTGGGTGCCGATGAGGACATCCACGCGGCCCTCGGCGAAGCCCCTGATCGCGGCCTTCTGCTCGGCGGGCGAGCGAAAGCGCGAGACGTGGTCGATCGTGATGGGGTAGTCCGCGAGGCGCTCGCTGAAGGTGCCGAAGTGCTGCTGGGTGAGGATCGTGGTGGGCACGAGCATGAGCACCTGCTTGCCCTCGCCCGCCGCCTTGAAGGCGGCGCGCAGCGCCACCTCGGTCTTGCCGTAGCCCACGTCGCCGCAGATCAGTCGATCCATCGGGCGCGGCGCTTCCATGTCGGCCTTGACGAGCTCGATCGCCTCGCGCTGGTCGGGGGTCTCGGTGAAGGGGAAGCGCGCCTCGAGCTCGCGCTGCCAGTCGGAGTCGGGCTCGAAGGCGTGGCCCTGGCGGCGCCGCCGCTCCGCATACAGCGCCAAAAGCTCCCCCGCCAGCTCCTGCGCGGCCCGCCGCGCGCGCGCCTTCATCGTGTCCCAGCGCGATCCCCCGAGCTTGGAGAGCGGCGGGTGCTCCCCGCCCGCGCCCACATATCTGGAGATCTTCGCCAGCTGATCGGTGGGCACGAACACGCGATCGTCGCCCTGGTATTCCAGATAGAGGTAGTCGCGCGTGACCTCCGCGACGGTGCGCGTCTGAAAGCCCGCGAAGCGCGCCACGCCGTGGTCCTCGTGCACCACGATGTCGCCCGTGCGCAGATCGGCGAAGGAGCGCAGTACGCCGCGGCGCCCCGGTCCGCCCGCACGCTCCGGGCGCTCGGCGCGGCGGCGGCGCAAAAGGCGGTGTTCGGGGTAGACCGCAAGCCTGAGGGAAGGGGCGATGAATCCCTCGCGCAGCGAGGCCTTTGCGAAGCGCAGCGCGGGCTGCAACGGCGCGGCAACCACCTGGCCGGCGATGCCGGCCCCCCTCCCATCCCCATCGCCATCGCGATCGCCGTCCAGCCACTGCACCTTCGTGCGCGCGAGGTTGTAGGCCGCACGCTCGCCCTCGCCCCTGCGCGGAAAGGCCACGACCGTGCGATAGCCGCTGCGCACGAGGCGCTCGAGCTCGGGCTCGGCCTCGGCCAGCGAGCGCGCCGCGGTGTCCGCTGCCTGCGCGCGCAACTCGATCGGCTGGTCGCTCTGGAGCGCGCTGAGCCACACGCGCGTGCGCTCGCGCACAGCCGCCTGCACGTCCTGGGGCTTCACGTACAGATGGTGGGCGTCCGCATCGTGGAAGGCCGCGCAGACGTCGCTCCAGTGGTCCTCCAGCGCGGGCGCCAGCTCCTCCTCGGCGGCGACCAGCAGCTCGGCCTCGGCGGGGATGAGATCCAGGAGCGCGCCGAAGCGCTCCACCGGCAGCAGCTCCGCCACGTCGGGGCGCTCGGGGGCGTGCGCGGCGGGCGTGCCCTCTGTGTCTTGTTTTGGGGAGGGGATGGGCCGCGTCGTTCGATACTCCAGCGCAGCGATCTCCGCCAGCTCACGGTGCTCGGACGCGAGCTCCGCCGCGGGGGCGATCTCCACCTCCCGCGCCTCGCCCAGCGAGCGCTGCGTGAAGGTCGAGAACCAGCGCAGCGACTCGATCTGGATGTCGAAGAGATCGACGCGCACCGCGCGCTCCTGCGTGGCGGGAAAGATGTCCAGAAGCCCCCCGCGCACGGCGAACTGGCCGCGCTCCTGCACCTGATCCACGCGCTCGTAGCCGGCGGCGGCGAGGTCCGCGGCGCACTCCTCCAGGTCCAGCGCCTCGCCCACCTGCAGCGTGAAGCTGCGGGGGCGCAGCGCGGGGTCGGGGACCTTCTCGGAGAGGGCCACGGCGGAGACCACCACGAGCGGGGGCTCGTGTGCGGCGCAGGACGGGTTGGCGTCGTCGCCGCCGCGTGCAGGCCGGCCTCCCTCCTTGCGCTCCAAACCCGCCTCCCGGGGGGCGGACCGCAGGAGCGCATCCAGCGCCGCCACGCGCAGGCCCACGAGGTGGGGCGGGGGCACGAGGTGGGACTCGTACGCCACGCCTCTGGAGGGGTAGCAATGCACCGGTCTGGGCTCAAGCCAAGCGCGCAGGTCCGCGGCCAGGTCGCGTGCCTGGCGGTCGTCGCCCACGATCACCACCGTGGGGCGCTCGTGAGCATCGGCGAGCGCCGCGATTGCGTACGGGCGCAGAGAGGCGCTTACGAACGCGCGCCCGCCCTCGCGGATCAGGCGCTCCGCGGAGGGGTCCTCGGCGAAGAAGCCCAGGAGCGAGCGCAGAGCCATCGGCGCTCAGCTCTCGCGGGGGCCGTCGGGAGGGCAGCCGGCGGGGCGCTCGCCACCGCCGGGGGGCTGGACCTCGCCGGGGCCCCGCAGGACCAGGCGCTCGACGTCGATCGCGGCGCGCACCACCAGATCCTGCACCTCCGCGGGGCTCTCCTGAAAGCGGCCCAGCACGTACGCGGCGACGATCTCGGGGTCGGTCGAGTCGGGGCGTCCCACGCCCACCCGCACGCGCCAGAAATCGGGGCCGCCCAGCTCGCG
Source organism: uncultured Solirubrobacteraceae bacterium (assembly GCA_964582105.1). Classification (GTDB taxonomy): domain Bacteria; phylum Actinomycetota; class Thermoleophilia; order Solirubrobacterales; family Solirubrobacteraceae; genus Palsa-744. Next base: position 7,667 of record CAZOQI010000030.1, read on the forward strand.
CCGGAGCGATTTCAGGCCGTTGTGGCCGGCGAGGCCGCCGCCGAGGCGGGTGCGGATCTCGCCGAAGGGGAGGTCTATCTCGTCGTGCACCACCAGCAGGCGATCGAGCGGGAGCTTGCAGGAGCCGCGCGCGGGGCCCACCGAGAGGCCCGCCTCGTTCATGTACGTCTGCGGCCACAGCAGCGCCACCTGCGGGGCGGCGGGAGCCCCGACAGCCGGGGCCTCAGAGCGCGCGCGGCCCTCGGCGATGCGCCCGCGAAAACGCTCCTTGGGCTTGCCCAGCCCCCAGCGCTCGGCCAGCGCGTCGGCCACCTGAAAGCCCACGTTGTGGCGCGTGCCCGCGTACTGCCGCCCGGGGTTTCCCAGGCCTACGATCAGCCAGTCGCACGCCGCCCGGCGTCCGCCAAACGGCAAGCTCATGCCCCGCGGGGCATCCAGCCCCGCGTTCGGATCGGGAGGGCCGGCATCCGGCCGTCCTTCATTCCTCCGACGCCGCCTCGCCCTTCTCGGCCGCCTCGCCCTCGCCCTCGCCGCCGATGAGCTCCGTCTCGGCCTCGATCTCGGTCTCCTCCTCGACCTGCAGGCGCGGGGCCGTCAAGGTGGCCAGCACGGTCTCCTGGGGGTCGTCCAGCAGCGTCACGCCCTCGGGAACCGCCACGGCGCCCAGCACGATCGTCTCGCCGATCGCAAGCTCGCCGACGTCGTGGGCGATCGCCTCGGGGATCGCCGTGGGCAGCGCCTCGATGTTGAGCTCGCGCACGATCTGCTCCAGCACCCCGCCTTCGCGCACGCCGGGGGCGCTGTCCACTCCGGTCAATTCCACGGGCACCACGGCGTGGATCGCCCGATCCAGGCGTACGCGCAGCAGATCGATGTGCACCGTCTCGCCCCGCACGGGGTGGCGCTGGGCCTCCTTGAGCACGACCGGCGTCGCCTTCGCGCCGTCCACGCTCAGATCCAGCACGGCGCCGGTGCTCGCCAGCGCCAGGCGCAGCTCGCGCGCGTCCACGTCGAAGCTCAGTGGATCGCCGCCGCCGCCATAGAGCACGCCCGGCACGCGATCCCCGCGGCGCAGGCGCCTGGCCTCGCGCGAGCCATTCGCCTCGCGGCGTTTCACAAGCAGCTGGGTGGTTGTCGAGTCGGCCATGAAAGGGAGGGGGACTTTAGCAATCGTTTTCGCCGGGGATCTGAGGGCCGATGCTCAGGAGCCTCACCGACACCCCGGTGATGGCGTTCCCCGTGCGGCGCACGCGCACGCACTGCACCACCGGAAGGGTGCCGATCACGGTCCACGCCACGCGCGTGGTGCCCGTCGCGCCGGTGAGCGAGTACGCCGTGGGCGAGGTCAGCGTGAGGATCTTGATCGAGCCGGGCCGGTGCAGCCGGGCGGCGTCGGCCTGCGCCACGGCCGCGCACGAGGGGATCTCGCGGCAGCCGCTCAGCTGATTGAGCATCGCCGGCGCATCGCCCTGCGCCTGCGCCTGAAGCAGCGCCACGAGATCGTCGCGTTCGGCGTTCTCAACCGAGAGGAAGCGCGCCAGCAGGGCGCTGATCGCCAGGAACAGCACCACCCCCGCCGCGATCGGAACGAGGCGTCGCGCGCGCCGGGGGGGCAGCGGCGATGCAAGCGGGGAGGCCGGCGTCGGGAGGCCCTCAGAAGAGCTGATTCTCGCCGCCGAACACTTCGCTCACCGAGTCGTCGGTGAAGATGCGCCGGATCGAGTCCGTCAGGAGCTCCGCGCAGGGCAGCACGCGGATGTTCGCCGGGCGCTCGGGTGCGATCGGGATCGTGTCCGTGACGACGATCTCCTTGAAGCCCGACTCGGCCAGGTTGGCGAAGGCCTCGCCGGAGAACACGCCGTGGGTGGCCGCGGCGTAGACGCTCGCGGCGCCCTCCTCCAGCACGGTGCGCGCGGCCGCGGCCAATGTGCCGGCGGTGTCGATCATGTCGTCCACGATCACCGCCGTCTTGCCGCGCACGTCGCCGATCACGTAGCCGATCTCCGCGACCTGCTGAGCGGGGCGCTCCTTGTCGAGGATCGCCAGCTCGGCGCCGATCTTGGAGGCGAACTTCTTGTTGAGCTTCACGCGCCCGGCGTCGGGGGCCACGACCACCAGATCGCTGAGGTCGAGGTCGCCGAAGTACTGCGTGAGCATGAACAGCGCCGTCATGTGATCGACGGGCTTCTGGAAGAACCCCTGGATCTGGCCCGCGTGGAGATCCATCGTGAGCACCCGATCGGCCCCCGCGGCCTCCAGCATGCGGGCCACGAGGCGCGCGCTGATGGGCTCGCGCGGGGCGCTCTTCTTGTCCTGGCGGGAGTATCCGAACCAGGGGGTCACGGCGATCACGCGATGCGCCGAGGCGCCCACGGCCGCGTCGATCATGAAGAGCAGCTCCATGAGGGAGTCGTTGGCCGTGACCCCCGTCTGCGGGTTGCCGCAGGTGGGCTGCACGATGAACACGTCCGCGCCGCGAATCGAGTCGTCGTAGCGGCAGTACACCTCGCCGTTGGAGAACGTGCGCAGCTCGATCGGCCCAACGTCCACGCCCAGCTTCGTCGCGATGTCAGCCGCCAGCTGCGGGTTCGCGCGGCCGGAGAAGAGCATCAGCCGCTTGTTGTAATCGATCGGCAGGCTGCTGCCCGAGGACTCCGTGCGCGTATCCATCGCGCTGCTCATGATTCGGGAGTGTAGAGGTCCGCGACCGGAGCGGCCCGGAGGGCGCCGCGCCCATGAGGGGTGCCCCGCCTGAACCCGCGGACCGCTCCGCCCGAGGCGCTCAGCCGCCCTTGCCCCGCTTGGCGTACCCCTCCTTGGTGACCTGCCGGGCGCGCGCGATGCCAAGCGCCCCGGGGGGCACGTCCTCGGTGATCACCGAGCCCGCGGCGGTCCAGGCTTCGTCGCCCACGCTCACCGGGGCGACGAGGGTCGTGTCCACGCTGGTGCGCACGCGCCGGCCGATCGTCGTGCGGTGCTTGGCATTGCCGTCGTAGTTGGCGGTGATCGTGGCCGCGCCCAGGTTGGTCCCCTCGCCCACGTCGGCGTCGCCGATGTAGGAGAGGTGGGGGATCTTGGCGCCCGCGCCGATGTCGGAGTTCTTGACCTCCACGAACGTGCCCACCTTGGCGCCCGCGCGCAGATGCGTGCCGGGGCGCAGGTAGGCGAAGGGGCCCACGCTCACGCCGTCCTCGATCAGGCTGTCGATCACGTAGGAGTGCCGGATGGTGGCGCCGGCGCCGATCCTCGTGGCGCCCCTGATCGTCGTGAACGGCTCGATCGTGGTGTCTCGGCCGATCTCCACATCGACGTCGATGACGGTGGCGGCGGGCTCCACGATGGTGACGCCCGCGCGCATGTGCCGCTCGTGGATCGCTCTCTGCGCCAGCGCTCGCACCCCGGCCAGGCCCACGCGATCGTTCACGCCCAGCACCAGCCCGGGATCGTCCACGATGTGCCCGGCGACCGTGTGGCCGTCGCCGCGCAGGATGTCGAGCGCCTGCGGCAGATACAGCTCGCCCTGGGCGTTATCGGCCGTCAGACGCCCCAGCGCGCCCAGCAGCGCCTCGCCGTCGAAGGCGTAGATGCCGGTGTTCACCTCCTGGATCTCGAGCTCCTCGGATGAGGCATCGCCGGGCTCCTTGGTCTCCACCACGCGCAGCACGTTGCCCGCGCCGTCGCGCACCACGCGCCCGTATCCGGCGGGGTCCTCGAGCACGGTCGTGGCCATCGTGGCCGGCATCGGGGTCGCGGCGTGCGCCGCCAGCAGCTCCGCGATCGCCTGCGCGCTCACCAGCGGCACGTCCCCGCTCAGCACCACCACCGCCGCCCCGGGGTCGATCTCAGCGGCCGCCGCCACGACGGCCCCGCCGGTGCCGTTCGCCTGCGGCTGCACCACCAGCCCCACCCCCTCGGGCAGCACTCCCTCCAGCGCCCGCGCCGGCGAGTCCACTACGACCACCCTCCCCGCGCCCGCCTGCAGCGCCGCCGCCACCGGCCACAGCACCATCGGGCGCCCGCACAGCTCGTGCAGCACCTTCGGTGTGGCCGAGCGCATGCGCGTGCCCTGGCCGGCGGCCAGGATCAGGATGGTGGGCGCGCTCATGCCCGGGGACTCTAATACGCCACCGCCACGCGCTCGTGCTCGCGGTAGCGCACCCCTGCGCTACACCAGCGTGATCACCCAGAAGTCGCTCGTGAGGCTGTTGTTGGGGTTGAACCATTCGGCGTCCATCCAGAAGTAGCCGCTGTCGCCCCATTCCCCGCCCCAGCTGTTGCGGATCTCCACGGCGTCGTTGTCGGGGAATCTCGCCCGTGAGAAGTCCCAGCCGACGATCGCCACGGCGTGCCCGCCAATGGATTTTTCGCCCGGTTCAGGCAGGGGAAGCACCTGTGTGGCGGGATTCCAGGCCCCGCCCTCGAACGAGGACGGCACGGAGAAGCCGAACGCGATCGGATGGTGGGCGTGCACGGCGGTGCGGATGGGCGCGCCGTGTCCACCGGGGATGATCCGCTGGTACTTGACGGCCTTCTCCAACTTGGCGTCCTGATAGGCCTTTTCGGGCGGACGCTCGGCGAACCTCTTGATGTCGTAGGGCCAGTCCGGAACCTCGGGCGGGGCCCCCTCGGTGGCCACGACCTTGATGCCATCGCGGACCTGCGCGCCGGAGTCCGTTTCGATCGTTCCCTCGATTTCGCGCTCCCCGTAGTAGATGAACAGCCGCGAGGGCGTATCTTCGGGCTTGGCTTCGCGCATCGCCTGGTGCTCCAGGACCGCCGCTATCGCGTTGGCCGTGCACGAGCCGAGTTCCTCCTGGTTGTATACCTTGGGCATCTCTTCGCGCAGCGAGAACTTGGGCGGCAGCGCAGGAGCGCTCAGGATCGACTCCTCGAGGTTGTAGATGCGATCGCGGTGGTCGGGCAGATCCGGGCGCCATCCGTACTTCTTGATCATGCGTGTCGTCAGGGGCATGCGGCTCTCCTAGCGTGATGGGGGTCGGCTGCGCCCGATCATCGCAAGTCGCCATTCCCGTGTCCAGCGTCGTTTCTATCTATGGAACTCGTAACCCCTCTCCTCGTGAGCTTACGCGCGACAGCGATCTGGACTTCCTGGTCATCGAGCGCGATGTCGAGAACCGCGTCGCCGAGCCGAACACACCAGCCAGAACTGCGCGAGAACTGGGTCCGCGCTCGCAGCCACCAGCCGCTGGTTCCAATCGAGCCGTTGCGCTGAACGGTCTACCATTTACGGTGATGCGCAGCACGCCCCTATTGACCGAGGCCCAGCCGCTTGATGGGTACGCCGTGCACGTCCGGTTCGAGGACGGCACCACGGCCAACGTCGATCTCTCCTACCTGCTCGACTATGGCGGCGTGTTCGAGCCGCTGCGCGACCCTGCTTACTTCGCGCGTCTGCGCGCGGACGCCGAGGCGGGCACGATCGTTTGGCCCAACGACGCCGACATCGCCCCCGAGACGCTGTACGCACGAGCACAGCAGCGCGCCGCGGCGGCGTAGCCAAAGCCTGCCCATCTGGCCTGGTTGGCCTGCCCATCTGGCCTGGTTGGCCATTGGCCAATCGAAATCTAGATTTTGGCTTGGCAGAGCCAAAACCTGGGACTGGGCGATCGGGACGACCTTTGAACCCTCCAGCTGACCTTGAGGCGTTGGTTCAGCTTCTCGTGGAGCCGGTCGGGCGGGAGGCGCGGCGACGCGCGGCAATGGCGATTCGCCGAGCAGACGGGACCACGGATAGACAAGCTATATTGTCTGTGTGAGGATCGGGCGGCCCAGCGCGGAAGCATGGCGTCGCCGACGCGGACATATGGCACACGTTACGCAATACGATGAGGCGGGGCGTCTTGGACGACGACTTGACCATGCTCATCGGCCCGGCGTCCGATGGGCGCTGCTGGAGGTGGGCGTCCTCGACATCGAGGGAGACGACCCGGTCGTCATTCACGCCCAGCCACTACGACCCAAGTTCTACGAGTTCCTCTGATGAGGTGGCGATGACGCTACACACGGACAAGGAAATCGGGCAGGCCGCCGAGCGATTTGAGCGGCTCGCCGAGACGCTGGACCCGGCGACGGCCAGAGTCGAAGGGACCAACGACCTACGCGCGATCGCAACAGCAGCCGAGGCGGTACGCGCAGATGACGCGCGTCTACGTGAGGCTGTGCTCCTCGCTCGGGCGCACGGTAGATCCTGGAATCACATCGCGCTGGCCCTTGGAGTCTCTCGGCAGGCCGCCCGACAGCGGTTCGCCGGCAAAGCAAGCGCTTGATCGAGCTGGGCCGCGACGCGGCACGACAGACCGCTTCGGTGCCATGCCCTGAGCCCACCGCCGGGAACAACCAAGTCCTGTTGTAAAAACAACAACACTGGGCGATCGGTACGACCTGCGAACCACTTTCCGGCGCTGGACCGGCTGCTGGAGGCGCTGATGGAGCCGGTTGGGCGGGAGGCGCGACACCGTGCGGCAGAGGCGATCCGCCAAGCAGATCGCTGACAAGCCCGCCCGCCTCGTCTCAATCCCGATCTGGCTGAGCAGCGTCGAGGTCGTCCAAGTCAACGAGGTCGCGTGGACGCCCAGCGGCCTGCTTCATCGTCCGAAGGTGATCCAGCGCGCATATTGCAATCGTTACACCCGCCATCTCGACATCAATTGCCCTCGCGCGAAGCTCAGCGTATGGCAGGACGCCATCGAGGCCCTGAACCACATCCAAATCCCCGAGCTGCGTGGCGATCAACGCCCGTTCGCCGCTGCGAAGCAGCGCCGCGATGGAATGCTCGGAGCCGAGCAGCGACTCGCCCAACTGGACGTGGCCACCGAACTCGGCTACAAGGCGTGCAAGCCTGGCGAGGTTCTCAGGCGCCGGGTCGGGCACGATGTCGCAATCCTTCGTTCCCCGCACGACGCCCCACGATCCCAGCGCCAGGCCGCCAATGACGACGAAGCGGACATCCGCCTGAACGAGACGGACGAGAAGCTGGTCGAACGACGGTGCGCTCAACGGGCACGCCGCGCTGCGTCGCGCAATTCGAACAGCTTGCGTGTCAACGCAATCGTCTCCTGGAGGTTCACAACAAGCGGTCGCTGCCCGTCTGCGCGCAGCCGCTGCCGCCGCACCCGCTCTCCCTCCTGGTCATGAGACAGCTGCTTGGCCTGCTCCGTCATCGATCCAAACATTAGCCTGCTAAGGCGATGAGGCCCCAGAATCGATCGCGCCGCACTCGCCAGAGGCTACCGCTCTGCGCAAATCAGAAATCTAGATTTTGGGCTTCCCAGAGCGAGCCGCCGGCAGCGACCACAGACAGACAAGCTATATTGTCTGCGTGAGGATCGGCGACCCAGCGCGGAAGCATGGCGTCGCCGACGCGGACATATGGCACACGGAGATCCTGGAATCACATCGCACTGGCCCTTGGAGTCTCACGGCAGGCCGCCCGACAGCGGTTCGCCGGCAAAGCAAGCGCTTGATCGAGTTGGGCCGCGACGCGGCACGGGCAGACCGCCTTGGTGCCATGCCCTGAGCCAAGCGCCGGTGGAACAACCTACTCCTGTTGTAACAACAACACTGGGGGGCAGGGATTCGAACCCCGATTCTCAGGACCAAAACCTGATGTCCTGCCATTGGACGACCCCCCAGGGTGGGTGGATCTTGCCATGTGGCCCCGTCGTGACCTCGCCGGCCGGCGCACAACGCCGCCATAACACTTGCAGCGCTCGATTCTGCAACTATCCCTGCGCTCCACCGAGGGGGAGCGCGGGCGGGTATGAACACGAGCATCAGGCGACATCTGCACCTATGCCCACGAGGTCGTGCGGCAGCCGCATGGTGCGGCGCCTTCATTTTAGCCATCGCCCTGGCCGCTGCCCCTGTGGAGGCCGCCAAGGCCCCGCCCCGCAGGGCGGCGAAGGGCTGCGTGAACTCCAACCTGCAGCCGACCTCCGCGAACCTCGCCCAGATCGACGCGGCGACGTTCTGCCTGGTCGAGCAGGTGCGGGCCGCCCACCGTCTGCGCCCGCTGCGCTTGAACCGGCCCCTGCAGAGCGTGGCCACGAGCCAGACCCGGGACATGGTCGCGGGGGACTACTTCGGCGACAACAGCATCTCGGGCCAAACGCCGATGCAACGGATCCTCGCCAGCCCCTATCCGAGCGGCGCGGCGCGCGTGAACAGCGCGCAGAACATCGGCTGGGCCACAGGGCCGCTCGCCACCCCCGCGGCGATGGTGCGCGCCTGGATGAGCTCGATCCCCCACCGCGCCATCATCCTCACCCCCCGCTTCCGCGACATCGGCGTGGGCGTCACCCCCGCGGCCCCCAGCGCGCTCTCCCGGGGGCTCGCCGGCGCCACCTATACGCTCGAGCTCGGCCGGCGCATCTTCGCGGCGAGGTCCGCCCGCGGGGGCTGAACCGGTGCTCAGCCGCCCGTGACGGCGCCGCTGCCCTGAATGCCCGAGGCCACCATCGAGCTGGCGTCGAACACCTGGCTCGCGGGCGGGGCGAGCACCGGTGCAACGGGGCCGTAGCTCTTGAAGTCGATCGTGATCGAGAAGCTCGCGCCCGCGGCCGCGCCCGCTGAGGCGCCGAGGCCGCTGAAGGCCATCTGCATGCGGCGCACGCGGCTCTGGGCGTCGATCCACACTTCGACGGGAATGGCGCCCGCGGTGCCGAGCTTTTCCAGGGCTGTCTTGGCGGCCGCCTGCTCGCCGCCGGGGAGGCTTGCGAGGATGCGGCTGAGCTGCAGCGTCGCGCGATAGTGGGTGGTGGCGACGCCGTCGACCGTGGCGCCGCCGAGCGAGATCACCCCGCCGGAGCTCGAGCGCAGGTAGTCGAGGAACCGGGTGGGGTCGCTCTGTTCGATCGAGGACAGCGAGGAGGCGTCGATGCCGGCCGCCGACGCGGCCTTGGTGATGTCGAGCTTCATCCATGTCTTGCCTTCCGGCAGCCTGCCCGCCAGGAAGGGCATGTTCATGTAGATCACCGGATAGAGGAACACCATCTGGATCTGGCCATTGCCGGCGCCGCCGGGCAGCGCTGACAGACCGGGGATCTGCGAGAGATCCATCGTCATCTCGCCGCTGCGCGCCTTCTCGTCGAAGGAGCCATCGGCGGTGATCGTGTAGCTGGCCCCGCCTCCAAGCGCCGGCGCGGAGAACTGCATCGTCATGGCGATCCTGGCGCCGGACTGCTGGCTGGAGACCTCCGCCGCGCGGGCGATCGGGTCGAGCGTGGCCGAGGCGCCGCAGCCGCTCATCGCCACGGCACCCGCGATCAGGGCGCCCACGGCGGCGAATGCCGCCAGGGCGGTGGCCAGCTTGGTGTCACAGAGCGCGCGCCGCATCTTGCCTTCAGCTCTCTTCGGCCACACCCAGCTTATCCTTGAGTCCTCTCACCCGCGCCGCCCCGACCCTCGCGGCACGCGCCCGCCGCCCGCGCCGGCCTCCGAGGCGGGGCCACCGGCGGAGGCGATGCCGAGCACGCGCATCGCCTTCAGGCCCAGGCTGAGCTTCTCGCGGCCGTCGCTGGAGGAGACGTCCAGGCCCGACAGGTCGCGCACGCGCTCCAGGCGGTAGTAGATCGTGTGGCGATGGGTGAACAGGCGTTGCGCCGTGCCCGCCACGTTGCCATCGGCCTCCAGGAAGGCCGCGAGGGTGCCAACCAGGTCGGTCTCATACTGCTCGTCGTAGGCCACGAGCGGCTCGACCGTCTCGCCGTAGAAGCGCTGCAGCTCCTGCGGGTTCTCGCTCATCGCCGACAAAAGCAGGCGGTAGGCCCCGGTCTGATCGAACGCCAATGGACCGTCGTGCGCGCCGCCCTCGGCCACGTTGGCCGCCAGCAGCGCCTCGCTGGCCGCGCGCCCCAGCTCGGCCGGGTCCGCGGCGATGCGGCTGCGACCCACGGCGAACGTGAAGCCCGCCAGCGTGGCCCGCATCTCGCGCAGCACCCCCTCGGCGGCGCGCGCCGCGACGGGCTCCTCCGCGCCGGGCACCAGCAGCAGCACCTCTGCGCCCGCCACGCCCTCGCGCTCGCTCAGCGCGGCGATCGAGCGGCTCACCGCGCCCCGCGCGCCCCGCTCGGCCACGGCCCTCACGCGCCCGCGCCAGCCCTCCTCGGTGGGCGCCTGCGGCCGGGCGCGCGCCACGATCATGCTGGCCCCCTCCCCGATCTCCAGCGACAGCTGGCGCGCGCGCGCCAGCAGCTCCTCGCGGTCCGTGAGCCTGCGGCCGAGCACCGCGCGCAGGAAGTCCGCCGCCGCGGTCTCCGAGGCGCGCTCCGGAGCCCTCACGCGCTCCACCTCGGAGGCGATCATCGTCACCAGCAGCCTGCGCACCGAGGCGCTCGGCTGCGCGCGGGCGCGCACGTGCAGCGCGCCCACAACCACGTCGGCCACGCGCAGGGGGATGCTCGCCACCCCCTCGCCCCCCGCCAGCAGCGTGCGCTCGTCCGCCGGCGAGCGGGCCGCCACCGCCAGCGTCGCGCCCCAGGCGTCGCTCACGGCCAGGCTCGCCTGCAGGGCCTTGGCCGCCGCCCGCACCACCTCGGGCAGGCCCGCGCCCGACTCCACCGCCTCGGTCACGGCGTCCAGGGCCTCCAGGTCGGTCACGGGGCGCTTCGCCTCCGCCTCCCGATCCGAGCCGGAGGAGGGGCCCGCGCCGGCGGAGGGATCTGAATCGCCCGCGGGCCGGTCGTCCCCACGGCCGTCATCGCTCATGGCCTCAGCCCCAGTTGTAGATGACAACCAGCGCCCCGGCCACGCCGATGCCCACGAACACCGCGAGCACATACAGCGACAGCACCGCCGCCGCCAGCCGCTCCCACACGCGCGTGTATGCCGACCACGCCGGCGCCAGGATCAGCCCGGCGTACACCGCCAGCCCGAACACGCCCGCGCACACCGCCACCAGATCGGATACCGCCGTCCTGCTCACAAGCCTGATACCGCCATTCCGCTCACGAGCCTAATTGTTACCGATGGAGAGGCCGCTCACCGCCGCGAACTCCCCACCCACCGGCGCGGCCACGAGCGGAGCGGGGATGCGGCCCTCGAGGTCCGCGGCGGCGCGCCCTGCCGCGGCGAGGCCATTGGCTCGCCCGAACAGGCCCACCACGGTCGGGCCGCTGCCGCTCACGAATGCCGCGTCGGCCCCCGCCTCGCGGGCCGCGTCGAGCGCCTGCCCGATCGCCGGGCACAGGGAACGGGCCGCATCCTGGAGGTCGTTGTGCAGCAGCTCGCCATCGGCGGGTAGCGACATGCCGAGGTCCAGCGCGGCGTGCAACGCGCGGCGGCGCTCCTCCAGGAAGGCCCGCGAGCGGACCCCGCCCAAGCGGTCCAGCTCGGCGTACACCGCCGCGCTCGAAAGCTCCGCCGCCACGGGCAGCACCAGCACCCCGAAAGGGGACACCGGGTCCGGCAGCGCCTCCAGGCGCTCGCCCGCGCCCGTGGCCAGCCAGCGGCCCGGGCGCACCTGCGCGGGGACGTCCGCGCCCAGCTCGCTCGCCGCCTCCAGCAGCAGCGACTCATCGCCCAGCCCCGATGCGGCAACGGCCAGGCGCAGCGCCGCGGCGGCGTCGGCCGAGCCTCCACCCAACCCCGCGGCCAGCGGGATGCGCTTGTCGATGCTCAGGCGCAACGGCGGGGCGTCCCAGGAGGCCGCCGCGCGGAAGGCCGCCAGGGCGCGGGCCGCCAGGTTGTGGGCGGGCGGGCCTGGAACACCCGGACACACCACCTCGTCCCTCGCCGCACCGCCCGGCGCCCCAGTCGCATCCCCTGACGCCCCAGCCGCATCGCCCGGCGCACCCGGCGCATTCCCCAGCGCCCCCGTCGCATCGCCCGGCTCCGCCGCACCGCCCAGCGCCGCTTCGAGCCACAGCTCATCCGCGAGCGAGATCGACTGCATCACGCTCACGAGCTCGTGGCGGCCATCGTTCCGCACGGGCCCCACCCACAGGCCCAGATTGATCTTGGCCGGGGCCAACGCTCGCAACGGCAGGTCGCTCATAGCTCCAGCGCCCGCGCCAGCGCCTCGAAGTCCCGCGGCGACAGCCGCTCGGCGCGCACGTCCGCGGGGTGCCCGAGCGCCACCAACGCCGCGCGGATCTGCTCGCGATTGCGCTCAAACCCCGCCAGCGCCAGCGAGCGCGCCATCGCCTTGCGCCGGTGCGCAAAGGCGCCGTGCACCAGACGGCGCACCTGCGGCGGGGCGGCGGGAGCGCTGCGCACGATCTTCACCAGCGCCGAATCCACGTTCGGGACGGGGCGGAACACCGTACGGGGAATGTGCCTCACCACGCGCACCTCACCGGCCAGCTGCGCCAGCACCGAGGTGACGCCATATGTCCGGCCACCCGGCGCGGCCGCCAGGCGCTCGCCCACCTCGCGCTGCACCATCACCACCCACGTGCCCACGCCCGGCAGCTGCTCGATCGTGCGCAGCAGCACCCCCGCGGCGATCCCATAGGGAAGGTTTGCCACCACCTTCGTCGGCGCCGGCTGCATTGCGGTGAAATCCACGCGCATCGCATCGGCCCAGCACACGCGCACGTTCGCAAATGGCTCAAGCGCCCCCTCCAGCGCCTCGCGCAGCCGCTCGTCGACCTCCACCACGTGCACCCACGCCACGCGCGCCGCCAGAAAGGTGGACAGCGCCCCCTCGCCCCCGCCTATCTCCAGCACCACATCCTCCGCCTCCAGCGCGCTCTCCCGCGCGATCACGCCGAGGATGTTCGCATCGCGCAGGAAGTTCTGGCCCAGCTCCCGCGCCCGCCTCCCCGCGGCCCTCACCATCGAAAGACACGCGCGGCGTTGCCCTCCACCACGGCCCCAAGCTCACCGTGCGCCACCCTCAAATCCTCCAAAAAATGCAGAGTGTGGGCCACGAACGACGGCTCGTTCTTATATTTGCGCATCGGTAGGGGGGATAAATAGGGAGCGTCGGTCTCGACCAGCAGATGCTCGCCGGGCACGCGCCGCGCGGCCGCCTGGAGGTCAACCGCGCTCTTGTATGTCACATTGCCCGCGAAGGAGATCGCGTAGCCGCGCTCGATGCACTCCTCCAGCCGCTCGGGCATCGAGAAGCAGTGCATCACCACGCTCACGCCCTGCGCCTGCGACGCGAGCGTATCGAGGGTCGCGTCCTGCGCCGCGCGCGTGTGAATCACGAGCGGCTTGCCCAGCTCGCGCGCGAGCTCTATCTGCGCGCCAAAGGCGCGTTCCTGATCAGCGCGCGGGGCGTAATCGCGGTGGAAATCCAACCCCGTCTCGCCGATCGCCGCACAGCGCGGGTGAGCCGCCAGGGCCTTGAGCTCCGCGAGGTCGGCGTCGTCGAACCCCTTTGCGTAATTCGGATGCCTGCCCACGGCCGCCCACACCTGCGGAAACGCCTCCGCCGCCGCGAGCGCCGCGCGGCAGGACGCTCCGTCGGTGCCCACCGTGAGCATCTTCTTCACGCCCGCCGCGACCGCGCGCTCGACCAGCTCGGCCTCGGGCGCCTCGCACTGATCCAGATGTGTGTGACTGTCGATCATTTACGCATCATGAGCGCATTCGGGGGCGCCATCACTCCATTCGGGGGGCGCTATCCCTCCGGCACCCGCGGGAAAAGGGGGTCGATCGCAGCAATGGTGCGCTCGGCCTCCGGGCCGGCCCCCAGCTTCGCGCCGGCGAGCGCGAGGTCGGGAGCGCCGATGGCATCGAGCAGGCGCACGGTGCTCGCGGGGAGATAGGGGTGCAGCAGGACCGTCACCACGCGCAATCCCTCGAGCAGGGTGCCGAGCACGCGATCGAGGTCCCCCGCGCGCGAGGGGTCCTTGGCGAGCCCCCACGGGGCCTGCTCCTCCACGTAGCGATTGAGCCGCCGCACGCGCGCCCAGATCTCCTCGAGCGCACTCGTCAGCTCCACGCCGTCGATCAGCTCGCTCACGCGCTCGGCCAGGCCGGTGAAGTCATCCGCAATGGCGGGGTCCGGCGCCCACCCCGCCCCACGCGCGACCACGCCCTCGCGATAGCGCGCCACCATCGCCAACGTGCGGCTGGCGAGGTTGCCGTACTCGTTCGCCAGCTCGCTCTCATAGCGCCCCTCCAAGGCGGCGGTGGACACCGACCCGTCCTGCCCGAAGCTCACATCGCGCAGCAGATAGAAGCGCAGCGCATCCGCGCCATAGCGGTCGATCGCCGCGAACGGATCGAGCACGTTCCCCAGCGACTTGCTCATCTTCTCGCCCTCCATCAGCAGATACCCGTGCACGAAGACCCTCTGCGGCAGCTCGATCTCGGCGGCCATCAGCAGCGCCGGCCAGTAGGCGGTGTGAAAGCGCAGTATTTCCTTGGCGATCAAATGACAGCTCGCCGGCCAGAACTTCGGCGTGAGGTCCTCGCCCGGCTGCGCATAGGACAGCGCCGAATAGTAATTGAGCAGCGCATCGAACCACACATAGAACACGTGCTCGGAGTCCCACGGCACCGGCACCCCCCACGTCAGCCTTCGCCGCGTGAGCGGCACGTCGTGCAGGCCCCCTTTGATGAACGACAGCGCCTCGTTGCAGCGCGTGCGCGGCGCCACGAAATCGGGGCGCTCTCGGTAGAGCTCTTCCAGGCGCTCCTGAAAGCGCGAGAGCGCGAAGAAGTGATTCTCCTCTTTTTCCCGCACCAGCGCGATGTGGTGAATCGGGCACAGCCTGCCCGCGTCGATTTCGCTCTCCGTCTTGAAGTCAGCGCAGCGCGGGCAGTACCAGCCCTCGTACACGCCCTCGTACACGAAGCCGTTATCGCGCACCTTGCTCAGCACCTCCTGCACCTTGGCCATGTGCTCGGAGTCGGTGGTGCGGATGAAGAAGTCGTTGCTCGCCCCCAGCCTCGGCGCCAGCGCGCGAAAGCGCTCGGCGTTCCTGTCCGCGAGCTCCTGCGGCGCCACCCCCAGCGCGTGCGCCGCGTCGGCCACGGGCTCCCCGTGCTCGTCGGTCCCCGTCAGGAAGAACACCTCCTCGCCGCGCTGACGATGGTGGCGCGCCATCACATCGGCCGCGATCGTCGTGTATGCGTGCCCCAGGTGCGGCGCCGCGTTGACGTAGTAGATCGGGGTGGTTACGTAGAAGCTCTCCGGCACCGCCCGCCCAGGCTATCGCCCCTGGCCCCCTATCCGACCCGCGGGCTCCTCTGCACCGCGATCGCTCCCTCGACCTGCCCCCCGCGCGCGGTCAGCCCCCAGGCGTTCGGCGCGCCCTTGTCGGCGCCGCCGCCCCCGTTCTCGATCAGGCCGAGGTGCTCGAGGCGCGCCAGCAGCTTCGACACCTGCCCCTGGTCGGTTATCCCGGCCTCGGCCGCGACCTTGCGATTGCTCGCGCCGGGGTGCTCGGCGATCACCATCAGCACGCGCACCGTCCGGTAGGTGATCCGCATCTCCAGCCCATCCAGCGGGTCGCGGCGTGCGTGGGGAGTTTTTGTGGGGAGGGTAGGGGCCGGTCTACTGAGCTCTTTCTGTGCCGCCGCTTGACCGAGGTAGGGCATCACGACCACGCCCATCAACTCGCCCAGAAGGCCCGTGAGGGGCTTCGCGCGGGGCTCTGAGAGGCGCGTGTGGATCACGGACAGCACGGCGCCGACGACTCCCTCCGCCGTGAGGGGGGGCAGCTGGGTTGACTTGCGCGGCGTCGCGGAGCGTCCCTCGCAGCGGCCCTCGTCGATCGCCCTGACGAGCGCCCGAAGCACGACCGCGCGGCGCTCCAGCACCCTTGGGCCGGCCGCGAGGGACTCCACCACGCACAGCCTCGCGGTCGCGGGCTCCTCGTCCAGGAACACGAGCAGCGCCCACAACCCCGCGCGGATCCGCTCACGCCAATTGCTCTCGTGCTCGTACGCCTCGATCACCCGCGCGCTGAGGCGGCCGATCGCTTCCTCAAACGCCGCCAGGAAACACTCCTCGCGGTCGGCGAACAGGTCATAGAACGTGCGCCTCGATACACCCGCGCGGGTCACGACGTGCGCGACCGTGACCGACCCCGCGCCCTTTTCCGAAGCGACCTCGGCCATCGCGGAGAGGATACGCATCCGCTGGATCTCACTCACGTGCTCCCGCGGCAGGCCATCAGCAGCCGGCCGCGCCTTCTTGCGCGACCCGGCCTTCACCTCACGGGCGGACATGAACACCCCTCCCGCCTACTTCTTCTTCGCCTTCCGGCGCTTCCTGGGCTTGCGCGCCTTCTTCGCCTTCGCGCAACCCGTCACCGCGATCTTCACGTTCTGCTTGAGCACCGC
>CAZOQI010000031.1:0-96075 GCA_964582105.1 uncultured Solirubrobacteraceae bacterium
AGCTGGGTTCAGAACGTCGTGAGACAGTTCGGTCCCTATCTGCCGTGGGCGTTGGAGAGTTGAGAGGAGTTGTCCCTAGTACGAGAGGACCGGGATGAACGCACCTCTGGTGTATCTGTTGTCCTGCCAAGGGCATAGCAGACTAGCTACGTGTGGATCGGATAACCGCTGAAAGCATCTAAGCGGGAAGCCGACCTCGAGATGAGCTCTCCCATCCCCTAGAGGGAGTAAGACCCCTGGTAGACCACCAGGTTGATAGGCCGGATCTGGAAGGACGGTAACGTCCGCAGGAGACCGGTACTAATGGTTCGAGGGCTTGACGGATTTTTCCTGTGCTCTGCACGGGATATGGTCTACAGGTGATACCCGTTTGTGGCGCTGTGCAGTTTTGAAGGACCGGGGAGGCGAGGTCTCTCGACTTTTTCCGGTGGCCTTGGCGAGGGGGAAACACCTCTTCCCATTCCGAACAGAGCAGTTAAGCCCCTCAGCGCCGATGGTACTTGGCTCGCAAGGGCCTGGGAGAGTAGGACGCCGCCGGTTTTTCATCACGGGCCGCCTTCGGGCGGCCCGTTTCATCTGGCCGGTCGAGATGGCGCGCTATAGGATGTCTCGCGGATGCTCACCATCGCCGATGTCTACGCCAAGGTCAGCCCCCACCTCGCCGCCAGGCCCGGCGCGGGCGCGGCCACACGCCTGCACGCGCGCATCCTGCGCATCACCGGCGGCAGGATCACGGGACGCGTGCTGGGCGTAAAGGGCGACGTGCTCGTGCTGCGCACCCGTGGGCGGCGGAGCGGCAAGCTGCGCGACTCGCCGATGTTCTGCCTCATCCACGGCGACGGCTACGCGGTGGTGGCCTCCAATGGCGCCGCCAAGCACACGCCGGGCTGGTGGCACAACCTGCAGGACCAGCCGGAGGCCGAGGCGTTCGTACGGGGCCATTCGCACCCGGTGCGCGCCCGCGCGGCGACCGAGCAGGAGGTCAGCGAGCTGTGGCCGCGTTTCGTGACGCTCTACAGCGGCTACGAGCACTACAAGTCGATCGCCACTCGTGAGCTGCCAATGGTGATACTCGAGCCGCGCTGAGTCCCGCGGCCGCGCTGAGTCCTGACGGCTCCAGACCGAAGGGACCGATGCGCTGCTTTGCGCGGGAGGCCGCCGGGGCCGAAAGGCGTCTGCTCCGCTCAGGACAGCGCCCCTCCCATTCGACTTCCCGGCGGGCCTCCTCGCCGTCCTCGAGCGTCAGCAGGGCAACCGCGAGGTCGAGGGCGTTGCGCAGAAGATGGGGGACAGGGGAGAACATATGTTCGTAGAGTAGGGGCGATATCGGACGGAACGGAGCCGAACATACGTACGCATCGGGTCTCGCATCCAAAAACCGCTTCGACAAGCCAAATCGTAGCGCTCGGACTGCAACGAGAGTTGCATGACCGTGGTTGTGTGGACCCGCGAGGCGATCCGGTTGTATGCCCGTTTAAAGTCATCGCCCCGCCCAGGCAGGTCCCCGCGCCCCGCACGCGAACTGATCCCCTCAGGATGGCTGTTACGCTTGGCAGGCGCTCGGCGGGCTCCCCCGTGTGGGGCCGGCGGCGGCGCATCATGCCCATGGAGAAGTTCGTAATCGAAGGCGGCGTACCGCTGTCCGGCACGATGGTTCCCGCCGGAAACAAGAACGGCGCGCTGCCGATCCTCGCCGGCTCCCTGCTCACCGACGAGGAGGTGGTGGTTGCCAACGTTCCGCGCATACGCGACGTGGAGGCGATGCTGGCGATCCTCGAAGCCATCGGCGTGCGCGTGGCCTGGCGCGCCGCCAATGAGGTGGCGCTGTGCGCCGCGGGAGTGCACGACGTGGAGGTCCACCCCGAGCTGGCGGAGCAGATCCGCGCCTCCTTCCTTTTGGCCGGCCCGCTGCTGGCGCGCTTTGGGCGCGCGGTGATGCCACCGCCGGGGGGCGATGTGATCGGGCGCCGGCGCCTGGACCCCCACCTGGACGCCTTCCGCGCGATGGGCGCCACGGCGGTGTGCGGGCGCGACATCGTGCTCAGCGCTCCCAAGGGCCTGCGCCCCACGGATGTGTTCATGGACGAGCCCTCGGTGATGGCCACCGAGAACGCCCTCATGGCCGCCGCCCTCACCCCCGGGGCGACCGTGATCGGCAATGCCGCCTGCGAGCCTCACGTGCAGGACCTGGCGCGGATGCTGGTGAAGATGGGCGCCGACATCCAGGGCATCGGCTCGAACCTCCTCACCGTCAACGGCGCCGAGCGCCTGCACGGCTGCCACCATCAGGTGGCGCCCGATCACATCGAGATCGGCAGCTTCATGGCGCTGGCCGGCGTCACTGGGGGGGAGCTGCGCATCAGGGACACCGTGCCCGGCGATCTGCGCATGATCCGCCTGGTGTTCGAGCGCCTGGGGCTGCGCAGCGAGCTGGAGGGCAACGACGTGATCGTGCCCGGCGGCCAGCGGCTGGTGGCGCAGTCCGATCACGGCGAATACAAGAGCAAGATCCAGGACGGTCCCTGGCCGGCGTTCCCCGCCGATTTGACGTCGATCGCGGTGGCCCTGGCCACGCAGGCCGAGGGCTCGATCCTCGTGCACGAGTGGATGTTCGAGAACCGCCTGATCTTCACCGACAAGCTGATCCTGATGGGCGCGGACATCGTCATGTGCGACCCCCACCGCGCGATCGTCACCGGCCCGCGGCGGCTGCGCGGCGAGCGCGTGGAGTCGCCCGACATCCGCGCGGGCATGGCCATGCTGCTGGCGGCCCTCTGCGCGCAGGGGCGCAGCGAAATAGGCAACATCCGCCAGATCGACCGCGGCTACGAGCGCATCGACGAGCGCCTGCGCGAGCTGGGTGCGAACATCGAGCGCGTGGCCACCGAACCGGCGTTGCACGCATAGCGGCACCATCACGCCCGGGGCGCGGAGGCACGGCTGGATAGGCTGCATGGGCTCCACGCTCCCGACCTTCCCTCTGCCCAGGCCATGATCCACCGCATCCCCAGCGGCACCCGCGACGTCCTGCCCGACGAGACGCGCGAGGTGCACGTCATCACCGAGGCCCTGCGGGGCGTCTTCGACGCGCACGGCTACGGCGAGATCTCCACGCCCGCGCTGGAGTACGAGGCGGTGCTGGCCCGCGCGGACATGGCCGAGGCGCGGCCCGCCTATCGCGTGTTCGACGAGTCCGGGGCGGTGCTCGTGCTGCGCTCGGACATGACGGTGCCGATCGCGCGCGTGGTGGCCACGCGCTATCCCACCGTGGAGCCGCCCCTGCGCTTCTCCTACGTGGCGCACTGCTACCGCGGCGTGCGCCCTCAGCGCGGGCAGCCGCGCGAGCTCTTGCAGGCGGGCATCGAGCTGATCGGCTCGCCCGCGCCGCAGGGCACGGCGGAGGCCCTGACCGTTATGTGCGACGCGCTGGACGCGGTCGGCCTGAAGGGCTACCGCGTGGGCGTCGGCGACGCCTCGCTGTTCGGCGCGCTGATGGCCAGCCTCCAGGTGCCCGAGGGGGCGCGCCCCGAGCTCCTGGCCACGCTCGCCCGGCGCGACTTCGTGGCGCTGGAAAGGCTCCTGGCCGCTTCGGGCCTGCCCGAGGAGGCATCAAGGCTGCTGCTGAGCGTCCCCCAGCGCCGCGGCGGCCC
Organism: uncultured Solirubrobacteraceae bacterium; assembly: GCA_964582105.1. Classification (GTDB taxonomy): domain Bacteria; phylum Actinomycetota; class Thermoleophilia; order Solirubrobacterales; family Solirubrobacteraceae; genus Palsa-744. The sequence goes on from CAZOQI010000031.1 coordinate 3,651, forward strand.
GGAGGTGCTGGCCGGACTCCCGGAGCCCGCGGCAGAGGCCGTGAGCGGCATGCGCCAGGTGCACGAGCTGCTGAGCACCAAGGTGGCCGAGCGGGTGATCTTCGACCTCGGTCTGCTGCGCAGCATCGGCTACTACACCGGCGCGGTCTTCGAGGTCTACGACCCTGCCCTGGGGGCGCCATTGGGCGGGGGCGGTCGCTACGACGAGCTGCTGGGCCGCTACGGGCGCTCGTTGCCCGCGGTGGGCTTCGCGCTGGGCATCGACCGGCTGCACATCGCCCTCACCGGCGAGGAGCGGGGGACGGGCGCCCTGGCGGACGAGGCGGGCGGGAGTGGAACAGGCCCCACCCACACCGTGCGCGAGGAGGGGGCCCCGCGATGAGGCCCGCACGGCGGACAGGCCCTGAGGGGACCCCGCGATGAGGCCCCCCACCAACGGCCTCACCATCGCCGTGCCTCGCGGGGCGCTCTTCGAGGACACCGTGGACCTCCTCGCCGGCCTCGGCCTGGACACGCGGGAGCTGCGCGGCAACGATCGCAAGCTCCTCTTCGAGGACATCGGCGTGATCACGATGCGCCCCAGCGATGTGCCCACCTACGTGGAGGCAGGCGCCGCCGATCTGGGCGTCACCGGCAAGGACGTGCTGGCCGAGCAGGCCCTCAGCCAGGGCGCCCCGGGGGAAGCGCACGGGAGCGGGCGCGAGGTGTACGAGCTGCTCGATCTGGGCTATGGGCGCTGCACGATGGTGCTCGCCACCACCGCCGGCCCCGATCCCGCCGCGCAGGCCCTGCGCCGTCTGGGGGTGATGCGGGTGGCCACCAAGTACCCCAACATCGCCGCGCGCCACCTGGAGGAGACGGGCCGCCAGGCGGAGATCGTGGAGGTCAGGGGCAGCGTCGAGCTGGCGCCTCTCACGGGGCTTGTGGAGGCGATCGTCGACCTGACGGCATCGGGCACGACGCTGCGCGAGAACAATCTGGTGGTGCGCGAGGAGATCCTGGAGTGCACCGCGCGCCTGATCGCCAACCCGGTGGCGCACAAGCTCAAGGCCGGGGCCATCGACGGGCTGCTGGAGCGCCTGCGTGCCGGCGCTGGCTGAGCGCCGGCGGCGGCCGAGCGGAGGAGAAGGGGAAAGGGAAGGAGAAGGAGAAGGAGGAGTCTCGGATGCGCATTGAGCGTTGGGATGGCAGCGAGCTGGAGCGCCTGGGCGGCCCCCCGGGCGCGGCCGAGCGCCTGCGCGCGCTGGTGCCGGCGGGGCGGGTGGTGTCCGAAGACGTCTTCGACATCGTCCTGAGCGTGCGCGAGGAAGGCGATGCGGCGGTGCTCGAAGCGACGCGCCGCTACGACACGCCCGGCGATCCGCGTCCCCTGGCGGTACCCCCCGAGGAGCTCGACGAGGCGATCGCGCAGCTTCCCCTGGACGTGGTCGCGGGCCTGCAGGTGGCGATCGCCAACGTCGCCGAGGTGGCCACGGCGGGCCTCGGCGGGGACGTGCCCGTGCGGCTGCCCCAGGGCCACCGTGTGACGCTCAGGGAGGTGCCCGTGGGCAGCGCCGCCATATATGTGCCGGGCGGCAGGGCCGCCTACCCGAGCACTGCCGTGATGGGCGTGGTGACCGCGCGCGCGGCGGGTGTATTGGAGGTGGCCGTGTGCTCGCCCCCCGGCCCCGAAGGGCAGATCGACGCCGCGATCCTCGGCACGTGCCGGCTTTTGGGGGTGGAGCGGGTGTACCGCATGGGCGGCGCCCAGGCCATCGCCGCGTTGGCCCACGGCACCGAGACGGTGGCGCGCGTGGACGTGATCGTGGGCCCCGGCAACCTGTATGTGCAGGAGGCCAAGCGCCAGGTCTCGGGCCTCGTCGGGATCGACGGCTTCGCGGGTCCCAGCGACCTTCTGGTGGTGCTGGGCGAGGACGCCGACGTGCGCTGGGCGGCGCTGGATGTGCTCGCGCAGGCCGAGCACGGCGAGGGCAGCCTGGTGGCGGCGATATCTCCCTCGCGGGCCGTGCTGGATGCGCTCGCGGAGCAGCTCCAACGTCTCGATGCCGAACACTCCGGGGCGCAGCCGGCGGCGTGCGTGCTGATCGAGGTGCCCGATGCGCGCGCTGCAATCGAGCTCGCCGACGCCTTCGCCCCCGAGCATCTCCAGCTGATGGGCAGCGAGCCCGAGGGATTGGCGGGGCTCGTGCGCTGCGCCGGCTGCGTTCTCGTAGGCGCCGCCAGCGCCACTGCCTTCAGCGACTACGTCGCCGGCTCCAACCACGTCCTGCCCACGCAGGGCGCCGCCAAGTGGGCCTCGGGCCTGTCCGTGCGCCACTTCCGCCGGCGCATGTCCGAGGTGAGGATCGACTCCGAGGCGGCCGCGAAGCTGGCCAGGGCAGGCGCTCCGATCGCCCGCGCGGAGGGCTTTGAGTGGCACGCCAAGTCGATGGAGGCGCGCGTGCGCGAGAATCCAGGGCGATGACCCGCAAGGCCACGATCGAGCGCAAGACCGGCGAGACCGACGTGCGCCTCTCGCTCAAGCTCGAAGGCACGGGCAGGGGCACGCGCGAGACCGGCGTGGGCTTCCTCGATCACATGCTCGACCTGCTCGCGCGCCACGGTGCCCTCGACCTCGACGTGCAGGTGAAGGGAGATCTGCAGACGGGCGCCCATCACACCGCGGAGGACACCGCGATCGTGCTCGGCCAGGCGCTCGATGAGGCGCTGGGAGACAGGATGGGCATCACCCGCTACGGCAGCGCGACGGTGCCGATGGACGAGGCGCGGGCGACGTGCTCGATCGACGTCTCCGGACGCCCGCTGACGGTGTTCAACGCCGACCTGCCCCCCGGCTCCACGGGCGGCTTCGAGCACGAGCTGACGGAGGAGTTCTTCCGCGCGCTGGCCAACGCGGCCAAGCTGACGGTGCACCTGGAGGTGCCGGCGGGCAGCAATGCCCACCACATGATCGAGGCGGCGTTCAAGGCCTTCGCAAGGGCCCTGCGCCAGGCGGTGAAGATCGACCCAGACGAGACGGGAGTGCCGAGCACCAAGGGCACCCTCAGCGCATGAGCCCCGCGAGCCCGCGGGGGGCAAGGCTGGCGATCGTCGATTACGGCATGGGCAACCGCCGCTCGGTGGAGAAGGCATTGGAGCGGGTGGGCGCCAGCGCCACCATCAGCCGCAACCACGATGAGCTGCGCGAAGCCGACGGCCTGGTGCTGCCCGGCGTGGGAGCCTTCCCGGCGGCGATGAGGACGATACGGGAGCTGGGCCTGGATGAGCTGCTGCGCGAGCGCGCGCAGGCGGGCACGCCGCTGTTCGGCAGCTGCATGGGCATGCAGCTGCTGTTCGAGCACAGCGAGGAGCACGGCGGCGCGGAGGGTCTGGGCCTGCTGGGGGGCGAGGTGAGGCGCCTGAGGGCCCCGGGCATGAAGCTGCCCCACATCGGCTGGAGCGAGATCGAATGGCGGCGCTCCTCGCCCCTGCGCGAGGGCGTGGGCGAGCCCACCTTCCTCTATCACGTGCACAGCTTCGTCGTTCATCCCACGGACGAGAGCATCGTCCTCGGCGCGGCCGAGTACGGCGAGAGGTTCCCCGCGGTGCTTGCCGCCGGCAACGTCTATGGCGCCCAGTCGCACCCCGAGAAGTCATCCACGCACGGCCTGCAGCTGCTCGCCAACTTCGCGCGCATCTGCGCGGCGCCATGATCCTCTACCCGGCGATAGACATCATGGACGGCAGGGCGGTGCGCCTGCGCAAGGGCGACTTCGCGGAGGGGAAGGTGTACGACGAGGACCCCCTGGAGGCCGCCAGGAGATGGGTGGGGGAAGGCGCGGAGCATCTGCACGTGGTTGACCTCGATGGCGCCCGTGCGGGGCGGCCGGTGAACCTGGAGCACGTGCGGCGCATCGCAGAGGAGCTCAAGGTGCCGGTGCAGCTGGGCGGCGGCCTGCGCACGCTGGGGACGATCGCCCAGGCCATCGAGGCGGGCGCCGCGCGAGTGATATTGGGCACGGCGGCCTTCAGCGGGGATCTGTTGGAGCGCGCGCTTGCCGAGCATGGGCCGGAGCGCGTGATGGTCTCGGTGGACGTGCGCGATGGCAGGGTGAGCATCGAGGGTTGGACGAAGGCCGCGCAGGCCGAGGTGGGGGAGGTCTTTGCGGAGCTCGGAGAAAGGGGCGTGCGGGAGATGCTCTACACGAACGTCGATCGCGATGGCATGCTGGAAGGCCAGAGCAATGAGGACGTGGTGTGGGCGGCGAGGGCGGTGGGCTCCGCGCACCTGATCTACTCCGGCGGCATCGGCGAGCTGGAGGACCTGGAGCGCCTGAAGGCCCTGGGCGAGCCGAGCCTGGCGGGCGTGATCGTGGGCAAGGCGCTGTATGAGAAGCGCTTCACGGTGGCGCAGGCGCTCAAGGCGCTTGTCTGAATGCTGTTCTGACCGGCGCCCGCTGCCAAGGGCGCGTCACATATGACTATTCAGATGCTGTTCCGACCGGCGCATGCGCCGGTCGGCGGGACGGTACATGTACCGTCCCGAGCCAGGCCACATGTGGCCTGGCTTTTAATATGTATAGGAGACGCGGGTCGCCCAAACGCTACGGTGATGCGCGTGCACCTCAAGCGCGTCATCCCCTGCCTGGACGTGAACGGCGGCCGCGTCGTCAAGGGCATTGAATTCGTGGACATACGCGACGCCGGCGATCCCGTCGAGCTGGCCGCCCACTACGACCGCGAGGGCGCGGATGAGCTGGTATTCCTCGACATCACCGCCACGCACGAGAAGCGCGATACGATCGTCGCGCTCGCGCGGCGCACGGCGGATGAGGTGTTCGTGCCCTTCACCATCGGCGGCGGCATTCGCTCGGTGGAGGACGCCCAGGCGGTGCTCGACGCCGGAGCGGACAAGGTGTCGATCAACTCCGCCGCGCTGGCGCGGCCCGAGCTGGTGGACGAGCTGGCGAAGGTGTTCGGCACGCAGTGCGTGGTGCTGGCGGTGGACGCGAGGGCGCGGCCCGACGAGAGGGGCTGGGAGGCATACGTGGCCGGCGGCCGCGAGCCCACCGGCAGGGACGCCGTGCGGTGGATCGGCGAGGCCACCGAGCGCGGCGCGGGCGAGATACTGCTCACGAGCATGGACCGCGATGGCACCAGCGACGGCTACGACCTGGCCCTCACGCGGGCCGTGAGCGAGGCGGTGGACGTGCCCGTGATCGCCTCCGGCGGGGCGGGCGAGCTGGAGCACCTCGCGCAGGCTCTGGGGGCGGGCGCCGACGCGGCGCTGTGCGCCTCCATCTTCCACTACGGCCGCCATACGATCGGCGAGGCCAAGGCGTTTCTGACGGAGGCCGGGATACCGGTGCGCACGGGCTGAGGGGATCGGCTGTGAAGGGCGGTCCCATCGAGGAAGGCAGGACGCCGCCGCGCGAGGACGCGGCCGTCCAGCCCATCCCGCGGTTGCCGGCGGCGGCGACGCCCGAGGCCGATGGCGCCAGGGTGCTGGAGCGTCTGCGCGAGCAGCCCGGCGGGAGGGAGCTGCTGGAGCTCTCCCGGGGCCGCGACGACGTGTATCTGGTTGGGGGCGCCGTGCGCGATCTGCTGCTCGGGTCTGCGCCGCGCGAGCTCGATGTGGCGCTGGAGCGCGCGGAGGTGCCCTTCAGCGGGGACGCCGCCCTGTTCGCCCGCGATCTGGCCTCTCGCCTGCATGCCCTCGCGGGGGAGGAAGGTCCGCCTGTCAATGCGCACGAGCGCTTCGGCACCGCGATCGTCGCCTGGGATGCCGGCCGGATCGATCTCGCGGTGACGCGGCGTGAGCGCTACCCGAGTCCGGGGGCGCTGCCGGAGGTGGAGGCCGCCCCGCTGGACGAGGATCTGCTGCGACGCGACTTCACCGTCAATGCGGTGGCGGTGGCGCTGGCCGGCGGGCACCCTGGGAGGGTGCACCAGGCCCCCGCTGCGCTGCGGGACCTGCACGAGGGCCGCCTGCGGGTGCTGCACGAGCGGAGCTTCCTGGACGACCCCACGCGCCTGCTGCGCCTGGCTCGCTACCGCGTGCGGCTGGGCTTCGCGGTGGAGGACCGCACGGCTGAGCTCGCCCGCGAGGCCGTGAGCACGGGTGCATTGAAGACGCTCTCGGGTGCGCGCATCGGGGCGGAGCTGCGCCTGGCCCTGTCCGAACCGCGGGCGCCCGCCGTGCTGGATGCCATGCGGGAGCTGGGGCTGCTGGAGTCGATCCATCCCGGCCTGCGTTTCGAGCTCGCAGCGGCCGAGCGCGCCATCGCGCTGCTGCCCGCGGACGGCGACAGGGAGGCATTGCTGCTGGCCGTACTGGTGCTGCCCCTGGTTCTGCGGGGGGAGGGCGAGCGGGACGCCCGCCGGCGGGAAGCGAGCGTCCTGCTGAACCGCCTCGAGTTCCCGCAGGGCAGGCGCGAGCAGGCGCTGGCGGCGGCCGCAGCCCTTCCGCGCCTGCTGGAGGAGCTTGCGCGCTGCGAGCGCCCCTCGGAGCTCTACGCGCTCGCAGCGGGCGTGCCGCTGGAGGGGGTGGCGTTGGCTGGTGCGCTCGCTGCGGGCCCGCCGCGGGAGCCGGAGACCGGCGAGCGCATGGTGCAGTGGCCGCCGCCCGACGTCGCTGCCGCGGCCGGTCGCTGGCTGAGCTGGATACGTCATGTGCGTCTGCAGATCACCGGCGCGGATCTGCTCGCGGCCGGCGTCCCCGAGGGGCCCGAGATCGGACGGCGCCTGCGCGAGACGCTGCTGCGGCGCCTGGATGGGGAGCTGGGGGAGGGGCGCGAGGCGGAGCTGGCGGCGGCCCTGGAGCTTCCGTGAGGACCGAGAGGATCGCCGGCAACCTCGCGCGGGTGCGCGAGGAGATCGCCCAGGCAGCCACTGGCGCCGGGCGCAGGCCCGAGGAGGTGCAGGTGCTGGCGGCCACCAAGTACGTGCCCAGCGCGGACATGCCCGCGCTGGCGCGCGCGGGCATCGAGCTGGTGGGGGAGAACCGCGCACAGGACCTCCAGGCCAAGGTGGCGGCCCACGGGGACATGTTCACGTGGGATTTCATCGGGCATCTGCAGAGCCGCAAGGTGCGGCAGGTGATCCCGCACGTGCGCCTGATCCACTCGGTGAGCAGCGAGTCCGTGCTGCGCGAGCTGGAGCGCCACCGGGAGCTGGCCAGGCCGGGCATGCGCGTGCTGATCGAGGTCAACGTGGCCGATGAGCCCGGCAAGAGCGGCGTGGCGCCCGGGGAGCTCGCCGGCATCATCGCGCGCTGCCCCGTGCCGGTGGCGGGCCTGATGACGATGCCCCCGCTCTCCTCTCAGCCGCGGGACAGCCGGCGCTGGTTCGCGGCGCTGCGCGAGCTGGCGCGGGAGCACGACCTGCGGGAGCTCTCGATGGGCACCACGCAGGATTATCGGGTGGCCGTCGAAGAGGGCGCGACGATCGTGCGAATCGGAACGAGGTTGTACGCTTAGCAGGGAAATCCGCTGTTTAGGCGAAGACGGTCCCAGAGGGTGGCGCAGTCGGCCGGAGGTCGGCGAGCCGGGTCCCTCTTCTTTCAATCAAAATGGTGGCGCAGTCGGCCAAAGGTCGGCGAGCCGGGCTCCTCTTCTTTCAATCAAAATGGCATTCCGCGACTCATGGCACCGCGCCCTCGTGTACTTCGGCCTGGCCGAGGAGTATCACGAGGGCTACGAGGACGACGCACCGCACGAGGCGGAGCTTGAGGATCACTATCGCCAGCGCCCCAACGTGCGCCGCCTGCGCCGCCGCCGGGACGAGTGGGACGACATCTACCCCGAGGACGAGCCCCACGGCGAAGCGCGCGGTCGGCCCACCGCCGTGCTGCGCTCCGTGGGCCGCGGCAGCAACGGAGACGTGAGGGTGCACCTCGTGGTGCCCAAATCCTTCAATGACGCCCAGCAGGTGGCAGATCGGTTCAAGGATTCGATCCCCGTGATCCTCAACCTGCAGGGCACCGAGACCGATCTGTCAAAGCGCCTGATCGACTTCGCCAGCGGCCTCACCTACGCTCTGGATGGGGGCATGCAGCGGATCGCCGACAAGGTCTTCATGCTCACGCCGCACAACGTGGAGATCTCTGCGGAGGAGCGCGCGCGCCTCATCGAGAAGGGCTTCTTCAATCAGTCCTGAACCCGGGCTCGCATGGTTCGGCTGGACGGTAGGCTGAGGTCATCGTGCAGATCGGTCTGATCGGCTGCGGCAACATGGCCCGCGCCCTGGCGCGCGGGTGGGCGCGCCCCGTGTTCTGCGCCGACCCCCTCGCCGAGCGCGCCCGGGAGCTGGCGCAGGACACCGGCGGCGAGGCGCTTGAGCGCAGCGCGGAGGTGGCCCGGAGGGCAGATCTGGTGGTGCTGTGCCACAAGCCGGCCCAGCTCGAGGAGGTGGCGCGGGAGGTGGGTCCGCACGCGAAGGCGGTGGCCTCGATCCTCGCCGCCACCCCGCTCATGGCGCTGAAGGCGTCCTATCCCGGCCGCCCCGTATACCGCTTCATGCCCTCGCTGCCCGTGGAGGTGCGCCAGGGCGCGGTGGTGCAGGCGGCGGATGGGCCGCAGGACCCACGGTTGGATACGCAGGTGCGCGACCTCTTCGCCGAGCTGGGCACGCTCGTTGCGCTCCCGGAGGCGCAGGTGGACGTGGCGATGGGCTTGATGTCCTGCGGCCCCGCCTACGTGGCGCTCGTGGCCGAGGCGCAGGTGGACGCGGGCGTGCGCCACGGCATCCCCGCCGCGCAGGCCTCCGCGCTGGTCACGCAGACGCTGGCGGGCACCGCGGAGCTTCTGCGCCGGCGCGACTTCGACACGCTGGCGGTGCGCCGCGAGGTGTCCTCCCCCGGCGGCCTCACCGCGCGCGGGCTGGATGCGCTGGAGCGAGGCGGCGTGCGCGGCGCCTTCAGCGCCGCCCTGGACGCCGTGCTGGGACCGGCTTGATGACGCTGCTGGGAGCGATGACGATGGTCGGGGCGGCTCGATGACGACGGTGAGGGCGGCTCGGTGACGCTGCTGCTGGCCAGCGCCCGCACCGACATCGCGGGCTATCTCTCGACCCTCATCTATGTCTACACGATCCTGATCGTCCTCTACATCGTCACCAACCTGCTGTTCGCGGTGGGCCTGCGCCCGCCCTACTCGCGCGCCACCGATGTCATCCTCGGCTTCCTGCGCGACGTCTGCGAGCCCTTCCTGCGGATCTTCCGCCGTGTGCTCCCGCAGATGGGGCCCTTCGACTTCAGCCCGATCCTGGCGATCCTCGCGCTGACGATCGTAGGCGGGCTTGTGGTGAACGTCATCCACGGCTAGACCCGCTGTGGATAGGCTCGTAGGGAGATGCGTCCCGCTCCCGTAGCCTGGCTGCGCGCCGGGCTGGTGATCGTCGGCGTGGTGGCGCTCGACCAGGCCAGCAAGCGCCTGATCGAACGCTCGATCGCGCCGGGCGAAGAACGCCGGCTGCTGCCGGGGGTGCAGCTGGTGGACGCTCGCAACCACGGCGTGGCCTTCGGCTTCCTCCCCGGCCATCACGTGGCGGTGACGGTCCTCATCGGCATGGCGGTGCTGGCGCTGCTGGCCTACTTCCTGCGCCACTCGCACAGAGCCCTCATCTGGCTGCCCACGGGGATGCTCATCGGAGGGGCATTGGGAAACATCGCCGACCGCCTGCGCGCAGGCTCGGTGACCGACTTCGTCAAGCTCCCACTGGGCTGGCCGCCCTTCAACCTGGCGGACGCCTCGATCACGATCGGCGTGCTGCTGCTGGTGCTCGTGGTCGAAGGTCCCGCGCACCCCAGCCACCCCGCCCACCCCAGCCGTGAGGGCGAGCCCGAGCGCCACCAACAAACCGAGCTCCCACCCACCCCCGAGCGCTCGTGAGCGAGTTCGCCGTCGCCTACGAAGATGAGCATCTGCTGGTGATCGACAAGCCCGCCGGCCTGGTCGTGCACCCCGCGCGCGGCCACCGCGAGGGCACGCTCGCGCAACTGCTCGCGGGCAGGGCCGGGGGCGGCGAGGATCCCGCGCGCGCAGGCATCGTGCACCGTCTCGACCGCGACACCTCGGGCCTCTTGGTGGTGGCGCGCTCTGACGACGCTCACCGCAAGCTCCAGGCCCTTATCCAGGCGCGCCGGCTGGAGCGCGAGTACCTGGCGCTCGTACAGGGTCATCCTCCCAGCCGCACGGGCACGATCGAGGCCCCCATCGGCCGCGACCCCCGCGTGCGCACGCGCATGAGCGTCGGCGGCCACTTTCCGCGCGAGGCCCGCACGCGCTTTGAACTGGAGCGCACCGTGGGGGAGTACGCGCTGCTGCGCCTGCGCCTGGACACCGGGCGCACCCACCAGATCCGCGTGCACCTGAAGGCCATCGGCCACCCCGTCGCGGGCGATCCCGAGTACGGCGGCGCCGGTCTGCTGGGGCTTGAGCGCCAGTTCCTGCACGCCACCCGCCTGGCCTTCCCGCACCCCATCACGGAGCGGCCCGTCGAGGTGCTCTCGCCGCTGCCCGCGGATCTGCGCGAGGCGCTCGAGCGGGCCGGGGGCTGAGAGCGACCGAGGCGCCTCGAACGGGCCACGCTCCGCTCTGCTTCGCCGGCTGCCGGAATGCGGCCAACAACGCTATCCTCTTCTGCTCATCCAAACCAACCCGTGACGGATACGGATTGCGGCCCTGCCCGGAGGCCGATCGGATATCGCTTCTTCGGGTCCGCGCTCCCCGCACGGAGTCCTTGCAACGACACACAAAGGGAGTACCACTGTGGCTCAGGTAGGCATCGCGGAGCTGCTGGAGGCCGGCGTGCACTTCGGCCACCAGACGCGTCGCTGGAACCCCAAGATGCGCCGTTTCATCCACGGCGAGCGCGGCGGCATCTACATCATCGATCTGCTCAAGACCTCCGCGCTGCTCGATCAGGCGCAGGAGTTCGTGGACGGGCTTGCGCGCCGCGGCGGCACCGTTCTGTTCGTGGGCACCAAGAAGCAGGCCCGCGACACCGTCGCCTCCGTGGCCGAGGAAGCGGGGATGCCCTACGTCAACCACCGCTGGCTGGGCGGCCTCTTGACCAACTTCCAGACCATCAACCTGCGCATCCGCCGCCTGCACGACCTCGAACGCTTCGAGTCCGAGGGGCAGCTGGCGCTGCTGCCCACGCGCGAGCGCATGGCCGCGCAGGCCGATCTGGCCAAGCTCAAAGCCAACCTCGGGGGCGTCAAGAACATGCAGCGCGTGCCCGACGCCATGTTCGTGATCGACCTCAAGACCGAGGCCATCGCCGTGCGCGAGGCGCAGCGCCTGCGCATCCCCATCATCGGCCTCGTCGACACCAACTGCGACCCCGATGGCATCGACTACGTGGTGCCCGGCAACGACGACGCCATCCGCTCCTGCGCCCTGATCACCAAGGCCATCGGCGATGTCGTATCTCAGGGCTATGCGGTGTTCCGCGCCGAGGAGCAGCGCGCGCGCGAAGAAGCCGAAGAGCGCGCCCGCCTGGAGGCCGAGGAGCGCGCCAAACGCCAGGCGGAGGAGCAGGCCAAGCGCGAGGTCGAGGAAGAGCAGGCGCGCAGGGAAGCCGAGGAGCTGGCCGCGCGTGAGGCGGCCGCGCGGGCTGCCGCAGAGGCGAAGGCTGCCGCGGAGGCGCCCGAGCCGCCGGGGACGGTGGTGCCCTCACCGCAGGCCAAAGACAGCGAGGCGCCCGCCGCCGAGGCCCCTGCGCCCGAGACACAGGCCGAGCCGGCCCCTGAGCCGGCGGCCGCGCCCACTCCCGAACCAGCGGCGGAGCCGGCCTCTGAGCCGGCGGCCGCGCCCACTCCCGAACCAGCGGCGGAGCCGACCCCTGAGCCGGCGGCCGCGCCCACTCCCGAGCCAGCCGCGGAGGAGGCCGCATCGTGAGCACCATCGAAAGGGCCGACAGGCCCGGTCACGGTCGCCCGGAGGGCGACCGTCCCAATCATGAGAGCCGGCCGGATGCCGGCTCCAGCATCTCAGCCAAGGACGTCAAGGCCCTGCGCGATCGCACCGGCGCGGGCATGATGGACTGCAAGAAGGCCCTGACCGAGGCCGCGGGCGATGTGGAGAAGGCCATCGAGATCCTGCGCGTCAAGCAGGGCAAGAAGATCCAGGACCTCGGCGAGCGCGTGGCCACCGAGGGGACCGTGCAGGCCTACGTGCACGCCGGCGCGAAGGTGGGCGTGCTGATCGAGGTCGACTGCAACACCGACTTCGTCGCCACCAACGAGGACTTCGTGGGCTTCGCCCGGGACGTTGCGATGCAGATCGCCGCCTCGCCCACCGTGGCCTATGTCAGCCGCGAGGAGGTCCCCGCGGAGGTGCGCGAGGCCGAGGCGAGGGTGTATGAGCAGGAGGCTGCCGACAGGCCCGAGGACGTGCGCCAGAGGATCGTCGAGGGCAAGCTCGACGCCTGGTATCGGACGATCGTGCTGCTCGAGCAGGAGCTGCACAACCCCAAGTTCGAGGGCAGGACCGTGCAGCAGCTGCGCGACGAGCTCACGGCCAAGACCGGCGAGAACGTCGTCGTGCGCCGCTTCACACGCTTCGCCGTCGGCCAGTAGGCTCTCGGCGCAGTGGCCGACGAGGACAACGTAGATCCCGCGTTCAGGCGCATCCTGCTGAAGCTCTCCGGCGAGGCCCTCATGGGCGAGCTGCAGTACGGCACCGACCCCCAGCGCGTGGCAGCGGTGGCCCGGCAGGTGGCCGCGGTGCACGAGCGCGGCGTGCAGGTCGCCATCGTGGTCGGCGCCGGCAACATCTTCCGCGGCATGAGCGGCGTCGCCGAAGGCATGGATCGCGCCACCGCCGACTACATGGGCATGCTGGCCACCGTGCTCAACGCGCTGCCCCTGCAGGACGCCCTGGAGCGCACCGGCACGCCCGTGCGCGTGCAGTCGGCCATCCCCATCTCCGAGGTCGCCGAGCCCTACATCCGCCGCCGCGCCATGCGCCATCTGGAGAAGGGCCGCGTGGTGATCTTCGCGGCGGGCACCGGCAACCCGTTCTTCACCACCGACACCGCCGCCGCCCTGCGCGCCGCGGAGATCCACGCCGAGATCATCCTCATGGCCAAGAACGGCGTGCAGGGCGTCTACAGCGCCGACCCCGCCCTGGACCCCGCGGCGACGTTCATCCCCGCCATCACGCACATGGAGGCGATCGAGCGGCGCCTGAAGGTGATGGACTCCACGGCCCTGGCGCTGTGCATGGAGAACAGCATGCCGCTGAACGTCTTCAACATGGACGACGACTCAAGCATCGCGCGGATAATCTCCGGTGTTCGCGTGGGCACGCTGGTGAGCACCCCCGCCACCACATCGGAAGGAGATGCAGACGGTGGAATCTGAGTTGATGGACGGCCTGTTGGCCGACGCGCGCGAGCGCATGAAGAAGGCCGTGGAGTCCAGCCAGCACGAGTTCGCCACGGTGCGCACCGGCCGCGCCAGCACCGCCCTGCTGGAGCGCATCGTGGTGGACTACTACGGCGCCATGACTCCCCTGCACCAGCTGGCCACGCTGTCGGCCCCGGAAGCGCGCCTGATCACTGTGCAGCCGTACGACAAGTCCTCGATCAAGGCCATCGAGAAGGCCATCAGCGAGTCCGACCTCGGCCTCACCCCCTCCGACGACGGCAACATCGTGCGCCTGCACGTCCCCGAGCTGACCGAGGAGCGCCGCCGGGAGCTCGTCAAAGTGGTTCGCAACCTGGCCGAGGAGGGTCGCGTGAAGATCCGCAACGTGCGCCGCGAGGTCATGCACGAGCTGCGCGAGCTCAAGGAGGCCGGCGAGACCGGCTCCGACGACGAGCACCGCGCTGAGGTGGAGTTGCAGAAGCTCACCGACGCGAGCGTCGCGGACCTCGATGGCGTGCTGAAGGCCAAGGAAGCCGAGATCCTCGAGGTCTGATGGCCGCCGCCGGAGAGGGGCGGGATACCGCTGCCGGGGAGGGGCGGGACGCGATTCCCCGCTACGTGGCGATCATCACCGACGGCAACGGCCGCTGGGCGCGCGCCCGCGGGCTGCCGGTAGGCGAGGGTCACGACGCCGGCGCCGACACCGTCAAGGCGCGCCTGCGCGACGCCGCCGAGCTGGGCATCCTCGAGCTCACCGTCTACTCCTTCTCGACCGAGAACTGGTCGCGCTCGCCCGAGGAGGTGCAGGGCCTGATGGAGATGTTCTCCCGCCGCATCGCCGGCGAGACCCCCGAGCTGCACGAGGAAGGGGTGCGGATGCGCTTCATCGGCCGCCGCCAGGGGCTGCCGGACGGGCTCGTGGCGCAGATGGATTGGGCGGAACGGGTCACTCACGCCAACGATCGCATCACGCTGTTCGTGGCCTTCAACTACGGCGGGCGCGCCGAGATCCTCGACGCCGCCAAGCGTTTTGGGGCCAAGAGGGTGGCGCAGGCGGCCGCAGGCAGCCGAGCCGGGTCCCTCTCTTTCGAAACCGAGGAGGAGTTCCGCCAGTGCCTCTACGCCCCGGAGATGCACGACCCCGACATCATCATCCGCACCAGCGGCGAGCGTCGGCTGTCCAACTACCTCCTATGGCAGTCGGCCTACTCCGAGCTGATCTTCCGCGAGGAGCTCTGGCCCGACTTCACCCGCGCTGCCCTGGAGGAGTCCCTCGCGGAGTTCTCCGAGCGTCGCCGCCGCTTCGGTGGGCGATGAGCACACGCTCGGATCTGAGCGCGCGCATCCTCGCCGCGCTCCCCGCCATCGCCTTCGCGCTCTTCATCGTCATCGAGGGCCATCTCATCTTCACTCTGGGCGTGCTCGCGCTCGGCCTCGTCTGCATGCACGAGCTCTATGGGATGTATGACCGCGCGCACCCCGTGCGCCTCGCCGGCTTCCTCGCGCTGACCGGCCTATTGCTCGCGGCGCTCTACGGCGGGCAGTACCAGATCCTGCTCGTGGCGGTCTGCGCGCTGCCCGTCCTCTTCGCGCTGACCCTCCTTCAGCCCCACCCCAGCGTGGGCGGCATGGCGATCACCCTTCTGGGCATCTACTGGATCGGCTTCGGCCTCGCCCACGCCGTCCTGTTGCGCGGCCTGCCCCACGGTCTGGGCATCGTCATCGACGTCCTCGTGGGCACCTTCCTCGGCGACACCGGCGCCTACCTCGGCGGGCGCCTCTTCGGCAGCCGCCCCCTCGCCCCCTCGATCTCCCCCGGCAAGACCGTCGAGGGCCTTCTCATCGGCATGGCCGTCGCGGTCCTCGCCGTCTGGTTCGCCGGGCGCTACCAGGAATGGCTCCCCGGCACCCATGCCCTCGTGCTGGGCATTGGCGTCGCCCTCGCCGCTCCCGTCGGCGACCTCTTCGAGTCCTTCCTCAAGCGCGGAGCCGCCACCAAGGACTCGGGCCGCCTCTTCGGCGCCCACGGCGGCGCCCTTGACCGCCTCGACGCCGTGCTCTTCACGGCAGTGGTCGGCTACTACATCTGGTCGGCCTACCTTTGAGGGCTGCCACCCCGGGTCCTCCGGCGGTTGTGAAGGCGTCGATGGGCGAAGGCTCAGCGGCATGGGCCTGTCTGCTCACGGTTTGCATGATGGCACGCGATGCTACGCCGCGCCTACGACACAACTCTCAGGCCGCCATCCACAGGGCGGAGAACAACAGCCCGATTGGCCCCGCCCGTGCCGCCGCCGGCCACTACCCTCCCCAGGGTGCCAAAGCGCCTCCTGATCCTCGGCTCCACCGGCTCGATCGGCGTGCAGGCGCTCGACATCGTGGAGCGCAGCCCCGAGCTGGAGTTGATCGGGCTCTCCGCGGAGCGCTCGTGGGAGGCGCTGATCGAGCAGGCCCGCTCCCACGGGGTCGGGCGGATCGCGCTGGCCGACGCGGATGCCGCCGCGCGCGCGGGAGAGGCCTGGACCGACGGGGAGGTGCTCGGCGGGGCGGAGGGGCTCGTACGGCTGGTGGTCGAGTCCGGCGCGGAGCTCGTGCTCAACGCGCTCGTGGGCAGCGCGGGGCTGGGACCGACCGTGGCCGCGCTGGGCGAGGGCATCGACCTGGCGCTCGCCAACAAGGAGTCATTGGTCGTCGGCGGCGAGCTCGTCACGGCGCTCGCGGAAGCGACCGGCGCGCAGATCGTGCCCGTGGACTCCGAGCACACAGCGCTGCACCAGCTGCTCGCGGGGCAGCCGCCGGGGACGGTGCGGGGCCTGACCATCACCGCCAGCGGCGGGCCCTTCCGCGGCTTCACGCGCGCGCAGCTGCAGGACGTCACGATCGCGCAGGCGCTCGCGCACCCAACGTGGGCGATGGGGGGCAAGATCACGATCGACTCCGCCACGCTCATGAACAAGGGCCTAGAGCTGATGGAGGCCCATCATCTGTTCGGCACGCCCTACGAGCGCATGAACGTCGTCGTGCACCCGCAGTCGGTGATCCACGGCCTCATCCAGCTGGTGGACGGCGCGATGCTCGCCCACCTCGGCCCGCCCGACATGCGCGTGGCGATCTCCTACGCGCTGCACGGGGCCGCCTCCGTGGACCTGCCGATCGAGCCCCTGGACCTCGTCGCGCTCGCACGGCTGGACTTCGAGCCGGTCGATGCGGATGCCTTCCCCTGCCTGCGCCTCGCGCGCGAGGCGGCGCTCGCCGGCGGCACCGCGCCCTGCGTGCTCAACGCCGCGAACGAGGTGGCCGTGCACGCCTTCCTGGCCCAGCGCCTGCCCTTCCCCGCCATCCCCGCCGTGATCGAGCAGACCCTCGAGCGCGTCGGCAGCGCCCCGCTGCGCGCCTTCGACTCGCTCTATGACTCCGACCGCGAGGCTCGCGCCGTCGCGGGCGAGGCCGTCGCGGCGCTGGCGTAAGGCGTGAGCGGGCGCTGTCCCCCTCTGCTCGGTATGACGGACAAAGAGAGCATGAGGCAAATTCGATGAGCGCGATGGCGCTGCGGTATGATCGCGGTATGACCAACCGCACCAAGATCACGATCTCCCTGCCGCCGGAGCAGGTGGAGCAGGCTCGTGAGGCAGTCTCCCGGGGCGAGGCCGCGAGCGTGTCGGGCTACGTCTCCGCCGCGTTGGCCGAGGCGGCTCGTGTCAGCGGGACTCTTGGGAGGGAGGAGAACAGCCTTGCTCTGCTCGTCGCCGAAATGACCGCCGAACTGGGGGAGCCCAGCGCCGAGGCCTACGCCTGGGCGGACGCGGCGCTGCGCATGTCCAATTGAGCGGGCTGACTCTCGATACAGGTGCGCTCATCGCGCTGGAGCGCGGCGATGAAATGGTGCGCGCGCTGCTGGGGCGCGCTCAGGAAGACCCCAATGCGATCCTGCACATACCCGCCGGCGTGCTTGCACAGGCCTACCGGGACCCCCGCCGGCAGGTGCGGCTCACACGACTGCTGAAGGCCCCCAATACGCGGATCGTCCAGCTCGACGCCGAGCTGGGGCTCGCGGCAGGAATCATCCTTGGCCTGCGTGGCTGCAGCGATGCGATCGACGCAAGCGTGGTGATCTGCGCGCGCCTGCACAAACAAGGCGTGGTGACCAGCGACCCCGACGATCTGCGCCGGCTTGCTCCCGATCTGAAGCTGATGGTTGTTTAGCCTCGCCGGCTTGGTGTCGGGCGCTCGGCGTGGGCTGCCGGCGAGATGCCACCGGCCCAGGCCGCCACCGCGGCCTGCCAAACTGAGTCCCATGAGCTGGGTGCTCACACTCCTGGGGTTCGTCGCGCTCGTCATCCTGCACGAGCTCGGGCACTTCGCCGCCGCCAAGGCGGTGGGGATGCGCGTGGAGCGCTTCTCGCTGTTCTTCCCGCCCAAGCTCGTGGGCATCACGCGCGGGGAGACCGAGTACGCGATCGGCGTCATCCCGCTCGGCGGCTACGTGCGCATCACGGGCATGAATCCAGGCGAGGAGATCCCCGAGGAGGTGGCCCACCGCGCCTACTACCGCCAGCCGGTGTGGAAGCGGCTGGTCGTGATCGGCGCCGGGCCCGCCATGAACGTGCTCGTGGCCTTTCTGATCCTGTGGGGGGTGTATGCGCTCAGCGCGCAGCACCCGCGCAGCGACAGGGCGCGCGTCGCCGCCGTGCAGGCCGGCAGGCCGGCGGCCGGGGTGCTGCGTCCCGGCGACATCCTCGTCGCCATCGACGGGCGGCCCGTGCGCATCGGCGAAACCTCGGCCGGCATCGCCCAGATCTCCTCCCATCGTTGCGCCGGAGCGCAGGTGCAGGGATGCGCCGCCGCCACGCCCGCCCGGCTCACGGTTCTGCGCCAGGGGCGGCCGTTGACATTCGCCCTCACGCCCCGCTACGACGCCAAGGCCGGGCGCACGCTCGTGGGCATCCAGTCCGAACCCATACGCGGCAGGGAATCGGTCGCGGCGGCCGCCTCCTCCAGCGTCAGCGAGATGTGGTACGTCACCCACGTCACCGTCTCGCGCGTCTCGCAGATCTTCGTCAACGAAAGCGCGCGCAAGGAAGTGCACTCGGTCGTGGGCGTATCCGACCTGGCCAGCGAAGCCTTCCGCTACAGCACGCCCGAGGCGCTCTTCGTGCTCGCGCTCATCTCGCTCTCGCTGGCGATCATCAACCTCTTCCCCTTCCTGCCCCTCGACGGCGGTCACATCTTCTGGGCGCTCGCCGAGAAGGTTCGCGGGCGGCCGATACCGTTCGCCGTAATGGAGCGCGCCAGCGTCGTCGGCTTCGCGCTCGTGCTCGTGCTCTTCATGGTCGGCTTCACCAACGACATCCACACCTTCTCCAACGGCGGCTTCCACATCCGCTGAAGCGCCCTCGCCCTGCCGGCGTTTCTGCTGAACTGCCTCGCCAAGCCGGCGTGGGCGGGGTGGGTCCTCGATACCGGGTCGCCCATGCGACCCGGCCCCGCGCCTCGGCTGGCCACCACGCGGCCCCGCGCCTCATTCCGGGCGGCGCGGGATGCTCCTCACGACGATCCAGCTCTTCACAAGCCGGCCCATCCTCTCCCCAAAAACTGGCCCCCCGAACAGCGCCTCCAGATCGGAGCGGCGCAGCAGCGAGATGTCTTCCCACGTGCCCGCCGCGCCCAGCATCCAGTAGCGCCTGCGCAGGCGCGCCGGCAGCCAGTGGGCGCCCGGCAGCAGCGAGTGGGGCTCGATCGGGAAGCTCCTCGCCGGGGTCTGCACGTACCAGCCTCGCCCCACGCGGCGCAGCTCGCGCGCGAACGCCTCCCTGCGCTCGGGGGGCACGTGCTCGATCACGCTGTTGGCGTACACCAGATCGAACTCCCCGTCCGCAAAGGGCAGGCCCGCGGCCGGGTCCCCCTGCACGAACGCTCCCGGATATCCCGGCTGCGCGATCACGTCCACGCCCGTCACGTCCAGCTCGGGCTCAAGCGCCCTCAGCCCCAGCGGGCCGCAGCCCACATCCAGCACCTTCGCGCCCCTCTGGACGCCCGTCATGGCGAAGAACCGCGCGTGCCTGCGCCTGCGCGCGCGCCGCGCCACGGGGGAGGCCAATCGCGCCAGCGGGCCGCGGGCGGTGTCGTAGACATCGGCATTGGGCTCGACCATGCCCCGGGCAGGTTACGCACCGCGTCCAGGCCCTGATCGCACGGCTTTCTGTTCCACTCAGCCTCACAATTCTACGGCCGCCCTACAATCACCCCATGTCCTCCAAACGCCAGATCCACGTGGGCGCCGTCCCGATCGGCGGCGGCGCGCCCGTCGCGGTGCAGACCATGACCAAGACCGAGACCGCCAATCTCCCCGCCACGATGGCGCAGATCCGCACGGTGGCGCAGGCCGGCGCGGACATCGTGCGCGTCGCCGTGCCGCGCGAGCAGGACGCCGTGGCGCTCAAGAGCATCGTGCGCGACTCGCCCATTCCCGTCATCGCCGACATCCACTTCAACCACACGCTCGCGCTGAAGGCCATCGCGGCGGGCGCGCACTGCGTGCGCCTCAATCCCGGCAACATCGGCGGGCCCGAGAAGGTCGCCGAGGTCATCGCCCTGGCCCGGGAGCGGGGTACGCCGCTGCGCGTCGGCGTCAACTCCGGCTCGCTGCCCAAGCACCTGCGCCGGCTGGAGTACGAGAATCCGGTGCAGGCGCTCGTCACGGCGGCGATCGAGACCGTGCGCCTGATGGAGAGCCTCGACTTCCTCGACTTCAAGGTCTCCATGAAGTCCACCTCCGTGCCCAACACCATCGCCGCCAACCGCCTCCTGGCGGAGCGCATTCCCTATCCCCTGCACCTCGGCGTCACCGAGGCCGGCACCAAGTGGTCGGGGTCCCTCAAGTCAGCCGTCGGCCTCGGCACGCTCCTGGCCGATGGCATCGGCGACACCATCCGCATCTCGCTCTCCACCTTTCACGCCGAGGAGGAGGTCAAGGTCGCCTGGGAGATCCTCAAGGCCCTCAAGCTGCGCGAGCGCGGGCCCGACCTGATCGCCTGCCCCACCTGCGGGCGCCTGCAGTTCGACATGGACACCGTCGTCGTCGAGGTGCAGCGGCGCCTGGAAGCGTACGAGGACCCGATCGAGGTCTCCGTCCTGGGCTGCGCCGTCAACGGCATCGGCGAGGCCCGCCACGCCGACTTCGGCATCACCGGCGCCAAGGACATGGGCATGATCTACTCCAAGGGCGAGCCGCTCAAGAAGGTCCCCACCGACCAGTTGGTGGACGAGCTCTTCAAGGAGATCGACCGCTTCTACGCCGCCGGCAAGACCGTCGTGCGCGACGAGAACGAGGCGGCGCAGGCGCGCGCCTGGCTCGCCGCCAACGAGGACGCCACGCAGATGACGCCCGAGCGCGTGGCCGCATTGGAGGCCGCCGCGGCCGACAACGACGACGAGGCCGACGCGGTGCTCGAGTCGATGCTCGCCACCACCACGCCGGCCGCGGGCGCCATCGCGCTGGACGAGGATGCCTCGCCCGTCGCGGGCCGCCGCTTCACACGGCGCTGAAGCGCTCCGCCACCTTCGCCCAGCTCACGGTGTTCCACCACGCATCGATGTAGTCCGGGCGGCGGTTCTGGTACTTCAGGTAGTAGGCGTGCTCCCACACGTCCACCCCCAGCAGCGGGGTCTTGCCATTGGAGATCGGGTTGTCCTGGTTGGGGGTCCCGAGGACGGCAAGGCCCGAGCCGTCGTGCACCAGCCATGACCAGCCCGAGCCGAACTGGTTCACGCCCGCTTCCTTCAGCTTCGCCTGGAAGCCGGCGAAGGAGCCGAAGGCCGAGTCGATTGCCTGCGCCAGCGCGCCCTCCGGGGCGCCGCCAGCGTTCGGCGCCATGCTCTCCCAAAAGAGAGTGTGGTTGTAGTGGCCGCCGCCGTTATTGCGCACGGCCGGGCGCTTTTCCTCGGGCACCTGGCTGAGGTCCTTCAGCACGTCCTTGATCGCCCTATCGGCAAGCTGTTCGCCGGCGAGGGCAGCATTGACCTTGTCCACGTACGCCTGATGGTGCTTGTCGTGGTGGATTTCCATCGTCTGCTTGTCGATGTGCGGCTCGAGCGCGTCATATGCGTAGGGCAGCGGCGGAACGGAGTAGACCATGCGGGCTCCTTGTTGGGTGACTGCTTACAAGATGTGCTTGGCCGCTGTTCTATCAGAGCCACGCCGGCTCTTTGCGCGGGCGGTGTCCGCCCCGGCGCGCGGGTCCGTAGCATGTGGCCCGCGCATGACCCGACTCTCCGAGTATCTGCTGCCCACCGAGAAGCAGGCCCCCGCCGACGCCGAGGCGATCTCGCACAAGCTGATGGTGCGCGCCGGCCTCGTGCGCCAGATGGGCGCGGGCATGTGGACCTGGCTCCCCGCCGGCTGGCGCGTGCACCAGCGCGTCGTGGCGATCATCCGCGAGGAGCTCGACGCGATCGGCGCGCAGGAGCTGCTCATGCCCGTGCTTCAGCCCGCCGAGCCGTGGCGCAGAACCGGGCGTCTTGACATCGAGGAGCTCTTCAAGCTGCACGACCGCAAGGGCTCGGAGCTGGTGCTGGCGATGACCCACGAGGAGGCCGTCACCTTCCACGTCGCCCAGCTCGTGCGCTCCTACCGCGACCTGCCCTTCATCCTCTACCACTTCCAGGTCAAGGAGCGCGACGAGCCGCGCCCGCGCGCCGGGGTGCTGCGCACGCGCGAGTTCATCATGAAGGACTCCTACTCCTTTGACCGCGACCAGGCGGGTCTGGAGAAGAGCTACGCGCTGCACGTGGGGGCCTACGATCGCATCATGCGGCGCACCGGCCTGCGCTTCCACCGCGTCGAGTCCGACGTGGGCATGATGGGCGGCCTCGGCGCCCACGAGTACATGGCGCCCTGCCCCGCGGGGGAGGATGAGATCGTGTTGACGGACTCGGGCTATGCCGCAAATGTCGAGGTCGCCTGCGCTCGGCTGGGCAAGGACAGGCTGCTGAGCAGCGACACCATCGACGGCGAGAAGATCCAGCTTTTGACGGCCATCGAGATCGGCAACATCTTCAAGCTCGGCACCCGCTACTCCGAGCCGCTGGGCGCCCGCTATCTGGATGAGTCCGGCCAGGAGCAGCCGATCTGGATGGGCTCCTACGGCATCGGCCCGGCGCGTATCGTGGCGGCGGCCGTCGAGCAGTTCGCCGATGAGCACGGCATCTCCTGGCCGCGCGCGCTCGCGCCCTTCGCCGTGCACCTCGTGGCGCTCGGCAAGCCGGGTACGCCCGAGCGCGATGCCTGCGAGCGGGTCTACGAGGCCCTGCGCCAGGGGGCGCTGGACGTGCTCTACGACGACCGCGACGCGCAGCCGGGGGAGAAGTTCGCCGACGCCGAGCTGCTGGGCTGCCCGCTGCGTCTCACCATCGGGCGCAAGTCCCTTGAGTCGGGCGAGATCGAGGTGCAGCTGCGCCGCGATCGCCGGCAGGCCCCCGGGCTGCCCCTGGGGGATGACGGCCCCGCGCTGGCGCGGGCGGTGGACCAGCTGTGGCAGAGCCTCCCCTAGAGGGTGGCGCAGGCGGCCGCAGGCCGGCTGGCGGAAACGGGGATTCGCGCCGCAGGCGCGTGTCTCCCGGCTTCGGTCGGGGTGGGCGGGATCCTCATCACCCAATCGGCGTTCGCCGCCTGCTCGGCCTCGACCGCTCCGGCCCGCCGCCGCCGCAGACGCTCGCCGGTCAGCCGCTGCGACCCTGGACGCTCCCCAACGCGATCGGCTTCCTGCGCTTGGTCCTGATCCCCGTGTTCCTCGCGGTGGCGCTCTCCAGTGAGGATGGCGTCGACGCGCTCGCCGCGGCGCTCTTCGCCGTCATCGGCTGGGGCGACTACGCCGATGGCATCGCCGCGCGCGTCACGCGCCAGTACAGCCGTCTGGGCACGCTGTTGGATCCCATCACCGATCGTCTGCTGGTCATCTCGGGCGTGGTGGTGTGCTGGCGCTTCGAGCTGCTTCCGCGCTGGGCCCTGGCCGTGCTGATGGCACGCGAGCTGCTCATGCTGGCGCTCGGGCGCTACGGCCAGACACATGGCGTGGAGCTGCGCATCAACTGGCCCGGACGCCTGGCGGTGGCGCCCGTGATGGGCTCCTTCTTCTTCGCCATGACCGGTCTCTCCACGCTTGCGCAGGCGCTGCTGTACGTGGGCCTCGCGCTGGCGCTCTCGGCCACCGTGCTCTACGTGCGCACGGGGCTGGCCAGCACCCGCCCGCGGCGCTCCCAGGCCCAGGATCCCAACAGCCACACGCCCGCCGAGCCATAGGCGAGCAGCAGCGGCATCAGGCTCACGTTGTAGCGGGGCTGATCGTTGAACAGCGTCGCCAGGGCTGAAATCGCCAGCAGCGTGGCCGCGGCCGTGATCAGCGCCCATCTGCGCGTCACGATCGCCGCGCCCAGCAATCCCACCCACGCCAGCAGCGCATACAGCGCGTGCTGCAGTTGGCTCGTGGAGGGGTGGTAGGTGCCGTTGCCGCCGCTCCAAACGGCGCTCCACATCGTCCAGAACTTGCCCATCAGCATCCCGGCGAACGCCAGCGGCCGGCCCAGCGCATATCTGCGCACGTTCTCCAGGTCTGCCTGGGTGATCGCGGCGTTCTGCGAGGAGTGCGGGTAACGCGCGCGGACCAGCTCGAACAGCGGCGCCGAGCTCTTCTGCCAGTAGCGGCCGCAGTCCGCGGGGAAGCGCCTGCACACTTCCGGGGCCAGCTTCTCCTCGGTCGGCACCAGCTCGCCCCTGCCGGGCAGATAGCTGCCGATGAAGAAGGCATCGGGGCCGGCCGTGGTGATCGGCACGAAGCGCCCTTCCTGTTCGGCGGCGTACGCCAGCCAGGGCAGCAGCGTCAGGAGGATCGCCCCCAGGTAGATCCCCGCGCGCAGCGCCCCCACGCGCCAGCCCGGGCGCCCGCTGAGCGCCAGCGCCAGCGCGATCACAAGCATGCCCACGGCGATGTCCCCGCGCGTCAGGCACGCCAGCCCCCCGATCACCCCTGCGCCGATCAACGCCAGCCACCAGCGCGGGCTTTGAAGGCGGGTATGCGCCAGCACGGCGGCCGCGACGCTCGCCAGCAGCGCCAGGCCCCCCAGGGGCTCGGATAGGAACGTGCGCGTGGCGTCCACCAGCGGCCAGTACGTGGCGCCCAGCGCCGTGGCCAGCACGGCGGCCCACGGCCCCGCCGCCCACCACGCCACCACCGCCATCAGCCCCAGCGTCAGCACGCCCGCCAGCAGCTGCACGTACTGCGCCGGGCCGCTCGCATTCGTGCTCAGACGCAGCGAGCGATGGCCCGACAGCCGCGTGGCCGCCGCGAACGCCAGCGAGGTGCCCGGGGGCCATTTGAACGTCGCGTACCGTTCGTGGGCCAGGATGCGGTTGGCATTGGCCACATATCCGTTCTCATCGGCGGAGGTGTGGGTGTTGCCGCCGATCGCCTCCGCGCGCAGCCCCGCGCCCAGCAGCACCAGCGCGAGGATCGCGGCCACGGCCGCGCGGGCGGCGGTGGACTGCGGCCGGCAGCCGGCGAAGGACTTCAGCCAGGGCATCCCGGCACACTCTAAACCTCAACTTTACGTTTTGGGCCGCGGCGCTCTATACTGAGCGCCGTTCGCAAGTCCCCAGCAAGACCCCATTTCAAGTCAGGAGATGCCCGCGATGGACACCTTTCCCGACCTCGGCTCCCTGAGCGACACGGAGCTGAAGGATCTGATCAAGGAGCTGACCGAGGAGGAGGTCGATATCTCCTACAAGCGGCGCATCCTGCACGGCAAGATCGACATCCTGCGCGCCGAGCTGGTCAACCGCCTGCGCAAGAAGCACGACGGCGGCGAGGACATCATCACCGGTGAGGACGTGCAGCGGCTCACCGACATCCTCGCCCGCCGCCAGATCGGCGAGCCCAGCGACATCACCTAGGAGGCTGCGCCGCCGTGGCCGTGCACTGCACCGAGTGTGGCTTCGTCAACAGCGAGGGCGCCAACTACTGCCAGCGCTGCGGCGCCCTGCTGCCGCGTGGCGAGGGCCCGGGCGATGGTGGATCGGGTGGACCCGGAGCGAGCGGGGATCCGATCACCGCCACCTATCGCATCGACGAGTCCGGGGAGCTCGTGCCGATGGAGATCGGAGAGGTCACCGCGCACGGCCCCGCGCTCGTCATCCGCGCCGGCGGCGGGCGCGTGGGGGAGAGCTTCGCCGTGGAGGGCGAGCGCATGACGATCGGGCGCCGCCCGGACTCCGACGTGTTCCTCGACGACATCACCGTCTCGCGCGACCACGCGCTGCTGATCCACCGCAGCGACCACTGGCACCTCGACGACTGCGGCTCGCTCAACGGCACCTACATCAACCGCCGGCGCATCGACTCACAGCGTCTGGAGGATGGCGATGAGGTGCAGATCGGAAAGTACAAGCTCACCTTTCACGCCCGCTGAGAAATGGCCACCGCACAAACCCCCACCGAGGCGGACATCGCCGCCCTGCCGAGCAGCCCCGACGCCGCATCGCCACCGGAGCAGCGCCAGAAGGCGCTCACGATCGGCGCCGTCTGCAAAGCGCTCGTGCAGGAGTTCCCGGACATCTCCATCTCCAAGATCCGCTACCTGGAGGATCAGAAGCTGCTCACGCCGCGCCGCACCCCCGGCGGCTACCGGCTGTATACGCAGGGGGACGTGGCCCGCCTGCGCACGATCCTGCGCATGCAGCGCGACGAGTTCCTGCCACTGCGCGTCATCCGCCAGGAGCTGGCGGCCGGACGGGCCGGCGACGCGCCCATCCCTGGACAGCCCGGGCGCGACGGCATCAGGGCCTTCCGCGGCGGCGCCAGCGTGCGCGAGTCAAGCGGCGCGCTGTATTCGCTGGAGGAAGTGCTGGAGGACACCAAGGCCGATGCCAAGCTGGTCTCCGAGCTGGAGGAGTACGGGGTCGTCAAGGCCACGATGCGCGGCGGCGTGCGCTACTTCGACGAGACCGAAAGGGAGATCGTCGGCGCCGTCGCCGAGCTGGCCCGCTACGGGGTCGGCGGGCGCAACCTGCGCGTCTTTCGCTCCTCCGCCGACCGCGAGGCCACGCTCCTGCAGCAGATCCTCGCCCCTGCGCTGCGCTCGCGCAACCCGCAGCGGCGCAAGGAGGCGCTGGAGGCATTGGAGAACCTCGCGGCCGTCACCACCCATCTGCGCCACCTGCTGCTCGTGCGCGATCTGCGCAAGATCGTGCGCTAGCCCGCGCGGCTGTGCCCACCACGCGCCGCCATCGTCTCATCCACGCCCCCCTGGGGGAGCTTTGGGATGTCGTGCGCGATCCTCACCACCTGCCGCGCTGGTGGCCGCGGGTGAGCCGCGTGGAGGGGGTCGAGGGCGATGCCTTCACCGAGGTGCTCACGACGGCCAAGGGCAAGCTGGTGCGCGCCGACTTCACGCTGCTGGCGGCTGAGCAGGCCGAGGGGACCGAGCGGCGGCTTGTCTGGGCCCAGCAGCTGGAGGGCAGTCCCTTCGCCCGCCTGCTCTCCAGCGCGGAGACCGAGGTGTGGCTGACCCCTCAGGGGCAGGCCACGGATGTGACCGTCGAGCTGCGCCAGTCCCTGACGGGGGTCTTCCCGCACCTGGGGGGCTATCTGGTGCGCCGCGCGGCGGCCGTCACGCTGGAGGAGGCGCTGGAGGGCTTGGAGCGGATCAGCGTGGGCGCGGGGGTCGCGAACGGTGGCTGACCCGCCCACCATGCGCTGGTGGGGCTGGGGCGAGGCCGCGCATCCCCCCGCGCTCGGCGCCGGCGCGCTGCGGTTCCTGCGCGAGCACGTGGGCGTGGCGTCGGTGCCGCGCCCCCCGGTGGCCCTGGGTGCCGTCGGCCTGGAGCCCCCGGCGCTGTCCGAGGATGCGCTGGCGGCGCTGCGCGAGATCGTGGGAGAGGGAGGCGTGCGCGTCGATCACGGCGAACGGGTGCGCCACGCGGCGGGCAAGGGCTATCCCGACCTGGTGAGGCTGCGCGCAGGCACGCCCGAGGGGGCGCCCGACGCGGTCCTTCACCCATCCGCGCGCGCGCAGCTGCGCGCGCTGCTGGAGGTCTGCGCGCGCCACTCGCTGGCGGTGGTGCCCTTCGGCGGGGGCACCAGCGTGGTGGGCGGCGTGGCGCCCCTGCGCGGCGAGCGCCAGCGCGCGGTCGTGGCGCTCGATCTGGGCCGGCTGCGCGGCGTGCTCGACGTGGACCGCGAGTCCCTCCTGGTGAGCGTCCAGGCGGGTGTGCGCGCCGCGGCGCTGGAGCAGGAGCTGGGTCGCCGGGGTCTCACGCTGGGCCACTTCCCGCAGTCCTTCGAGTACGTCTCGCTGGGCGGCTGCGCGGCGACCCGCTCGGCCGGGCAGGCATCCACGGGCTACGGGCGCTTCGAGGAGCTCGTGCAGGGCCTCGCGCTGGTGGCGCCCGCGGGGGACATCGAGCTCGCCGCCGTCCCCGCCACCGCCGCCGGGCCGGAGCTGCGGCGGGTGGTCGTGGGCTCGGAGGGGACGCTGGGCGTGATCGCGGAGCTGTCCCTGCGCGTGCGCCCGGCCCCCGCCGTGCGCCTGTATGAGGGCGCCTTCTTCAGCGACTTCACCACCGGCGTGCAGGCGTTGCGGGCGCTCGCCCAGGAGGGATGCGCGCCGGCGCTCGCGCGCCTCTCCGACGAGGCCGAGACCAGCATGTCGCTGGCGATGGCGGGCACCGGGGCGGGCTCAGGCGCCCTCAAGCGGCGCCTGGGGCGGGTCTATCTGGGAGCGCGCGGCTACGCCGAGGGCTGCCTGGCGATCCTCGGCTTCGAGGGCGCTCAGGAGGAGGTCGCCCATCGGCGGGGGCGTGCTCTGCGGGTCGTGCGCCGCCACGGCGGCCTGCCCGTCGGGCGCTCGCCGGGAAGGGCCTGGGTGGCGCAGCGCTTCGCCGCGCCCTATCTGCGCGACGAGCTTCTGACCCACGGGGTGATGGTGGAGACGCTGGAGACCGCCACGCTCTGGTCGGGCCTGGAGCGGCTGCACGGGCAGGTGGGGAGCGCCATCTCGCAGGCCCTGCGCGCGCAGGGCACGCCCGGCCTTGTCATGTGCCACGTCTCGCACCTGTATGAGACCGGAGCCTCGCTGTACTTCACCTTCCTGGCCCGCCAGCGCGAGGGGCAGGAGCTCGCGCAGTGGCAGGCCGTCAAGCGGGCGGCCTGTGAGGCGATCGTAAACGGCGGCGGCACGATCACCCACCACCACGCCATCGGCCGCGACCACGCGCCGTGGCTGGAGCGCGAGATCGGCCACGAGGGCGTGGCAGCGCTGCGGGCGCTCAAGCAGCAGCTGGATCCCGACGGGATCATGAACCCGGGGAAGCTCTTGCCGTAGGGGCTCGCCCCGTGCGCTTCGGTGTTGCCAGCAGGCCACGGTTGGGTCACCGCCCAGGGCGGTGAGCGAGGTGTGGGCGTCAGTGCAGGCTGAAGGGCCCGTTGAGCACGACCGGCCCGGGATGGCTGGGCTTGGCGGTGGTCTCCCTGGTGATCAGCATCTGGCGGTATCTGCCCGCGTCGGTTGGCAGGGCGCCGACCGCCTGCAGCTGACCAGTGGAGCCCACCGGGGGCGCGCGGCCGAGCACGCGGGCTTCGCTCGCGGAGTTGTACAGCCAGGCCGCGTAGAAGAAGCCATTGCCCGTCGGCGGCAGGTGTTCGGCGGTCACCAGAAACGCCTGCTTGCTGCCCTGTGAGAGCACCTCGACGAGCCCCACCGCGTTGCTCGATGGGTCGGGCGAGACCAGATTGAGCTGCTTGTCGATGTGCGGTTCGCCCGCAGCGGTCGAGGTGCCCGAGCCGCTCGTGCTCGTGCCGTTCGTGCTCGTGCCGGAGCCCTTGGCCCCGGCCGTGCTCGCATTGTGCGAGCTGCCGCCGCCGATGCCCACGACCAGCAGGACCACCACGACGATCGCGACGAGCAGCGCTCCCAGCAGCACCGCGCCGGCCCGCCGCGAGGCGGGAGGCTGGGGGAGGGGGCCCCCGCCAGGACCGGTTTGTGAGGAGGCAGGCGTGCGGTCTGGGGGCATTGAAGGCACGGGCGTGCCTAGGGCGCCGGCGACGCTCTCCACCGCCGGCCCGCTGGAAATGGCATCCAGCGCCGCGTGCGCGCGGTCGCGCACCGCGCTCTCCGGTATGCGCAGCATCTCGGCGATCTCGCCATAGCTGCGCCCCTGCCGCAACAGCAGCGAGAGCACGGCATTCAGATCGGGTGGCAGGCGGTCGATTGGATCCATGTCTGGCGCGAGGCCGCCGCACGGCACCGGCGGGGTGGCCGGCGGCTCTCCTGCGCCTTAGGCTATCGTGGCGCCCCGATGGCGGGCTTCACTGCGGAGCAGATCAACGGCGTGCTGGTGGGCTTCGACCGCCTCTACGGCCTGGAGTTCCTGGAGCACTGCGACGGCGAGGTCAGCGCGCGCGTGCAGGTGCGTGAGGAGCTCAAGCAGCCCGCGGGCCTGGTGCACGGCGGCGTGTACGCCGCGATCGCCGAGGCCATCGCTTCGCTGGCCACGGCCGCGGCGGTGCTCGGCAGCGGCCGCACCTCGATGGGCATGTCCAACAACACCAGCTTCCTGCGCCCGATCACCGCGGGCCACGTGCACGCGCACGCCACGGCGCTGCACAGGGGACGCACCACGTGGGTGTGGGACGTGCGCTTCAGCGACGACGACGGGCGCCTGTGCGCGGTGACGCGCATGACTATCGCCGTGCGCGAGCTGCCCCCGCCCGCGGCGGGGTAGCGGGCTGTCTCACGCCGGGAATGCGCACCGTGTGGGGTTCCTGGGAGGGCAGCGGTTCCGAGGCAAAGCCCGTGTCGGGCCGGCGCGGCGCCAGCGCCTGTCCCGGCACGCCTAAGCGGTTGATCGGCACCATCGTCTGAGCCGCGGCCAGCGCCAGCGCCCGTGTCCTGGCGTAGATGCTGACCACCACTTCCCCCGTGGGGATCACGATCGTCGCGCCGCGCTGCGTAAGCACGCCCTGCACGCCCCGCAGGGCCACCGTCGCGCGCCCGGGGGCGGCGCCCGGCACGAAGCTGTTGTCCGGGGAGGTCACGATCGACAGCGGCGTCACACAGGTGTACTGGCCCCCCTTGATGCAGTCGCCGTAGCGGAGCGTGTAGGCGCCGCCGGGGTCGTGCGCCGTTTCGGTGATCGCCAGGCGATCGAACCGCCCGCCGAGCCAGTACACAGGGTAGCCGTGCTGCAGCACCATCGGCTCCAGCGCTCCGCGCGCGATCGGTTCGTCTTGGATCGTATTGGCGCAGGCGGTCAGGACCAGGGCGCAGAGGGCGCAGGCCGCGGCGGCCAGAGCTGCACGGGGGCCGGGGAGGGCGGAGAGGAGAGCCGTGCGCGGTGACATCGGTGAGGCGCAGGCTACCCGCGATAGCGATTGGTGATCGGCATCCTGCGGTCGCGCCCGAACGCGCGCGTGGTGACCTTGATCCCGGGGGGTGCCTGGCGGCGCTTGTACTCGGCGAGGTCCACGAGGCGGATGGTGCGATCGACCTCGGCGGCAGGCAGGCCCTGGGCGATCAGCTGCTCGCGGCTTTCGTCGAGCTCGATGCAGCCGCGCAGGATGCGATCGAGCAGCTCGTAGGGGGGCAGTGAGTCCTCGTCGCGCTGCTCTGGGCGCAGCTCGGCCGAAGGGGCGCGCTCGACGATCGAGGCTGGGATCGGCGCGTGGACACCAGGCGCGTGGGACCCCGCCGCCGAGGCGCCGGCGGGCGAGTTGCGCCACGCGCAGAGGCCGTAGACGAGCGTCTTGGGCACGTCCTTGATGACCGCGAAGCCGCCGGCGAGATCGCCGTAGAGGGTGGTGTAGCCGACGGACATCTCCGACTTGTTGCCGGTCGTCAACACCAGCCAGCCGAACTTGTTGGAGAGCGCCATCAGCAGGTTGCCGCGGATGCGCGCCTGGAGGTTCTCCTGCGTGATGTCAGGCTCGCCGGCCGATCTCCGATCGCTTGAGAGCTCGGCCGCAAGCGTGTGCCGGTAGGCCTCCATGACAGCGGCGATCGGCAGCTCGTGCAGGCGCGCGCCGAGGTTGGCGGCCAGCGTCCGCGCGTCGCCCTGGGTGTTCGGCGAGGAGTAGGGGGAGGGCATCACCGCCACGCTCACCCGCTCGGGGCCGAGGGCGTCGGCGGCGATGCAGGCCACCAGCGCGGAGTCGATCCCTCCGGACAGGCCGAGGACGACGTGGCTGAAGCCGTTCTTCTCCACGTAGTCGCGCAGGCCCAGGCACAGTGCGCCGTACACCTCGGCCTCGCTGGGCGCGAGCGGCTCACGCGGCGGCGTCGATGGTGCGGGCGCGGGGGTTGGCGCGAGGTCGAGGTCGCACACGAGCAGCTCCTCCTCGAACTGCGCGCCGCGCGCGATCGTCCTGCCCGTGCGGTCGAGCACGAAGGAGTGCCCGTCGAAGACCAGCTCGTCCTGGCCGCCCACCAGCCCGCAGAAGGCGACATGGACGCTGTGCTCGCGCGCGCGCGCCGCGAACAGCCGCTCGCGTTCGAGGCCCTTCCCGGCGTGGTAGGGGGAGGCGGAGATGTTGACGATCAGCCGGGCGCCCGCCTGCGCCTCCTCCGCGGCGGGGGATCCCGGCAGCCACAGGTCCTCGCACACGGTCAGCCCCACGCGCCTTCCGCCCACGTCGATCGTGGCGCCCGCGTGGCCGGCGGTGAAGTAGCGCTGCTCGTCGAAGACTCCGTAGTTGGGGAGGTGGACCTTGCGATAGATCGACTGCAGCCGCCCCTCGGCGAGCACCGCCGCGGCGTTGTAGACGGCCTGCCCCCGCTCCGGGAAGCCGACGACGGCGACGATCCCCTGCGCCTCGCCCGCCAGCGCGTGCAGCGCCGTGGCGGTGTCCGTGAGGAAGTGCTCGCGCAGCAGCAGATCCTCGGGCGGGTAGCCGGTGAGGGCCAGCTCTCCGAACAGCACCAGCTCCGCACCCGCCGCGCGCGCGCCGGCGATGCCCGCGGCGATCCGCCGCGCGTTGCCGTCGATATCGCCGACGGTGGCGTTCATCTGGCAGAGGGCCAGGCGCACAGTGGTTGAGAGCCTATCCCGGCCGCGACGGGCCGAGCGGGCTTGTCAGCTTGTCCTGACCGGCTTCGCGGCGTGAGAGTTCTCGTCGGGCGCCGCGCGCCCCGCGCGAGCCTTGTCGGCCGCCGGCCGGCCCGTGCGCCGTCTGGCTCCTCGCCCGGGCACCCCCGCCGCTCGCGCCAGCGCGGCGATGGCCTTCTCCAGCTCGCGCGCGATCAACTCCAGCTCGGGGATGGCGTCGTAGTCGGCGAGCAGCCCGAAGCCGAGGTGGCCGTTGTAGCTCATCACGGCGATTCCCAGCGCCTGGCGGCGCGCGAGCGGGACGACGGGGTAGAGCGAGCGCAGTTCGCGGCCGAGCAGGTAGAGCGGGAACTGCGGGCCGGGGACATTGGTGACGACCAGGTTGAAGAAGCGCTGGCGGGCCTGCAGGCGCGCCGCCTGGCTGAGGATCGTGGGCGGAGCGAAGCCGGCGAGGTTGGTGATCATCTGCGCGCCCACCGCCTGGCCGGAGCGCTTGAGGTCCTCCATCGACGCGCGGATCTGCGCGCAGCACTCCCTGGGGTCCTCGACGCCCACGGGCAACGGCGCCCAGATGGCGGCCACGCGGTTGCCCAGGGCGCCCCGCTCGGCCTCGGCGCGCACGGACACGGGCACCATCGCGCGCATCGTCAGGTCCGCGGTGTCGTGTCCCATCGCGCGCAGGTGCGCGCCCAGGGCGAGGCTCACGGCGGCGAGCACCACGTCGTTGAGCGTGCCCCCGAGGGCGTCCTTGATGGCTTTGAACTGAGCCAGTTCGGCGTCCACCCAGGTGTAGCGCCGGTGCGGGCCGATGTCCACGTTGAAGGGGGTGTGGGGCGCGGGATGGCCGATGCCCGGGAAAGCGCTGGCGCCGATGCCGGCAAGGCCCTCGCGCAGGCGCCCCAGCGCGCGGCGGGGGTGGCGCGTCAGCGCGCGCACCCCGCGCGTCATCTCGCCGGGCACGGTGGTGCGCTCCAGCAGGGCCTCGCCGAGCAGCTTCGCCTGTCCCGGCAGGGGCCGCGCGGTCCACGCCTCCGCCGGGCGCCCGGAGGGCGTCGGATCGGCGCTGGTGTCGAACAGCACCGTGGTGATGTCCACGCCGGAGATGCCATCCACGAGCGCGTGGTGGGTCTTTGCGATCAGGGCGAAGCGTTCGCCCGCCATGCGATCCACCAGCCAGATCTCCCACAGCGGCTTGGAGCGGTCCAGGCGCTGGGAGAACACCCTCCCGGCCAGCCGCTTGAGCGCCGCCTCGTCCGCGGGCTGGGGCAGCGCGGTGTGGCGGATGTGGTAGTAGGGGTTGAAGTGGGGGTCATCAGCCCACACCGGGCGGCCCTGCCCGAGCGGCACTCCGGCCAGGCGCT
The DNA here is from genome assembly GCA_964582105.1 of uncultured Solirubrobacteraceae bacterium. Classification (GTDB taxonomy): domain Bacteria; phylum Actinomycetota; class Thermoleophilia; order Solirubrobacterales; family Solirubrobacteraceae; genus Palsa-744. Next base: position 37,453 of record CAZOQI010000031.1, read on the forward strand.
GGCGGTAGCGGGGCACCAGGTGCAGGCGGCCGAGCACGTGCGCCACGAGCTCCTCGGGGGTGGGGGCGGTGCCCGCGAAGACCATCACCGAGGCGACGTGCATGTGCGCGCTGGAGTCGTCCTCCAGGTGCAGGAAGGCCGTGTCGAGAGCGGTGAGGCGGTCCGGGTTGGCCATGCTCCCTCGATTCTCGCAGGTTGGCTGTGCTTGCTGGGATTCGGCTGAGTCGGAAACACGCCCGTTTGGCAAAAACTGCGTAAATGCACGCCTTTTTGGGCCTGTGTGATGCCCCTCACACCGTTGGCTGTAGCGAACCGCATAGCCTCTGGACGAATATTTGAACTGCCGAGTCGTCTCCGTGGATGGAGGCGAGCGGGGGACCCACTGCCACAGAGCGCTCGAGGGGGCGCTCTGTGGATGGGGCGAATCGGCTGCTGCTGCAGCCGTAACGCCTGGATGGCGCGCGACCGTTTCGCGCGCCCGTCCGGCCGTGAGCCCGACAGCTAACCCCGTAGGCGGTGGCCAAGGAGGTCGTCGCAAACATGCTCATTGCAATGCCACCCGCGCAGCCTGCCGTTCCGCTGGCGTCGGTGGCGATCGTGGAGAAAGTCATCCTGCGCCCGCGCGGCGCCATCCAGGCAGGGACCGCCCGTCACCGGGCCGCCCATCGCGGCGCGCACGGGCCGCATCGGGCCTATCGTCCCGCCGAGGCCTCCTGGTACGGAGGCGGCGGCAGCCTCGCGTGCGGCGGCACGCTCACCAGCTCCACGCAGGGGGTCGCGAACAGGACGCTCCCCTGCGGCACGCGGGTCTTCCTGCGCTACCACGGGCGCAAAGTGGAGGTGTCCGTGATCGACCGCGGGCCGTATGTGGCGGGGCGCGAGTTCGACCTCACCGAAGCGACCAAGCGCGCGCTCGGGTTCGGCGACCTCGGGGAGGTGTGGTGGCGGGTGCGTTAGGACCGGGGGTGGCGGCGGGCGCGGTGGGGCCCGGCGGATGGCGGCGGGCGCGCCAAGGCCCGCCGGTCGTGGCGGACGCTGCGCCGGCTATGGCTGTAACCCGTCGATCAGCGCGCGTAGACCGCGAAGAAGTCCCGATCGTCGGGGGTGAGGTAGCGGCTTGAGGTGCGATTCATTTCGCTCAGCAGATTGGAGGGTTCGAGCGCGCCGAAGCGGGCGTAGGAGATGAAGCTCACCCAGTAGGAGTTGATGTCGAGCTCCATCGCCCGCACGGCTCCCGCGTGGATGAGGATGCGCGCGAGGCTCCCCACCGTCTGGTCGTTGGCGGCGGCGTAGATGAGGTTGCCGCGGCCATCGATGCCGATGCCCGAGCGCCACACCTGGATGGCGTTGCCGAGCGTCGCGCCCCATTCCGGGCCGTCGTTGAGGTTGGGGTTGGGCTGGTGATGGTCGACGATCAGGGGCAGGTTCTGGCGCGCCCACACCACATCCGCGGGAGCGGTCGAGGGGCCGTGCCAGGAGACGATGTTCATGTGCCCATCGCCATAGCGCACGAACGTCGCGCGATCCGCCACGAGCGGGGCGTAGGTGCGGCCTCCCACCGCGAAGCCGCCATTTGCGTCGGCGAGCTTGAAGCCGCTGTTGAACGTCGCCAGCAGCCGGTGGCGGTAGCGCAGCGGCACCTCCATGCTTCCGCGGGGGATCGCCACCGAGGGCTCCAGGCGGCCCGGATAGAGGGACACGGTGGTGCGCGCGGCGTCGATCCACGCCACGCCGGCCACCAGGCGCGGGTATTCGGCGGGGTCGCTGCGGAACGTCGTGACCAGCAGCGGGGGATCGGGCGGGTGGGATCCGGTATTTGGCTGGGTGGCATGCCACACGCCCTCGCCGGGCAGCGCGGGCTGGGCCAGAGGCCGGATGCGCGGCGGGCGGTATGAGGGGAGCGTCCCCAACAACGCTCCCGTGCCGGCGCTGCCCGCGCCGCGCAGGGCTCGTGCGGCCCCCGAAGCGGTGCTCCCCGGGACGGCCGCCACGCCCACCTGGGGCAGCGCCCGCAGCGCCGGGCCGCCCTTGGCGGGCGCCATGATCTGGTAGTAGATCGACTCCACCTTCGACACCAGACCCGCCGCGCCGTGGTCGCGCAGCCACTCCACCGAGCGGATTCCCATGCTCGAGTTCGAGGGCGCCTGCATCGCGCCGGCGTAGGAGATCAGCACCGGCAGCAGGGCCAGCAGGCAGGCGCTCAGCACTATCCGCCGCATGCGTCGGGAGAGGCGGATCGGCGCCGGGCGCAGGCTGCGGGAGGACGGGCGCCGCGGTTGGGGGAACGCGCGCAGGCGGGCGCCGCCGGGGCGGGCATCGGCGCCGGGATCGGCGTGCAGCTCCATGCTCACGGGATCGATCGTAGTGGCCGTCCTCTGCCGCCCGCTGGCGTAGGGCATCCTCATAAGAGGATTTTCACCGGCTCTACATCTGGCACTCAGCAACGTATGATGCCGTATGTCGGAACTTTTCTCTGAGAGGATCGACATACACCCGATCGAAGCAGCGAGCAGCGCCGAGCAGGCCAGAGTCAGGGCCAGGGACAGGACCGTCGCGCTCGCCCTCCTGCGCGCCTGCCGCCCGCGCCAGTGGAGCAAGAACGTGCTCGTGGCGGCGGCCCCCGCGGCGGCGGGCATCCTCACCCATCCGGATGTGCCCGGCGAGGTGGCCGCGGCGTTCGTGTGCTTCTGCATGCTCTCCAGCGCCACATACCTGCTCAACGACATCCACGATCGCGCCGAGGACCGGGCGCACCCGCGCCGGCGCACCCGCGCCGTGGCCAGCGGCGAGCTGCCGCTCAGGGTCGCCGTGGGCGCCGCGATCGTGCTGGGTCTCAGCGGTCTGGCATTGGCCTTCGCGGTGCGCCCCGCATTGGCGGGGGTGGGCGCGGCCTATCTGGCGCTGACCGGCTCCTACACGCTGTGGCTGCGCAGCGTGGCAGTGGCCGACATCGCCGCCATCGCGGGGTGCTTTGTGCTGCGCGCGCTGGCCGGTGGCGCGGCCACCTCGGTGGGGATCTCGCGCTGGTTTCTGATCGTCACCTCCTTCGGCGCGCTCTTCGTGGTCGCCGGCAAGCGCTGCGCCGAGCTGCGCGAAGAGGGGCATGGTGAGGGCTCGGCGCGGAGCACGCGGGCCTCGCTGCGCGCCTACTCCGAGCCCTATCTGCGCGGCGTGCTCGGGGTCACGGCCGCCGTCACCACTATGGCCTACTGCCTGTGGGCCTTCCAGCGCGCCCCCCACGCGGGGCTCTCCTGGTATGAGGTCACCATCATCCCCTTCGTGCTGTGGCTGCTGCGCTATGCGCTGCTGCTCGACCAGGGCGCGGGCCAGGCGCCCGAGGAGCTCGTGCTGAGCGACGGCTTTCTGCTGGCCACCTCGGCCGCCTGGCTGGCCGTGTTCATGTGCGGGGTGTATGTCGGGGGCTGACATGGCGGTGCTCTGCGGCTGGGGTCGCACCGCGCCCAGCACGGCGCGTGTGCTGCGCCCGCGCACCTCCGGGGAGGCCGAGCAGGCGCTGGCCGCCGCCGCCGCACAGCCGGGCGGGGCGATCGCGCGCGGCGCCGGTCGCAGCTACGGCGACGTCGCCCAGAACGACGGCGGGACGGTGATCGACGCCACCGGCCTGCGCGGGGTGCTGGATCTCGACGTGGCCCGCGGGCTGGTGCGCGCGGGCGCGGGCACCACGCTGGTGGAGCTGCTGGGCTATCTCATGCCCCACGGTCTCACGCTCGCCGTGGTGCCGGGCACCCGGCACGTCACCGTGGCCGGCGCCGTGGCCGCCGACGTGCACGGCAAGAACCATCCCCGCGACGGCAGCTTCGCCGAGCACGTGCAGTCGCTCACTCTCTGCACCCCCGATGGGGAGGTCCGCGAGGTCTCCCGCGAGCGCGAGCCCGAGCTGCTGTGGGCGACGGCCGGGGGCATGGGTCTGACGGGTCTCATCGTGGATGCCACGCTGCGCACCCGACCCCTGCTCTCGCCGTGGGTGGCCGCTGACATCGACCGCGTCCCGGGTGTCGAGCGGGCGCTCGCGCTGATGGTCGAGGGCAGCGAGGGCGATGGGCGGCAGGGGCAGGGCGGGCGCGGGCAGGACGGGCGGTCTCGCTACGCGATCGCCTGGGTGGATCTGCTCAGCTCGGGCAGGGCGTGGGGGCGCGCGATCGTGACGCGCAGCGATGACATCGCCCACAACGCGCGATCCCGCCACCTCGCGGCCCAACCCCTCCTCAAAATCCCCAGGGGCTTCCCGCACCAGCTTCTGCGACCCGCGAGCGTGCGCGCTTTCAATGCCTGGCACTGGCGCTCGACCGCGGGCGGCGCGCACGGCAGGCCGCTGGACGCGCAGGCCAATCTCTTCCCGCTGGATGTATTGGGGGCCTGGAACCGCCTCTATGGGCCCGCCGGGCTCGCGCAGTACCAGTTCGCCGTTCCCCGCGGCGCCGAGGGCACGCTGATGCGGGCGATGGAGCACCTGCGCGCGCGGCGCCTGCCGGTGTACCTCGCCACGATCAAGCGCTTCGGCGGGGGCTCGGGCGGGCTGCTCTCCTTTCCCCTCCCCGGCTGGACGCTGGCGATGGACATTCCCGCCGATGCCCCCGGCCTGCGCGGCGCGCTGGATGAGCTCGACGAGCTCGTGGTGGGGGCCGGCGGGCGCGTGTACCTCGCCAAGGACGCCCGCCTGCGCGCGCCCACGCTCGCCGCCATGTACCCCGAGCTGCCGCGCTTTGTGCGGGTGCGCGAGCGCGTCGACCCCCGGGGTGTGCTGCGCTCGGACATGGCCCGGCGGCTGGGGCTGTGCGCGAAGGGCGAGCAGTGACGGCGATGGGAATGGGGATGAGGATGGAGATGGGGAGGTGGGGGAGATGGCGAAGGTGACGTCAAGAGACACGCGCGTGCTGGTCCTGGGCGGCACCTCGGAGATCGCCGGTGCGATCGTGCGCGAGCTCGCCGCACGAAACGGGGCGTGCGAGGTCGTGCTCGCCGGCCGCGACCCGCAGGCGCTCGAGCGCGCGGCGCGGCAGTTGCGCAGCGCCGGCCCCGCGCGCGTGGGGACGCTCGCGCTGGACGCCCTTGAGCGCGACGGGCACGAGGCGGCGCTGGAGCGCGCCTGGGCGCAGCTGGGAGGCGGCGTGGACGTGGCGATCCTCGCCGTGGGCCTGCTGGGCGAGCGCGGCGGGCTGCCGCAGGACATCGCCGGGGCGCTGGAGGTGCTCGACGTCAACCTCGTGGGCGCGGGATCGCTCTTGCTGCACAGCGCCAGGCTGCTGCGCGAGCAGCCGGGGGGTGGCGGCACGCTCGTGGTGCTCTCCTCCGTCGCGGCCCTGCGGGCGCGCGCGAGCAATGTGGTCTATGGCGCCTCCAAGGCCGGCCTGGACGCGCTCGCCCAGGGGCTCGCCGACGCGCTTTCAGGCAGCGGCGTGCGCGTGCTGGTGGTGCGCCCGGGCTTCGTGCACACGCGCATGACGCGCGGGCTGCGCGTGCCGCCGCTGGCCACCACGCCCGAGCAGGTGGCGCGCGCCACCGTCGCCGGACTGCAGCGCGGCAGGCAGACCGTGTGGGCGCCCGGCGCCATGCGCTGGGTGATGCTCGCGCTGTGCGCGCTCCCGCGCAGGGTCTTCCGGCGGTTGGCGCTGTGACCACACGCGAGGAGCTTGGGACGCGCGAGGAGCTCGGTCCCTCCGCGGAGATCCTCCGCCGCCGCCAGATGGCCGCACAGGTCAGGCGCCGGCGGCTGCTGCTCGCGGATCTCGCCTTCGGGCTGCTGCTGGCGCTCCTGGCCCTGGCGATCGCCCCGGGCCTCGCCTGGGTGGCCCTCGTGGCGCTCATCGTGCTCGCGGGGTACGCTGCGCGGTGGGTCGTCCGGCGTGTCCAAATCCACAGGCGCCGCGAGGCCCGCGCAGGGAGGAGCTTCAAACGATGGACCTGACATTCGACGAGCCCGAGCTGGCCTTCCGCGAAGAGCTGCGTGAGTGGCTGGCCGCGAATCCGCCCGACCCCGAGCCCAGGGAGGGCGGCGAAGACGCCCACTACGCCTGGCGCCGGGCGTGGCAGCGGCGCCTCTACGAGGCCGGCTGGGCGGCACCCGGCTGGCCCGCGGAGTACGGCGGGCGCAGTGCCACCCTCACGCAGTCGGCGATCTACTTCGAAGAGATCGGCCGCGCGCGCGTGCCGATGGCGGCCAACGTGCTTGGACTGCTCCTCGGCGGCCCCACGCTGATGGTCTGGGGCACGGACGAGCAGCGCGAGCGCCACCTGCCCCCGATCCTCTCCGCCGAGGAGATCTGGTGCCAGGGCTTCTCCGAGCCCGAGGCCGGCTCGGACCTCGCCTCGCTGAAGACGCGCGCGGTCAGGGATTCCGCCCACCCCGATGAATGGATCGTCAGCGGCCAGAAGGTGTGGACCAGCGCCGCGCAGTATTCCAAGTGGTGCATGCTCGTGGCGCGCACCGACAGCGAGGCGCCCAAGCACAAGGGCCTCACCTACTTCCTCTTGGACATGCAGCAGGAGGGCGTGCAGGTGCGGCCCCTGCGCCAGATCACCGGCGAGGCCGAGTTCAACGAGCTCTTCATCGAGGAGGCCCGTGTGCCTGAGGAGAACGTCGTCGGCGGTGTGGGCAACGGCTGGAAGGTGGCCCTCACGACGCTCATGAACGAGCGCGCCGGGCTGGGCTTCGCGCTGCAGGTCCGCCTGCGCCAGCTGCTCGACGACACGATCGCCGCCGCGCGCGCGCGGGGACTGCTGGAGGACCCGCTCTACGCCGACGCCCTCGCCGAGCTGCACCTGCGCTGCGAGTCCATCCGGCTGCTCGCCTGGAAGGGGTTGACGGACGTCGAACGCTACGGCCAGCCCGGCCCCGAGGGCTCGCTCGTGAAGTGGCTCTGGTCGGACACCAACCAGCGCCTCACCCAGCTGGCCGCCGACATCGTCGGTCCCCAGGCCCTCATCGCGGGAACCTCCTGGAGCTACGAGCTGCTGCGCGCGCGCGGCAACAGCATCGAGGGCGGCACCACCGAGGTGCTCAAGAACATCGTCGCCGAGCGCGTGCTGGGGCTGCCGCGTCTGAAGGCGGCTGTCTGATGCACAGGGTCCTGGATGGGTTTGGATGGGCTCCGCTTCGCTGCGCCGTGGGGGCCGCGTAGCCGATGGACTTCGGCCTCAGCGAGGACCAGCGCGAAATCCAGCGCACCGCGCGCGAGCTTCTGAGCGAGAGGGCGCGCTGGGAGCGCGTACGCGAGCACGCCGAGGCGCGACGCAGCGACGAGGGGCTGTGGCGGGAGCTGTGCGAGCTGGGCTGGCCGGGCATCGCGGTGTCTGAGCGCTACGGCGGCCAGGGCCTGGGCATGGTGGCGCTCTCGGTGCTCTGCGAGGAGCTGGGGCGCGTGGTGGCTCCGGTGCCCTTCCTGCCGACGGTATTGGCGGCGGCGCTGATCGAGCACGCGGGTTCGCAGGAGCAACGCGAGCGCTGGCTGCCGGGATTGGCCGGCGGCGAAACGTTGGGCGCCGTCGGGCTCGCGCGCGACGGGGTGGCCGAGCTGGTGGTGGGCGGCGTGCAGGCGGGAGTGGTTGTGCTCCTCGAAGGCGACCACACGGCGCGCGTGCTAGCAGCCGACGGCGCCGGTGCGGATGTGGGCGCGGGCGGCAACGCTGACGCGGATGTGAACGTGCGGCCGCTGGACTCGATCGACCCCACGCGCTCCGCCGCGCGTGTGAGCGTCCAGAACGGAGCGGGGGAGGCCCTCACGGGAGACGTGCCCGGTGGCGTAGATCGCGCATTGATCGCCGTGGCTGGCGAGCTGGTGGGCGTGAGCGAGCGCGCGCTTGAGATGACCGTCGAGTACGTCAAGGAGCGCAGGCAGTTCGGCGTCCCCGTGGGCTCCTACCAGGCGGTCTCCCACCGCTGCGCGCAGATGCTGCTCGACACCGAGCAGGCCCGCTCGTTGACGGCCTTCGCCGCTTGGACCGCCGACGCCGATCCCGCCAGACTGCCCGAGGCCGCCGCGATGGCCAAGGCTGCCGCCAGCGACGCGGGCCGCGATGTCACGGCGGGAGCGATCCAGGCCCACGGCGGCATCGGCTTCACCTGGGAGGCCAACGTCCACTGGCTCTACAAGCGCGCCCAGCTCGACGCCGCCCTGCTCGGCGGCGCCAGGCATCACCGCGCGCGCGTGGCGGCGCTGCTGACCGCGTAGCTGGCGCGGCGCGGCGTGTAGGCTGGCTGCTCCGATGTCCCTCGAACACGTTGACGTGCTGATCGTCGGCGCCGGCCTCTCCGGCATCGGCGCGGCCTGTCACCTGCAGAGCAGCTGCCCGAACAAGACCTACGCGATCCTCGAGGCCCGGGACTGCATCGGCGGGACCTGGGACCTGTTCAGATATCCGGGCATCCGCTCGGACTCGGACATGTACACCCTGGGCTACTCCTTCCGGCCGTGGGAGGGGGCGAAGGCGATCGCTGATGGGTCTTCCATCCTGCGCTACGTCCGCCAGACGGCGAGCGAGCACGGCATCGATCGGAAGATCCGCTTCCACCATCGCGTGGTGAGCGCCGAGTTCTCGACGGCGGATGGGCGCTGGACGGTGGAGGCGCAGCGCAGCGACACGTTGGAGACCGTGCGCGTGAGCTGCGGCTTCCTGTTGATGTGCAGCGGCTACTACCGCTACGACGAGGGCTACACGCCGGACTTCGCGGGCGTCGAGCGCTTCGCGGGTCCCGTCGTGCACCCGCAGCGATGGAGCGAGGACATCGACTACGCCGGCAAGCGCGTGGTGGTGATCGGCAGCGGGGCGACCGCCGTGACGCTCATCCCCGCGATGGCGCGAAGCGCGGCGCACGTCACGATGCTCCAGCGCTCGCCCAGCTACATCGTCTCGCTGCCCGCGGAAGACCCGATCGCCAAGTTCGTGCGCCGCGTGCTGCCGGCCAAAGTCGCCTATACGACGGTGCGCTGGAAGAACGTGCTGCTCACCATGCTGAGCTTCCAGCTCAGCCGCCGCAGGCCCGCGGTGGTCAAGGCCTTCATCCGCAAGGGCCTGGAGAGGCGGCTCCCGGTGGGCTATGACATCGACACGCACTTCAAGCCGCGCTATGACCCGTGGGATCAGCGCCTGTGTCTGGTGCCCGACGGCGACCTCTTCGCGGCGATCGGCGCCGGCCGCGCGTCGGTCCTCACCGATCGCATCGACACCTTCACGGAGAAGGGCCTGCGGCTCGCATCCGGCGCCGAGCTCGAGGCCGACCTCATCGTCACCGCCACCGGCCTGAACCTGCTGGCGCTGGGGGGCATGCGGATCGCCGTCGACGGGCGCGATGTCGAGCTGTCCGAGACAATGAGCTACAAGGGCATGATGCTCAGCGGCGTGCCCAATTTCGCGATGGCGCTGGGGTACACCAACGCCTCGTGGACGCTCAAGTGCGATCTCACCTGCGAATACCTCTGCCGGCTGCTCAAGCACATGGACGAGCACGGATACCGGCAGTGCACGCCGCAGAACAGCGACCCGTCGGTTGCGGCGCTGCCGTTCATCGACTTCTCCTCCAGCTATGTGCAGCGCTCCATCGAGCAGTTCCCCAAGCAGGGGTCCAAGGCGCCGTGGCGACTGCGCCAGAACTACGCGCTCGACATCCTCAGCCTCAGGTTCGGCGCGCTGGAGGACGGCGCGATGCAGTTCTCGCGTGCGGGATCGGCGGTCGGTGCCGCGGAGGAGCGGGTCGCCGTCTGAAGCTCCATCGCTTTGGCCTGCGCCGCGGGCGCCGCTAGATTCGACGCAGAGTGCCCGCCGAGTCCTCCCAGCTGCGCACGGCGCATCTCGACGCCGATGCGTTCTACGTCTCGATCGAGCTGCTGCGCCGCCCGGAGCTGCGGGGGCAGCCTGTGGTGGTGGCAGGCACCGGGCCCCGCGCGGTGGTGACCACCGCGAGCTATGAGGCCAGGCGCTACGGGGTGGGCTCGGCGATGCCGGCCTCGCGGGCGCGGCGGCTGTGCCCGCAGGCGGTGTTCCTCCCCCCGGACTTCGCCTTCTACCGGGAGACCTCCAGGTACCTGATGGACGTGGTGCGCTCCCACATCGAGCGGGTGGAGGTGGTGGGGCTGGACGAGGCCTATCTGGATCTGAGCGGGCTGTTCTCGCCGAGGGCCGCGATGCGGCGGCTGGTGGCGGATATCGAGGAGGCGGTGCATTTGACCTGCTCGGTGGGGATCGGGCCCAACAAGCTGGTGGCGAAGGTGGCCTCGGATGCTGAGAAGCCGGCGGGGTTCGTGGTGCTCACGCGCGAGCAGGCGTGCGAGCGCTTTGCGTCCTCATCACCGGGGCTGGTGCCGGGGATCGGGCCCAAGACGGTGGAGCGCCTGGGGGAGCTGGGCTTGACGACGCTGCAGGCGCTGGCAGGCGCGCCCGAGGGGGTGCTCGTCGAGCGCTTCGGGCCCAATCTGGGGCGCGAGCTGAGGCGCAGGGCGCGCTTTGAGCACGATGGCGAAGTTGGGCAGGCGCGCAAGGTGATCTCCGAGTCGCGCGAGCGCACCTTCGACCACGACATCCGCGACTTCGCACAGCTGTGTGAGGCGCTGGAGCGGATGGCCGCGGAGCTGTGCGCCAGCCTCGCCGCGCACGATCGCCGAGGGCGCACGATCGGAATCAAGGTGCGCCTGGACGACTTCTCCACCGCGACCCGCGCGCACACGCTGCCCGAGCCCACCTGCGAGCGCGAGCAGGTCACGGCAGTGGCGCTGCGGCTGCTGCGCGAGTACGCGCCCGCGCGGCCCGTGAGGCTGCTGGGGGTGCGCGTGGCCGGCCTCACCGACGCTCACGAGGCATCGCCCCAGCGAGCGGCCCTCGCCCCGGGCGAGCGCAGGGACCAGTTGGAGCTGCCGGTGTAGAGTCCGGTCATGCCCGTCGTCAACGCCGGCAACGTGGAGCTGAGCTGTGAGCGCAGCGGCTCGGGTCCGCCGCTGCTGTTGATCATGGGGCTGTCAGGGACGATGCTGCACTGGGGCGAGCGCTTTCCGGTGCAGCTGCGCGGAGATTTCGACGTGATCGCCTACGACCACCGCGGCGTGGGCAGGAGCAGCCGCGTGGAGGCCCCTTTCACCATCGCCGAGCTCGCGCGGGACGCCGCCGGGCTGCTGGCGGCGCTGGAGGTGGAGTCCGCCCACGTGGTGGGCATCTCGATGGGAGGCATGGTCGCCCAGGAGCTGGCGCTGGCGCACCCCGAGCGCGTGCGCACGCTGACCCTGGGCTGCACCTACTGCGGCGGGCCCGGCAGCTCGCTGCCCGCGCAGCCGGAGCTGGGCGCGGCGATCATGTCCGGCGATCGCGCGCGCGCGGTGCGGGCCATGTGGGAGACCAACGTCTCCGCCGGCTTCGCGCAGGACAGCGAGGCCTACGCGAAATTCCGTGCGGCCGCCGAGGAGTACTCGGTGGCGGTGGCGGTGATGATGGAGCAGCTTTCGGCGATCACCCGCCACGACACCAGCACGCGCCTGGGGCAGCTGAAAATGCCCACGCTGGTGGTGCACGGCACCGAGGACCGCATCATCCCGGTCGAGAACGGGCGCAGGGTCGCCGAGCTGATCGGAGGATCGCGCCTGGAGATCTGGCCGGACATCGGCCATCTGTTCTTCTGGGAGCTGCCCGAGCGCTCCGCCGAGCTGGTGCGCGAGCACGCGCTGGTGCACGCTTAGAGTGCCCGTGGCGCGTGGGAGCGGCGCGCGATGCTCTGAGCACCCGGCGGGTGTCCCATGAGCGACTTCGAGGTGCCCGCCGGCGGCGGGGTGGTGCTCCGCGGCGAGCAGGCGGGCGAGGGCCCGCCGGTGGTGCTCCTGCACGGGCTCACGGCCACGCGGCGCTACGTGGTGATGGGCTCGCGCCTGCTGGAGCGCTCGGGTCATCGCACGATCGCCTACGACGCACGCGGCCACGGGCGCTCCTCGCCGGCGCGCGACCCCGAGGCCTACGGCTACGAGCACCTGGCCGCTGACCTGCTGGCGGTGCTGGATGCCCTGGAGATTCCGCGCGCGCTGCTCGCGGGCGCATCGATGGGGGCGCTCACAGCGCTGCGCCTCGCGCTCTCACACCCCGATCGCGTGGCTGCGCTCGGCGTGATCACGCCCGCCTACGACCCCGCTGCGCACGCGCCCGCCGCCTCCGAACGCGACGCGCTGGCCGAGGGGTTGCGCGACCGCTCCAACTACAACGCGCTGGCCGAAGGCCTGCGCAAAGAAGGCGTAAGCGGCTTCGTGGCGGCCTATGACTTCTCGAACATCCCCGAGCAGTGGCGCGAGACCGTCGAGAAGGTGGTGCGCCAGCGCCTGGGCCTGCACGAGCACCCCGAGGCGGTGGCCGACGCGCTGGAAGCGGTTCCCCGCTCGCGCCCCTTCGCCGAGATGCGGGATCTCGCCGCGATCGCGGTGCCCACGGTCGTGGTGGCCAGCCGCGACGAGGTCGACCCGGGGCATCCCCTGGCGCTCGCCGAAACCTACGCGCAGAGCATCCCGGGAGCGGGTTTTGGAGTGGAGGAGGGGGGGCCGCCTCTGCGCTCTCCGATCGCGTGGCAGGGGGGACAGCTGTCGAAGGTTCTCATCGAGCTCGCCTCCCGGGCGGGCCCCTACGACGGGCATACGTGATAACGTACACCTGTATGCCAGTGCGGGAATGGAACGGCGCCAGCTACGACCGCATCTCTGGGCCTATGGAGGCCCTCGGCCGGCAGGTGCTGGAGCGTCTGGCGCTGCGCGGCGATGAGACCGTGCTCGACGCCGGCTGCGGCTCGGGCCGGGTCACGCAGGCCCTCATCCAGCGGCTGCCCCGGGGAAGGGCGATCGCCGTGGACGCCTCGCCCTCGATGGCCGCGGCCGCACGCGAGCGCCTGGGGGCGGACGCCGACGTGCGCGTTCTGGACCTGCTGGAGCTGGAGCTCTCAGAGCCGGTGGACGCCGTGCTCTCGACCGCCACCTTCCACTGGATCGCCGACCACGAGCGGCTGTTCGCGCGCCTGCACGCCGCGCTGCGCCCCGGCGGGCAGCTTGTGGTGCAGTGCGGGGGGGAGGGCAACATCGATCGGCTGCGGGCGGTTGCCAACGAGGTGCTCGCACATGCGCCCTACGCCGAGCACTTCGCTGGTTGGCTGGCGCCGTGGAACTACGCCGCGCCTCACGTCACCGAGGAGCGCCTGTTGCAGGCGGGTTTCGCGCAGGCGCGCTGCTGGCTCACGGACGCGCCCACGCAGCCCGAGCACCCGCGCGAGTTCCTTGCGAGCATCGTGCTGGGGCCGCACGTGCAGCGCCTGTCCGAGCCATTGCGCGAGCCCTTCATGGATGACGTCATGGCGGCCTTGGGTAAGCCGGTGGTGGTGGACTACGTGCGGCTCAACATCGACGCAATCGCGTAGCAGCCGCCGGAGGCGGCCTGCGGGAGTGCCACCGCGTGGACGGCCGCTCAAACCAGCGCTGTCGAGGGGTCGGCACTGGATACGGCGCCGTTCCCCGCGGGCTCGTCCACCAGCGCGCCCCGCAACAGCGCCGCGTAGCGCCCGCCCAGCTCCACCAGTTCCTCGTGCGTGCCCCGCTCCACCAGGCGGCCCCCGTCCAGCACCAGGATCTGGTCGGCGTCCCTGATCGTGGAAAGGCGATGGGCGATGGCGATCGTCGTGCGCCCCCTGGCCAGCTCGTCCAGGGCCACCTGCACGGCGCGCTCGGTCTCGGTGTCCAGCGCGCTCGTGGCCTCGTCGAGGATCAGCACCGGGGGGTTGCGCAGGATCGTGCGCGCGATCGCGATGCGCTGCTTCTCCCCGCCCGAGAAGCGGTAGCCGCGCTCGCCCACCATCGTGTCATAGCCCTCCGGCAGCGAGGCGATCAGCTCGTGGATCTGCGCCGCTCTGGCGGCTGCTTCGATCTTCTCGTCGCTCGCGTCCGCACAGGCGAAGCGCAGGTTCTCGCGGATCGAGGCGTGGAAGAGGTAGGTCTCCTGGGAGACCAATCCCACCGTCGCCGCGAGGGAGCCGAGCGTGACCTCGCGGATGTCCACCCCGTCGATCTGCACGCTGCCGCGCTGTGGCTCGTACAGGCGCGCCACCAGATAGGCCGTGGTGGTCTTGCCCGACCCCGTCTCGCCGACGATCGCCGTGCGCGTGCCCGCGGGCATCTCCGCCGCGATCTCCTGGAGCGTCCAGGGGGCGCCCTGCTCGTAGCGAAACCACACGTCGCACAGCGCCACGTCCCCGCGCACCCCCTCCAGCGCCCGCGCGTCGGGCGCCTGCGCGATGTCCACCGGCAGGTCGATGTACTCGAAGATGCGCCCGAACAGCGCCAGCGAGGTCTGCACTTCCACGCCCACCGAGAGAAGCGACTGGATCGGAAACAGCACGCGCGTCTGCAGCGTGGTGAAGGCCACCACCGTGCCGATCGACACCGCGTGGCCGCCGCCGGCGGAGTTCAGGCCCGCAAAGAGGTACACCAGCGCCGGCATCACGGCGAAGCTGATCTGCACCGAGGCCATGCGCCAGCGGCCTGCCATGCGCGCGCGCACCTCCAGGTCGGCCAGCTCGCGCGACTCGCCCGCAAAGCGCTCCACGAGCTCTGGCGAGCGGCCCATCGTCTTGCCCAGCAATATCCCCGACACCGAGAGGGACTCCTCGACGAGCGTCGATATGTCCGCCAGGCGGCCCTGGCGCACGGAGGTGATGCGCTTGCGCTCCTCGCCCACCCGCCGCGTGAGCCACACGAAGAAGGGCAGCAGGGCCAGCGTGAAGGCCGCCAGCTCCCAGCTCAGGAGCACCATCGCCACGACCACCGCCACCACCGTGGTCACGTTCTGCACGATCGAGGTGGCCGTGGAGGTCACCACGTTGTCGATGCCGCCGATGTCGTTGGCGATCCGCGACTGCACCTCGCCCGTGCGCGTGCGCGTGAAGAAGGCCAGCGACATGCGCTGCAGGTGCGAGTAGACGGCGGCGCGCAGATCGTGCATCACCTGCTGGCCCACGAGGTTGGAGATCCACGTCTGCGCCACACCCAGCGCCCCCGTCATGATCGACAGCGCGATCATGCCCGCCACCAGCAGCGTCAGTTCGTGCGTGTCCTTGTTCGGCAGGGCGCTGTCGATGATGCGCCGCAGCAGAAACGGGCTGATCACGCCCAGCCCGGCGGCCACGAAGATCAGCGAGAGCAGGCCGCCCAGGCGCAGGCGGTAGGGCCCGAACAGCGCCGCGACCCGCCGCAGCGACACCGGTGCGGCGGCGATGTCCTGCAACTGCGGTCCGGTCCGCATCGCGCGGCGTCCCGCACCAAACCGGCCACCTCCTTCCCCAAAAAAATGGCTCATCACAACCGACTGTATCGATACAATGCCCGTGGACAGTCGTGTGTCACGAAGGCCCGCCCCGGAGCCGCCGTCAGGCTTGAGCGGGCCTTCGGTCTGTCCGGACGTCATACCCTTATAGGCATGGACCTGGGTCCCACCGAGCTGCGCGTGCTGGGGTGCCTCATCGAGAAGCAGCGCACCACGCCCGACACCTATCCACTGTCCCTCAACGCGCTGCGGCTGGCCTGCAACCAGTCGACCAACCGCGATCCGGTGGTGGAGTACGACGACGGCGTGCTGCGCGACGCCCTGCACCGGCTGGAACGACGCGGCTACACGCGGCTGGCCTCGGGGGCGGGGTCGCGAGCTCCGAAGTACCGGCACCTGCTCGCCGATGCGCTGCCGATGAGCGACGCCGAGCAGGCGATCGTGTGCGTTCTGACGCTGCGCGGGGCGCAGACGCCCGGGGAGCTCAAGCAGCGGGGGGAGCGCATGCACTCCTTCGCCGGCCTGGATGAGGTGCAGCGTACGCTCGAGCGATTGATCGAGCGCGGGCTGGTGGCGCGCCTGGAGCGCCGGCCGGGGCAGAAGGAGGAGCGCTACCAGCAGCTGCTGGGGGAGGGGTCGGGAGCGGAGTCCTCGCCGGGCACGCCCCTCGCAGCGGTCGCACTCGCGCCCGCGCCCTCCGTGGATGGCCTGGAGGAGCGGGTGGCCAGGCTGGAGCGCGAAGTGGCCGAGCTGCGGGCTACGGTGGGGGGAGCGCCAGCTACGGTGGGGGGAGCATGAGTCACCTGCCCCCACTGCTGGCCGCATCCGCGTCGGTCTCCGATGCCGCCACCGGCGTAGGCATCCCCGTGGCCATCCTCGCGGGCCTCGTCTCCTTCCTCTCGCCCTGCGTGCTGCCGCTGGTGCCCGGCTACCTCTCGACCGTCATCGGCGTGGCCCCCGCGGACATACACAGCGCGGGGACGCGGCGCGTGCTGGTGCCCAGCCTGCTCTTCATCTGCAGCTTCTCCCTGATCTTCATCATGCTCGGGCTCAGCGCCACCGCGCTGGGCTCCACGCTGAACGCCCACAAGGCCACCCTCGAACAGGTCGGGGGAGTGCTGATCGTGCTCATGGGGGTGATCTTCCTCGCCACCCCCTTCGTCGATCGGCTCAACTTCCAGTGGCACTCCGAGTCGCTCATGCGCCTGGCCGGCCGCGGCGGGCCGCTGCTCGCGGGGGCAGCCTTCGCGATCGCCTGGACGCCCTGCACGAGCATCACGCTCGGGGCCATCCTCACGCAGGCCGCGATCTCCAGCTCGGTCGCCCACGGGGCGCTGCTCTTGGCCTTCTACTCCCTCGGCCTGGCGATCCCGTTCCTCTTGATCGCCCTCGCCTTCGAGCGCATGACCAATGCCCTCGCGGTCGTCAAGCGCCACTTTCCCCTCATCATCGCCGGCGGCGGGGCAATCATGATCGGCCTCGGCGTGCTGATCCTCACGGGCGAGTTCACCGTGCTCAACGCCAAGGCGAATCTGCTGCTTCAGGGCACGGGGCTGAACGTGTCCAACGTCTGACCCTGGCCGCCCCGCTGCGCTTGGCGCTCGCGGTAGCGCTTTTCCCAGGCGCGTTGGTTGCGCTTGGCGTCCTGCACGAAGGGGCTGAAGGCGATGATCTTGACGATCAGCCGGTTGATCGCCGACTCGGGGAAGGGCAACGGGCGCAGCACGTCCACGAACAGCACCACACGCGTCTCGTCGGTGTCGTTCCAGACCTCGTGGTTGAAGGTGTCGTCGAAGATCATGCTCCTGCCCGCTTCCCAGTGGCGCACCTCATCGCCCACGCGGATGCGGCACTGCTCCTTCTCCTGAGGCACGATCAGGCCGAGGTGGTAGCGCAGGACGCCCTTGTAGGGGCCGCGGTGGTCGAGGATGTGCTTGCGGGGGCTGAGGATCGAGAGCATCGCCGTCGTCATCCCGGGGATTTCGCGCATCAGCGCGGCCGTGCGCGGGCACATCCGCACGCCCAGCTCGGCTTCGAAGCCGTAGCCGTAGAGGAAGAACGTCTTCCAGCGGTCGTCGTCGGTGATCTCGATCTGGTCCTTGGAGATGTCCTGGAAGTTGGGCAGGCCCTCGCGGTCCTTCAGGACCCCTTCCAGCTCGTCGCGGATGACCTCCCAGTGCTCCTCGACGTGCTTCACCCAGGGGAAGCGCTCCAGCGGGAAGAACTGCTCGTCGCCCACCAGCGAGCGCCTGCCGATGAAGCGCTCGACAGGAGCCAGGATGCGTTCGCCCAGGGCGATCGTCCATTGGACGACGCGGTCCCACATACGGCCCTCGATGTTACGCCGCCATGCGCGGCGGCGTCAGCTCGTGCTCAGGCAGCCTCGCGCAGCGCCGCCAGCTCCGGGGACTCGGCGAGCTTCTTCAGCGCGCGCTGCTCCAGCTGGGAGGCGCGCTCGGCGGAGAAACCGAGGCGCTTGCCGATCGCCGTGAGCGTCTGCGGCTCCTCGCGGCCGGTGCCGAAGCGCAGCGTGAGCACCGTGCGCTCGGTGTCGGGCAGCTGCGCGATCGCGCGGTGCACGATCCGCTCGCGCTCGTTCTCGTAGGCGATTTCCTCGGGGGCCTCCTGGTCGGCCGGCAGAAGGTCGCCCAGCGCAGTATCGCCATCTTCGCCCACCTGCTGGTCGAGGCTCACGAGGGCGTTGCGCTGGTGGCGCACTTCTTCGACCTGCTCCAGCTCAAGACCCGTCTCCAGCGCGAGCTCCTCGTTGGTGGGCTCGCGGCCGAGGCGCACCGACAGCTCGCGCTCCACGCGGCCGACCTTGCGCGAGCGCTGGGCAACGTGCACGGGCAGGCGGATCGT
Source organism: uncultured Solirubrobacteraceae bacterium (assembly GCA_964582105.1). Classification (GTDB taxonomy): domain Bacteria; phylum Actinomycetota; class Thermoleophilia; order Solirubrobacterales; family Solirubrobacteraceae; genus Palsa-744. The sequence goes on from CAZOQI010000031.1 coordinate 55,597, forward strand.
GCGCCCGCTGTTCTCCAGGCCGCGCTGGATCGCCTGGCGGATCCAGAGGGTGGCGTAGGTGGAGAAGCGAAAGCCCTTGCGCCAGTCGAACTTCTCGCTGGCCCGGATCAGGCCGAGCATGCCCTCCTGCACCAGATCCGCCAAAGGCAGACCCTGGTTCTGGTAGCGCCGCGCGTTGGAGGCCACCAGACGCAGGTTGCTGTTGATCATCAGTTCCTTGGCGTGCAGATCGCCCTTCTCGATGCGCTGCGCCAATTCGATCTCCTGCGCAGGCGTCAGCAGCGGGTAGCGGCGGGAGTGCGCCAGCAGCTGATCCACGGACTCGGGGATGAAGTTCTCGGCGGGGCCGGCGGTCAGGTCGGGCGCGGCGGCGGGGCGCTCGACCGGGGTCCCCTCGGCCTCCGTGTCAACCTCGGCCGTCGCGTCGATGTCCGTGCTCAACGCGGGGGACTCCAGCGCCGCGTTCTCGGCGGCGTCCAGGGTCTCCACGGAGTCCAATGGGGGAAGATGGGGTGCTGGGTCAGACATAAGCGGTCCTTCTGAGGGGTGGTGTCGAGGGGCTCGGCTCGCCAGCCCGCGGTCGGCTGCGCGACCCTCTGGCTGGAAATATCCGATGCTTGAAGTCGGAATTGTAGGCCATGTTAGTTGCGTTGTCAATTATTCTCCTTGGAGCGGCGGCAGCGCGTGGGTCTGCCCAAACGTATTACCCGCCAGGGCCTATATCGGTGCTTTTTCCATCCAGGGCCTTTCTCCTGCTCAAAGCCCGTATATGGGGCCAAAGTTGCTGTATCGTGTGCGCATTCTCGGGGTGATCGCGCGGGAATGGCTGCGCATCGGCTGCCTGGGGTTCGGCGGTCCGCCCGCGCACATGGCCATGCTGCGCCGCCTCTGCGTCTCCCAGCGGCGGTGGCTGACGGATGAGGAGTTCGAGGACGCTCTGGCCGCCTGCAACCTGCTCCCCGGCCCCGCCTCCACGCAGCTTTCGATCTTCTGCGCCTGGCGCCTGGCCGGCGTCGCCGGGGCGCTCGTCGGCGGCGTCTGCTTCATCGCCCCCGGCCTGCTTGCCATTCTCGCGCTCTCCGTCGTCTTCCTCGCCGCCCACCCGCCCCGCTGGGTGCTCGGCGCGGGCGCGGGCGCGGGGGCCACGGTAGCCGCCATCGCCCTGCGCGCCGGGTTGGACCTCGCTCCCGCCAGCCTCAGGCGCGCCACCCGCCACGCGGACGCTCGGCACGCGCGCTGGGTGCTCTACGCTGCCCTCGGCGCTCTGGCCGCCACGCTGCTCGGCCCCTGGCTGGTGCTCGTGCTCGTGGGCTGCGGCGCGGCGGAGCTGGCGCTGCGCGGCGCCTTGAGGGGGCGAGGTGCATCGAGGGGGCCGCTGGCGCTGCTGCCCCCGCCGCTCGCCCTGGCCGGCGCCGGGGGCCTGGGGGCGCTTGCCTGGACCGCCCTGAAGGTGGGCGCCCTCTCCTACGGCGGGGGCTTCGTGATCGTGCCCCTGATGCGCGCCGACGCCGTCCACGTCTACCACTGGATGACGGGCTCGCAGTTCCTCGACGCAGTGGCCCTCGGCCAGATCACCCCGGGGCCGGTGACGCACACCGTGGCGGTCGTCGGCTACGCCGCCCACGGCATCGGCGGGGGCCTGCTGGCGGCGCTCGTGGCCTTCACCCCCTCCTTCGCCTTCATCCTGCTGGGCGCGAAGCGCTTCGACACGCTGCGCCAGAATCGCCGCGCGCGCGCCTTCCTCGACGGCGCCGGCCCTGCCGCGATCGGCGCCATCATCGGCTCCGCGGTGCCTCTGGCGCTGGCCCTCACCGAGACCTGGCAGGTCCCCGTGCTCGCCGCCGCCGCGCTCGCGCTGCTGGCACTGCGGCGCTCAGTGCCCCTCACGATCCTGACAGCGGGGCTCCTCGGGGTCGTGCTCGCGCTCGCCGGGGCGCCGATACCCCGCTGAGGACCCCGACATCTAGGCTGAGGACAGGTATGCGCTATCGTATGACGCAGCGTATACGTATGTGTGCACGAAAGGAGGTGCAGTAATGGCTGCGACCGCGACCGTACGCATTCGGCCGGAAACCCGCGATCGGCTCAGGCGCCTCAGCCGGGAGCGTGGGCTCAGCGCTCCGGATCTTTTAGAGGCGCTGATCCGTGATGCCGAGGACGATCAGATCTTGGCCGAACACGATGCGGCAATGGAGCGAGTGATGGCCGATCCTGAGCAGGCCGCGTCCTATCGCGCCGAGTTGGAGGTCTGGGATGGCACTCTGCTCGACGGGCTTAAGGATCTGGAGTGACGGGGGTTCCCGCCGCCAGGCAAGGCGATGTCTGGAACGCCCGTCTGGAGCCGATCGTCGGTCACGAGCAGGGCGGCACGCGGCCGGTGGTGATCGTCAGTATCGACCAGCTTTCCTCCGGGCGGGGCGACATGTGCATAGCCGTGCCGCTGACGAGGACCGACAGAGATACTCCGCTGCACGTTCGCATCGAGCCTCCCGAGGGCGGTCTGAGCGCGGTCAGCTACGCCCTTGCCGAAAACATCCGCTCCATCTCGCGCCAGCGCCTTGCCGAGCGGCGCGGGCAGGTGCGCGACAGCACGCTTGAACAGGTGCTTCGCCGTATTCACCTGCTCACGCGCGCACCGCGCTGAGCTACGAGCTGCGCCCCTCCGCCGCGTCGGCCCCGGTCCTGGTGGTGAGGGCCGCGGCGCCTCCGCCGGAGAGGACCCGGCGGGTGAGCCCTGGCAGCAGCAGGCGGGCGAGGGCGGCGAGGACGTAGGGGCGGGGGACGTAGCGCTCGGCGCGGCCATGCAGGCCGGCGTCGAGGATGGCCTCGGCGGCGCGCTCGGGCGTGGAGACGATCCAGCGCGTGGCAGACCGCTCGCGCAGCTCCTGCGCGGGGAAGCCCTCGGTGGCGATGAAGCCGGGGAGGACCATGCCGACGTGGACGCCCTGGGGGCGCAGCTCGGCGTAGAGGGCGTCGCTCCAGCCGGCGAGGGCGAACTTGCTCGCGGAGTAGGCGCCGGAGCCCGGACGGGCGACGCGCGCGGCGGTGCTGGCGACGTTGACGATCGCGCTGGGGGCGCTCGCGCGCAGCAGCGGCAGCAGGACCTCGGTGAGGCGGACCACAGAGTCGAAGTTGAGCTCCATCGTGCGCTTGACGTTGGCGTAGCCGCCATCGGCGAAGGTGGCCCGCCAGGCGGCTCCGGCGTTGTTGACGAGCAGCGTGAGGCGGCCGTCGTGGTGGGCCTGGACGTGCTCGAGGACCCGCGCGGGGGCATCCTCGGCGAGGAGGTCCAGCGCGAGGTGGGTGGCGGGCACCGGCAGTTCGTTCGCCAAGCGCGCGAGGCGCTCCTCACGGCGGGCCACGAGGATCAGCTGCATGTCCGGCTCGCGCGCGAGGCGCCGCGCGGTGGCCTCGCCGATGCCGCTGGAGGCACCCGTGACCAGCGCTACCGAGGGCAGGGCTCTGCTCCTGTCGGGAGCGCCACCGGCGGCACGGCGCTACTCCTGGCTCAGCGCGACCGCGCCCAGGGCGGCGGCCGCGAGCGCGGTGCCGGTGAGCAGGACGCTGGCGAACTTGGGCAGGTAGCCGCGGCGCCCGCCGGCGATGCCGGCGACGGAGTCGGCCACGTCGCAGGCCAGGCCTACGGTGAGCCACTGGCGCTGCGCCTCGCCCTCGTTGCTGACGGTGCCGTAGGCCAGCGCGATGTCGCGCACGCCGAACAGTCGCGCCAGGTAGGGCGCCTGGGGGTTGCCCTTGGCGTCGAGGCCGAAGAGCTTGCCGGCGGGGCGGGGGACGAGCCAGGAGAGCGCGCCGACGGCGATGCGTATGCCCACGAGGGCGTTGATGGCGCTTGAGCGATTCATGGCGAGGGACCTTAGCGCAGATGGGTGCCGGCGGCAAGGCGGGTACGGTGCAGCCAAACGGATGGCCGATGTAACGAAGAGTTCACAACACTTGACTTGACGACATGTGTCGTCTTCGAGTAGGGTGCCCCGGTTTGCATTGCTCCCCCGGTACGGAAGGATCCAGAATGCTCAAGCTGCACAGGAGGATTGGCAGGTCGGGTGCGTTGTCGGCGGCCACGCTCGTGGCGGTCGCGGCGATGTCGGTGGGCTGGGCGGGTGCGGCCTCCGCGGCGCCGACGCGCCATCACAGTCTTCGGGCCTGGTTGGGTGCACATGGGGTCCATGCGCATGGTTTCCGCTCTGGCCGGCGTACGGCGCGAATGGCGATCGTGGGTGGCAATCAGATCTCGATCCAACAGGCTCCCTGGCAGGCTGAGGTGTTCGCGGCGATCCCGATTGAAGAAAACGGAGAAATAGTCGGATTTGGCATTTTGTTTTGCGGGGGTTCAATCCTCGATGCGACGCACATCGTCACCGCAGCACACTGCTTGTACGACCCTGAAACGGGCGGTGCTCTGCCGGCAACGAACGTGGCGGCCGTGGCAGGTGTCTCGAACCTGGCGGCCAACAACGAAGAACATGAACAGTTTCGGGAAGCCGCCAGTCTCCACGTCCATCCTTACTTCAACTACTCAACCGGGCCGGGGGCCTCCGACGATGTCGCCGTGGTGACGCTGTCGGGAGGACTGGTGCTCAGCTCCGCTGCCGGCAGTTCGGTCAACTCCATCGGCCTGGTCGCCGCTGGAGCGACTCCTCCCGCGGAAGGCACTCAGGTCAACCTCACCGGCTTCGGCCGGGAGAATCCAGGTAGTCACGCCAACGGTACGCTGAACTCTCTCGGCATGACCCTTGGCTTCAGCCGGCAGTGCGGCGGCGAAGCAGACGCTGTGTTCGTATGCGCCAGCACGTCTACGGGATCTGCCTGCAATGGTGACAGCGGCAGCGGCCTGACCAGCACCTCGGCTACGCCGTCGCTCGTCGGCGTGATCGACACCGTAGCTGTGACCTCTGGCGAAAGCTGCCGTGCGGGCGCGACCAACGGCTTCACCAACCTCGCGGCGCCCGAGGTCCGGGACTTCATCGAAGGCGATTCCGAACCGCCACGAGCCCCGCGCGGCGGAAACGCGATCGAAGTGAGGGGCGTGCCGAAGGCGGGCAACACGCTGACCTGCTCGCCTGGGAGCTGGAGCGGCGAACCGGCGATCGCGTACCTGTTCATCGACAGCTCGAGTGGGGGGGTTCTGCAGTCGGGGGCTTCGTCCACCTACGCGCTGACCGCGGCCGATGTCGGGCGCACGATCCTGTGCGAGGTGCAGGCCACGAACGCCGGAGGCACCGGCATGGTTCGCACGACGTCGTTGCGCGCGATCGAAGCAGGGCCGCCACCTCCTCCGCCCCCACCGGCGCTTACGCCCTCTTCGGGCACCGGGAGCGCTTCGACGGGGTCGGGCGGGGTCGAAGCGGCGACCGTCCACCACGAAGGCGTGCTGCTCACCGGCGCCAGCCTGAGCGTGCAGAGCGGCGGCGTGGCGCTGGCGAAGCTCGACTGCAGGGAAGCCGAAACCTGCAATGGCACGGTGACGCTGCTGGCGAAGCGAACGACCAGGTCCAGGGGCGGAAGGAAGGCGTCCCGCACGACGACGGTGAAGATCGGCACCGCCGCGTTCTCGCTGGAAGCCGGCGCAACGGAAACGGTGAAGATCCACCTGAACGCCGCGGGTCGTGCGCTGCTGAGCGCCGGCCACGGCCGTCTGGCGGCGAGCCTGGCGATCGAAGAGACCGAAGTCCACACGTGGACCGATGGCGTGCGCTTGGTGGCGCAGCAGAAAGGGCATGGCGCTCGAAAGAGGAGGGGATAGGGAGTACCCTCCGATCAGTGCCGAGCGCCTCCAAGCTGCCAACCGAGGGCTACCGCCTGAAGGGGATCTCCCCGCGCGCCTTTCAGCACCCCGCCGACCGCGCGGCGACGGCGGCGCTGGGCGCGGTGCCCTATCTGGATCGCGTGGTGCGCAAGCTGATCGAGCTGGGGTACGAGCGCGCGCTGCGCCAGGCCTATCTGGGCTCCTCGGTGAAGCTGGGGGAGGGGCAGCTCCCGGATGTCTGGCGCGAGCACGCGCTCGCGTACGCGACGCTGGACATGGGGCAGGCGCCGGATCTCTATTTGACGCAGTACCCGACGCCCAACGCACTGGCGATCGGCTCCAAGCGGCCGATCGTGGTCTTGCAGTCCGAGCTCGTGGCGCTGCTGGACGCGGAGGGGCGCCGGGCGGTGCTGGCGCACGAGGCGGCGCACATACTGGCCGACCACCAGCTGTATCGCACGGCGCTGTACATCCTTATGCTGCTGACGCACAGCTCGCGTCTGCCCCTGCCGCTGGCGCCGGTGCGCACGGCATTGCTGGAGTGGGAGCGCGCGACGGAGCTCAGCGCGGACCGCGCGGCGGCGCTGGTGACGCGCGACCCGCTGGCGGTGTGCCGGGCGCTGATGTGTCTCGCGGGCGGAGCGATGGTGGAGGAGCTCGACCTCGACGCCTTCATGAGTCAGGGCCTGGAGTACACCGAGAAGGGCGGCGGCCTGGAGCGCCTCACGCGCCTTCTGATCGACCTTGGGCTGGACCACCCGATGCCGGTGAAGCGCATCCACGAGCTGATGGCGTGGGTGCAGGGGGGCGACTACGATCGCATCGCGGGGGGCGAGTATGCGACGCGCGAGGACCCGGTGGACGCCCGCGCGGATGGCGGCGAGGCTGTCTCCTTCTACGCCGAGCGCTTCCGCGACGCCTTCCGCGACGCGGGCGAGTCGATCAGCTCCGCGGGGCAGCAGCTGGCGGGCTGGCTGCGCGGCAGCGGCGGCGAGGGCGGCAGCGGCGGGGAGAAGAAAGGGGAAGGGGAGGAGGGGGATGGGGCCGCGTAGTTCGGGGATGGCTCAGCCGGCCCACTTCCCCTTGCCGTAGCGCGCGAGCTCCAGGCGCGCGATCACGCCGCGATGGACCTCGTCGGGTCCGTCGGCCAGACGCAGGGCGCGCGCGACGATCCAGGCCGGCCCGAGCGGGAAGTCGTCGCTGAGGCCCGCGCCGCCGTGGAGCTGCATGGCCATGTCCACCACGCGCTGGGCCATGTTGGGGACGGCGACCTTGATCTGCGAGACCGCGCCGAGCGCCTGCGGGGACTGCTGGTCGATCAGCCAGGCGGCGTGGAGCACGTGCAGGCGCGCCTGGTCGATGGCGATGCGCGCGTCGGCGATGCGTTCGCGGTTGCCGCCGAGGTTGGCGAGGGGCTTGCCGAAGGCCGTGCGCTCCGAGGCCCGGCGGCAGGCCAGCTCGAGCGCCAGCTCGGAGAGGCCGATGAGGCGCATGCAGTGGTGGATGCGCCCGGGGCCCAGGCGCGCCTGGGCGATCGCGAAGGCCTCGCCGGGGCCGCCGATGATGGCGCTCGCGGGCAGGCGCACATCGCTGAAGCTCACTTCGCCGTGGCCGCCAGGGGCGTCGAGGAAGCCCATCGTGGAGAGCATGCGCTGCACCTTCACGCCCGGGGTGTCAAGCGGGACGAGGACCATCGAGTGCTGGCGGTAGCGGTCGGCATTGGGGTCGGTGAGGCCCATGAAGATCGCCACCCTGCAGTTGGGGTGCCCCACGCCGGTGCTCCACCACTTGAGCCCGTTGAGCACGACCTCCTCGCCGTCGATGGTCGCAGTGGCCTGCATGTTGGTGGCGTCCGATGAGGCCACGTCGGGCTCGGTCATGCAGAAGGCCGAGCGGATCTCCCCGGCGAGCAGGGGCTTCAGCCAGCGCTCGCGCTGCTCGGGCGAGCCGAAGTGCAGGAGCACCTCCATGTTGCCCGTGTCCGGGGCGTTGCAGTTGAAGCATTCGCTGGCGATCAGCGAGCGGCCCATGCGCTCGGCGAGGGGGGCGTACTCGACGTTGGCGAGACCCGCGCCGTGCTCGGCGTCGGGCAGGAAGAGGTTCCACAGCCCCTCGCTCTTCGCCCTGGCCTTGAGCTCCTCCACGAGGGGGGAGACCACCCAGGGATCCGCCCCGGCCGCGAGCCCCTCGCGCAGGTGGGCCTCCTCGTGGGGCGCGATGTGCTGCGCGATGAACTCATCGACGCGCTGGAGCAGTTCCGCCGAGCGGGGGGAGGGGGCGAAGTCCATCAGCCCACGTCCGGCCCCGCGCGAACGTTCGGAGGGTCCGACGCACGCCCGGGCATCGATGCACATCGGGACATCAGCGTACCTCCAGCACGATCTTGCCGACTGCCTCGCGGCGCTCCAGCGCCAGCAGCGCCTCGCCGGCCTGCTTCAGGGGGAAGCGCCCGCCGACGATCGGGCGCACGTGGCCCCTCTCGATCATGCCCTCCAGCGCCGCGCCGATCTCGCGGCACTCCCGCGGGTGGCTCATCGCCCAGTGGCCCCAGCCGGCGCCGACGATCTCGGTGTTGTTCAGGAGCAGGCGATTGACCTTCACCTCGGGGATCGACCCGGCGGTGAAGCCCACCACGATCGCGCGGCCGTTCTCGCGCAGGCAGCGCAGGCTGTCGGTGAAGCGATCGCCGCCGACGGGGTCGAGCACGACGTCCACGCCCCCGCCCGAGATCTCCTTGGCCTCGTCCTTCCAGGGCCCGTCGGAGCGCACCACGTGGTCGGCGCCGGCATCCAGCGCGACGCGCTCCTTCTCATCGCTTGAGACCACGGCGATGGTGCTCGCTCCGAGCCCCTTCGCGACCTGCAACGCGGCGGTGCCCACGCCCCCGGCGGCTCCGTGCACGAGCACGCTCTCGCCCTCCTTCAGGCGCCCGCGCATCGCCAGGGCGAAGTAGGCCGTGTGGTAGTTGAGGATCAGCCCCGCTCCCTGCGCGAAGTCCAGCGCGTCGGGCAGCGGGAAGGTGAGGAACTCGGGCGCCACGGCGCTCTCGGCGAAGCCTCCCAGGCCGCAGAACGCCGCCACGCGGCAACCCTCCTCCAAAAAACTCTCGCCCGCGGGCGCGCTGCGCACGATTCCCGCCACCTCGCTGCCGGGCACGAACGGCAGGGGCGGCTTGAGCTGGTACTGGCCGCGGGTCTGAAGCAGCTCCGGGAAGGAGACGCCGGCGGCGTGCACCTCGATCGCCACGCCCGCCCCGGGGGTGAGCGGGTGCGCGGGGTCGGGCTCGGGCACCTCGGCGAGGCGCAGCGCGCTCTCGGGGCCCGAGAGCTCGGCGATCTGGATTGCTTTCACGTGTGTGCTCCGGGTGGCTCAGGCGGCTTGCCAGTTGGCGAGGGTCAGCAGCGTCCTGGCGCTGACCCTGGAGCCGACCAGTATGCACGTGTGGCCGGCGCGGCGCCATGTGACCACCGTCGTGGCGCCCGCGGGATGGAGCACGTCGAAGCGCACGCCGTGCCACACCGCGGGCTGCCCGTCGCCGGGGATCGCCAGCGCCTGGCCGTCGACGATCGAATAGCCGATGCGCCGAGCGGAGGAGGTGGCGTAGAAGACCGTCGTGATGGTGCGCCCGCCGAGACGATCCGTGCGCACGCCCGCGGTGTGCCAGCCGAAGCGCCGGTCCCAGTAGGGGTAGGGGATGCCCGCGGCGGAGATCGCCAGCTGGCTGGGGGCACGGGGGTTCTCCTCGGGGGCCGCCAGGGCGGCGGGGCGCAGGCCCAGCGCGGATGCCTGCAGCACGGTCGGCGGGGCGGTGGGGCCGCCGGAGGATGAGCCGAGCGCGAGCACCAGCGCCACGACGAGCGCGGCGGCGCCGGCGAGGCCGCCGAGCAGCATGCGCCGGTGCACCCACACGCGCTGGCGCGTGCCGGCGCGGGCGACGTGGCCGCGCACGTAGCCGTGCAGCGAGGCGGGCGCCTCGACGTCGATGGAGCCGATCAGCGCGGCGATGCGCTGCTGCTCTTCGTTGTCGGTTGACTCGTGGCTCATAGGCGTGGGCGTGGCTCTTCCATTACACAAGACTCCCCTGGGACCCCGATGCTTCCCGGGGATTCCCGCCCTCGCCGGAGGTGCCGCCGGGCCGCTGGGCCGCGTCAGCGGACGGGGCGATGGCATCGTCGCCCGCGGAGGGTGTGCGGGCGCCGTCGTTGGCCGCCGCAGCGGCCGGCTCCCCGCTCAACTCCTTCGCCACGCGCTCGCGCCCGCGAAAGACGCGCGTGGCGATCGTGGCCTCGCGCGTGCCCAGCGCCTTGGCGGCCTCGCGGTAGGAGAGGCCCACGACGTCGACCGCCACCAGCGCCAGGCGATAGTTGTCGGGCAGCGCGGCGATCACGCCGAAGACCTCGCGCGCCTGCAGCGCCTGCTCGGGGCGCTCGCCGGTGCGCGGATCGGGGGCGTCGAAGTCGTCGAGCGTCACCGGCGCGTTCTGCGGCCGGCGGCTGGCGGTGCGGCGCTGCGTGAGGAAGGTGTTGCGCAGCACGCGCATGAGGTAGGCCAGCTCGTCCTGGCCGTGCAGGTGGCGGGGGCGGGCGAGAACCCGCGCGAAGGTCTCCTGCACGAGGTCCTCCGCATCCTCGGGCGAGCCGCACAGCGCCCACGCCGCGCGGTAGAGGCGGTTGACGTGCTGGGGCAGCGACTGAGGGTCGAGCCGCGCCATCTCAGTGGGACGCGTCGGAGGGGCGCATCTGTGCAACGACTGTAGCGGTTGGCCGAGGTCCCGAGTCCGTGGACTGCGCAGGGTTCGCGGGCCTTCAGCCCGATGGCCCGCCGGCGACGCCGCCGCCCGCGGGTGTGTCCTCGCCCGCTCTGGCGCGGCGGTTGAGATTGCCCACCAGCAGCCCGATCACGGTGACGAGGTAGATCTGCCCGATCAGCATCTCCAGCACGGCGAGCGCGTGCCCCATCTGCGTGGCCGGGGTGAGGTCGCCGTAGCCGGTGGTCGTCATCGTGGTGAAGCTGAAGTAGACCTGCTCGCTCTGCGTGCCATCGGTGCCCTGCGCGAAGTAGTGCGCAGCGGAGCCCAGCAGGGCGATGAGGTTGATGGCCATCGCGAAGGTGAGCCCCACCAGCAGATAGATCGCGAGCGCTCCCGCGACGGCCTGGAGCGTCACTCCCTGCTCGCCTATCAGCCGTCCGACTCCGCGCACGAGCACCACCAGCACGGTGGCCACGACGATTCCCGCGGTGGCCGAGCCCACCCGCCGTGGCACGGCAGAGAGCCCCACGGCCACGGCCAGCGCGATCAGCGCGCAGGCCAGGAGGGCTCCGAGCAGGCCGTGTATGCGACGGCGCTCGCGCGAGGTGGCGATCACGCCGAGCAGCAGGCCGCCCTGCAGCAGCACCCCCACGGCGCGGCTCGCGGGCGTGTCGGGAGCGACGATGCTGTCCACCACCGCCGCGATCGTCAGCAGCAGCACGACGCCGTAGCGGTGCCCTCCGGACACCATTGCCCTCGCGGTGGACATCCCGCACAGCATTGCGCCGCGCGCGGCGGATGCTCTCCGGCGGAGCGTCGCGGCGGGGGCCGAGTGCGGCGAGCGGTTGCGAACGGCGTCAGCGGGGCATACGGAGCGGATGCCGAGCGGGGCGCTCGGTCTCGAACATCCTCAGCGCGTGGATGCCGGCAGGGTGGGCGCGCAGCTCGCGCACGACAGCGGCAGCGTAGGGGGGGAGCTCGTCCACGCACGGCAGCGGCACGCCGTAGCCCTCGGGCATGAGCATCGGGGCGGCGAGCGTCGCGAAGGTGAGGTCGGCGGCGGTGAAGCGCTCGCCGCAGAGGTGGCGCCGGCCGTCGGCCAGGCGCTCGCCGACGGCGTCGAATATGGCTCGCACCTGCGCCTCGGATGCGACGGACGTGGCCGGCGTGACGTCGAGCACGCGCGCGACGATCCCGATCAGCACGGGATAGGCACAGCGCAGGGTCATCCGCTCCCACCCGGGGATGCCGGCGCAGCCGTAGCGCAGCGCGAGATCGCGGCGGCTGCGCAGCTGCTGGTACATCCAGCGCCGCGAGTGAGGTCCCAGGCGCGCGTCGAAGTCCGCTTCCAGCCGGCGCACCTCGGCGGCCGCGGCGGGAGAGTCCCGCGGATACAGCGCGCGCTCCGCCGGGGTCTGGGCGTCGGCCCAGGCGAGGATGTCGGCGGAATCGGCCAGCGTGCCCGCGGCGCACACGAACACGGGCGCCGTCAGGCCGCCGCCGGCGCGCAGCGTTGCCGCGCGATGGATCGCCTGCACGTGCGCGCGCTCGCGGTAGGCCACGCCGGCGCGATCCAGCGCCCAGCGCGCCTTCTCGCAGTAGTGGCTGATGGGGATCGTCACGAGCACATTGCCCGGTCGATCGGCGCCGACGCGCTCGCCGGCAGGGCCTCTCTCGGCAGGGCCTCTCTCAGCAGGACCGCTCTCCGCGGAAGGCATCCGGTCAGGCTATCCGAACGTCGATATAGATTCTCTGCGGCGCATCGATGCGCCTGGAGTTGTGTTTGGCGCAAAGGATGAACATTCGAACAGGGGAGTTGAAGATGAGCGTTGGAACCACCAGAGGCCGTATCGCCGCGATGACTCTCGTGTTGGCACTGGCCGTCGCGTTGCTGGCGTTGGCCGCGGGCGTCGCGGCGGGGGCCTCCGTGCAGGTGGCCCGCTCGGGCTGGAGCTGGGGCGATCCGGTGCCGCAGGGCAATGCGCTCGGCGCGCTCGACTTCAACGGCGGCGTCGGCTACGCCGTGGGGGCCAACGGCACCGCGCTGCGCACCAACGACGGCGGCAGCACCTGGGCCGGCCTGGCCACCGGCACCTCGGCCGACCTGAGTCGGCTGCAGATCATCGACCCCAACAACCTGCTCATCCTCGGCGGCGGCGGTTGCGTGCTGCGGCGCTCCAGCGATGGGGGCGCCACCTTCCTGCCCGTCTTCATCCTGGCCCAGAACGGCTGCCCCGATCCCGTGCAGTCATTCTTCTTCGTCAACGGGGAAACCGGCTATCTGCTGCTGCACGACGGCTCGGTGCTGCGCACCGCCGACGGCGGCAAGAGCTTCTCCAAGCAGACCGCGATTCCGGGCACCCCGGCCAGCGCGACGGGCGGCGGCGCCGCTGCGGCGGACCTCCTCTTCACCGGCGCGAACACGGGCATCGCCTTCGTGGGCTCCCCCGGCAGCGCCAATCAGCAGTTCGCGACGACTGATGGCGGGGTGTCCTGGAAGCCCAAGGGCACGATCCCGGGCGGGATCGCCAAGCTCTACCAGTTCGACGCCACGACCATTTACGGGGTCGGCCCCGGGACGCTGCTGCGCAGCGAAGACGGCGGCGTGACGTTCACCAACGAGCCCGCGGGCAACGGGGTCACGCTGACCTCGATCCACTGCGCCACCGAGACGACCTGCCTGATCACGACATCCAGCGGCACTTTGGAGCGCACCACGGACGGGGGCAAGACGGCGACCACCATCACGGCCTCCAGCGTCCCGCTGGCGGACGCCGCCTTCGCCAACGCCACGCGAGCCGTCGCCGTGGGCGCGTCCGGGCAGACGGTGATCTCCGATGACGCGGGCGTGGACTATGCGCCCGTGGGGAACGCCATCAGCGGCAGCTTCACGACCCTGCGCTCCGGGGCCGGCGCGCTGTCGGCCTTCGCGCCCGGCCTGAATGGGCAGATCGCCTTCACCGGCAATGGCGGCAGCAGTTGGCAGACGGCATCCGTGCCGACCTCGGCGGCCGTGATCGACACCTCGTGGCCCAGCGCGGGCAGCGGGTACGCGCTGGACGGCGCGGGCGGTCTTTTCAGCACCGCCAACGGCGGCGCCAGCTGGCAGACATTGAGCCCGGGGGCCGGCCCGCCGGCGCGGGCCGTGCTGGCTCTCCCCAGCGGTGGGACGGTGGTCCTGGTGGGCCCCGTCGGCGTCAAGGTGTCGGCCGGTGGCGGGCCCTTTCAGCCGGTGTCCGGCGGACCGGCCGCGCACGCATCGCTGAACGCCGGCGAGCTGGCCGGCAATACGATTCTCGTCTGGGGCAATGGCGGCCGCGTGCTGTTGAGCTCCAGCAACGCCGGCCGCTCGTGGAGGGCGATCAAGCTGCCCGGCAAGAAGACCCGCGTGGCGCAGGTGTCCTTCCCCAGCGCATCCGCCGGCTACCTGCTCGACACCTCGGGACGTCTGTGGGCGAGCAGCAACGGCGGGCGCTCCTGGCACGAATCGCTTGCCGTGGGCACGGCCGCGCTCGCCGACCTGACCTTCGGGTCGCCCGCCAGCGGATACGCTCGCGCAGGCGGATTCGGCGGGGACTCCAGCGACGCCTACGTCCTGCACACCGCCGACGGCGGCAGGACCTGGGTCCCGCAGGCGATATCGCGCGGCAGCATCCTCGGGCTGCTCGCGTCCGGGCCCACGCAGGCCTACGCGCTGCTCGCGCCTCCGGCCGGCAGCACCACCGCCAATGGGCGCCCCGAGCCCAGCCAGCTGTTCTTCACGAGCACCGGCGGGGTGGCCGGCACGGCCTCGACGCTGTCGATCAAGGCCAGCCCGGCGAGCTTCACCAAGAAGAAGCTCAAGAAGGCGCGTGGGACGGTGACCATCTCGGGCAGGCTCAGCGGCGCCGTCGGCGGCGAGAAGGTGGTGGTCTCCGCGCGCGGTCTCAGCGGCGGCTCCTGGAGCAGCCACACGGCGATCGTCGGCGCCAACGGAGGCTCGTTCTCGACCCGCTTCCGGATCTCCGGCACGGAGGTGTTCGTGGCGCAGTGGGCCGGCGAGAGCGGCCGCGCGGGCGCGGGCTCAGCCGCGCTCACGGTCAAGGTGAAGCGGTGAGGGGACCATCTGGCGCGGCGCCTTGAGCAGGCGGGTCACCCGAGAGGCCGCTCATGCAGGATTGTCTGCCCGGTAGTACTCGATCGCTCCTGTGGCCTCCAAGTCGGCGTCGAGGATCGCCTCGATGTCGAGCGTCACCTCGATCTCGTTGCTGACGACCACGCCGCCGCCGGGGATCTGGTCCTGCCAGGAGACGCCGAAGTCGTGGCGGTTGATGCGCGTCTTGGCCTCGAAGCCGATGCGCGTGAGCGTGCCCTTGTTCTCGTCGCCCACCCAGAAGGGCGTCTTCCACTGGCCCAGATAGGTGACGTCCATCGGCACCTGCCGGGTGATCCCGCGGATGCTCAGGTCGGCCACGGCCTTGAAGGCGATGTCGCCGGTGCGCTCGGTGAGGGCACCCGTGAAGGCGATCGTGGGGTGGTGCTCGACGTCGAAGAAGTCCGCGCTGCGCAGGTGCGCGTCGCGGTCGGGCTCGCCGGTCCACAGCTTCCTGGCGTCGATCTCGCCGGAGAAGGTGGCCTGCAGCGGGCGCTCCCAATCCAGGTGGAGCTTGCCGTGGACGTCCTTGAACAGGCCATGCACCCAGGTGACCATCATGTGGCGCGCGCGAAAGCCCGCCTCGGTATGGCCGGGCTCGAACGTCCAGCTCGGCGACTCGGACCTGGGGAGCGGGGGAGTGATCTGCGCTTCGGATGGGGACATCGTTCCTCCGGATGCCTACGCGGGTAAAGGGATTCTCATCGGGTCTTTCAAGACCCGTTAAGTGCGTGTATCAGCCTATATGGCCTAGTGAGCTTGTTTGTGCCCAGAGTAGCCCGCCCGCCCACAGCGCCCCGCCCGCGCACAGCGCCCCGCTTGCTTGCGGGTGGTTTATCGGCAGTCGCCCTGCTCGGCGCCACCGCCAGCCTGTCCGCGTGCGGCCAGTCCTCCTCCGCTCCGGCGCGAGCGCCCGTGGCATCCCTGAGCCCGGGACCGCGCGTGTCCTCTCCGGCGCCAGCGCCGCCGACGCCCGAAACCGCCATCACCGCGGCTGCCCGCGGCTGCCCCAGCCGCGCCGCGGCAAGACACGCCCGCAGGGAGCTTCGTGAAGCCAAGCTGCGCTATCTGATCGAGTCCCGGGGCTCGACCACGCGCTCCGATCTGCGCTACATCGCACACGACGGCATCCTCCTGAGCGCCCTGCGCAGCGGCGACCTCGCCGCGGCGCGAGCGGAGATCCACAGCCTGCAGCACAGCCAGATCGTCAAACACGTAACACGCATCAGGGTGCTGCGGGGCTCGCGCGTGCTGATCGACGGCTGGCCGAGCTCGTTCGACGTGGGGGGCTCGGAAAGGGAACTGCGCGACAGCAGAGGCAGAAGCCTCGGCCGGCTCCAGATCACGATCCAGGACGTCATCGGCTTCATCAAGCTCGAGCACCGCCTGAACGCCACCGAAGTGCTCGCGCGCGGCGCGCGCGGTCAGGTGCGCACCCTGCTGCCGGGCGCCAGGAGCGCATCCCTGCCGCAGTCCGGCTGCACGCGCGTGGGCGGGCGCCAGTACGTGGTCAGCTCCTTCCAGGAGACGAGCTTCACGGGCGAGCCGCTGACGATCTGGCTCCTGACCGCCGCGTAGCGCTACATGTAAACGGGTGCCATTGCGGCGTCCCGCCGATCTGAGATGGCCCAGTCCCATTCATCTGAGACCGTGACGTCCCGTCCATGTGAGACCGACGCGGCGACTTCAACGGCGCGGTCCGCGAGGTGACGCACGAGGAGGCTTGCTGCGCTCCCGTTCGGCTGCGGCCGTTTTACGTGAGCGATTCAAGCGCGAGGCCGGGTACGGCCTTGAAGATGGTGTCGTTGGAGACGAGTGGGATCCCGAGTCGGATCGCGGTCGCGGCGATCCAGCGGTCCGCGTTGTGCTCGCGCTGCGCGAGAGCGTGGCCGATCGCGGCGCAGTCGGCGCGCAGCTGGGCGCATATCGCCACGAGCTCGGGGCCGGTGTGGACGACCTCCGCACGCTGGATCTTGCTGTCGAGCTTGAGCATTCGCGCCTCGCCCCAGCCGCGGCGGATCGCCCCGTAGCGCAGCTCTGCGGCCGTCTGGAAGGAGATGAACGCCGGCCGGCCGGTGATAATTGGTGCGTAGCGCTCCGCCAAGCGTGACGCCGGGACCAGGTCGGCGCTGAAGACATCGGTGTCGATTACGATCGCGCCGCGCGATCCCGGTGCGGTCACGACTGGACGGCGGCGAGGAAGGCCTTGCCTTCCACTTGGCTGAGATCCTCGATCACCATCTCATCGTGGTCAGGCAAAGGACGCGCGCGGCGCAGCAACTCCTCGACCGGGAGCTCCAAGTGCTCGGGTTGGCTCTGGCTCGCAGGGTGCGTCGACACAGCTCTCAAGTGTAGAGAGTATCGGCAGGGACGATAAGTTCATGCGCTGGGCGCGGCGTCTGCGCTGGATGCGACCTGAAGAACGGGACGCCGCAGCCATATCGGTATCTGAGGCCTCCCTGACAACGCCCGATAATCTATCTTATGTCAACTAAATAGGTGAACCGGACGGACGGGCTGGCTGGGGCTCGCCGAGGCTCGTGCGGGCCGTCAGTGCGGAGGGCGCGCCTCAGGCCTTCACGCGGTTGCGCTTGCGCTGCTGGCGGGCGGCCTTGGCTTTGCGGCGGCGTCTGTATGCGCGGCCGGCCGGGTTGCGGGTGCCGCCTCCCGTTGGGCCGTCGCTGACCGGGGCGACGCTGCGGGCGTCGCGCAGGATCATGAAGGCGATCCCGATCAGCAGCGCGACGGCGGCCGCGAGCCCGATGATCAGCAGCGAGTTGCCGCTGGAGGCCGATTCCGTGGCGGACGTGGTTGTGCGCACCGGAGGGGTGGTCGCGGGCTGGGGCGCCGCCGGGGCCGCGGGCGCCGTCGCCGGCTTGTGGGCGGTTCCGCGGGTCGAGGTCTTCGGGGTGGTCCTGGGCGCGGTGGCCGGCGCGGGCCGATGGGAGACCTTGGGGGCCGGCGCCGGGGTTGGGGCGGCGGAGGTGGTCGGCGTCGCGGGGGTAGTGGGAGCCGCGGGCGCCGCCGGGGCTGCGGGAGTCGCCGGAGCTGCGCTCGTGGGCGTGCCGGGCGGGGGCGCGAACACGGCCGCATCGACCACGCCGGGCAGTGCCAGGACGAGCACCGCCGACAGGCACAGGGCTGCCCTGAGCGATGCGCAGTGGATTATCGATCGTGCCCGCATTGCCTGGTGGATCCCCCTGGCGAGCATAGCGCCCGGGAGGCCGGCTGGGAAGCGCTCGGAGCCCAGCCTCGCGCCTGGCGGGGAGTACTCCCCGCGCGCGTGGCGCCGCACGCCGCGGCCCACTCCGTAGAATCACCCGCGATGCCGCCCAAGCAGCGCCAGATCAAGATCGAGCAGCGTGGGGCAATGGAGGCCATCCAGGCGCTCGAGCAGCGCTCCGACGAGGAGCTCGAGGCCGAGACCAAGTACAAGTCGGCGGCGCTCGCCATCCTCGGCGGGCGGGCGGCCGAGCGCTTCGACGCGGAGAAGGCGCGCGGCTACTTCCAGCGGGCGATCGCCGCCGCGCGCCCGCAGGAGCGCATGCAGATCCGGCGCATGGCCGACGCCTCGCTGGCGCTCGCCGAGCGCCGGCCGGATGCGCTCAAGAATGCCGTGCAGCGGCTGGGACAGGCGCCGCCCTCGGGGCGCCAGATGCTCGCGCTGCGCGCGATGGGACTGCTCGTGCCGCCCGCCAGCGCGGGGATCCTCGCGCGCGTGCGCGGCATCTTTCTGATCGTCGTGCTCATCCTCGTGCTGCTCGCCATCGGCCTGGGGGTCGTGGAGCTGATCGCGCTGCCCTTCGGCGGGCTCGGACTCGCGCCGGGCGTCCTGCTGGGGCTGTTCGCGGTCATCGCCGCGCTGGCGATCGTGGCCGTCATCGGGCGCCGCCGCCGCGACCGCGCGCAGGCCGCCGCGCGCGCTGGATCTGGTGGTGGCGGTCCACCCGCCCCTCCCGGCCGCTAGAGAGCGCCGCGCCAGCCCGTGCCGGCTCCCATCTGCCTCATCGTCAATCCCTCTGCTGGCGGCGGGCGCGCGGGGCGCCTTGCGCCCGCGGTGGAGAACGCGCTCGCCGGCCACGGCTTGGCGGTGCGCCGCTGCGACACCCGCCACCTCGACCACGCGCGCGAGCTCGCCAAACAGGCCGCCGCTGCCGGCGAGACCGTCGTTGCGCTCAGCGGCGATGGCATGATCGGCGCCATCGCCGACGTCCTGCGCGATGTTCCCGACTCGCTCCTCGGGGTGCTCCCCGGCGGGCGCGGCAATGACCTCGCGCGGGTGCTCGGCATCCCCGCGGACCCCATCGCGGCCTGCGCCGTCATCGCCGACGGCACGCCCTTTGCGATGGACCTCGGCGAGGTCGCGGGGCGGGCCTTCGTCGGCATCGCCTCCGCGGGGTTCGACAGCGACGCCAACAGGATCGCCAACGAGGCCCCCTCGCGCCTGGGCAACCTCGTGTATGCCTACGGCGCGCTGCGCGCGCTGCTCTCCTGGCGCCCCGCGCGCTTTGCGATCGAGCTGAACCCGGGGGGCGAGGCGCGTGGCGAACCGGAAGGCGCGGTGGGTGGGTCATCTGATCGCCGCCTGCGCTTCAGCGGCTACACGATCGCCGCCGCCAACTCCGGCGTCTACGGTGGCGGCATGCGCCTCGCCCCCGCCGCGCGCCTGGACGACGGCCTGCTCGACATCGTCGTCATCGAGCAGGTCTCCAAGCTGCGCTTCCTCGCCAACCTGCCCAGGGTCTTCAAGGGCACCCACGTGCGGCTGTCCACGGTCAAGGTCTTTCAGGCCGCGGAGGTGGCGATCTCCTCCGACCGTCCCTTCGCGTTGTATGCCGACGGCGACCCCATCGCCCAGTTGCCCGCGCGCGTGCGCGCGCTGTCCGGGGCCGTGCGCGTGCTCGTACCCGGAGATTCCTGATGGCGGGGCCGCCGCCGGCTCGCGGGGGGCGATGACCACGCCGCGTGTCCGAGGAGATGCGGGATGAGTGGGCCGCTGGCCCTCAAGCTCGCCTTGGCGCGCATCCTCGGCGCGCTCTCGCGGCTGCGCGGCGGTGGCGCCACCAGCGCGCCCGGCAAGCTGCTCGTGCGCCTCGAACCGGGCGCCATCGGCGCGCTCGCCCGGCGCCTTTCCCAGGGCAGCATCGTCATCTCCGCCACCAACGGCAAGACCACCACGGCTGCGCTCACGGCCGGCATCCTCGAGCGCCACGGCGTCCGGCTCGTGCACAATCGCGCTGGGGCCAACATGGCCGGCGGCATCGCCTCCACGCTGCTGGATGCAGCCGGTCGCCGTGGAACGATCGCCGGGGACATGGGGCTGTTCGAGGTGGACGAGATGTGGCTGGGAGAGCTCGTCGCGCAACTGCGTCCGCGCGCGATCCTGCTCGGAAACCTCTTCCGCGACCAGCTCGACCGCTACGGGGAGCTCGACAGCATCGCCGAGCGCTGGGCCGATACGCTCGCCAACACGCTTGGCGACACGCCCAGCGACACGCCCGCCGACACGCCCGGCAACACGCCCGGCAGCCACCCCCCCGGCGGCGCCCAACTCGTGCTCAACGCCGACGACCCCGTGATCGCCGACCTCGGCCACGCCCACGCACAGGTCCTCTACTACGGCGTCGAGGACGACTCCCTCGCCCTCCCCGGCCTCTCCCACGCGGCCGACGCCAAGCACTGCCGCCGCTGCGGCGCGCCCTACGTGTTCGACGCCGTCTACCTCGGCCACCTCGGCCACTACCGCTGCCCCTCCTGCGGCCAGACTCGCCCCATTCCCACGGTCACTGCCACCGGCGTCACGCTCGAAGGCGTCCGCGCCGCGCGCTTTGAGCTGCGCACCCCCACCGGCCAGGCCGAGGTGCGGCTGGCTCTTCCCGGCCTCTACAACGTCTACAACGCCCTCGCCGCGGCCGCCCTGGCCACCGCGCTCGAGGTACCCCTCCCCACGATCGTCGCCGGCCTGCAATCGACGCCGCCCGCCTTCGGCCGCGCGGAGAGCGTCGAGGTCGCCGGTCGTGCGCTGCGCATCCTGCTCGTCAAGAACCCCGCCGGAGCCAACGAGGTGCTGCGCACGCTCGCGCTGGAGCCCGGCCGGCACGACCTGCTCGGCGTGCTCAACGACAACATCGCCGACGGGCGCGACGTCTCCTGGATCTGGGACGCCGACTTCGAGCTGCTCGCCGGGCGCGTGCGCAGCATCACCTGCGCGGGCACGCGCGCGCCCGAGCTGGCCCTCAGGCTGAAGTACGCCGGCATCGACCCGGACCGCATCCGCGTGCACGAGGACCTCGCCGGCGCCCTGGCCATCGCCGCGGCCGACCGCCCGCCGGACGCGCACGGCGACCCTGCCCCCCTCTACGCCCTGCCCACCTATACCGCGATGCTGGCCCTGCGCCGGCTGCTCGTCGAGCGCGGAGAGGCGCGCAGCGCGTGGTCGTGAGCGGCCGGCAACCCGCGCACGGCGTGCCGCCTGAGCATGCGAGCAGTGTGTCGCCCGGGCACGCGCACGACGAGGACCGTCCCGCCCCAAATGTCGTTTGGCACGACCTGGAGTGCGGCGCCTATCGCGCCGATCTGCCGCTGTGGCTCCAGCTGGCCGGCGCACACCCGCACGGAGCCATCCTCGACGTCGGCGCCGGAACCGGGCGGGTCGCGCTGGAGCTGGCCCGGCACGGGCGCCGCGTCATCGCGCTCGACCGCGACCCCGTGCTCCTTGCCGCGCTGCGCGACCGCGCCGAGGGGCTCGAGATCGAGACGGTCTGCGCCGACGCCCGCTCCTTCGTGCTGCCCCGCGAGGAGGAGATCGCCCTCCTCATCGCCCCCATGCAGACCGTTCAGCTCCTGGGCGGCCCCGAGGGCCGCCGCGCCTTCCTGCAGCGCGTTCGCGCCACCCTTGCGCCCGGTGGCCTGCTCGCCTGCGCGATCGTCGTCGAGCCCGAGCCCTTCGACTGCGCCGAGGACTCCCCCGGTCCCTCGGCTGAGACGTGCCGCCTCGGCGACACCCTCTACACCAGCCAGGCCATGCGCGTGGCGCTCGGGCCAAGCGCCATCGCCATCGAACGCCACCGGCGCACCGATCGTCTCACGGCCGCCGAACGCGATCGTCCCTTGGTCCCCGAACGCGAACGCGATCATTCCGTGATCCCCGAACGCGATCTGATCGAGCTCGACCGCATCGACATCGCCGAGTTGGAGCGCGAGGGCAGCGCCCTCGGCCTGCGCCCCGAGCCGGCGCGCCACGTCCCCCCCACCGCCGATCACTCAGGCAGCGCGGTGGTGATGCTGCGTGCCTGAACGCAACTCAGCGACCATCCCCCTCCCCTCCTCCCCACTCCCCTCTCCGGCTCTCACACCGGTCCTGCGCGTCTGCGCGCTTTATCCGGACCTGATGAACATCTACGCCGATCGCGGCAACCTGCTCGTGCTCGAGCGCCGCTGCGCGTGGCGGGGCCTCGGGTTTGCGCTCACCGCCAGCGGGCTGGACGAGCCTCTGGATGGCGCTGCCCACGATCTCTTCTACCTCGGCGGCGGCCAGGACCGCGACCAGCTGCTCTGCGCGCAGGACCTCGTGCGCCACAAGCGTCACGGTCTGCATGCCGCCGCTGCGCGCGGGGCTGTCGTGCTCGGCGTCTGCGGGGGCTATCAGCTGCTCGGCGCCTCCTACGCCCTCGGCGAGGAGGAGCTCCCGGGGGCCGGGCTCGTGGACGTGCGCACCGTGCGCCTGCCGGGGCCAAGGCTGATCGGCAACGTGGCCATCGAGGTCCAGCTCGATCCCGATCGGCCCGCGCGCGTGCTCGCCGGCTTTGAGAACCACGGCGGACGCACCCGGCTGGGACCAGATGAGCAGCCGCTGGGGCGCGTCCTGCGCGGCCACGGCAACGACGGGCGCTCCGGTTTCGAGGGGGTGCGGCGGGGCAACGTCATCGGCACCTACCTGCACGGGCCGCTGCTGCCCAAGAACACCTGGCTCGCCGACTGGCTCATCGCCACCGCGCTGGGCCTCGACCTCGATGCGCTCGCGCCGCTGGACGACACGCTGGAGCGGCAGGCCCACGCGGGTGCGCGCCGCGCCGCGGGCGTGTAGCCCTGGCGGGTCGGGTCGAGTCGTCTCCTGGCGATTCGAGTCGTCTCTAGGAGGCCGCCACCGCGAAGCGCTCCAGGCGCGCCGCCAGTCCGGCGGGCACCAGCGCCCGCACGCGCACGCCCTCGGGGGTGTCCTCGCGGCTCACGTCGCCCGCCACCTCGTGCAGCTCGGCCAGGCTGCCGCCGTGGGCGTAGGGCACCAGCAGATCCACCGGGCACAGCGTGCGGCGGAACTCGCGCTCGATGCGCTCGCCCAGCTCGTCCAGCCCCTCACCGCTGCCGGCGCTCACCAGCGCCGCCTCGGGGTGGCGCAGGCGCAGCTCGCTGCGCTCCGATGCGCCGAGCAGGTCCACCTTGTTGGCCACCAGCAGCCTGGGCGTCTCGCCCGCGCCGATCTCCTCCAAGACCTCCTCCACGGAGCGGCGCATCGTCTCCGCCTGCTCGCGCGGCGCCGAGGCGTCCAGCACGTGCAGCAGCAGATCGGCCCGGCGCGTCTCATCGAGCGTCGCCCCGAAGGCGTCCACCAGCTGGTGGGGCAGCTTGCGGATGAACCCCACCGTGTCCGTCAGCAGATACGGCCGCCCCGCCAGGCGCCACGTGCGCGTGCTCGGGTCCAGGGTGTGAAAGAGGCGATCGCGCACCCCCACCTCGGACCCGGTCAGGGCATTCAGGAGCGTCGACTTGCCCGCGTTCGTATAGCCGGCCAGGGCGATGCTCGGCAGCGCCGCACGCTCGCGCTCGGCGCGCATCACCGCGCGCGTGCCCCCCACCTGGCGCAGCCTGCGGCGCAGCGCGGCGATGCGATCCCGAGCCAGGCGGCGGTCGGTCTCGATCTGGCTCTCGCCCGGTCCGCGTGTGCCGATGCCGCCGCCGAGCCGCTCCAGGTGGCTCCACAGTCCGCGCATCCTCGCCAGGTTGTACTCCAGCTGCGCCAGTTCCACCTGCAGCTTGCCCTCCGCGCTGGCGGCGTGCGCGGCGAAGATGTCGAGGATCACGGCGGTCCGATCCACCACGGGCAGCCCCACGGCCTCCTCCAGGTTGCGCTCCTGGCGGGGCGTCAGCTCGTCGTCGCACGCGATCAGGTTGGCGTCGCACTCCTTCGCCACCCGCCTGGCCTCCGTCACCTTGCCGGGGCCCAGGTAGGTGTTGGGATGGGGCCGATCGAGGTGCTGCACCAGCTCGCCCGCCACCGCCACCCCGGAGGTGCGCAGCAGCTCGCCCAGCTCGCTCAGGTCCTCGCCCGCGGGCAGCGCAGCGACGCACAGGGCGCGCTGTTTGGCTCGCTGCCTGGGCTCTGAGCCGCCGCCGCCGCGGTGGCCGTTGTGGCTGGGGTCCATTCGCCCTTCATTCTAGAAGTCCCCCCGGCCCAGACCAACGGCCCCCCCGGCCCAGACCAACGGCCGATCGCTTCAGACGGCCAGCCCGTCCAGCCGCTCCACCGCCTCGGCCAGCCGCTCGTCCGGCGTCGTCAGGGAGATGCGAAACCAGCCCTCGCCGCTCGGGCCGTATGCGCTGCCCGGCGAGATCACCACGGCGGCCCGCTCCAGCACGTGCTCGCAGTAGGCCACCGAGCTCGCAAAGCCCGCCGGGATCGGCGCCCACACGTAGATCGTGCCCTTCGGCGGCGGGATGCGCACGCCGATCTTCGCCAATGCCCCGCACACCAGATCGCGCCGGCGCCGGTACAGCTCGTTCATGGAGGCCACCTCGGCGTCGCAATCGGGCGAGAGCGCCGCCACGCCCGCCAGCTGCACCGCCTCGAACAGGCCCGAGTCGATGTTGGTCTTCAGGCGCCAGTAGGTCTCGATCGCCTCGCTGTTTCCGACCACCGCCGCGCAGCGCCAGCCGGTCATGTTGTAGCCCTTGGACAGCGAGAACACCTCGATCCCCACCTCCTTCGCGCCGGGCGTGGCCAGGAAGGAGGGCGCGCGGTAGCCGTCGTAGGTCGTCTCCGAGTAGGCGTTGTCGTGCACCACCAGGATCTCGTACGCCTTCGCGTACGCCACCACGCGCGCGAAGAAGCCCTCGGGCACCACCGCGCCGGTGGGGTTGTTGGGGTAGTTCAGGTACATCAGCTTCGCCCGCCGCGCGGTCTCCTCTGGGATGGCGTCCAGATCGGGCACGAAGCCCAGCTCCGGCACCAGTGGCGTCACCACCGCTTCCGCTCCCGCCAGCAGCGGCCCGCCCGTATACACCGGGTAGCCCGGGTCAGACGCCAGCGCCACGTCGCCTGGGTCCAGGAACGCCAGGTTGAGGTTGAAGATCGCCTCCTTCGCGCCGATCGCCGGGATCACCTCGCTCTCGGGGTCCACATCCACGTCAAAGCGCCGCTCGTAGAAGTCGCCGATGGCCCCGCGGAAGTCCCTGCGCCCGCGGTTGGAGGGGTAGCGGTGGGTCTCGGGCTCGCTCACCGCCTCCTGCATCGCCTCCACGATCAACGCCGGCGTCGGGCGATCCGGGTCGCCGATCCCCAGGCTGATCACGTCCACTCCTTCCGCCTTCTTGGCGGCGATCTTGCGCTCCAGCTCCGCGAACAGATACGGCGGTATACGGCTCAGGCGCTCACTCGGTCTCATGCAGCAGATCCTCCAGGAATCGTTCGCTCAGCTCGCCCGCGAACACGGGCACAGCCCAGCCTGTCAGGTTTATACGCAGACCCTCCCGCACCTCGACCTCCAGCTCGCCGCCGTCGAGGGCGACGGTCACGGTCCTCGGCATCGCGCTGCCCCCCAGCCCGGTCTCGGCAGCTGGAGCGCCCTCGCGCAGGGCGCAGGCCACGGCGGCGCCGGTGGCCCCCGTGCCGGATGAAAGGGTCTCCCCCACCCCGCGCTCGAAGATGCGCGCGCGGATGCGATTCGGCTCGATCTCCGTGTACCAGGAGATGTTGGTGCGGTTGGGGAACAGCTCGTGCGCTTCGATCGCCGGGCCGATCGCGGGCAGGTCGAGCGCCCGCAGCTCGGCTGCGTCGGCGATGTGGATCGCGCACTGTGGATTGCCGATCGAGACGTGCTGAAAGCGCCACACTTGTCCATCTGCCGTAAGCTCGCCGCGCCCGTCCGCCGGGCCGACGGGGAAATCCCCGGATGTCAGCGAGGCCTGGCCCATGTCCACTCGGCAGGTGTCTGGTCCTGTGATGGTGGGGCGAATCTCACCTGCCGCCGTCTGGATCGAGAAGACGTCCTCGCTCGTCCAGTTTCGCCGGCGCAGGTAGAGAACGGCCTCGCGCGCGCCGTTGCCGGACAGCTCGGCCTCCGAGCCGTCCGGGTTGTAGATGCGCAGGTCCGCCACGAAGCGCGGATCCTCTGAGCGCGACAGCAGCAGCACCCCGTCTGCGAACACGCCGAAATGGCCTTCGCACAGCCGCCGCACACGGGCGGGCGTCAGCTCGAACGGCAGCTCCTCGCGCTCCACGATCAGGTAGTCGTTGCCCAGCGCCTGCCACTTCTCAAATCTCATGGGCGCCGCAGTCTAGGCGCTCCCGCCGCAGCGCTCAGCGTCCTCGCCGACATGCGCAGGTCAGGTCGCTCAGTCCGCCCCGGCCAGCGCCGCGATCTCCCCCGCGACATCCTCCGCGGCGCGATCGGTCACGTCGATCAGGCGCACCCCCGCGAGCTTGCGCATCCAGGTCAGCTGGCGCCGCGCGTAGTTGCGGGTCCGCCGCTTCATCCCCTCGACGTCCCCCGCCAGCAGCTCCTCGAAGCCCAGCGCCTTGCGCGCGGTCCCGCTGGCGCCGGCGGCGTGGGCGCGCAGCACCTCCTCGCGCACCCCCGCGGCGAGCATCTCCTCCACGCGCGCGTCGATGCGCTCATACAGCGCCTCGCGCTCCATCGTGAGCCCCGCCAGCAAGGTGGGTCTGCGCGTGTCCGCTGTCCACAGCTGCGAGGGGCCCTCCGGCGGCTCCAGCTCGCCCAGATCCAGCAGCTCCAGCGCGCGCACCACGCGCTGGCGGTCGCCCGGGTCGATCTCCTCGGCGGCCCACGGCGCGCGTTGCGCCAGGCGCGCGTGCAGCGCGGGCGCGCCCTGGCGCTCCAGCTCGGCCACCCAGCGCTCGCGCACCCCCTCGGGCGGGGGCGGGCGCAGATCCAGCTCGCTCAGAGCCGCGCGCAGATACAGCCCCGTCCCCCCCACCACGATCGGCCGCCGGCCCTGCGCGAGCAGGTCGTCGATCTCGGCGTGCGCCAGCTCCGCGTACTGCCCGGCGCTGAACGCCGCGTCCAGGGGCAGAAAGGAGACGAGGCGGTGCTCCAGCCCGGCGCGCTGCGCCCGCGAGGCGACGCCTGTGAGCACCTCCAGGCCCGCGTACACCTGCAGGGCGTCCGCCGACACCGCCACCGGCTGCTCCCCGCGAGCGCGCAGCCGCGCGGCGAGCGCGACTGCCACGGCGGTCTTGCCCACGCCCGTCGGGCCGAACAGCGCGATGACCTGCATTGCCGTAGGCTTGCAGACAGATGCAGATCTCAGGGTCGAAAGTGCTGCTCACCGGCGCCACCGGGGGCCTCGGTCAGGCGATTGCCCGCGCGCTGCACGGCAGGGGCGCGCAGCTGATCCTCACCGGCCGGCGGGCAGAGGTGCTGGAGCCGCTGGCCGCGGAGCTCGGCGCACGCACGCTCGCCGTCGATCTGGGCCAGGCCGCCGAGATCGATCGCCTCGTGCGGGAGGCCGGCGAGGTTGACATCCTTCTCGCCAACGCGGCGCTGCCGGCGTCGGGCCGGCTCGACAGCTTCGCCATCGAGGAGATCGACCGCGCGCTGGACGTCAACCTGCGCGCCCCGATCGCGCTCGCGCACGCGCTGGTGCCCGCGATGGTGGGGCGCGGCAATGGACACCTGCTGTTCATGTCCTCGCTGGCCGGCAAGGCAGCCACCCCCGGAACCTCGCTCTACAACGCCACCAAGTACGGCCTGCGCGGCTTCGCCGCCGCCCTGCGCGCGGAGCTGCGCGAGAACGGCGTGGGCGTCTCAGCGGTCTTCCCCGGCTTCATCCGCGACGCCGGCATGTTCGCCGACTCCGGCGCCAAGCTGCCCGCGGGCATCGGCACGCGCTCGCCCGAGGACGTCGCCAAGGCGGTCGTGAACGCGATCGAGCGCAATCGCGGCGAGGTGGACGTCGCGCCGGTCGCCATGCGCGTGGGCGCCATCTTCGGCGGCCTCGCCCCGGAGGTCGCGGCAAGGGTCACCCGCAGGGTCGGCGGCGAGGATATAGCCCAGCAGATCATCGCGGGGCAGAGCGACAAGCGCTGAGGCGAGGCGCCGCGCTCAGGCGCGGCGCTCAGACGACAACCATCTCGATGCCGAGCTTGGGCGCACGCGCGAGCGGACCGTCGGTGCTCAGCAGTGGGCAGGCGAGCGCCTGTGCGAGCGCCACGTAACAAGCATCGTATGCCGAGAGGTTGTGGCGCAGCCGCCATATGTCTGGAACAAGCGCCCGGGTGGGTACGCGGGCGATATGGCCTTCGGTCAGCTGCAGCATCGCCTTCGAGGCCTGGGCCTCGGTCAGGGCTCCGCCGCGCTCAAGCCCGCGCAGGCCTTGCAGGACCTCGGCGTTCAGGATGTCGGGTGCGATCAACTGACGGTCCCCGACCGCTCGGTCGATCCTTGCGGCCAGCGGGTTCTGAACCAGCAGGTCGATGACGGCCGAGGCGTCAATGACGAGTGGAGATTGCACTCAGGATCTGCTCGTCGCGCTCGGCCCTACCCTCCTGGATCAACCTGGCGATCTCTCCGGGCTCAATATCGGTACCTGGGTTCTCCCTGAGGCGGTTCAACCACTCCCGCGTGCTCGGAACCGCGAGATCTCGCTCGAGCATCTCAAGGACGTACTCGCTGAGACTCCTGCCCTCGCTCCGGGCACGCTCACGTAGACGATGATGCAGCTGCTCCGGCACGTTCTTGACCTGAATGGCGCTCATGGCCAAAGAATAGCATGCTCTCAGCATGCCTCAACCCGGCGCGATGCCGCTGTGCAATCCGGCGATGCGCGCCGTCTCAGCCGCCCACCCGCGCCAGCAGGCGCTCCTCGCCGGAGAGCGTCTGGCTGGATGCCGCCTCGATGCGCACCTGCGTGAGCTCGCCGGGCGCCGCCAGGCCCGCGAAGTTGACGACCTTGTTGTGGCGGGTGCGCCCGCGCAGGCGCTCGGGGTCGGTGCGCGAGGGGCCTTCGACGAGGACCTCCATCGTGCGCCCGATGAAGCGCTGAGCGCGCGCGTGCGCGTGGCGCTGCACGGCCTCCACCAGGCGCTCCATGCGCTCCACCTTGACGGGGTGGGGCACGAGGCCCTCGGTCAGCTCTGCCGCCGCGGTGCCGCGCCGGGGCGAGAAGATGAAGGTGAAGGCGCTGTCGTAGCCGACCTCCTCGACGACCTCGAGCGTCGCTGAGAAGTCCTCCTCGCTCTCGCCGGGGAAGCCGACGATGATGTCGGTTGTGAGGGCGACGTCGGGCACGTGCTCGCGGATCAGCGCCACGCGGTCGAGGTAGCGCCGGCGGTCATACGTGCGGCGCATCGCCTTGAGGATGCGGCTGGAGCCCGACTGCAGCGGCAGGTGGATGTGCTCGCAGAGGCTCGGCAGCTCGGCGTGGGCGCGGATGACGTCCTCACGCATGTCCTTGGGGTGGGGGCTGGTGTAGCGGATGCGCTCGATGCCCTCGATCGCGTCGATCGCGCGCAGCAGCCCGGAGAAGCCCGTGCCCGAGGGTCGCCGCGGCGTCGTCTCGCCCGCCGCGGGAACACGCGTTGGAGAGGGCCGCAGGTCGCGCCCGTAGGAGTTGACGTTCTGCCCCAGCAGCGTGACCTCGCGCACGCCGTCCGCGGCCATTGCCTCGACCTCCGCCACCAGCTCGGCGGGCGGCCGGCTGACCTCGCGCCCGCGCGTGGAGGGCACGATGCAGTAGGAGCACGCGCAGTTGCAGCCGACGGAGATCTGCAGCCACCCCTGGAAGGGCCGCGCGCGCCGCGCGGGAAGGTGCCCGGTGAAGCCCTCGAACTCGAAGTAGCCCTGCGCGCTCAGCGAGTCGCTGGCGAGGAACTCGGCCAGCTTGTGCACCTGCCCGGGCCCGAAGGCGACGTCCACGAAGGGGAAGCGCGCGAACACCTCCTCCTTGAGCGACTGCGCCCAGCAGCCGCCGACGCCCACGACGCGCTCGGGCGCTTCGCGCTTCAGGCGCTTGGCCTCGCCGAGGTGCGCCACGAAGCGGCTGTCGGCGGACTCGCGGATCGAGCAGGTGTTGAACAGGATCAGGTCGGCCTGCGAGCGCTCCGGGGCCTCGCTGTAGCCGAGCGACTCGAGCATGCCCTTCATGCGCTCGGAGTCGTGCTCGTTCATCTGGCAGCCGAACGTGGTCAGGTGGTAGCGCAGCACGCCACCATGTTAGGCAGCCTGCGGCACCGCCGTTGGGGGGGCGGGCCGATCCAGCGGCGTGACCTTGTCCTTGCCGATGCCCAGCGCCGTATAGATCTTCTCTTCGATCTGCTTGGCCAGCGCCGGGTTCTCGTTCAGGTAGGCCTTGGCCGCCCCCCGCCCCTGCCCCAGGCGCAGCTCGCCGTAGGAGAAGAAGGAGCCGGACTTGGAGACGATGTTGTGCTCCAGGCCGAGGTCCACGAGACAGCCCGCGGTGGAGATCCCCCGCCCGAACTCGATGTCGAACTCGGCCTGGCGGAAGGGCGCGGCGAGCTTGTTCTTGACGACCTTCGCGCGCACGCGATTGCCGACCGCCTCGGTGCCGTCCTTGAGCGTCTCGATGCGGCGGATGTCGATGCGCTGGGAGGCGTAGAACTTCAGCGCGCGCCCGCCCGGCTGCGTCTCGGGCGAGCCGAACATCACGCCCACCTTTTCGCGGATCTGGTTGGTGAGGATGCAGAGCGTGCTGGTGCGGTTGAGGTTGCCCGCGAGCTTGCGCATCGCCTGGGACATCATGCGCGCCTGCGCGCCGACGGTCTGGTCGCCCATCTGGCCCTCCAGCTCCACGCGCGGCGTGAGCGCGGCGACGGAGTCGATCGCCACCACGTCCACGGCGCCGCTGCGCACGAGCATGTCGGCGATCTCCAGCGCCTGCTCGCCGTAGTCGGGCTGGGAGACCAGCAGCTCGTCGATGTCCACGCCGATCTCCTTCGCGTAGAGCGGGTCCATCGCGTGCTCGGCGTCGACGAAGGCGCACACCCCGCCGAGCTTCTGCGCCTCGGCGATGACGTGGTAGATGAGCGTGGTCTTGCCCGAGGACTCGGGTCCGAAGACCTCGACGATGCGCCCCTTGGGCACCCCTCCGATGCCTAGCGCCAAGTCGAGCGAGAGCGCGCCCGTGGGAATGGCGTCGACGCGCACCTTCGCCCCCTCGTCGCCCATGCGCATGATGCTGCCCTTGCCGAACTCGCGCTCGATCTGCGTGACCGCCCCCTGCAGCGCGGCGTCGCGCGCCTTGGCGGCCTTCTCCTGCTCGGTAACTGGCATGGCGTCGCTCCTCCTGGACTGGGAATGGCGAGGGGCCCGGCTCGGCGGCCTCTGGCCGCCTGCGCCACCCTCTCATCGGATTGAACGCGACAGCGTAGAGAGGGGCTCGGACGGAACAGGTGTTCGTATCGATCGAGCCGGCCAAACGCTCACGCGGGCACGAGCGTGGCGTGCGCCAGCGCCTCGTACTCCGCCCCCTCGGGCGAGAGCCAGGAGCGGTACAGGACCAGCTCCCGCGGCGCGAACGCGAGCTGGGGCGTGGGCGGCAGCTCCCTCGCGCGCGGCGCCACCCCCTCGCGCATGCGCGCGAGCGTGATGTGCGGGCGAAAGCGCCGGTGCCGGGCCTCCTCGACGGCGAGCGCGAGGCCGAGGGCGTCGTGCAGCCGCGCCAGCTCCCCAGAGGGCTCGTGCAGCTCGACCGCGAGTGCGCGCGGCCGGCGCGGAGGCAGCCACAGGGGCGCCCCCACGGACATCTCCCCCACCGCCGTCGCGCACTCCCCCAGCGCCTCGGCGAGCGCCCCGATCTCCTCCACCGGCCGCGAACCCAGGAAGCAGATCGTCACGTGCAGCAGCTCGGGCGCCAGCAGCCGCAGCGGCCGGCTCGCGCCGGACCCTCTCCCCCGCACCGGCCCCACGGCTCCGCGCGCCCACGCGCACAGCGCCTCGCGCACCCGCGCGGGCGGGTCGATCGCAACGAACAGCCGGGCTGTGGCGGCGCGGACCATTTGAGCGGCGCTCAGGTGCTCGTCACGACGCTCAGAGCGGTGTGGCGTGCGATCTCGTCGAAGTCGGAGTCCCGGTGGAGCAGCTCGATGCCGTGCCGGATCGCGACGGCCGCGATCAGGCAGTCCGGGAGGCGGCGAATCGTGCTGCCTCCCCGGCGGCAGGCGCGGTAGAGGGCGGCGGCGGCCTCGTGGTCGGAGGGCTCCTCCTGTCGCAGCAGGCGACAGCGCGCGAGCAGGCGGCGCAGATCCTTGGCATGGGCCTCGTCGCGCGCACCGGCGAGAAGCTCGAGCAGCACCACGCCTACGGTCGCCAGCTGCTCGTTGCCGCCGATCGCAGCCCTCAGCCGGCGGTCGGCGGGGCTGCCGGTCTGGCGCAGCATCTCGATCCAGGCGGAGCTGTCGATGAGGATCACGAGACGGATCGTGGAGCGCCGGCGCGCATCTCGTCCAGGTCGCCCTCCCAGCCCGTTCCCGCCATCGCCAGCGCCTCCTCGCGGCTCATCGGCTCGACATCGAGGCGCTGCAGCGCGAGATCGATCGCTGCGCGCTTGGTGCGCAGCCCGTAACGGCTCATCACGCGGTCCACCAGCTCGCTGTCGATCTCCACGTTGGTGCGTGCCATGTGTAGAGCATACACCATATCCGACGCGCGGCGCCAGAGATAGGCGGCCAGCAGCCGCTGGCGCTGGATCTCCGAGTTGCGATGGCGCTTGGAGAGCGTCTCCGGGAGCATCCGACCGCCTCGACCGTCGGTCATCCGGCGAGCAGGGCTACCCGCCGGCGCGCAGCCCGAGTACCAGCGCGAGCGCATCGTCCAGCGCCTCCAGCTCAGGACGCGTCAGGTAGCCGACGCTGTCGGTGATCGCCTGTACGTCGAGCGTGCGCAGCTGGTCGGCGAGCACCCGTGTGGGCGTACCGGAGATGTCGATGAGCGGACGGAAGCTGGCGGGCGCCGCCGAGCGCGAGGTGGGAGCGACGAGCACGGTGCTGAGCTCGAGCAGCTCATCCGCCTGAACGATCACGCCGGGCCTGGGGCCCTGTTGCTCATGACCGCGGGTCCGCCGAGGCGCGGCGATGCGCACGACCTCGCCGCGGACCATCAGTCGCTTGGCCAGGGAGGTGCGAGCTGGTCGAGCTCGTCGCGCAGCGCCGCGAGCTCCGCTCGATCCACCGGGTTGGCGCCCAGCCGTCGCGCCTCCTCGCGCAGCGTGCCGCGGCGCCGGCGTTGGGCACGCGCCTCGCTCAGCGCCCGCCGGACGGCCTGGGAGTCGTTCATCCCTTCGGCGCGCAGGACGGTGAGCGCCGCTTCGGAGTCGGCGTCGAGTCGAACGTGAAGTGCACGCGCCACCTCCGCAGTGTACTACAGATCATGCTACGACATGACGACGCCCGGCGGCGGGACCCGATCAAGTCCGGATCGAGCGCTCGACCTCCTGGCCTTTGGGGGTGAGTGCCCAGGCGTTGGGGCCGCCCTTGGGCTGGCCCTCGCCCTCGTTGCGGGTCAGGCCGAGGCTCTGCAGGCGGTTGAGCAGCTTGGAGATCTGGCCCTGGTCGGCGATGCCCGCGGCGGCGGCGACGCCGCGGTTGGAGGCGCGCGGATTGGCGGCGATGGCGATCAGGACGCGCACGGTGCGGTAGGTGAGGCGCATGTCGAGTCCATCGAGCGGGTCGCCGCTCCGCGGGCGGGTTTTTTTTAGGATTTGAGGGGCCGGTCTGCCCAGTTCCTGCTCGGCTGCCGCCTGGCCGAGGTAGGGATGGACGATCGTGCTCATGAGGGCCGGTGTGAGCAGAGATAGGGGTTTGCGGTGGCGCTCCAGCAGGCGTGCGTGGAGGACGGCGAGGACCGCGCCGACGACGCCCTCCGCGGTGAGAGGTGGGGCGTCCTTGCCGGGCTTGGCCTCGGTGCGGCCCGCGGCGATCGCGCGGATGAGTACGCGCACAATGTGCGTGCGGCGCTCCAGCGCGCGGGGTCCCGCGCCGAGGGACTCCACGACGCACAGGCGCGCCATCGCGGGCTCTTCGTCGAAGAACGCGAGCAGGGCGGTGAGCGCGGCGCGGATGCGCTCGCGCCAGCGGGGGCCGGCGCTCTTATAGGCGGGGAGCACCGCGGCGCCGGCGCGCGCGATCGCCTGGTCCAGCGCGGCGAGCAGGCAGTCCTCGCGGTCGCTGAACAGTTCGTAGAAGGTGCGCCTTGAGACGCCGGAGGCGGCGACGATGTGCGCGACCGTCACCGAGCCCACGCCGTGCTGCGCCGATACCTCGGCCATCGCCGCCAGCAGCCGCTGGCGCTGGATCTCCGAGACACGGCTGCGCGCCAGGGGCTCCTGGTCGCTGGGCGCCGTCTTGCGGCCGACCTCGGCTGCCGCGGGCGGGCGGGGCAGCGGAGGGTTGGGCGGGTGGGTCTTATCACCCGCGGGCATGACGGTCGCGGCGCTCACTTGCCCTTCTTCTTGCTGCCCTTCTGCTTGTGCTTGACCTTTTTGGGCTTGCCGCAGCCGGTGACGGCGATCTTGACGTTCTGCTTGAGCACCGCGCCGTTCTGTCCCGTGATCGTGAAGGGCATCGACAGCGACGTACCGCAGAGGCTGCCCTTGGCCTTGGCGGGCAGGACGGTTGCCAGCGCGGAGTGCGGTCCCTCGGGCAAGCTCAGCTGGAAGCTGGAGATCGGGGCGTCGGGGACGCTCGCGAACGTGCTCGAGGTGATGCCGTGCTTGATGTTGACGCTGCCGACGAGGTCGAGCGTGACGCCTTCGTCCTGAAAGACGATCACGACGTCGGGGAACGCCGCGCCGCCGTGGGACACCAGATACACCGCGCCCGTCGCCGGGGCCGTGAGGATCGGGGTGCTCGCCGTGGCGATCCCGATGTTCGAGCCCGCGGGGCAAATCGCGGGGTTCAGCGCGAACGCCGTTTCCGTGCACGCCTGCTGGATCGTCGTGAGCCTTGAGGGCAACTGCTTGGGCAGCGTCACCGCGACGGAGCGGATGTTGGCCTGCGCCCCCGTGGGGTAGGTCGTCTTGACTGTGAGGCTCGCACCGTTGTGCTTGCTGGTCTTCGCCTGCGTTGAGACGCTGAACACGGGGTGAAACGGGAGGTTCGCGCAGTTCGCCGCCTGGAAACGCGAGGAGACCTGGGCTGTTGCGCCCTGGGTGCTCGTCAACGACCCGCCCACAGTGAAGGGTTCGCAGCTGGTCGGATTGAACATGAAGCTCGGCCGGTCGATCGTGACGTTCACGGTCCTCACATCCAGCGGGATGCCCTGCAGGATCGTCGGCAACGGGTCGCTCACGACCGTGATCTGCGCGGTATGCGGGTCCACCTGGATCGCCGCGCGGACCACGACGTTGCCGAGGTTGAAGGGACCCGCGACCGCGGGCACCACCACGCTGAGACCGAACGGGGCGCCCTTGTACGGGCCCGTGAAGAACACCTCACCGCCCTGCACCCAATAGGGGTTCGGTCCGGCGCCCGCGGCGACGGTGGTGTGCCCGATCAGACTGTTCGCTCCGCAGGTCCCCTGCGATGCCTGTGGTTCGGGGCAGCGTTCCACGCCCTTTAGGATCCCCAACAACCCCGGTGGGGTCGTGACACTCACCCCGGAGAGGCCCTGGTCCTCATCGGTACGAGAGAACGTCGTAGTGAACGGGCTGAACGACCCGGCCTGGTTATTGACCGTGCCCCCCGTGAACGACGGGCCGAACACATTGGGACACCCCGAGGCGATCTGGAAGCTATCCACAGTGCTCGTGGGAGGCCCGGAGTCCGGCGCCGACCACGGCGTGAGCTGCCCACCGGACGTAAAGGTCCCACACCCAGCGGGAGTCACCAGCGACGCACGGGGGCCACCGAAGGTATGGAGCTTCAGATCGCTGAACGGGAACTGCGGGATATCGTCGACCGTGACCGTCAACTGGCCCGTCGTGGGGTCGGGGTCGATGCGGCCGGGGACTTTGACCAGCACCCCCCTCGTGGGGTCATCGATCACGATATACCCCGCCAGCAGCGTATGGAACGGGTTTTCGTTCTGGGCCGCGAGATACACCGAGCCCTGCAGGACCGTCGCGACAGCGGGCGTCGTGACTTCGACGGTCCCGATCTTCGACGCTTCCGGACAGGAGGGCTGAAGGTTGGTCCCCAGACCGATCTGCGCCAGCGAGCACGTTTCAAGACCCCCGGCCGCGGAGGGGTTGATGACCAGGCCCGCGGGGAGCGTCAGGACCGTCTTCTTCAACGTGGGTGTCGCCAGGGTCCCGGGTGTTTCGCTCAACGGGACCTTCAGCTGGACGCCCAACCCCGTCGGGGTCGCGGCCTGCGTCGTTTCCGGCTGAGCCGTGAGCGACCCGCTGAAGCGCAGCAGATCGCACCCAGTAACGGGCGGGGCTTCAGATGTGCCCGTCACCCAGTTGGGGTCTGTGAGATCCGGGGACCCATCCGCGTTGAACGCGCCCGGGCTCGCCCACGCGTCCATGTGGGCCGTCGTGATGCCGGGTGCCCCCGAGCAGTCCGATGGGTTGGTGAACAGCGCCAGCGGTGTGTTCCCGCTCCCGTCCCTCGCGGCGGGGTCTCCGAAGAACGTCACGATGATGTTCGTTATGATGGCCTGTGGGATTTCAAGGCTTGAGGCCTGCAGCACATAACCCCCCGGGGTCGGCACGACGCCGACATAGAAAACGTGGGAGGTGTGGAGCGAGTCGACGAAACCGAACTCGGCCGGTACGCCCCGCTCGGGCACCAGGTTCCAGATCGGGCTATTCACCCCACCAGTCACGCTCTGCGGCTGGGTTTTGATGTGCCCCACCTGTGTGGCAGGCGGACACTTCGCCCGCGAGGAGAGCTGCGCCAGCGTACACTCCGGTGCCGCGATCGCGCTGCCCGCGAACCCCAACGGCAGATCCTCCAGAACATCCTTCGGATAACGAACACTCGCGAGGTAACCAGTGCTGTAATCGTCGATCTTGGTCGCGCTGTTCAGGTCGATCGTGGTCGTGACTTCATATGGGTGATCCCCGGCCTGCGCATCGCGCACACCACCCAAACCGGCGATGAACGAGTCGAAGCCCGCGAACCCGAACGACGGCAGCCGCGCGCTGTTCGCGTTGCCGATGCTCCTGGACACTTCGACGCCGCCGCCACCCGACACGCTCACCGTGTTCGTCAACGTTTCCGGGGCCCCCGGTTCGACCGCGACCGAAACAGACAATCCCAGATTCCCACCCACCGGGACCGCTTCCGAATACTGGCACCGTACTGCCCCAACCCCCGTTTCACACGAACCGGGGAAACCGACCCCCGTCACCGTCAACCCGGGCGGCAGCGTATCGACGATCGTGATCGTGCCTTCGCTCGCCGCACTACCGGCGTTGCGCACGAGCACCTGGTAGGTGCCGCCCTGCGCGACCGAGAAATTCGTCGGGACAGCGATGGAGTCGATCATCCAACCCGCCCCGGGTGACGCCGCGCCCGCCGAGGCTGCCCCGAACACGAACACCACCAGCACAGCAGCAGCAGCAGCAGCGATATTACGGCTGGCGATCCTCATCACTTACCCCCCCTGTGCGACGTTGACCTGGCCCCGGGCCTGGACCCGTACCGTTTGCGCGCCAGCGCTTCACAACCAGTCCGCCTGCGCCGCCTGCGCTCGACGCGGCAGGCCCGCAACGCCCGCGCGAGCTTCTGCGCCCTACTCAACGCCCTTGGTCTCCCCGCAGGCTGAGACACGGGCGGCGCCAGGTTCCCCGCACCCGAGAACACCGCGCTGCCCGCCCCCGCCAGCGACGGCGCGCCGCCCGGCACACCATGACACCCTTCACCCACACATCCCGCCGCCGCCGGCGCAGACGCCGCGATACACGGTTCACCCGAGGTGCAGACACGCGCATCGTACACATCCAGCTGCGTATCTGTGTCCTGCGGCACAAGCGGATCCGCCGTCGTGAAGAACACGTTCGCGCCCGTCCCATCCACACCAAGCAGACACACCGACGAGGACTGCGGCGGCCCGACTTCAGCTTCACAGGCTTCGCCGAAGATAGTACTCGTATCCCGCCCGTCGGAGATCAGATACACCTGCCCTTCGTGATACTCATACACATTCTCCGCGTACGCCGGCCCGCGTTCGGTCGCCGCGATCGGCACACTGTCGAGCGCACCAGGCGTAAGCGCCACCGGGCTCATGAAGAACACAAACGCACCATCGTGAGACATCGTCGGATCCGTCCGCGCCACACCCGCCCCTTCCCAGATCTTTTCGGGTAAGACAATCTGCGCGTTACCCGCACCCCCGTTGCCATCGTCGTTGAAACCGTGCTCCCCGATCGAGATACGCACCAGCCCCCCCGTCTGCGCGTCATAGCGAAAGACCTGCTGCGCACCATCGCTCCGCGTCACATCCGGGGTCAATGCACCACTGCTCGTGAACACCAGGAAACGCCCATCCGGCGTCACATTCGCCGGCCTACCCAGCGATACCCACTCTTCTTGGTCTGCTTCGGGCAACACCGCGATGAACGCGACACGACCCTGCGGGAACGCCGCATCACGCTCGAACACATACAGGTTCTCAGCGCCATCCCGCGCGACCTGACCCTCACCGTTCGCTGCCCCCGTCAACACACCATTCGCGACGAAATAAACATGCGACCCGTCGCCGGAGAGCGCCATCACACCCTGCACCCGCGGCCCACCACCACTCGTATCGCCCGCAGAGACATCGACCAAGCGCTCCCCGACCGGACTCGCAAAATCATACAAGTAGAGATTGCCCGAACCCTCACTCGCACTGTCCGTCAACTGCTGTTCACCGGTGAAGAACACCCTCGACCCATCACTGGAAGCACCAACGAACAGGGCGTTGCGGAACTGGCTGGTATTGCTCGTGTTTTCAACACAGGCCAGGGTTTTGCACTCGTGGCTTGGCGGGGCAGGAGAGATCGCCGACGGCTGCGAGATCGCAACAGTGTGCGCACCCGGTTCACCGTTGTCGACCCGTGCAAACAGCTCGTTTACCGGCACCGGGGTCCCAGCGTTCACACCCGTACCCGACCCACAGGCTATAGCAGTGAAATACACCGTACGGCCATCCGCAGACATAACACCTAGCCGACTGTGGTAAGAGCCGAGGTTCGTCCCGCACGCGCTGATCAGATCGATGCTGCCCAGCCCAGCACTGACACCCACCAGCGAAGGCTCACTATTACCCGTCCCCACATACTCAAACGTCTGGGGCGTATTGCTTCCACCTGCGGGTGCGAAGGGCCAAAGAGGTGTACCAGTTATACTGATGGACCTAAAGGCGGCATGAGACAAATCAGCAGTCGCCGCAAATCTGATGACCTCAAGGGGTTCAAGCTGTGGGCCGCTCGCCGGCGGGCTGAACGGACCGATATCCGCAAACGACCCACCCGGCCGACGCACATACAAATCGTTCTCCCCGAACGGAGCGGTCGGCATCGCGAACAACGCCGTACCAGCGTCAGCACTATAAGTCAGCCATATATTGGATTCGAACTGCGCCGCCGGGGGATCGAGCGACGACGCCACCCAACCGCCCGCAGAACGAGAAAACAAATACGGCGACCCAACGTCCGCCCCAGTCGCTGTGCACGCACGGGCGCCCGCGAAACACTGAATCGTCCCCAGGACCACACGCGAACCGTCTTCCCCGACAATCGGCCTAGGCACGAACCCCGCATCGCCTATCAACGCCCCATTCTTCTGCGGCGGCGTGACCATCTCATACGCCCGCCCATCCGGCAACCCACCACCCGTCGTCGTGTCATACACAAACACATGATCCACACCCGTCGTCGTGCCACTCGCACTGCTCGCAACAACCCGCCAGTGATACGTCGTGTCCGCGGTCAGGCCCGACAGGTGCGTCGAGACCGGCACAGCGCTCGCGCTCGCACCGGCATTCCCGCTCGGGACGGGGGCGCTCATGCCATATGAGGTGCTCGTGCCCCATTCAAAACGGTACGTCGTAGCCAGTTCGTGCGGAGCAACCCGCACCCGCAGATCCGCCGAGGACGCGGTCAGATCCACCGCGACCGCGCCTTCCAGCGATGGCGGCGGAGGCGGCGGCG
Source organism: uncultured Solirubrobacteraceae bacterium (assembly GCA_964582105.1). Classification (GTDB taxonomy): domain Bacteria; phylum Actinomycetota; class Thermoleophilia; order Solirubrobacterales; family Solirubrobacteraceae; genus Palsa-744. The sequence continues at coordinate 95,578 of CAZOQI010000031.1, forward strand.
GCGTCACTAACACCGCGTCTTCCCCGAACGCCGCGCCTTCCGTAGTGGCCTGCAAGCGGAAGTGATACGTCGTGCTCGGCGCCAACCCCACGATCTGCGCGCTCACCGCATGAACTTCGGAGTCCGCCGGGATCGCAGCCGCAGCCGGCACACACGCCACCGTCCCCCCGGCAGCATAGGGATTGACCGCGAACGGTTCATAGCCCGCTTCAGAGACGTATTCGAAGTGACAGTCGGTCAGCTGCACCCCCTGCGGATTGACCGTCCCGTTCAGCGTCGCGCGATACAGCGTCGGGCTCTGCACCCGCACTTCCCCCCCGGCGCCCGTGACGACTTCCGGGACCGCCACGGCCAACGCCGAGCCCGCCCCCAGCGCCAGCACCGCACACCCGACACCCAGCACACCCACAAGCACAGCGACGAAGCGACGCACCATCAACATCCCCTCCCGGAGCAATCGAGAACACGACCACCCAGGAGAACCGGGCAGCACAAAAC
>CAZOQI010000032.1:0-19713 GCA_964582105.1 uncultured Solirubrobacteraceae bacterium
CTGGGTTGGGGAGGGAGGTGCTGGGTTGGGGAGTGAGGTGCTGGGTTGGGGAGGGAGGTGCTGGGTTGGGGAGGGAGGTGCTGGGTTGGGGAGGGAGGTGCTGGGTTGGGGAGGGAGGTGCTGGGTTGGGGAGGGAGGTGCTGGACGGTTTGGCGAGAGATGCCGAGGGAGGCGGTCTGCGAGGCATCGGGCCGCTACCGTCCCCCGCTGTGCCCACGCGCATCGGCCTGCTCGGACTCGGCTCCAACGTCGGCGATCGCCGCGCCCAGCTGCAGGCGGCGGTGGACGCGCTGCCCGCCGCGGGAATCGGCGTGCTCGCATGCTCCTCGGTCTACGACACCGACCCCATCGGCGAGATCCTCGATCAGGCCAGCTTCCTCAACGCCTGCGTCCGCATCGAGACCGCGCTGGAGCCGCTGGAGCTGCTCGACGCCCTCAAGCGCCTGGAGGGGGAGCTGGGGCGCCCGTCGCGCTATGAGCGTCACAGCCCGCGCGCGATCGACATCGACGTGCTGCTCCTGGGGGACCTCGAGCTTCAGCACGAGCGCATGAACCTGCCGCACGCGCAGGTGCTCACACGCCGCTTCGTGCTCATCCCGGCGCTCGAGCTCGACTTCGAGCTCGCCACGCCCGACGGGCGGCGCCTCGCCGACGCGCTGCTCGCGCTCCCGCTCAGCGAGGGCGTGCGTTGGGCCGGCCCGCCGCTGGCTGTCCTCAGTGGACGATGACCCTCCCGCTCATGTGCGGGTGCACCGTGCACTTGTAGCTGTATGTGCCGCTGCGCGTGAAGCGCAGCGTGAACGTCCCGTGGGTCATCGTCCGCGAGCGGAATTCGTGGGCGATCACGTTGTGCAGCACGCCCCCGTCCGCCCACACCCACGTCACGCTTTCGCCGCGGCGGATCGACACAGTCCCGGGCAGGTAACGGTTGTGCCTCAGGATCACCGCATGACTGCCCGCCGCGTGCGCCCCGCCGCGCAGCGCCGCCGCGGCCGGGATCGCCCCGGCGCCTGCGATTGCAACCGCCGCCAGCGCGGCCACCGTCTTACCGCTCATGCCATCTCCTCTGCTCGTGCTCGTATCGCGCTCACACCTGCAAGGACGCCCTTGGGCGGGCAACCTTCCCGCCGGCGCCTGCGACGATAGCGCCGGCCTGCGCCCGCGCACGCCGCTCCATGCTCGGCACGGACAAATGAGCGGGGCACGGACAAATGAGCGGGGCACGACAGATGAGCGGGGCAAGGACGAATGAACGGGGCACGGACGAATGAACGGGGCACCACGAATGAGCGGTGCACGGACGAATGAGCGGAGTCCTTGGGAAGGATCGCCGCGCGCCGGCGTCCTGGGTGGTTGAGGGGCGTGCTCACCAAGCACGCCGCGATCTGCGGAGAGACCAAGCACGAAAGGCGGGTACAGGTCGTGAGATTGCGCAAGCGTCACCTTCTTCTCGTCGCCCTGTCCGGGGCGGCCGTCGCGGTCGTCCCCACGATCGCCAGCTCCGCGACGACGGCGACCGTCGAAGCGCTCAACGAAGGGGGCGGCGTCTACGGCGAACGGCACTTCTGGTCGCCCGCAGAAGCCGCCGTGATGCCCGCCGACGCCGTGCAGTTCGTCAACAAGTCCGCCACCGTCAACCACGGCATCATCTGGACCAGCTCGGCGAAGCCTTCGTGCGCAAGCGGCGTCCCCGTGGGAGTGGGCAAGTTCGCCACGAACTGGAGCGGTTCCTGCACCTTCACCCAGGCCGGTGAATACACCTTCTACTGCTCATTCCACGGCCCGAGCATGCACGGCACCATTTACGTGAACACCGCCGGCACGGTTCCGACGACCACCACAACCACGACATCCACCAGCAGCACCAGCACCACCTTCACCTACACCACAACCACAGCCACGACCACGCCGACGACGACCACCACGACCCAGACCCAGCCACCGCCCTCGACGACGACCTCCACGCAGCCGCCCGGCGGCACAACGGCCACCACCGCCAACACCACAACCCCCGCGGGCGAAGCTCCAGAAGGCGCTCTTCCGCCTGTACTCGCGCTCGCCGGCAGCCAGCGCGGCGGCGCCCTGCGCGGCTCAGCCAGCATACCCCCCGCCGACAATGGCGCGCGCCTGGAGGTGGATCTGCTCGCCACCACCGCCTCGCTCGCCCGCAAGCACGCCAAGCAGGTGCGCGTCGGGCGCTTCCTGCGGGCCTCCGTTGCCGCCGGCAAGATCTCCTTCTCGGTCTCCCTCGACGCTCAGGCCAGGCGCGCCCTGCGCCGCCATCACCGCCTCGCTCTGATCGTCCTGGTCACCCTCACGCCCCCCCGCGGCGCGCCCGTCACGACGACGCGCAGCGTGGTCCTGCACGGCTGAGCGGAACCCGCCTGGAGTGCACATCGGTCCGGAGTCGGGCTGCGCCGACGCGAGGGGTAAAATCCAAGTCATGACAACGCCTCCCCGGACCCCTCTGCTATCGCCTGGCCACGAGGCCGAGTGGGCGCGGATCAACCGTGAAGAGGACGCATACCATCGTTCCCAGGCGAGGGCGCTGTCGCCGGCCGAGCGTCTCCAGGTCGGCCAGAGACTTTCCCAGCAGGCGGTCTCGCTGCTCGCTGCATCGATACGGGCCGGCCATGTCCCCAGACGAGCCTTCTGGTCCTGACCTCAACGGCGTCGTCACCGACGCCAACGCCGTCGGGCTCGCATATGTCGTGATCGGCGGGTTCAGCGTGATCGCCAATGGCTACCTGCGCACGACCAAGGACAGCGACCTGCTCATATCGGACGATCCCGACGCCAACGACGCGATTCTCCGCTTCCTGGATCGCGTGGACGCGACACGCCTCTACGACGGCAGGCAACTCACGCGCCAGGACATCCTCGAGGCGGAGCATCTGCGCGTCAACAGTCGCCACGGCATCATCGACCTCATGCGGGGAGGGCTGCCTCCCCTGGACTTCGACACCGTCGCTGGGCGCGCCCTGCGCCTCGACCTCGATGGTCAACAAGCGCGCGTCGCGGACCTGCGCAGCATCGTGGGCTTCAAGCGCCTGGCCAATCGGCCCCGTGATCGCAACGATCTCGCGGAACTCCAAGCGCTCCACGGCTCACTTCCGATAGAGCCGATCCCTGGCGTCGACGAGTAGCAGCTATGCCAGCCACTCGGCGGGCAGCGTGCCCGCCGGGACTTCGCCGACCATCGGCGGGAAGTAGCGCGTCAGCCCCATCGCGGGGTGGCCCTCCAAGAGGGGGCGCACGTCGGCGGCCGTGTTCAGCAGGCGCAGCGTGCAGCCGATCTGCAGATCGGCGGCGTTCGGCTGCTCTGCGCCCAGCAGGCCCTCGGCGATCCAGGCGTCGATCTTCTCCAACTGCCCGGGCAGAGCCTTGAGGTCGGCCACCACGTTCTCGTCCTTGGCCCTGTTGCGCAGTGCCATCAGGCGGGCCGTCAACGGCAGCGCCGGGCGCAGCATGGGGCGCGGCACAGGCAGCTTCGCGTCGCCCGCGTAGCTCTCCATGCACGCCGCGTTGCGCAGCCAGGCGGCGTCGAGGACGCGCCTGGGGACGCTCTGAAACGTCTCGTCGCCCCAGCGCTCGGCCTCCAGCGCCTGCGCGCGCCTATCCGCGTCGGCGGGCAGCAGGGGGGGATCGGGCGCCAGCTCGTCGAGGCGGCGCATAATCCTGCGCGAGCCCACGATGCGCTCGCCATCGAGGCGCACGCCCGGCACCGTCATGCCGCCGTACAGCACCGGTCCCGCCAGCATCTGCGTCAGCGGCAGCATCAGATTCACGCGCCGATAGGGAATCGACTTCAGCTCCAGCGCCACCTCCACCGCGGCGCAGGGGTGCGAGCCTTCCAGCACATAGAGCTTCAGTTTCTTCGGGCTCGCGCCGTTCGCCGCCATCGCCACGGCAGCATATAGGAGGCCCGGGGTGGGTGTGCGAGGAGGCCCCGGGGGTGGGGCTTCGAGGGAGGCCCGGGGTATGGGCTTCGGATTCACGGTGAGGACGGTGGGTCGGGTAGATAGGCTCCCTGCACCTCCATGCTGCTCGTCGTCGATGTCGGAAACACCCAAACGCACTTCGGCGCCTACCGAGGCGAGGATCTCATCGAGCACTGGCGCTTCGCCACCGTGCGCGATTCCACGGCCGATCAGCTGGGGGCTGCGCTGCGCAATCTGCTCGAGCTGCGCGGCCTTGCCTTCGCGGACATCTCCGCCTCGATCCTCTCCTCCACCGTGCCCCAGCTGGAGCCCGAATGGACCGCCATGTCCGAGCGCTACCTGCGCCACGAGATGCTCGTCGTCGGACCTGGGCTGCGCACCGGGCTTGCCATCCGCTACGACAACCCCCGCGAGATCGGCGCCGACCGGCTCGTCAACGCCGTCGCCATGCGCGCCCGCTTCGGCGGCTCCGCCGTCTGCGTGGACTTCGGCACCGCCACCACCTTCGATGTCCTCTCGCGCGAGGGTGAGTACATCGGCGGGGCCCTCATGACCGGCATCGAGATCTCGCTCGACGCGCTCACCGAGCGCGGCGCCAGGCTGCCCAAGGTCGAGCTCGCGCCGCCGCGCACCGTCGTGGGCAAGAACACCATCGACGCCATCCGCTCCGGGGTCGTCTTCGGCTATGCCGGTGCCGTCGACGCGATCCTGCGGCGCCTCTACGACGAGCTCTCCGAACGCCTCTCGGTCGTGGCCACGGGGGGGCTCGGGCGCCTCGTCGTGCCCTTCACCGAGGAGATCCACGAGGTCGACGAGCTGCTCACGCTCACCGGCCTGCGCCTGCTCTACGACCTCAATTCCCAGCCACCACGCGGCAACACGGCGGAGCGTCAGCGGAGCCCCTCCTAACATCAGAGGTCTCATGACGCGCGCTCCCGATCTCGCGGATCCCTGGTCGCTCGGGCCTCTGCGCGTCCCCAATCGCGTGCTCCTCGCGCCGCTCGCCGGCATCGGCAACTGGTTCGTGCGCCTCCAGGCGCTGCGCCACGGGGCCGGCCTCGCGGTCTCGGAGATGGTCTCCTCGCACGCCATCCACTATCGCAACCGGCGCACCTGCGAGGAGCTGCTGCGCATCGATCCGCGCGAGCGTCTTCTTGGGCCCATCTCGATCCAGCTCTTCGGGCAGGACCCCGAGGTCATGCGCTCCGCCGCCGCCCACGTGGCGAATGCCGGGGCCGACGCGATCGACATCAACATGGGCTGTCCCGTGCCCAAGGTCTGCAGGACCGGCGCCGGCGCCTCGCTGCTCTCCGATCCCCAGCGTGCGCTCGCGCTCGCTCGCGCGGCCATCGAGGGCTCGCAACTGCCCGTCACCGTCAAGCTCCGCTCCGGGCAGCATCCCGGGGACACCACCTCCGGCTTCGAGCTCGCGCATCGCCTCGCCGACGCCGGCGTCGCCGCCATCGCCTTCCATCCCCGCTCGGCCTCCACGCACCACAAGGGCACGCCCGACTACGACCTCGCCGCGCGCCTCGCCGCCACGCTGCCCGTGCCGCTCATCCTCAGCGGGGGCCTCCGCGACGCCGAGCACATCCAGCGCGTCTTCCGCGACACCGGCGCCACCGCCGTGATGCTCGCGCGCGGCTCTCTGGGCAACCCCTGGCTGTTCGAGCGGCTGCTGCGGGGACGCCAGCTGGACCCCGCGCCTGAGGAGGTCCTCATCGAGCTCGATTGGGTGATCGAGCAGGCCGCCCGCCACCTCGGTCCCCTCCGCGCCGCGCGCTACCTGCGCAAGTTCTATCCCTGGTATCTCATCCGCCTCGATCTCGATCGGGAACAGCTGCGCCTGCTGCAGGATTCCCTGCACCACGCCGAAACCCTCGCGCAGGCGAGGCGCCTTTTGGATCCCGAGCGCCTGCTCGCGCCACTGCCCGCCTGAGGCCCCCGCGGCGGCGCTATACTGCTGCGCTCGCCGCACCCCTCTGGCTCGGCGAACCCCCGCTCACAGGCGGGTTTTGTTCTTCCCGGGTCACCCCCGCAACGACCGCAACGAAACGCTATCCAGGGTCGCCACGTCATGCCCAAGGACGTCATCCTCACTCCCGAAGGCCTCGAGAAGCTCCGCGAGGAGCTCCAGACCCTCTCCACCGAGCGCCGCCGCGAGGTCGCCGAGCGCATCAAGGAGGCCCGCGAGTTCGGCGACATCTCCGAGAACTCCGAGTACGACGACGCCAAGAACGAACAGGCCATGCTCGAGTCGCGCATCGCCCAGCTTCAGGAGAAGCTCAGGATGGCCACCGTCATCGAGACCAACAATCTCTCGACCGACGTCGTCCAGGTCGGCTCCATCGTCCACGTCAAGGACGAGAAGACCGGCAAGTCCGTCAAGTACACCATCGTCGGCTCCGCCGAGGCCAACCCCGAAGAGGCCAAGCTCTCCAACGAGTCCCCCGTCGGGCGCGCCCTGCTCGGGCACAAGCGCAACGACACCGTCGCGGTGAAGGTGCCCCGCGGCCCCGCGCGCAAGCTCAAGATCACCAAGATCGACGTCGGCTTGAAATAGAAGACCCGCGGGGGCCGTTTGCTCCTTCGGGTCCCTCCCTCGCCGCGCGTCCTTTCCCGCGGGTCCCGCAACGGCCCCTAACATCTTCTTTGGTGATGAGCAAGATCGAGCAGCACCCTCCGCAGGTATCAGAGACCGACACCGCCGCTCCCAACGGGTCCGGCGAGTCCAAGCTGCCCGCAGAGCACAGCCCGCCCGCAGAGCGCAACCTGCCCGAGCTGCTTGCTGTGCGCCGCGCCAAAGCGCGCGCGCTGCTCCCGCCCGGCGCCACGCACTTCCCCTACTCCTTCGCGGGCGTGCAGCCGATCGAGGAGATCCACGCGCAATTCTCCGGCCTCGAGAAGGGGCAGGAAACCGAGGAGGTACGGCGCGTCGCGGGACGCCTCGCGGGCCGCCGCGACCTCGGCAGCGCCGCCTTCCTCGATCTGATCGATCGCAGCGGGCGCATCCAGCTGCACGCGCGCCGCGACGTCCTCGACGACGCCGACTACGATCGCCTGCTCCAGATCGACCTTGGAGACCTGCTCGGGATCCAGGGCACGGTCATGCGCTCCAAGCGCGGCGAGCTCTCGCTGCGCCTGAACAGCTTTGAGATCCTCGCCAAGTCGCTGCGCCCCCCGCCGGACAAGCACCACGGCCTCGCCGACGTCGAAACCCGCTACCGCCAGCGCGAGCTGGAGCTCATGTCCAGCGTGCAGGCGCGCAGGTTGTTCGTCGATCGCGCGCGCATCGTCTCCGCGGTTCGCTCCCATCTGGACGCCCGCGGCTTCATCGAGGTCGAGACGCCCGTCCTGCAACCGCTCTACGGGGGCGCTCTGGCCCGCCCCTTCACCACCCACCACAATGCGCTCGACCGCACGCTCTATCTGCGCATCGCCACAGAGCTCTACCTCAAGCGCCTCATCGTCGGCGGGCTCGAGCGCGTGTATGAGCTCGGCAAGGACTTCCGCAACGAGGGCATCTCCGCCAAGCACAACCCCGAGTTCACGATGGTCGAGTGGTACGAGGCCTACGCCGACTACCTCGACGAGGCCACCCGCACCGAAGAGCTCGTGGGGGATGTCGCGCGCGCCATCCCCTATGGCGGGGACATCGACTTCGCCTCGCCCTGGCGGCGGGTGTCGTTCGTGCAGGCCATCCGGGAGGCGACGGGCATCGACATCATGGCCCACCGCGCCGGCGGCCCTCACCGCGATGGCGACCAAGACCGCGACGGTGGCCAGGACCGCGACCGCGACCGCGACGCCTCCCTGCTGGCCGCGGCCATCGCCGAGAGCCCCGCAATCGCCGCCAGCGGCCTGAAGTTGGACACCGAGGGCGCCTCCTGGCCCCAGCTCGCCGACGACCTTCTCTCCAAGTTCGTCGAGCCGCATCTACAGGCTCCCACCTTCGTGCTCGACTACCCCATCGAGCTCTCCCCCTTCGCCCGCCCGCACCGCTCCCTGCCCGGTCTCGCCGAGCGCTGGGAGGCCTTCGCCGGCGGCATGGAGATCGCCAACGCCTTCTCCGAGCTCAACGACCCCGACATCCAGCGCCAGCGCTTCGAAGCGCAGCGGCGCCTCGCCGAGGCCGGCGACGAGGAGACCCAGCCCTGGGACGAGCTCTTCCTGGAGGCGCTCGAACACGGCATGCCCCCCACCGGGGGGGTCGGCTTGGGGATCGACCGCCTGGTGATGCTTCTCACGGGCCGCTCCACGATCCGCGAGGTCGTGCTCTTCCCGGCCATGCGCTCGTAGGCCCGCCCTGCGCTGGTGAGGGAAGGGCGAGGGAAGGGGACCTCCGCCCGCGGGGGCCTTGGTAGACTGTGCCTCGGCGTCGGTTTACGGCCCGGCCTCATCTTTTGCGGGGATTCCGACGAAGATGTCCTACCGGGTAGTTGCATAGTCCCCGAGAACCCATACAACCTCGGAAAGAGGACTCTCAAGCACCATGTTCGAGCGATTTACAGAACGGGCCAGGCAGGTGGTGGTCCTCGCGCAGGAAGAGGCGCGCACGCTCAAGCACAACTACATCGGCACCGAGCACATCCTCCTCGGGCTTCTGCGGGAGGAGGAGGGGTTGGCCGCGCGGGTGCTCGAGAGCCTCGACATCACCGTCGAGCGCGTGCGCGCGCAGGTCGTGCGCATCGTCGGCTCCGGCGAGGAGGTCACCTCCGGGCAGATCCCCTTCACGCCCCGCGCCAAGAAGGTGCTTGAGCTGGCCCTGCGCGAGGCGCTCTCGCTGGGGCACAACTACATCGGCACCGAGCATATCCTCCTGGGCCTCGTACGCGAGAACGAGGGCGTGGCGGCACGCATATTATTGGACTTTGATGCCGATTCCGAAAAGATTCGCAACGAGGTCATCCGCATGCTCTCGGGCCCCGGCGGGCGCCGCCAGGGCCAGGGCCAGTCGGGCGGCTCCGGCTCGGGGGGCTCGGGTGGGCAGGCCGAAGGCAAGAAGAGCTCAAAGCTGCTCGACCAGTTCGGGCGCAATCTGACCCGCCTGGCGGCCGAAGGCAAACTGGACCCCGTCGTCGGGCGCGAGACGGAGATCGAGCGCATCATGCAGATCCTCTCGCGGCGCACCAAGAACAACCCGGTGTTGATCGGCGAGCCCGGCGTGGGCAAGACCGCCGTCGTGGAGGGCCTCGCGCAGCGCATCACCAACGCCGACGTCCCCGAGCTGCTCAAGAACAAGCAGATCTACACGCTCGACCTGGCCGCGCTGGTGGCCGGCTCCAAGTACCGCGGGGAGTTCGAGGAGCGCCTGAAGAAGGTCATGAAGGAGATCACCCAGCGCGGCGACATCATCCTCTTCATCGACGAGCTCCACAATCTGGTCGGGGCCGGCGCCGCTGAGGGGGCGATCGACGCCGCCTCGATCCTCAAGCCCGCTCTGGCGCGCGGGGAGCTGCAGACGATCGGCGCCACCACGCTCGACGAGTACCGCAAGTACCTCGAGCGCGACTCTGCCCTGGAGCGCCGCTTCCAGCAGATCCGCGTCGAGGAGCCCACCATCGACCAGACCGTCGAAATCCTCAAGGGCCTGCGCGACCGCTACGAGCAGCACCACAAGGTGCAGATCACCGACGAGGCCCTGCGCGCCGCCGGCGAGCTCGCCGACCGCTACATCTCCGACCGCTTCCTGCCCGACAAGGCCATCGACCTGATCGACGAGGCCGCCTCGCGCATGCGCATCAAGTCCATGACCTCCCCGCCCGCCAACCGCGAGCTCGAGGACGAAATCGAGACCACGCGGCGCGAGAAGGAGGCCGCCATCGAGTCCCAGGAGTTCGAGAAGGCCGCCGCCCTGCGCGATCAGGAGCGCAAGCTCACCCATCGCAAGCGCGAGCTCGAGGAAGAGTGGGAGGCGGGCGAGTCCTCCGAGCGCCCCGCCATCGGCGAGGAGGAGATCGCCGACATCGTCTCCATGTGGACCGGCATCCCCGTCTTCAAGCTGACCGAGGCCGAGACGCAGAAGCTCATGCGCATGGAGGAGGAACTGCACAAGCGCGTCATCGGCCAGCACCCCGCGATCGAGGTCATATCGAAGGCCATCCGCCGCTCGCGCGCCGGGCTCAAGGACCCCAAGCGGCCCACGGGCTCCTTCATCTTCCTCGGTCCCTCGGGGGTGGGGAAGACCGAGCTGGCGCGCACGCTCGCGGAGTTCCTCTTCGGCGACGACGACAACATGATCCGCATCGACATGTCCGAGTACATGGAGAAGCACGCCGTCTCGCGCCTCGTCGGCTCGCCCCCCGGCTACATCGGCTACGACGAGGGCGGCCAGCTCACAGAGGCCGTGCGGCGCAAGCCCTACTCGGTGCTCCTGCTCGACGAGATCGAGAAGGCCCACCCGGATGTCTTCAACATCCTCCTTCAGATTCTCGAGGACGGGCGCTTGACCGACGCCCAGGGGCGCACCGTGGACTTCCGCCACGCCATCGTCATCATGACCTCCAACATCGGCGCCGCCGAGATCGCGCGCAACACGCCGCTGGGCTTCGCCGTCTCCGACGATGAGACCGGCATCACCTACGACGACATGAAGAACCGCATCATGGGCGAGCTCAAGAAGGTCTTCCGTCCGGAGTTCCTCAACCGCATCGACGACGTCATCGTCTTCCACAAGCTCCAGAAGGACGAGATCAAGCAGATCGTCGAGCTGCTTCTGCTGCGCATCCGCGACACAATGGCCGACCGCGAGCTGCAGCTGGAGCTCACCGACCCCACCAAGGAAATGCTCGTCGAGAAGGGCTGGGATCCCTCGATGGGCGCGCGCCCGCTGCGCCGCGCCATCCAGCGCTACATCGAGGACCCCCTCGCCGACTTCGTCCTGCGCGAGAAGGTCATCCCCGGCGCCACCGTCGTCGTCAACCCCGCCAAGGACGGCGAGGAGGGCGAGGTTCGTTTGACTGTCGTCAAGCCCAAGAAGCAGAAGACGCCCGTCGCCGTCGGGGCCGACGGGCCTTCCGGCGAGCTGCCCGAGGGCGAGGACCTGCACGACGGGGAGGACCTGCCGGACGGTGGGGATCTCGCCGATCTCCCGGAGCTCTCCGACGGGGATGCTCAGGACAAGCCGCCCACCGACGAGCAGTAGGCACCGCTGAGCGTCACGCCTGAGCAGTCGAGGTCAGCGTCGTCGCCCGCCGGCGTCGCTGCGCCCGCAGGGGTGGGGGATGAGGGTTTGGCGGGGGTCGCCGTGGAGCCCCTGGCGCCTGGAGACTGGCCGGCCGTCGCGCGCATCTATGCCGCTGGGATTGCCACAGGCAACGCGACCTTCGAGCACACCGTGCCCTCGTGGGAGGAGTGGATGGCCGCGCGCCTGCCCGAGCCCTGCCTGGTGGCACGCGACGGCGGGGGCGATGTGATCGGTTGGGCCGCGCTCAGTCCCACCTCCGGCCGCCCTGTATACCGGGGGGTAGGCTCGGTCAGCATCTATGTGGAGCCGATCTTTGCGGGTCGCGGAATCGGCACGGCCCTGCTCACGGAGCTCATCGCGGCCTCCGAGCGGGTCGGGCTGTGGACCTTGGAGGCCGGCATCTTCCCCGAGAACGCCTCCTCGATCGCTCTGCACGAGCGCTGCGGCTTTCAGTTCGTCGGCGCCCGCCGCCGGGTCGGGCAGATGCAGGACGGGCGCTGGCGCGACGTGCTCCTGTATGAGCGGCGCAGCCAGGTCGTGGGGCTCGACTGATCCTCGCCCCGGCCGAGCCGTCGGGGGCGAGCCGTAGGCTGAGGGTGTGGCGCGCACCTCCATTCACGTCTGCTCGCAATGCGGCTTGCAGTCGGCCCAGTGGCACGGCCAGTGCCCCGGCTGTGAGGCGTGGAACACGCTCGTCGAGGAGCGCCTGCCGGCAGGACGCGCCGAGGGGCGGACGGCCAGGCGTGGCGGCAGGGGAGCCAGGGCCGGCGCTCGCGGCGACGGTGGGGGAGGGGTCGCGGTTGCCCGCCCGCTCTCCGAGGTCGGCACGGCGCCCCTCGCGCGGCTCTGCACCGGCATCGGCGAGCTCGATCGGGTGCTCGGCGGGGGGCTCGTGCCGGGGTCGCTCGTGCTGCTGGGGGGATCGCCGGGGATAGGCAAGTCCACGCTCACCAACATGGCCCTCGGGCACCTTGCGCGGGCGGGTCACAGGACGCTCTATGTCAGCGCCGAGGAGTCCGCCGAGCAGGTGCGGCTGCGGGCAGAGCGACTTGACTTGGGTCCCACCCACCCCGCATTGCAAGTGCCGATCCTCGCCGAGACAGACCTGGAGGCGGTGCTGCGGACGATCGCGCACGAGGCGCCCGCGGTGTGCGTGATCGACTCGGTGCAGACGATCCATGCTCCCGAGCTCTCCGGGGCGCCCGGTTCGGTGGGGCAGGTGCGCGAGGTCGCCGCCGGCCTCATGGAGCACGCCAAGTCCCACGGAGTGGCGATCGTGCTGGTGGGGCACGTCACCAAGGATGGCGCTCTGGCCGGGCCGCGCGTGCTGGAACACCTCGTGGACTGCGTCTTGCAGTTCGAGGGGGAGCGCGAGCGCCCCTACCGCGAGCTGAGGGCTTTGAAGAATCGCTTCGGCTCGACCAACGAGGCGGGGCTCTTCGAGATGCGCCAGGGCGGTCTCGTCGAGGTGCTGGATGCCTCCGCGCGCTTCGTCGCCGAGGCCACGCGCGCGCCCGGCAGCGTCGTGCTGGCGGCCATGGAGGGGTCGCGGCCGCTGCTCGTGGAGGTGCAGGCGCTGGTGGCGCCCTCCGAGCTTGAGCAGCCCCGGCGGGTGGTCTCGGGCCTGGATCGCAATCGCCTCGCGCTGGTGCTGGCGATCCTTGGGCGCCACGGGCGCCTGGGGACGGGTGGAGCCGATGTCTTCGTCAACGTCGTCGGCGGCGTGCGCGTCGACGAGCCCGGGGTGGACCTGGCGATTGCTCTGGCCGTCGCCTCCGCCAGCCGGGGGATCCCAATTCAAGGAGCCCACCCGCCCACGCCGCGCGCCTGCTTCGGCGAGCTGGGCCTCACAGGCGAGTTGCGCTGGGTCGGCCACCCCGAGCGGCGCCTGGAAGAGGCCGCCAAGCATGGCCTGCGCGATGTCCTGGCGCCCCCGGGCAGCGGCGCCGAGGCGTGTGAGGCCGCCACGCTCAGGGAGGCCCTGGCCCAGGCGCTTCCCATCGCCGACCGTGCCAGGCCGCGCGCGGCGGCATAGCGCTCCCAACGCCGCGGCATAGCGCTCACAACGCGGCGGCATAGCGCTCCCAATATTCGGAATATTGAGGCTTTGTCCAGTATCCCGCGCGGTAAATCGAGGCTGAATGCCCTAGAATGAGGGTTGTGCCACCACGATCCGGGGAAGATTTCGACAGTGAAGCAAGACCAGAGCCCGGGTTGATGAAGGCTCTGGAGATGGTGGCTCCCGGCACCGCTCTGCGCGAGGGCATCGAGAGCATCCTTCACGCTCGCACCGGCGGGCTGATCGTGATCGGCGACCCCGAGGAGCTGAGCTTCCTCAACTCCGGCGGCATCAAGCTGGACATCGACTATACGCCGGCCTTCCTCTATCAGGTGGCGAAGATGGACGGGGCCATCATCCTCAACGTCAACTCCACCAAGATCGCCATGGCCAACGTGCAGCTGATGCCGGACCCCACGATTCTCTCGCACGAGACCGGCACCCGCCACCGCACGGCGGAGCGCGTATCCAAGCAGACCGACGCGCTCGTCATCGCCATCTCCCAGCGCCGCGAGGTGGTCTCGCTGTATGTGGACGGCGCCAAGTACATCCTCGAGGACATCCCCGTGGTGCTCGCCAAGGCCAACCAGGCGCTGGCCACGCTCGACAAGTACCGCACCCGCCTGGATCAGGTCTCCACGCGCCTCACGGCGCTGGAGTTCGAGGGCGGGGTGACGCTCCACGACGTCCTCACCGTGCTCCAGCGCTCGGAGCTGGTCACGCGCATGGCCGTGGAGATCGAGCGCTACATCGTCGAGCTGGGCAGCGAGGGACGCATGATCGAGATGCAGCTGGAGGAGACGATGGTGGGCGCCGCCGCGGAGAAGGCCGCGCTCGTGCACGACTACCTCGCCGACTACTCCGACGAAGGCTTCGCCGCCGCGCTGGACCAAGTCGGCCGGCTCACCCACCAGGACCTGCTCGACTTCGGCTGCCTGGCGGAGATGCTGGGCTATGACCGCAAGCTCAACACGCTTGACTACCCCGTCGCGCCGCGCGGCTACCGCATCCTGGGGCGCGTCCCCCGGCTGCCCAAGCAGGTCGTGGCCGAGATCGTCAAGGAGTTCGGCGGCCTCGACGAGCTGCTGGCCGCCACCGACGCCGAGTTGGAGGCGATCGAGGGGGTGGGGGAGATCCGTGCGAAGGACATCCGCGAGGGCCTTCGCCGGTTGCAGGAGATCAACCTCGTGGACCGCTATCTGCAGACGTGAAGAATCAGGGCCGCCCCCCTGGTCGGCCGTAAACCTCAAGGAGGACACCATTCCCCAGACAATTGAAGATGAGCTGATCGTGGAGCTCGAGGCGACCCGCGAGGTCGAGTACATCGAGTTCGAGTTGGGCGACCACGTCGTCTACCCGCATCACGGCGCCGGCAAGGTGCTCAAGAAGGAGGACATGGAGGTGCTCGGCGAATGTCGCGAGTATTTGACGATCAAGATCCTCCACAACGACATGACCGTCAAGGTCCCCACCGAAAACGCCGCGCTCGCAGGTCTGCGCCGCGTGATCGACGAGGAAACCGTCCAGAAGGTGCTGAACGTGCTCCGCGACGACGTCTCGGAGATGCCCAAGAACTGGAACCGGCGCTTCAAGCACAACCGCGACAAGATCAAGACGGGCGACATCTACGAGCTCGCCGAGGTCGTGCGCAATTTGTCTCTGAGAGAGAGCGAGAAGGGCCTCTCCACGGGGGAGAAGCAGATGTTCACGCGCGCCAAGAAGATCCTCGCCTCCGAGCTCATGTATGCGCTCGACAAGGACGAGGAAGAGGCCGAGAACTATCTCGACGAGCTGCTCGCCAACTCGGCCGCCAGCCAGATGGCCGTGGCCGCCGAGTAGCACGGCTTGGCCGTTGCGCTGATCCTCGCCGCCGGACGCGGCGAGCGCCTGGGGGCCCAGCTTCCCAAGGCGCTCGTCGAGCTGGCGGGCAGGCCGCTGCTGTGGTGGAGCGTTCAGGCGCTGCTGAGGGTTGCGGCGATCGAACGGATCGTCGTCGCTTTGCCGCCGGGGGTGGATGCGCCGGAGGGCATTCTTGGCGTTGCGGGCAGCGCCGGTTCGGCGGAGGCGATCGCGGGGGAGGGCGTCCTTGGGGTGTCGGGCAGCGCCGGCTCGGTGGAGGTGATCGCGGTGGAGGGTGGCAGCGTGCGCTCGGAGTCGGTCCGCCTGGCGCTTGCCGGCTCCGGGGATGGGTGGGGCTCCGGGGATGGGTGGGGCTCGGACCTGGTGCTCGTCCACGATGCGGCCCGGCCGCTGCTCACCGCCGAGTTGGTGCAGGGGGTGCTGGCAGCCGCGCTGCGCGAGGGCGTGGACGGCGCCATTGCGGCGGCGCCTGTGACTGACACCGTCAAGCGGGTCGATGGTGGTCTCGTGCGCGAGACGCTCGATCGCTCTCAGCTATGGGCCGTGCAGACGCCACAGGTCTTTCGCCGGGCCAGCTTGGAACGAGCGCTGGATGTGCCCCATGACGTGCTCGTCCAGGCCACCGACGACGCCTGGCTCGTCGAGCGGGCAGGAGGGACCGTCGCGGTTGTGCCCGCACCTGCAGAGAACCTGAAAGTCACGACGCCGCTCGATCTGGCGCTGGCCGAGATGCTGCTGGCAGCACGGCCTGCTTGAATCGCCACCGTGCTCACCGACTACCACACGCATCTGCGCCCCGACGACATCGGGGCAACCGCCGCCCGGCACTTCACAGCCGCCAACGCCGAGCGCTATCGTGCGGCGGCGGAGGAGCGGGGGATCCAGGAGCTGGGGGTCTCCGAGCACATCCACCGCTTCCGCCAGGCCCTCGACGTCTGGCAGCATCCCTTCTGGAGGGAGAACGCGCTCGACGACATCGATGCGTACTGCGACTTCGTGCGCGGTCACACCGATCTGCGGCTCGGCATCGAGGCCGACTTCATACCTGGCGCCGAGGATCGCACGGCCAACCTTCTGGAGAGGAGCGACTTCGACTATGTCCTCGGCTCGGTGCACTTCATCGGCGAGCACGCCGTGGACATGGATGAGTGGGGGATCTGGCAGCCCAGCCACCCCGAGCGCGGCGCCGAGGCCATCTGGCGACGCTACTTTCAGACGCTCGGTGAGGCGGCGCGCAGCGGCCTGTTCGACATCCTCGCCCACCCCGACCTGGTCAAGATCTGGGGTCCCACCCACCCAGCGCGCCGACGGCCCGAGGGCGATCTGCGCCGCTACTACGAGCTGGCTATGGAGGGCATCGCCGAGTCGGGCATCGCCATCGAGGTCTCCACCGCGGGGCTGCGCAAGCGCGCCCAGGAGATCTACCCGGCGCCCCCCTTCCTGGAGATGTGCCTGGAGGCCGGCAACCCCGTTGCGCTCTCCAGCGATGCCCACCGGCCGCAGGACATCGGCGCGGACTACGATCAGGCGATCGAGCTGCTGGAGCGTCTGGGCGTCAAGGAGCTGTCCGTGTTCGAGCGTCGTCGCCGGCGCCCCGAGCCGATCGGGGCCTTCGTGCCATGAGCCTCGTCGGGATCGGCTACGACTGCCATCGCTTCGCGGAGGGGCGCGCCCTCATCCTGGGCGGAGTCGAGATCCCTCATGGGCTGGGGCTCGAGGGCCACTCCGACGCCGACGTGCTCAGCCACGCCGTCATCGACGCTCTGCTGGGCGCCGCGGGGCTTGGCGACATCGGCGAGCACTTCCCCGACAGCGACGAGCGCTATCGCGACGCCGACTCCCTCGCGCTGCTGGAGATGGTCGTCAGGAACGTCATCGCCGCGGGTCTCGATGTCGTCAATGTCGACTGCACCGTTCTCATGGAGCTTCCCAAGCTCGGCACCCACCGGCAGAGCATCCGCGAGCGCCTTGCCAGCACCCTGGGGCTCGCGCCCGCGCGCGTCAACGTCAAGGCCACCACGGGAGAGGGCATGGGCTTCGTCGGTCGCGGCGAGGGCGTCGCGGCGCTCGCCATCGCCAGCCTGCGCACCCGCTGAGCTGTAGGGTTGCGCGCGCCATGCGCGACATCCGCCTGCACGACACCCGCAGCGGCGAGGTGCTGCCGCTGCGCCCACGCGACCCCGGCTGCGTGGGCATCTACGCATGCGGTCCCACGGTCTACTCCCGCATCCACATCGGCAACGCCCGCCCGTTCGTCATCTTCAGCCTGATGAAGCGCTTCTTGGAGCACGAGGGCTACGAGGTGACGCTCGTCGTCAACATCACCGATGTCAACGACAAGATCTACACGGCGGCGCAGCGGGCGGGCGTGCCGAGCGAGCGGCTGGCGCGGGAGATGGCCGAGACCTACATCGCCGACACCGGAGCTCTTGGCCTGGGCCGTCCCGACGCGGAGCCGCTTGCCTCGGAGACGATGGACGCCATCGTTGCCTACATCCAGACCCTGATCGACACCGAGCACGCCTACGAGAGCGGTGGGGATGTGTTCTTCCGCGTGCGCTCGGACGCCGATTACGGCTCGCTCTCGCACCGCCGCGTGGAGGACATGGACCAGGGCGAGGACATCGAGGGCTCCGAGCGCAAGCAGGACCCGCTCGATTTCGCCCTCTGGAAGGCTCACAAGGAGGAGGAGGACACCTTCTGGGATTCGCCCTGGGGCCCCGGCCGGCCCGGTTGGCACATCGAGTGCTCGGCGATGGCCGAGGGCCTGCTGGGGGTCGGCTTGGACATTCATGGGGGCGGATCGGACCTGGTGTTCCCTCATCACGAGAACGAGGCCGCCCAGACGCGCGCCGCGCGCGGGCACGAGCTGGCGAGGCTGTGGGTGCACAACGGCATGATCCAGTCCACCGGCGAGAAGATGGCCAAGTCGCTCGGCAACATCATGCCCCTGTACGAGGTCGTCGAGCGCCACGGCGCGGAGACCGTGGTCATGTATCTCATCGGCGGGCACTACCGCCAGCCGCTGGCCTTCTCCGATGCGGCCCTGGGGCAGGCGCAGGGGAACGTCAACCGCATCCGCGAGGCTGGACGGCGCCTGACGCCGGGCGCATCTCCCGATGATCTCGGCGGGTTGCGAGATCGCTTCTTCGATGCGCTCGCGCGCGATTTCAACACGGCCGAGGCGCTGGCTGCCGTCAACGAATGGATGCGCGAGGCCACGAGCCCCGCGCGCGGGCGGGCCGGCGACGCGCACCTGCGCGAAATGCTCGGCGTTCTAGGCCTTGAGGCACTGCTCGCCCCGCCGGCGCAGGCGCCCGAGGCTGTGCACGAGCTGGCCGCCCGGCGGGAGCACGCGCGCGCGCAGCGCGATTTTGCGGCGGCTGACCGCCTGCGCGAGGAGATCATCGCGCTCGGCTGGGAGGTCCGCGACGGCGCCGACGGCTTCGAGCTGCTGCCGCTGTGATCGTCTATGGTCGCAATCCCGTCCGCGAGGCGCTGCGCGGACGCCGCGCGCGCACGGTGAACGAGGTGTGGGCCAGCGGCGGCGCCGCGCGCGAGCCGTGGCTCGACGGCGTGAAGGTCCGCACGTCCTCCGCCGAGGACATCGAGCGCCGCTGTGGCTCATCGGCCCACCAGGGCATCTGCGCACAGGTCGGGGCCTATCCCTATGTCTCCTCCGAGGAGCTGCTGGCGGGCGAGCAGCCGCTGATCGTGGCGCTCGACCAGGTGCAGGATCCGCAGAACCTCGGCTCCATCTGCCGCACCTGCGAGTGCGTGGGGGTCAGCGGCGTCGTCATCCCCGAGCGCCGCGCGGCCGAGGTCACCGCCGCTGTCTGCAAGGCTTCGGCGGGAGCCGTCGAGCACCTGCGCGTGGCCAGGGTGCGCAATATCGCCGACTTCCTCCTGCAGGCCCGCGAGGCCGGGTGCTGGTCCTATGGGGCGAGCGCCGCGGGCGCAACCGGCGCTGCGGGCACAATCGGAGCCGCGGGCGCAAACGGCGCTGCGGGCACAACCGGCGCCGCGGGCGTCACCGGCGCCGCGGTCGCCACCACGGTATATGACCAGCCCGACTACAAAGGCGGCGTCGTGCTCGTGCTCGGCAGCGAGGGCCGCGGCCTGCGACCGCGCGTGGCCGGCGCCTGCGATGCGCTCATCTCCCTGCCCCTGCGCGGGCGCATCGAGTCGCTGGGGGTCGCCGCGGCGGCAGCGGCGCTGCTGTACGAGATCTTGCAGAATCGATCCGCGGGCCTTGACAAGGCTCCATAACTGTGTAAGCTGCCACCCAACATAACGCTGAACCTTAGGTTGACCATCTATCTGAGGTAGGCATCAATAGCTGTTGGCGCCAGGGGAGGAGTGCGCCACTGAGCAATTGGGCTGCGAAATGCAGCCCGAGAAAGGACTGCTCGTGGCACGAATCTCCAGTAACCCTCACTCTGAAGTCAAGGTCGATGATGGTTTTCTGATCGCCTTGGCCAAGCAGGGCGACCGCAATGCCTACGACCGGCTGGTGCGCCGCTACCACGGCTTCGTTCGCCTCAAAGCCTCCTCATACTTTCTCGCCGGCGGGGACTCGGACGACCTCATCCAGGAGGGTCTCGTCGGCCTCTACAAGGCCATCCGCGACTTCCGCTCCGACCGGGAGTCGAGCTTCCGCAACTTCG
>CAZOQI010000033.1:0-32309 GCA_964582105.1 uncultured Solirubrobacteraceae bacterium
CGGTCGTACTTCGCTGACCTCCGTGGACTCGCTCGTCGTAACAGCAGGCGCACCGCCGCCGGTGACAGTCACCTGGCTGGTCACAACTTCCGGAGCACCGGCTTCGATCGTCACGTTGATGGTTATGAGCAGCGTGTCTCCCGGCGCCAGCGACGGTCCATTTTCGCATCGAAGCGGCACCAGCCCACATCCAAACGACAAATTTGTTTCTTCACCAAGGTCTTCCGCGTGGATGCTCACGGCTGTGACACCAGCAGGCAGCTTCTCAGAAACGACGAACGGTTCCGTGGTCGGACCGGTGCCCACATTGGTGACAAGCAGTCGATAGCTGTCACACAGCCTGCTCGACGGAGCGCTGTTGCAACCTTCAGAAGCTCTGGGCGAGAAGTAGGCGGGCTGCGCGATCGAGTGTACCGACCAACCGGGGCCCATGGCCGCTCCTGCAACCGACGAGGCGGAGAGCAGCAGGCAGCCGACGATCAGCAACGCCGGACCGAGGCGGGCGAACCGGCAAGCGGTTATGCTGATTCCGATGATCGCCCACCCCCCAAGCGGCTCGTACTCCGGAGGGCAGCCTTCCTGCCCTTATGCCGGCGTTTCTTCACCTTGCGCTTGGCCTTCGTCTTGAGCTTTGGCGTAGTCTTTGGAGCAACCACAGGCGCCGACGTGAGATTTCCTCCGGGAGCCTGGCTGGCACTGCCCGGTATGGACGACATCGGCGGCGCGGCGAGTGGACCCTGGCATGTGTCTTCAGAGCAGTCCGGCGAGACAGCGGGTACAGCGACCCCGCCGTTGACGCGCGCGTCGTAGAGATCCTGCTGGGTGTCCGTGTCCTGCGCGATCAAGGGGTCGGCCGTGGTAAAGAAGACATCGCTTCCCGAGGCGCTCGCCCCAACCAGGCCGGACGCTGGGCTGACGTGGACCACAGACGTATCCCGGCCGTCGGAGATGAGGTACACGTTTCCATCTCTGTACTCGTACACGTTAGGGACCGGGAATTCGGCGCTGACGATCTGATTGTTCAGCGCCAGCGGCGTCAACGCCGTTGGGCTCGCGAAGAAAACAGCCCCATCAGAAGGAGCCAGCGAGCCGCTCGCGGCGACCGGTGAGTCCACCCCCATGTATGTATGCGGCAGTGGCGGTCTTTCCGGCCCTATGGGCAGAGCGGCGTTATACGTCGGCGACCTTCCATCGTTGCCGTAGCCCCCCTGTCCTATCGATACGCGCACGAGGCTTGCGGTCTGGGCGTCGTACTGATAAACCTGTTCGACCCCTTCCACGCTTCCTTCTCCCGTGATATCCGTCCTGCTGAGGAATACAAGAAACCGGCCATCAGCTGACGCCTGCACAGGACGGCTGTCGCCCTTTGCCCACACGGCTTCGTCGCCGGAGCCAAGGGTCGCGATGAACGACGTATGCCCAGTGGGGAACTGGGCATCGCTCTCGTACACGTAGAGGTTGTCGGCACCGGTGGCCGCTCGCTTGCCGTGATCATTTTCCGCGGTTCCTGTCAGGACCCCCTTAGCTACGAAGTAGACGTGCGAACCGTCCTCGGAGATACGCGCAACGCCCTGTACTTCCGGGTGGGGGCCGCCGCTGGACACGGCCACGAGCTTCTGCCTCAACGCCGGTCCAGCGCCGTTCAGTTCGTCCTCATACAGGTTGCAGCCGCCAAGGCCAGTCGTGCTGGCACAGCCTCCGCTGGCGCTATCGGCGCCTGTGTTGTCTTCGCTCGCCCCTTCTGCGAGTGCCCGGGTGCTGGTGAAGAACAGCTTCGACCCGTCCCGCGAGGCGCCCTCGAACCTCGCGTCTCGACACTGCGACGATGGAAGTTCGGAGCCCGGGCAGGAAGACGGCAACGGCTCGGAGATCGCAACAGTCGTTCGCTGTCCAGAAGACGCTTCTTCTCTCATGAGCAGCTCATCGACAGAAGGCTGCATACCGCCGCAGGCTTCGTCGTCGGCGCCAATCGCCGCGAAGAAAATCCGCGTGCCGCTGGCCGATATCGCGTTGTACATGGAGCCTCTAGCCCTAAACAGTCCGAATGAGCCCAAACCCGTCCCGCACTGGCTGACCAGCTCGGCCTTTTCTCCTTCGCCGATCACGCCAACAAGCGAGGGGGCCACATTATCCGTACCGACATACTCATACAGCGAAGGGCGCGAACCCACTGTGGCATCGGACGGCCAGCGAAAGCCTCCCAACGGTTCGAAGAGCACATGGGACAGGTCGGCAGACGCCCCCCGGTAGTGGTACTCGGTCTCATTTGGCACACTCGTGCTCGATGTCGGCGAGCCGATCTTTACGAACTTCACTAGCGATCCATCGGATTCGCGCAAGTAGAGGTCAACCACGGCCAACGGCTGATCGAGAGTTCCCAAAGCCCACAGGCTGCTCGTGAATTCTGTGTTCAGATCCAGCATGATCCCCGTACTCTGATAGCGCGATTCAGGCGGCTCAATCGGCGAGGCCGCCCAACCCGCCGGGGTGCGCGAGAGCAGGTACGCAGCCCCTTCGACAGCAGGATCGAGCCCATCGCCTTCTGCCGACTCGAATACGCCCAGACTGCCCACCACTGCGTGCGCCCCGTCTTCGGACACCACGAACGGGAGCGACGCCGCTCCCTCCTTATACGCAGGCGTGACCAACTCATATGCGCGACAGTTCGGAAGCAGTCCGCTGTGCAGTTCCGAGCGAAGTGCTTCGTTAGGACACACGGCAGCCTGCGCCTCTACCGCGCACAATGCAAAGCTGGCCAAAGCGAGAACGAACACAGTCAGGAAGGTCGCTTTCCCCAGAGTACCTCGCATCTCTAACTTACGGAGCCGGGATCTGCGCTTCTCTATCGCATACATTCGGATCATAGATCTACAGCAGCCTACTAAGCTCTCGGGGCATTCTTGGTGTGTGTCTCTAGCCTATCTCGGGATTAGGGCAGGAGCTGAAGCTATGTCACTCCAGCGCCTGCCTCACTGTAGTCTTCTCTCAATCCCTAATCACTTAGGTTTCAAAGACCCCTATTTCTTGGTTTGTGAATTTGATCGGTAGTTGGCCGCTGAATTTTGCTTCTTCTTTGTTGAAAATCAGTTCTTGCACAAGTGGCACGAACCTTCCTAATGCGGGGACCCAGACATGTTGCTGTGGCTTTCCGCCTGGGAACCACAGTGTTGGTCCTTTACTGAATTCTTCCAACCATAGGGAGCTGGCTGCTACCGAACCTTCAGCTTTGCCGCTCAACGAATTGAGCAGGTTGCAACCGGTCGCAGCGAATTTTACTTCAGCAAAGCTCGCTTTTTCACTTAATTCAAGTTCTTTTCCTTCTTTATTTACTTTAAATTGCACTCCATGCGGAACGAGATCAAGATCCCATGATTGGCCTTGTTCTTGTTGTTGCCGTCCTTTACTTTGTAGTTCTTTTTGCAGCCCCTTATATTTCCATACTAAGTACATTTCGTAGGGCTGTGGCGGACTTTTAACGACTACTTTACATCCTTCTATACTATTAGCTTCACAGTTTTCGTAAACCGTGCTGACTTTTCCTTGTCCTTGGTTTGTTTCGTTCCAGACAGCTCCATTTGCTTTGAGATTACATTTGATTTTGAATTCCGTTCCACCGAGTTTGGCGGTCAATTCCGTCCCAGTACCTTCTCCTGTAAATGTTTCAGGAGATTGTTTTTCTACTTTCAGCCCGTTCCCGGTTCCGTTTTCCGCTCGATGATGCCACCACGGCCCAGGTCCTGCCAAGGCCGTCGAGGCGAACGCCCCGAGCACCATCACGGAAAGCAGGCCCAGGACCAGCAACCTAACTTTGAATAACATGATCGTCCTTCTTCCTCTCTGCCCCGGCACGACCGGGGCCTGTGTCGATGCTTCATGTCGTGCCCCCGGAGGTCCCGAGGAGCAAGGTCAACTATGCCCGCCACCGCAGCGCTGTACAAGCCTTCTACGGAAAGAGCCGTAGAAACTACTGTGTGTACAGACAGCTACCGGCTGGCGGGACTCCCAAGCCTGGACCCCGCAAACCCTTGCAAACACTGGAGATTCGGGCGCTTGGAGAGACGATGGCCGCCTTTGGGCGGATCCCCCCAGTTTGCCTTTTTTGTTTCCGACCGTTTGGATATACGGAAAGACCGTTGCTTATAAGAGACCAGGCAGCCCCGCCGACCCCCGAGCAGCCACGGCCCGGGGCCAGACGGCGCCCTGCACCCCCGCGTGGAGACCCCCCCGCTCGGCACTCCGCCCCCACACCCCCAGCCAGCCGGGGCGAGGCCGAATCAGTCCGGAATGAGCCCCTCGCCGTGAAACTCCCGAGCGGCCTCTTGGAGGCTGAGGTCCGGCGGCGGCAGGATCAGGTCTGACCCGGTCAGCTCGTCCTCCGCCAAAGGCTCCCCCGAGGAGCGCACGAAGGCCAGCAGTGCGTCATACGCCGAGCGAAACCCGCCCTCGTCCCCCGCGTCGATCGCCGAGACGACGGCGTTGTCGAGCTGGTGGAGCTCCCCGTTGGTGTGGTCGAGCCGGTACTGCCCCTCCCCCGATACCCGGACGATCATGAGGAGTGCTCCCCAGAGGATGCGGGCGGCTCGGTGGGCGATCCCTGCGCCTCCCCGGCCCCACCAGCCCCAAGTCCCGGCGGCGAAGCGGGAGCCCCGCCGCCCTGGCCTGGTCCTAATTCCCCCTTCATCTTCGCCAGCTCGTCATCCACGGCTGAGCTGGACGACAGCTCCTTGAGCTGCTTGTCGATGTCGTCTTCCCCCGGCCCTATCGCCGTGATGTCGTCAAAGGCCCCGGCCGTTTCGAGCTCCTGCACGGCATCCGCGCGAGCCTTCATGTTTTCGGTCTTGTCGACGGCCCGCTGCATGGCGAGCCCGACGTCGGCCATCTCCTCCCCGACCCCCGTGGCGGCCTCGGAGATCCGCACCTGCGCTTCGGCGGCGGAGTACTGCGCCTTGATGACCTCCTTCTTGGTCCTGAAGGCTTCGATCTTGGCGCGGAGCTTCTGCTCGGAGTCGGTGAGCTTCTGCTGCTGGGCTTCCAGTTCGGCCACCTGCGTGTCGAGCGACTGCAGCTCGGTCTGCGCGACGTTCTTGCGCTCCAGCGCCATGCGCGCGAGGTCCTCCTTGCCCCCGGCGACGGCCTGGCGCGCCTGCGTGTCGAGCTTGACGACCTGCTGCTGCAGCGTGGACTCCTGCATCTGCAGGCGCTTCTTGGCCGTGACCACGTCGGCGATGCCCTTCTTGACGTTCTGAAGCTGTTCGAGCTGCTTGGAGTAGCTGTAGTCGAGCGTCTCGGCGGGGTCTTCGGCGCGATCCAAGAGCTTGGAGACCTTGGCCTTCACGACTGTTGACATGCGCCCGGTCAAACCGGCCATCCTGATCCTCCTGTGGGGCTGCGGTGGGAGGTCAAGCCTAGCCGAACTACAGCCCGACGGGGTGGCGCACTTTGAAACCGCTGTTGGCGGGCCGCAGGGGGCGCCAGCGGGGGCCCTGCTGGTTGGAGGGGTCGTCGGCGGCGGATGTGTCCAGGCGCAGCCCGGCGACGGTCATGTAGGCGTGTTCGGGGTTCGTGAAGACGGTGACCCACTGGCCGATGCCGTGCCCGCCCCACTTCATGAATTCCGAGGAGTCCAGGGGCGTGGCGAGCAGGCTGGCGCCGTGCAGCGCGAAGGAGACGGTGCCCGAGCAGTCGTAGCCGGGGGAGGTGAAGGAGGCGTGGCCGCCGCCGAAGATGTAGGGCAGGCCGATGATCTGGTTGCCGGCCCAGACGATCTCCTGCACCGTGGGCGGCGCGGACATGGGCGCCGCGGCGAGCCCGTTGACGAAGCGCGCGATGGCACCAGGCACGAGTAGCTGCGGCTTGCCGATGGCGGTGGCGGCGACGGGGCTGCCGCCGGTGGAGCCCCCGACCTGCCCCGCGGGCGCGGGCGGCGTGTAGGGGACGACCTGGCCGCTGGGAAGCCTTTCGTAGACGGGGCCGCTGTAGGCGATGCCGGCGCTGCGCGCCGTGACCGGCGCGAGATGCCTGCGCACGGCGGCGGTGGTGGGAGCCGTGGGCGCGGCGCCCCCGACGGCGGCGGGAGAGGAGGAGAGGGACGTGGATGGGCCGCTTCCGGGCGTGCCGCCGGTTGTGTTGGCTGACGCCGCCGAGGCCGTGAGGGCCATGACGGAAAGGCAACCAAGTAATGCTGCGCCACTGCGTAGACGTGTGGAACCCCGCAAGACAACCTCTTTCGTGGGCCTGCGGGGTTAGCTGACGGGCTAGCGCTGAAAGAGCCTGCGCTTCCCACGGCTGCACCGTGGGATTCGCCCCAACGTCTTGGTTCCCCCGCTCCCTGGCTTCCTCAGCCAAGGACTCGGCATTTGCGGCGGCAGCCTAACAGACTGCAAGGACGCTTGCGCGCGTTGCACAGCTCTGCCCACGAATCTTCCCGCAAACGCCGGGAAAAAGCTGGGTCGAAGATGGGTCGCCGGAGTGTGGCGGCCGATACCGGAGGAGATGACGGAGGACGTGTGCGCGATCGGAAGGACGTGTGCGGGACCCCTGGCGCGGCGCCCGGCGCGCCCGTTAGTGTGCCAAGCCATGCTGGGTTCCTCGCGTTGGCCGGCCATGACCGCCCTAGCGCTCGCCGCGGCGCTCGCCGGCTGCGGCAAATCGCTGCCCAGCGAAGGCCAGAACGGGGGGAGCGCGACGGCGATCGCGCCCGTGAGCCCCCAAGGCGCGGGCGCCGTGGCGACGAAGAACACGACGCGGCTGGGGGGTGCGGATGCGGCGACCGACGCGGCCGCGGTGGCTGTGGCGGTGCACCCCGGGCTGACCGCGGCGGGCAGGCCGCAGGCGGTCGTGATCGTGGACGAACGCGAATGGGGGGCGGCGCTGGCGGCGGGGGCGCTGGCGGGGGCGCCATTGGGCGCGCCGCTGCTCTACAGCGGGCGCGAAGGGCTGCCGCGGGTGAGCGAAGAAGCGCTGAAGACGATGCGGCCCACGGGGGCGGCGGCGCTGGGGGGCGCGCAGGTGATCGCGGTGGGCAGGGCGGCGGCGCCGGCCGGGTGGCGCGTGGCGCGGGTGAGCGGCGGGGACCCGTATGCCCTGGGGGCGGCGGTGGCGAACCTGGTGGCGAAGACGCAGGGCAGGGAGCCGCGCCAGGTGGTGGTTGCCGCGGCTGATGGCCCACCGGCGCTGGCGATGCCGGCGGCGGGGCTGGCGGCCGAGAGCGGCGTGCCGATCCTGCTCGTGAGCGGCGCGGGGGCGCTGCCGGCGGCCACGAAAGCCGCCTTGGGGCAGTGGCGCAGGCCGTCCATCTACGTGGTGGGCTCGACGGCATCGGTGAGCAGCCCCGTGGTGAGGCAGCTGGAGCGCTACGGCGCGGTCAAGCGGATCGCAAGCCCCGTCGGCCGGATCGGACCGGATGACCCGGTGGGCAATGCGATCGCGGTGGCGCTGTTCAGCGAAGGCGGGTTCGGGTGGGGCGTGGACGAACCGGGGCACGGGCTGGTGTTCGCCAGCGCCCTGCGCCCGCTGGACGCGCCGGCGGCGGCCCCACTGTCCGCCAGCGGGGAGTACGGCCCGCTGCTTTTGCTGGGAGGCGCCAATGGGGTGCCGCAGGTGCTGAGCGAATACCTGAAGGACATCCGGCCGGGGTACTCGCAAGCGCCGCAGTACCGGCCGGTGCACGGCGCATACAATCACGGCTGGCTGATCGGCGACGAAAGCGCGATCGGGAGCACGACCCAGGCGGAACTGGATGCGATGCTTGAGATCGCTCCCAGCAACTCGACCACGACGTCCACCGCCGCCGGCGAAACGACCCCCACCAGCAGCAGCACCACAACCACCGCAAGCACCACCACCACAAGCACCGCCAGCAAGTGAGCCAAGCCGAGGACCCCATCCGCGAGCAGCCCGGGCACGAGGTGAGCGTGGAGGACGTGCGCCGCCTGATGGGCGCGAGCACCCCCCACTTCGCGTTGCAGTTGCGCGAACGCATCGCCAGGCTGATCGCCGGCCTGCCCGAGGGCCACCCAGCGAGGGCCGAAGGCGAGCGGGAGATCGCGCGGCTGGAGCGCTTGGGCTTGGAGGGCGAGACGCGCGGCGAGGGACTGCACGAGAGCGAGCGCCCGCTGCCCTCGCTCACCGGCATCTGAGCGCCCGCGGCGCTCCCCGCTCCCCTCTGCCCCACTCGCGGGGTCTCCTCACCTCCGCCCAAGCGCCCGCTGCTGGCGGGCATCCAGAAAGCGCGCGCGCAGGAGCTTGAACAGAAGCACGTAGAGCGCCACGTCCACGGGCAGCAGCAGGATCGTCAGGAGCTGCGTGGGATGAGCGACGGCCGAGACCCCCACGACGATCGCGGTGTGGAAGACGAGCACCGGCAGCAGCGCGAGCAGGATGGCGTGCGAGCGGTAGCCGCTGAGATGCTCGCGCAGGGTGACCTCGAAGACGCCCAGGCCGACCGCGAGCAGTCCCGCGATGAGGGGCGCGGTGCCGTGCACGCCTGGCGTCTTGGAGGATTCGCGCCCCAGCCCCACGATCGTGCCGATCGCGCCGACCACGATCAGGATCTCCGCGAGCGGCCACGGATGCCACGGCGCGCGCGGGCGCTCCCCGAAGGTGGAGGTCGGAGGGGGCGGCGTCTTCTGCCGTGGCCGTGGCGCGGGTGCCGGCGCTGGCGGCGCGCTGGCGGGATCGGGGCGGCGCTTGCGCGAGCGGCGGCCCCTGCTGGCGTTGGCCACGTTCAGATCGTGGCTGGTTGCGAGCGCCCCGGCATTGCCGTCGATGCTAGCGCCTATGCTCATCTTGCAATGGCGACTCTGATCCCCTCCTCCCAGGCGGGCATCCCCGACAGCGCACTGGCGGGCCCCTTCCCCGTGGGCGAGTACGCGCAGGCGCTGCGCGCGAAGCTGCGCTCGTTCGCGCGCGTGCAGCTGGTGGGCGAGCTGGTGAACCTGCGCGGCGCGCGGGCGCGGGTGTACTTCGAACTGCGCGACGCGCACGGCGCGGTGCCCTGCGCGGCGTGGCTGAACGACTGGGAGGCGATGTGCAGGCTCAGCGGGGCGGTGAGGGAGGGCATGCAGGTGGTGGTCGCGGGCGGCTGCGATTACTACGCGGGCAGCGCGACGTCCTCCCCCGCGTTCTCCTTTCACGTGACCGACATGAGAGTGGCGGGCGAGGGGGACCTGCTGGCGCGCATCGAGCGGCTGCGCAGGCAGCTGCACGCCGAGGGGCTGCTGGAGCGCCAGAAGCTGCTGGGGCGAGTGCTGCTGCCGCGCACGATCGGGGTCGTGACGGGCGAGGGGAGCAAGGCGCGCGAGGACATCCTCGCCGCACTCGCGCGGCGCGGCTGGGCGGGAAGGGTGGTGTGGGGCTTCGCGCCCGTGCAGGACCGCCACGCCGCACCGGCGATCACCCATGCGCTGCAGGACCTGGCGGCGGCGGCGGGGACGGAGGTGATCGTGGTGGCGCGCGGCGGCGGGTCGCTGGCCGATCTGTGGTGCTTCTGCGATGAGACGCTGTGCCGCACGGTGGCGCTGCTGGGCGTGCCGGTGCTGGCCTCGGTGGGCCACCACACCGATCGCACGCTGCTGGACGACGTGGCGGCGGTGAGCTGCTCGACGCCCACGCACGCCGCGCAGGAGGCCGTGGGCATCGACTGCCTGAAGGAGCGCGCGGGGCTCGCGGGCTCAGCGGGAAGGCTGGCCGATCACGGAGGCAGGGCGGTGCTGAGCCGGGCGCGGGCGCTGGCGACGCTCTCGCGCGCCCCCTTCGAGCAGTTGCACAGACAGCGCGTGCGTCTGCACCAGCAGTTGCGCGAGGTGCGCGCGGGCGTGCGCCGGCAAGGGCAGACGGAGCGAGCTGCGAACACGCGCCGGGCGCTGGCGCTGGAGCGCAGGAGGGCGGCGGCCGTGAGGGAGTGCCGCGAGCGCGGGCCACGCGAGCTGGCGGGGCGCGCGCTGGCGCTGAGCGGCCACGACCCGCAGCGCACGCTGGAGCGCGGCTATGCGCTGGTGCAGACCCCCAAGGGCGAGCCGATCGCCGGCGCGGAGCAGGCAAGGCGGGCGGGGAAGGTGCGCGTGCGCTTCGCCGACGATACGGTTGCGGCCAGGATCAAAAAGCAATGAGCGCCGCCGGCGACCCCGCGGGGATCCGCAGGCGATGAGCGGCACACCGACCCCGCGGGAACCCGGCAGGCGATGAGCGGCACACCGGCACAGGCAGCGGCACCCGAGCAGCAGACCTACGAGGCCGCCAGCGCGCGCGTGGAGGCGATCATCCGCCGCCTGGACTCCGGCGATGCCAGCCTCGGCGAGACGCTGGAGCTGGTGAAGGAGGGCAAGGCGCTGATCGAATACTGCGCGGGCGAGCTTCAGGCCGTGGGCGGCGCGCTCGAGGAGCTGCGCCTGGACGAGCTGGTGGCGCGCCTGGAGGGCGAGGCGGGCGGGACGGGCGGGGCCAACCCGTGAGCACCTGGGATCTCCTCGCCGATCTGCCCGTGGAGATCGAGGGCGCCACCCTGGAGGGCCTCTCGGCCAAGGTGTCCAGCGACTTCGAACGCCTCTCGACAGTCATCCACCTCCACGGCCGGGGCCTGGAGGGCATGGGCGAGGACGTGACCTACGACGCCCCCGATCACGAGATCCTGCAGGCCGCGGGCCCCGCGCCGGGCCTGGAGGGCGGCTGGACGATGGCCTCCCTCTGCGCGCACCTGGCGAAGGCGAACCTCTTCCCCGAGCCCCCCCAGCGCGAGGTCTCGCGGCGCTATCGCGTGTGGGCGTACGAGTCGGCGGCGCTGGATCTGGCGCTGCGCCAGTCGAATACCACGCTGCACGAGCTGCTGGGCCGCAGGTGCGAGCCGGTGCGCTTCGTGGTGTCGCTGCGATTGGGCGAGCCGCCCACGATCGAGCCCGTACGCAGACGCCTGGAGCTGTACCCGTGGCTGCGCTTCAAGCTCGACCCCACGAGCTCCTGGAGCCAGCCGCTGATCGAAGAGCTGAAGGCGACGGGCGCGGTGGAGTCGGTGGACTTCAAGGCCTACTACACGGGCTCGATCGTGGATCAGCCCGCCGATCCGGTGCTGTACAGGCGCGTGGTCGAGGCGTTCCCCGATGCCTGGATCGAGGACCCGGCGCTCACCGCTGAGACCGATCCCGTGCTGGCCCCCCACCGCGAGCGCTTCTCCTGGGACGCGCCGATTCACTCCATCGAGGACATCCAGTCGCTGCCCTACCCCCCGCGGATGGTGAACATCAAGCCCTCGCGCCTGGGCGGGCTGCGCAATCTGCTGGAAGCGTTTGACTTCTGCGCGAAGCACGGCATCGGCAACTACGGCGGGGGGCAGTTCGAGCTGGGCGTGGGGAGGGAGCAGATCCAGTACCTGGCGTCGCTGTTTCACGCGGATGCCCCCAACGACGTGGCCCCCACGGGCTTCAACCTGCCCGAACCGCTTCCGGGCCTGCCCAACAGCCCGCTTGCGGCGAAGCCCTCGCCGAGCGGCTTTCGCTGGGACTGAGACGGCGCTGAAGCGGCGCATCGCCGCCGGGCAAGGCTCATACTCCCGCGAGCAGGCGCAACTTCTCTGGCGCCTGTTGGTTGCGAAAGCCAAAGGCAGCTATGGTCGCGGGCCTGCCCGCCCGCCCTCCCGTCATGGCAAATACAGGCACCCACAAGCGCTCCTGGTTCCTGGCTGCGGCAGCCGTTGCGATGCTGCTCAGCGCAGGGACCCCCGCCGCCGCCAATCCCGGCGGCACCTCGGCGGCGCCCACGGGCGGAGCGACTCCCAGCGCCAAGCCGCGCAGGGCGGCCGGCCACGGCCGGCGCATCGTAAGGCTGAGCGATGCCCGCTGCGCCCCCACCCCCAATTGCTCCACCAACCCCCATCAGGTGAGCGTGCGCGGCTATCTGCTGCTGAGCGGGCGCGGACTGGAGAAGGGCCTCACCGTGGCCTTTCCGCGCACGCGCAACGCGACGATCGCAAGCAACTCGCCCCTGGCGCGCCTCTACCAGTCCCCTTATGGCCTGGCGGTGCACCTCCCCGGAGGGGCCCATTCGGGGCGCATTCAGGTGGTGATCGGCGGCGGGCGTCGCAGCAACGCGGTGGGGCCGATCACGGTGGTGCCCTATCCATTGCACCCCCCCAGGCCCAGGCCCGCGCCGGTGGCGGCCCCGCTCGCGCCGGCCCCCGGCGGGAGCGCCTTCGAAGGCCAGGGCATGTGGATCTGGTACCTGAGCAAGTCCGCGGGCGGCAGCCTGCCGGCGCTGGTCGCCCAGGCTCACGCGGCGGGCGTCACCACCGTGTTCGTGAAGAGCAGCGACGG
Organism: uncultured Solirubrobacteraceae bacterium; assembly: GCA_964582105.1. Taxonomy (GTDB): domain Bacteria; phylum Actinomycetota; class Thermoleophilia; order Solirubrobacterales; family Solirubrobacteraceae; genus Palsa-744. Next base: position 12,303 of record CAZOQI010000033.1, read on the forward strand.
GAGCAGCAGCTGGTGGAGCCAGTTCTCCCCCGAACTCGTGGCAGCGCTGCACGCCAACGGCCTGAAGGCGTGCGCCTGGCAGTTCGTCTACGGAAGCAACCCCGTGGGCGAGGGGGAACTGGGCGTGCGCGCCGCGCAGGCGGGGGCGGACTGCCTGGTGATCGACGCCGAGGGCCAGTACGAAGGGCGCTATGGAGCGGCGCAGAGGTACATCGAAACGCTGCGCGCGAAGGTGGGCCCGGCCTATCCGATCGGCCTGGCCTCCTTCCCCTACGTGGACTACCACGAGTCCGAGCCCTATTCGGTCTTCCTGGGCCCCAACGGCGCGCAGTTCAACGCGCCGCAGATGTACTGGAAGGACATCGGCACGAGCGTGGCCAACGTCTACGCGCACACCTACGAGGAGAACCTCATCTACGGGCGCCCGATCGCGCCCTTGGGCCAGACCTACAACGGCCCTTCCAACGCCGAACTGGTGGCCTTCCGCTCGCTGGCCGCCGCCTACGGCGCGCACGGGCTGTCCTGGTGGGATTGGCAGGAAACCACCGCGAGCGGCTGGACGGCGCTGGCGGAACCGCTGAACAGCACCCTGACCGTGCCCTCCCCGGAGCTGACATCGCCGCTGCTGCGCGAAGGCGCGAAGGGCGATCAGGTGCTGTGGCTGCAGGAGCATCTGGCCAGCGCGATCCCCTCGCAGCTGACGAGCGGCATCTTCGACTCCGCCACCGCGACCAACCTGGGGCAGTTCCAGACCTCTCACGGCATCCCCGCCACCGGCGAAACCGACCCGAACACGTGGGCGGCGCTGCTGGGACTGCCTCCTGTGGCGGTGAATTGGACGGAAAGCGGACCGCAGGGCTAGGGATTTTTTTGAGAGGGACCCTCCCGGGTCCCGTGATGGCCGCGAAGTGGCCCGGATCGCGCCCGCCGCGATTCAACTCCCGGCGGTCCTCAGAGATCGCGCCTCCCCCGCACCATCCTCTTCACAGGAAACCGTGGGGCCGCGCGTGCCCGCGCGATCCCGTGAACCTCCAGAAGGGACCGCGGGGCGCGTCATCACGCCACCCCGCGGCCATCGCGCCGGCCCTCAAGGCCGGCCCATCAAAACCTCAAACCCGCTGGATGAGCGTCCCGGTGCCCAGGCCCCCGCCGCAGCACATCGTGACGAAGCCGATCTCCTTGTCGGAGCGCTCGAGCTCGTGCAGGAGCGTGGTGATCAGGCGCGCGCCGGTGGATCCCAGCGGGTGCCCCAGGGCCATGGCGCCGCCGTTGACGTTGACGCGGTCCATGTCGGGGTTGTGCTCGCGCCGCCAGGCGGCGATGACCGGGGCGAAGGCCTCGTTGATCTCGATCAGGTCGATGTCGTCGATCTTCATGCCGTTGCGATCGAGGATCTTCCTGGTCGCGGGGATCGGGCCCTCGAGCATCTTCACGGGGTCGCAGCCGACGGTCGTCTGGTCCACGATGCGCGCGCGGGCCTTCAGTCCCAGGGCCTTGGCCTTCTCGGCGGACATGAGCAGCACCGCGGCGGCGCCGTCGGAGATCTGCGAGGCGTTGCCGGCCGTGACCTTGCCGTCGGGCTTGAAGGCGGGCTTGAGCGCCGCGAGGGCCTCGAGGCTGGTGTCGGGGCGGATGCCCTGGTCTGAGACGTAGGTGTCTCCATTCACCGCGAAGGGCACGATCTCGCGCTCGAAGCGGCCCTCCTCGGTGGCCTGGTGGGCGAGCTTGTGCGAGCGCACGGCCAGCTCGTCGAGCTCTGAGCGGGGGATCTCCCACTGATCGGCGATCATCTCCGCGCCGAGGCCCTGGCCGACGATGTTGTGCTTGGCCATCAGCGCGGGCGTGAAGGCGAAGCCGAACTCCTCCTGCGTCTTCATGCCGGCGGCGAAGGGGAAGTGGCCCATGTGCTCCACGCCCGAGCCGATCATGGCGTCGTGCACGCCCGCGGCGATGAGGGCGGCGCTGAAGTTGACGGCCTGCTGCGCTGAGCCGCACTGGCGATCGACGGTGGTGCCGGGGGTCTCGATCGGGAGGCCTTCCTGCAGCCAGGCGTTGCGGGCGATGTTGAAGCCCTGCTCGCCGAACTGCTGCACGCAGCCCGCGATGACGTCCTCCACTTCGCCTGCGGGGATGCCCGCGCGGGCGATGACCTCGGTGTAGACCTTGCCGAGGAGGTCGTTGGGGTGGGTGTCCCTGTAGTAGCCCTTCTCCTTGTGACCCCGGCCGATCGGTGTGCGAACGGCCTCGACGATGACGACCTCGCGGCCCTCTGGCTGCCTCATGATGAAAAGTCCTCCATGTTGGATTGAAGAGGCGGCTGAGCGGGTGCTCGGCGCCTGCAATCCGTATTCTACCGCGTCCTCGAGCTTAGATTGACTGGTCAGTCAAGCTCTCGCGGCATTGGCGGGCGGATCTTTGACACCATCCCCGGCCGCACACATCCGTCACACTGCGTGCGGCGCACCCACACCGCACACCATCCACCACAGAAGGAACGAGCGTGAACGAACGCCTTGCCATCGTCGGCAGCGGCGCCATCGCCTGCGGCCTCGCCGCCACGGCGGCCCACCACGGGCCGGTGCTTCTGCTGGCCCGCTCCGAAAGCTCGGCCGAGCGCGCGAGCACGATCGTGGACAGCAGCCTGGCGCGCCTGGCCGCGGAGATCGACCCCGAGCACGTGCAGATCGCCACCGACCCGCGGGCCCTGGCGGGGATGACGTTCGTGGTGGAGGCCGTCGTGGAGGACCTGGCGGTGAAGTCTTCGCTGCTGAGCGAGCTGAATGGCATCGTGGGCGCCGAGGCTGTGCTGGCCTCGACCACCTCCTCGCTGTCGGTGCGCGAGCTGGCGAGGGCCAGCGGGCGGCCCGAGCGCTTCGTGGGATTGCACGTGTTCAACCCCGTGACGAAGATGAAGCTGGTGGAGCTGATCTTCCCCGAGGAGGCCACCCCACGGACCCGCGAGCGCGCGCTTGCGCTGTGCGAGACCCTGGAGAAGACCGCCGTGGAGGTCCCCGACGTGCCGGGGTTCGTGGTCAATCGGCTGCTCTTTCCGTATCTCTTCAGCGCCGTGCGCCTGCTGGAAGAGACCGGCATGGACCCGGCGGGCGTGGATACGTGCATGCAGCTCGGCGCGGGGCACCCGATGGGACCGCTGGCGCTGCTGGATCTGGTTGGGCTGGACGTGTCGCAGGCGATCGGCGAGACGATCGGCGAGTCGGTGCCGCTGCGCGTGGGACAGCTGGTGTCCGAGGGCGCGCTCGGACGCAAGAGCGGGCGCGGGTTTCACACCTACTGATACGTTCCAGCCGTTTCACACCTACTGATACGTTCCAGCCAGCCGCTCCTGCGCCGACCCGAGGCCAACCGCCCAAGGCGCCCCGCCGCTGCTGCGGCAAGTTTTACCCAGGCCATGAACATCTTTTAGGTGGCCTTGAAGATGATGGGGATACTGGTGCATGCGACAAGACAGCGTCGCAACGCACACCCGCCTCCTCCCAGTGCACACGCTCCGGCTCGCACCCCCTGCGGGCCGGACGTGTTTAAGGCGGCCCCCGGCGCCCCGCCCGGCGCTGCCCAACCCAAACGCTCCGCCCGGGACGCGCCCCCGCTCAAGGCTCATCGTCCGACTCCGGCTCGCGCGAGGCCACCGGTCGGCGCTGGCGGATGCGCACGGCCTCGATGCGGTTGTGCCGGACGGACTCCACGCGGATCGAGAAGCCGTCGGCCGCGATGGTGTCCCCGCGCCGGGGCAGCCGGCCTAGCTCGGCGAAGACGAAGCCGCCGACGGAGTTGTAGGCGTCGCTGTCCACCGGGAGCGTGACGCCGTGGTCGGCGAGATCGGTCACGGCGACGTGCCCGCGCACGAGCCACTCCCCGCCGGGGAGCTTGCGGATCTCCCCCGCCATTGGGTCGGTCTCATCCGCGATCTCCCCCACGACCTCCTCGATGATGTCCTCGATCGTGACGATGCCCACGACGCGGCCGTACTCGTCCACCACGACCGCCATCGAGGTGCGCTGGCGCTGAAGCTCGGCGAGGAGGTCGTCGAGCGGCTTGGTCTCGGGCACGATCGGGGCGTCGTGCACGATCGGCTCCACGGAGGCCCGGGGGCCGTCCTGCATCATGCGCTGCGCGAGCGTGCTGGCGTGCACGAGCCCGCGCACGCGATCGCGGTTGTCGTCCTCGGTGACGACCAGGCGCGTGTGGCCGCTTGAGATGCACAGCTTCAGGGCCGTCTCGACGTCCTGGGAGATGTCGATCGTGATCACCGCCGGGATGGGGGTCATCACCTGGCGCGCCTCCTGCTCGTGCAGCTGAAAGACGCCGCTGAGCATCCCCGCCTCGCCGGGATCGAGGTGGCCGCCGGCGTAGGACTCGGCGATGAGGCGCTTGAGCTCCTCCTGGCTGCCTCCCGCCTGCTGAGCGGACATGTCCACCCCCATGCCCCGCAGGATCCACGCCGAGACGGCCGTGAGCGAGGTGATGAGGGGGCGGAAGAGAGAGCTGAAGCCCTGCAGGGGGCGGGCCACGCGGCGGGCGACCGTCTCGGCGTGGTTGATGGCATAGAACTTGGGCACCATCTCGCCCGCGATCAGCTGCACGGTGGTGATGATGGCGAAGGCGATCGCCGCGCTGAGGATCACCGCCACGCCGTGGGCGAGCGTGTCGCCGAAGGCATTGCGCAGGAGCGCGGCCAGCGCGGGCTCGCCCAGGGCGCCGATGCCGATGGAGGTCATCGTCACGCCGATCTGCACCGCGGAGATGTACTCGTTGATGCTTTCCAGCTGGGTGAGCGCCAGCTTCGCCCCGCGGCGACCCTCGTCGCGCAGGATCTCCAGCCTGCCGCGGCGCGAGCGCACAAGCGCATACTCGGCGACCACGAAGAAGGCGTTGACCGCGACCAGGAGGGCCGTGAAGAGGAGCTTCAGGCCGCTCACGCGGGGGTGCTACTTCGAGGAGGAGATTCTTCGTCGTCGGTCATCGGTGGCGACCAGCTAAAGGTAGCAGGGGGCGCGGTTGGCGCAACCGCATTCTCACCCCAGGCCGTCGATCTCGCTCGCCAGCGCGAAGTCGGCCTCGGTGAGCCCGCCCTGGGAGTGCGTGCTCAGCTCCAGGCGCACCTTGTTCCAGCCGTGGATGAGGATGTCGGGATGGTGGTTGGCCCGCTCGGCGGCCGCGGCGACCCGATTGACGAAGGCGACCGCCGCGGCAAAGTCCGAGAGCTTGCACTCGCGCACAATCGCCTCGCCCTCGCGCCTCCACTCGCTGCCCATGCCTGCGAGGCGCTGTTCGGTCTCCTGCTGGCTCAGCAGCGGCATCCTCTGAGGTTACCGCCCTCACTGGCTGGGGATGAGCTGCTGCTGTTCCCCGCCCGCGGGCAGCTTTTCGATTTCGCTCGACTTGGCGGCGGCGATCCCGCCCACGAACGCAATGGCCCCGATCGCGACGCAGCCGGCGAGCGCCAGCGCCTGCTGTCGGAAGCGGTCGCCGAGCTGGAGCAGGAGCATCGCCAGGGCGCCGCCGATGAGGCCGCCGATGTGCCCGCCCCAGGAGATGCCGGACACCGCGAAGCTGAAGACGAGGTTGATGAGGATCAGAAAGCCGATGCCGCTCTGCATGATGGGAATCTGGCGGGCGCGCATCTCCAGGGCAGCGGCGCCCATGAGGCCGAACACCGCTCCCGAGGCTCCGACGGTGAGCGCGTGCGGGGAGACGAGCAGCGCTCCGAGCGATCCCGTGAGGAGCGAGACGAAGTAGATCAGCGCGAACTTGACGTGCCCCAGCGCCGGCTCGAGCATCTGGCCGAGCAGATACAGCAGGTACATGTTGAAGGCGATGTGGAGGAAGTTCGCGTGCAGGAACCCTCCTGTGAGGATCCGCCACCACTGTCCGTAGGCAACGCCCAGGTATTCGATCTGGCCCGTCGATGTGCGTTGCAGGCCGCTGCCCAGCAGCGCGCCCTTGTCGGAGATCGTGCCGCCCCCCGCCCCGCCGACGGTGAAGCCGCCGCTGCCCTCGGCCAGGAAGACGATCACGTTGATCGCGATCAGCGCGACGGTGACCTGCGGCGCAGTGGTCATCTCGCGCATGCGCACGACCTTGGTGCGCTGCCTGGCGCAGTCGGGGCAGCGCATGCCGACGGGCGTCGTGGTCATGCAGTCGGGGCAGATGGGGCGCCCGCAGGACGAGCAGGAGACCGCGGTCTCGCGCGAGGGATGGCGGTAGCAGGTGGGCATGTGCGGGCAGAGACTATCTCGGCCCGAGGCGAGGTCCGCCGGGTGGGCTACGTCGAGGCGATGATCACCGGGGTGCGCGTGGGCTTGGGGCTGCCGCCGAGCGGCTCGTCGGTGACAAGGACCTTGCTCACGCCCTGGACGTAGCCGGGCACGTCGACCGACCCCTGACCGTGGTTGGTGACGGAGAAGAGGGCATCGGTGGGCGCGGGCGCCTGCGTGCCCCGCTCCAGCCAGACCTCGTAGATGCGCCCGGGCGGCGGCGCGGGCATCCCCTCGACGACGAGCTCCAGGTGCGAGCCGACCTTGCGCAGCACCGCGCTGGCGTTGTGGCCGGGCTCGACCACGATCGCCCTGATGATCTGGGTGCGCGTGACGCTCGAGCCGGTGTTGATCGCCAGGGCCCCGATCAAGAGGCCCACGCCAAGGGCCACCGCAGCGGCGAACGCGGGAACCAGGCGCCGGCGCCAGGGGCGCGGCGCGGCGAGCGGCTTGTCGGCTTCGTGACCGGCCGCCCTGAGCAGTTCCGCCTCGGCGTGCGCGGTGGCCATGATCCTCGCGCGCAGGCTCTCCGGCGCGGGCCTGCGGGGCACTCCGACCGCCAGGGAGTCGGCCGCGGCCTGCAGCTGGACGATCTCGGCGCGGCACACCGCACACCCCGCGAGGTGCTCGCGGAAGGGCTGCACCTCGGACTCCTCCAAGGCGCCGAGGACGTAGGCCGCGGCGTCGGGGCAGCGCTCGCAGCGCATCTCGTGCTCCGGCTCGCGGCCGTGCTCATGTGAGCTCACGAGACCACCTGCCCGGAATGAAGTTGGGAGCGCATCTTCTGCAGACCAAGACGCATGCGGCCCTTGATCGTTCCCACGGGAGTATCCAGCATCGCGGCTATCTCCGAATGGGTGAAACCGCCGTAATAAGCCAACTCGATCACGCGGCTCTGGTCGGGAGGCAGCTCCTCGAGGGCGGCGCGGATCTCGCGCGCCTCGTCGCGGCGGTCGACCTCCTGATCGGTGCGCTCCGTGGCCTCCACGTGTTCCTCGATGCCCTCGTCGCTGATCCTGCCGCGGTCCTGCACGACGCCGCGCCGCAGCGCGTCGATCGTTCTGTTGTGGACGATCCCCAACACCCACGTGCGCACGCTCCCGCGCGCGCGGTCATAGCGCGAGCCGCTGCGCCACAGCGACAGGAATGCCTCTTGCACGACGTCTTCGGCGGTTCCGCGTTTGCCGCACATGCGGAAGGCCAGCGAGAAGGCCGCATCGGCGTGGCGCTCATAGACCACGGCGAAGGCAGCCGAGTCGTTATCGCGCACGAGCTGCATGAGATCCTCGTCGGCGAGCCGACGCAGGGCAGCCGACGCAGCGTCGGCGGAGCGCTTGTAGCGGGCCATCTCGGACATGGATACGCAACTGGGGCCCTTCGCGGATCAGGGAGCCCGCGAAGATGGACGGCATTGAATCATTTTTGGCGAACGATCGACCGCCCTACCGAATAGTTCAGCGAATATGCTCTTCCAAATCGCTCAGCGGATGCGCCGGCGCGCGCGCAGCAGCACCAACGCAACGCCCGCGGTGCCCCCCACCACCAGCGCAGCGGCGGGACGCACCCAATTGCGCGGGTCGCGCATCGCCGAGAGCTCCCAGGCCTCCAACTCGCCGGCAGCCAGCTCGGTGAGGCTGGTGAGTGCGCCCTCCAGCCTCTGTGCGAGATCCTCGGGCGGATCCACGGGCGCCAGGGCCTGACGCAGGAGGCCCTCGAAGTTGGAAGCGGCCTCAGTCATCTGAGCCCCACTCATCTGAGCCCCACTCATGCGCGGCCTTTCGCCGACGAGCCTCAGTCATCGCCCGCCTCCTCGGTGACGAGCCCTTCCAACTGCTTGATGGCGCGATGGATCAGGACCTTGGTGGCCCCGTCCGAGCGCCCCAGGGCACGCGCGATCTCGCGGTTGTCCATGCCCAGGGCAAAGCGCATGATCAGAGCCTCGCGGCGATCGCCGGGCAGCTCCCGCACCCCAGCGAGGATGCGGCTGAGCTCCTCGCGCTCCTCCACCAGGTCCTCGGTGGTGTGCGGATCGGCCAACGGCGTGGAGTCTTCGATCGGCGAGGCGGGCTTGCGCGAGCGGTCGCGGTAGAGGTTGGCGGCGAGGTTGTGTGCGATGCGGATCAGCCAGGGGCGCAGCGGCCGCCCGTCGGACTCGCGCTGGGCGCGCTCGAAGTGGCGGTAGGCCTGCAGGAAGGTCTGCTCGGTCAGATCCTCCGCATCGTGGTGGTTGCCCACGCGATAGTAGGCGTAGCTGTAGACGTCGCGCAGATGCGCGCGGTAGAGATCGGAGAACTCGGCGTCGAGCCGCGCCTTGGCCCTGCGCGCGTCCCCCATCTGCTCGGGCCGCTGCTCGTGCTCCCGCTCCAGCTCGTGCTCGTTCGTCACTCATTGCACCCTACCCCCGGGGCGCGCCGCCCCGTCGCAGGCACGCGCCGCCCCGTCGCAGGCATTCTCAGGCCGATCGCTGCCCACATGCTGGATACCCGCAGGAGGGGGTGCCGTTACATGGCGTCGTTACACAGTTCCAGAGCCGGCGACCGGACTCGAACCGAGCAACCCCCGCTTTACAAGAGCGGTGCTCTACCAATTGAGCTACGCCGGCCTGCCCTGAGATCGTACCCCGATTGATGGCCGGACCGGGCATACCGCCTGAGCGCCCGGCCCGGGCCATCGGTACTCTGCGAATCAAGCACGCGGCTTCGACGCCCGCTCGCCCACTTCGCCGGTCAAACGGCGCGGCGTGCGGCGCCTCCTCTCCAGGGCGGGGATTCGGCTGACATCGCGGACAGACGTTGTCGCGCGGGTTGATACTGCCAGAGCGACCTGTCCCACGAAAGCCCCGATGCCACTATTCGCATGGCGAATAGCAACCCGTGGTTTGTTACGCAGAGCTGCGGCCGCATCAAAGACGCACCCGATCCAGCGGCGGGCGCGCAGGATCAGCGTGGTGGGCAACACGAAGTCGCCCACCATCGCGTCCAGGACCCGCTGCGTGACCAGGCGCGTGTCGGGCGCCAGGGAGGCCTGCGGCGTGGCGCGGTAGAAGCTGGCCATGGCGGCCAGGATCAGCGTGTGCTGATTGCCGTCGGCCAGCGCCCTGGTGGCGCCGACGGCCTGGGTCGCAAGCGCCTGCAGGCGCGTGGCGAGTTCATTCGTGGAGCCGTAGTAGTCGATCAGGCTGCGCTGACCGTCGGCCTCGTCCTCGTGGCGATCTATGAGGCTGTCCAGGAGCGAGCTGAGCGAGGCGATCCACGGGAAGTAGGCCCGTTCCACGTCGGTTGCGTCTTTGGCGCGCGTGCTGGGCCTGGCGGCGGCGGCCATCAGGGCGAAGACCGGCAGAGGCGAGCCGGCCGCAGCGCCGGTCTCCCACCAGCGCAGACCCCAGGCGCGGCCTCGTCGGGTCTCCGCGCGGGCCCATTGCGCAAACGCCTCGTAAGATCCATTGCCGTCGCCGTGGTTGAGGCTCTGGTAGGCGACGAGGCGAGCGGTGACGCGGCGCACGGAATCGCCGATCGCCACATAGGAGGGCAGCGCTTCCAGCGCGGTGCGGCAGGTGTCCACGAGATCGCGCAGATAGCCGGTATCCCCGCGCCGCTCCTTGTCATGGGCGTAGTAGTCCAGGTGCGTAGCGCCCAGATGCGAGGCGTCGCTGGGTTCCAGGGCGCACAGCAGGGCCTGGTTGAGCCGGCGTCCGTTGGCGATCGGATCGGCGCCCGGCTGCTCGCTGAGCTCGTCGATGTAGTCGAAGGCCACCTGATAGGCGGTGATCGCGCGGGTGACAAGGGCGCGGTGGGCGTGCGGCGCGAAGGTGGCGAACGCGATCGCGCCCTCCAGGCTCTCGCGCTTGCTGCACTGCGCCTGGCAGGCGAGCCGGCGCAGCGCGGGGTCGAGTATCTCCTCGGCGCGCAGGCGCCAGTGGCGCAACTCACCGCGCGCGCACGGAAAGACGCCCAGCCAGTAGCGCCTGGCAGCGCCCGCAAACGTAAGCGCCGGCGCGAGCGGCGCCAGCACCGGCGCCAGCGGCGCCAGACGGTTTTCCCCACGCTGCCGAGTCACCCTCATGGGGATAGCTTTGCGCAACGATCCCCGGAATCGGTCTCACTCCTGGAAACCTGCCTGCGCCGGTGCCTGCGCAGCGGACCAACCGGGCAATGCCATAACGGCCAAAGCGATGCCGGCGACGATCAGGAGAGTCAGAAACGCCTGCGGCCCTCCGGCCGCGAAGGGAGCGGGAAAACCGGTCGTGGCGCGCAGCCAGCGGTCTGCGAGCGCGTGTCCGTAGACGCCCAGAACGGCCCCGTCGACGCAGCCGATGATCAGGACGATAGCGCTCTCCAGAATCAACGAACGCCATAGCTGCAGGCGGTCGAACCCCTGTGTCTTCATCGCCGCGAGCCGTCCGCGGCGCTGCCAGATCACGGCGCTGAGCGAGGCTGCGATGGCGAGCGCGCCGGCGATCAGCAGCAGCAATGAGATCTGGCCGAGGCTGCGCAGGCCCTGGCGAGCGCTGGCCTCGGTTTCGGCCGTGCGCTCATCGGCTGTGCGCACCGACAATCCCGAGCCGGCTCCCAGCGCGGCCGTGATGGCGTGCTGAACTTGAGATACATCGGTGTTCGCCGCGAGGTTCACCTCCAGGGCAGCGGCGTCCGTCGTCTGCCAGTAGCGGCGGTAGTCGGTGGTGTTGATGGTGATCGCGCCCGGCGGCCAACCCGAGTTGGTCATGATCGCGGCGACGCCGAAGCGGGCCGCGCCCGAGGGCGTTGGCAGCGAGAAGGTCTCGCCGACGCGCAGATGGTGTTCGCCGGCAAAGCCCGCGGATACGGCCGCCCACGCGCCGCGGCGAATCAACTGGTTGGCGTGCGCGGCACCGCCGCTGAGCACCTGAGAGGCTTCGATCGGCGTCGGATCGCCCGGCGGCCGGGCACGCAGCCACAACCGGCGGGCGCCGACGTCGAGCAGTCCCCCCTGATAGGAGCGGACGGAGGCGACGCCCGCTACGCGGGCGATGGCGGCCGCGGCGTGCCCGCTTGCGATGCCGTTCATGTTGAAGACATCGTCGCCGTTGACCACCCATATGTTGGCGGTGTGAAAGTACTGCACGATCGCCCGGTCGATGCCTGTGAGGAGATCGTCGCGGGCGCCGCCGATCGTGATGCTGCCGAACACCGCCAGCGCCGCCACGCCCGCGAGCGCGATCGAACGGGTGGCTGTCGCGCGCAGCTCGACGATCGCCACCGCGAGCATGCTGCCCCGCAGGCGCTCGCTCAGCGGCAGCAACGAGGAGGTGACGGCGGCAAAGACACAGGGGATCAGGCAGACCGCGGCCAGCGCCAGGATGGCCCCCGCTATGACGGTGAGGGAGGGCGCCGCGAGGGCGATCACGGCGGCGAGCGGGACGAGGATGGCCCCGATCGCGCCAAAGGCGATCATGGCGCGCCAGGGGATGCGCTGGCCCGCCTCGCCGGTCTCGTGCAGCACCGCGTCCAGCGCCTTGTCGCGGCGCAGATCGAGCAGCGGGGGCAGGGAGGCGAGCAGCGCGGCGAGCATGCCGCACGCGAGCGGTATCAGGATCACGGTCGCGGTGACGATCTGCCGCGAGCCGATGGGAAACGCGAAGGTGAGGTAGTTGGGTATGTGCCCGAAGAGGGTGTGTGCGAGCAGGTCGCCGATGGCGATGCCGGCGAGCGAACCGACGGCGCCGAGCGTGAGCGCCTGAAAGCCGAGCACGAGGATGACCTGGCTGGGAGCGAAGCCCTGGGTGCGCAGTTCGGCGATGAAGCGGCGCCGGTCGGGCACCGTCAGCAGCATCGCGTTGAGCGCCAGCAGAAAGCCGATCATCCCACTGATGGCAGCGAACAGATTGGTGGACTGGGCGTTGGGCTGCTCGGCCTGGTTGAGCAGGCGCAGCTCGTTGTCGGCGGGCTCCACGTCGATGCGCCCCGCGGCCAGCCCGCTGAGCTCGGCGGCCACCGGCCGATCGGTGCCCGGGAGCGGTTTGACGAGCACGTTGGTCACCCGCCCTGGCCTATCGGCGAGCTGCTGGGCGAAGGGCAGCAGCGCGATGACGACCGGGCTGGAGGCGACGGTCCCGATCAGCTGGCTGTCAAGAACGGCATGCACCTTCAACGAGTGGACGGTGCCCCCCGCGATCAGCGTGATGGACCGCCCGGTGCGCGCGCCGATGGCATCGGCGACCGAGGTTGGAAGCCCGAGCCCGCCGGTGATGAGCATCGTGCCGGCGCCGAGGTTCTGCGTGGCGGCGCTGCCGAGCGAGACGAGGCGGGGGGTGACACCGATGAGCTGAACCGACTGACGTCCGCTGGGCCCGATGATGGTGGCGTTCTGACGGAGCACCGGAGCAGCCGCCTGCACGCCCGGGAGCCGGCTGGCGGTAAGGGCGAGGCGCTGATCGAAGCCCTCGGCGGAGCGCGCGACAAGCTGCAGGCGCGCAGAGCCGACGAGCTGGTGGATCAAGCGTTCGGCTGAGCCGGCGATGCTGCTGTTGGCGAGGAGCACGCCGAACACGAGGGCCACCCCGATGGCGATGCCGCCGGCCGCGAGCAGCTCCTGAGCGAGGCGCTGGCGCAGCCGCCAAGCGTAGAGGGCGAGAAGCGAGCCGGGGCGTACGCCCAGGATGGCGGGCGCGCGCAGCCTCATCCGCGCATCGTCATCATGCTCACAGCGGGAGGGCGGCTCACACTCACAGCGGAAGGGCGGCGGCGAGCTGGGGGTCGAGCCCATCCACGACGCAGCCGTCGCGCAGCGTGTGGACGCGATCCACAAACGCGGTGGCCTGAGGGTCGTGGGTGACGAGCACCCCGGGGATGCCGCGTTCGTGGCAGATGTCGCGCAGCAGCTCGTGGATCTCACGAGAGCGCTGGGAGTCGAGGTTGCCCGTGGGCTCGTCGGTCAAAAGCAGCCGCGGCTCGTTCACGAGCGCACGGGCGATGGCGACCCGCTGGCGCTCGCCCATGGAGAGCTGCTGGGGGGTGTGCAGCTCGCGCTCGGCGAGACCGACGCGCTGCAGCCACGGGCGCGCCTCGTGCCTGGCCTGCGCGAGGCTGTAGCCGTCGGCTATCAACTTGAGCGCGGCGTTGTCCAGCGCGGAGGCGCCGGCGATCAGATGGAAGGTCTGGAAGACGAAGCCGACGGTGCGGCGGCGATAGATGGCGCTGCCCCGCGTGGAGAGCCGCGAGATGCGCTGCTCGCCGAAGAGGACGTGCCCGGCATCGGGGGACATCAACCCGGCGGCGAGCAGCAGCAGGGTGGTCTTGCCCGAGCCGCTGGGCCCATAGAGCGCGACGAACTCACCCGGAGAGACGGTCAGCGAGACGCCGTCGACGGCCCGCACCACCTCGCCGCCGGCGGTGTAGTGCTTGACGAGGTCGCGCAGCTCCAGCGCGCTCGGCGGCTGCGGCGCGCTCATCAGGCCGAGGGTTCGGCCCGTGCCACGCGCCGGTTGGGAAAGGCGAGCACCACTCCGGCGGAGTCCATTGAGCGCAGGTTGCCGTCGGAGATCGACATCAACCTGGAGGCGCCTTCCAGGGCCGCGAGCTCCTCGGAGGCGATCAGGGTCGCCAGCCGGCGCTCGTGCGCGAGCGAGCGCAGCAGCGCATAGAGCTCTCCACACTCGACGGGGCTGGGCGAGACGGCGGGCTCATCCACCAGCAGCAGGCGCGGCTCACGCACGAGCGCGCGCGCGAGCGCCACCCTCAGGCGCTCTCCCTGCGAGAGCCTGCTGGTCCATTCATCGGCGCAGTCGCCGACGCCCACCTTGGCCAGGGCGCGCCGTGCCAGCAGTCGCGCTTCGCGCAGACTCACGCGATCGCCGAGCAGAGACATGGCGACGCTGTCGAGGGCGGGCTGGTTGAGCTGCGGGTGCCACTCTCCGCAGACGTGAGCGATGCCGTGGGTGCGCAACAGCCGCGCGCGCGCCGCCGCGGGCATGCGCGTGAGCACGTGTCCGTCGAAGCAGATCGCGCCGGCATTCGGGGACTCGATGCCACAGGCGACCCGCAAAAGGGTGGTCTTGCCCGAACGCCTGGGCCCCCAGACGCCGATGTAGTCGCCGGCGTGGACCTCCATGCAGACGCGATCGAGGACCACGACCTCCCGTCGCCCGTCCCCGTAGCGCCGGGTGACCTGACTGAGCGAGAGAAGCGTCATGACATCACACGAGCACTATGAAGACGTTGCGACCTCGGCGATTAACCGGCGAGCCAGCACGATCCACTCGAGCTCGGCGCGCAGGTGCAGGCGCGCAGAGGCGCGAGAGAGGTGCATGGCGATGCCGGCGAAGGAGCTGATCGGCGGCGTGTCCTGCGCTGAGGCGTTGAACAGCGCAAAGCACTCGCGCTCGTAGGCATCGAGCGAGGCGAGCAGCCGCGGGGCGTCCTGGGAACGGGCGACGGCGATCTTGGCCTGGAACTCGGCGCGCACGGGAGCCATGCGCGTGCCGGCGTTCATCCACTCCGTGAGCGCGAGCTCGGCGCGCTCGGTTGGGGTGTAGACGCGGCGGTTGCCGGTGGGCCCGTCGCTGAGGACGCGGCGCGAGGAGACGAGACCTGCGCGCTCGAGCTGTTCGAGCATGCGATAGAGGTCTTTGGCCGTTATCTGCCACGCCGGGCCGAGGCGTCGATCGAGGCGGTTGGCCAGGTCATAGCCGTGGCCCGGTCGTTGCATGACAAGGCCCAGCAGCGCCCCCTTCAGGGGCGAGCTGCCACGCATCCAATCTCTGTTCGCGACGTTGAGGGCTTCCAAGGTTATATGGCTCCTGATTCGCTGGCTGGAACAGTACCTTACATCGACACGCATTGCGAGGCGGTCAGCTTTCCAGTAGCTGGATCTTAAATGACTATCGCCGGATAAAATGTCAAGCTGTGCAAAACGCCACACTGTCCCCTGCTCAAGCGAAGGGCTTTCTCGAGCGATGGGCTCGATGGGCTATATGGTGTACGGCCACTATGTGCATCGGGTGTGCGATGGGAGCGGCATCGGCGGCGACGGGCCTGCGGACGTGGCTGCAGACCCAGGGGTTCTCCCGGCTGGGGCCACGTGGGATACGCGCACTTACGATCGCCGCGATGTGCGCGGCGGCGCTGGTGGCGAGCGTGGGCTTCGATGGCGCGACACCACCGGATCGGTCGGCTCGATGGCCCGCCTCTTCCAGAGCGCAGCCGCTTGACATCCGAGCAGGCCGCTCTGCTATAGGCTGGGTGCAGGCCAGGGGCAGGCAAAGACACGACGAGACGAGGTGATGGCCGATGGGTGAGCGCACGCGATACGAGCCGGGAACGTTCTGCTGGACCGACTTGAACACGACCGATCAGGATGGGGCCAAGGCGTTCTATGGCGGTCTGCTGGGCTGGGAGGCGCAGGACATGCCGGTGGGCGAGGGCGCGTTCTATTCGATGATGCGCGTGGCTGGCAAGGATGTGGCGGCGATCGCGCCCCAGCCCGAGCAGCAGCGTGCGGCGGGTGTGCCGCCCAGCTGGAACTCGTATGTGTCGGTGGAGAGCGCGGATGCGGCGGTGGAGCGGGCGAAGGAGCTGGGCGGGACGGTGCACGCGCCGGCCTTCGATGTGATGGATGTGGGGCGGATGGCCGTGATGACGGACCCCCAGGGCGCGTTCCTGATGGTGTGGGAGCCGCGCAGGCACTTCGGCGCGGCGCTGGTGAACGCGCCCGGCGCGCTGGTGTGGAACGAGCTGGCAACCCCCGATTTGGATGCTTCCAGCGCCTTCTACAGCGGCTTGTTCGGTTGGGAGATCGCTCCCTTCCAGGGCAGCCCGACGCCGTATCTGGCGATCAGGAACGGGGAGAGCAACAACGGCGGCATGCGCCCCTCAGACCCCCCGGACGTGCCCCCCCACTGGCTGGTGTATTTCGGCGTGCAGGACATCGAGGCGGCGCTGGCGAAGGTGAGCGAGCTGGGGGGCACGGTGATGGCCGGGCCGATCGACATCCAGATGGCGAAGATCGGGATCGCAAGCGATCCGCAGGGCGCGGTGTTCGCGTTGTACGCAGGGGTGCTCGAGCCGTAGAGAGAGCGGCTGGCGTAGAGAGAGCGGCTGGAGAGGATGCGGGTGCGCGTTCAGACCGGCGCGCGTTCAGTGGTGACCGAGGACGCCGTTGACGGTGCCTTCGAGGACAGTGGTGACTTCCTGGACGAGGGTGTCGGGAGGGCTGGAGCCGCTGCCCGAGCCTGAGCCCGAGCCGCCGGAAGGCGGGGAGCCGCTGCCCGAGCCGCCGCTTGACCCTGACCCCGAGCCGCCGCCCGATTCCGAGCCGCCGCCTGACCCCGATCCAGAGCCGCCGCCCGATCCAGAGCCGCCGCCCGAGCCCGAGCCGCCGCTGGATCCTTCCGAGCCGCTGCCTGAGCCCGAGCCCGAGCCGCCAGAGGGCGCCGAGCCGCTGCCCGAGCCCGACCCAGGGCCATCGCCGGTCGAGCCGCCGGCCGCCGGGGAGCCGCCGGAGGATGCGCCGTTCGGCGAGCCGTCCTGACCCGATCCGGAGCCCGGCGATTGGCCGCTGGGAGACACGTGCGCCGCCCCCGGCAACCCTCCGGTGGTCGTGTGCGACGGGGAGACGTGGGGCATCCGACCCGATCGCGGTGGCCATCCAGCTGAGACGCGCGGGCGCACTGCCGCACCTGATCGCCGCGATGGAGAGAGAGCGGCAGGGGTGGATCCCGCGGCGGCGCCGAGGGAGTCCCCAGCCCGGACCCTGCCACCACCCCCCGAGCTGTTGACAGCGGCGATCAGGGGGTGGGCCAGGATGCTGCTCCCGTGAGCACGATGGCGCGCAGGCGCCGTGGCGTGTGTGTTGTGCACGATGGCGGCGCCCGTGACGAGCGTGCCGGCTGTGACGACCGCAACGCCCCCCTTGACGAGCACGCTGCCCAGCCCGATGCCGCCGCCGGCGGCTGCTTCGCCGACCCGATCCGCGCCGCTCGTGCCCGGACCACCGCCGGCGATCCAGGTGAGCAGCGGCGGGGGTGTGAGCGCGCTGACGGTGGCGCGCAGCGTGGCGCGGGCGCGGTAGAGGAGGCCTCTGACGGCGCCATCGCTGATGCCCAGGGCGCCGGCCACCTCCTCGTGGCTGTGTCCAGCGAGGGCGGTGCGGACGATGACCTCGCGCTGCATGTGCGGGAGCGCCGCCATGTAGGTGAGGGTTTCGCGCAGAGCAAGGCCGTCGGTGAGGTCGGACTCCACCGCAGGGGTGGGCTCGGCTGTTGAGAGGACCTGGAGCTCCAAGGCGAGGTGGGTGCCATCGCAAGCCATGTGACGGGCGGCGTTGAGGGCGGTGTTGTGGGCGATGCGATAAAGCCACGGACGCAGGTCCCTCACCTCGCTGCCCCGGCGCAGGGCGGACCAGGCCTGCAGGAGCGTCTGCTGCACGATGTCCTCGGCGCGGTTGTTGGCAAGCGGTAGGCGCCGGCAGTAGCGCAGCAGCGGCGAGCGATAGCGCTGGACGAGGGCCTCGAAGGCACGCTCGTGACCGGCACGCACCAGTGCCGCCAGCCGCTCGTCGGACTGGGTGGACAGCAGGCGGGTGGATGCCTTGGGGCTCATCGCAATGCCAACGCCCCACAACGCAACCGACCCACGGTCCGGCGGGGGGGCGCTCCGATTCACCATATTAGACGCCACTGACGGCGATCCTGCGCCCGGTGGACGAAAGGGGGAGGGGGGCGGCCCCCAGGGCGGGCCGCCCCCGGTCTTGCCCTGCGCCACCCGGGAGGAAGGCTCCTCGTGTCGAATGTGCAGCGACAACCCATATGACACGCCCGGCCGAAGAACTTCACGCGCGTTGCTGCAGGAACCGCAACGATCGCGGCGCGATCGGGTTAGAGGGGGCGGTCAAACGATTCACCGACCCAAGGAGAGGCACAGATGCGTTCACCGAAGATGGTTGCGGCCACGGGAGCCGCGATGGCACTGCTGATGCTCGTCCCAGCCGCGACCCTGGCCGCTGCCCCGGTCGCGCGTTCTTCCGCGGCCTTGGCCGCGCGTCCTTTTGGGCACTCGGCCGCACGTCCCTTTGGGCGCTGCCGGATCAACATCAACGTGGCCCCGCGGGAGATCACCGCCGGGGATCCGGTGACGATCTTCGGTCGGCTGGTGTGCCGCCGCCACCAGGGCGGCGCGGGGCAGGTGGTGAAGCTGTACCACCACCTTCCTGGTTCCTTCGGGTTTGGCTACGTCCAGAGCACGACCACCGATGCGCTGGGCTTCTATGAGTTCAACCGTGCCGACGGAGTGGTGGACAGCAACCGCTCCTGGTACGTGCGCGGTCTCGGCGCACGCAGCGCGGCCAAGCGGATACGGGTGGCCGCCCAGGTGACGTTGAGCGGGCCTCCCGAAGGCAGTCAGCTGCCGACGGGTGAAGCCAACAGCGTGACGTTCACCGGAACGGTGAGCCCGGCGGATGTGGGCGCGCGCGTGATCCTGCAGCGCCAGAACGCGACCACCGGCACGGAATGGCGGCGGATCGACCGCGGAGTCGTTCAGCCCGGGGGCGTCTTCACGATCGTGCACACCTTCCTGATCCCCGGCGATGCGAACATTCGCGTGCTCGTGCGCAGCCAGGGCCGCAACACCCCGAGCCCCTCGAACGTGCTGGAGTACGAGATCTCCCAGGCGCAGAATCCGTCATTGACGATCGCGGCCTCGGTCGACCCGATCCTGTTCGGGCAGCCCGTGACGATCGCGGGCGTGCTGGCCGGCGGGGTGAACTGGCCCGTGACGCTCCTGGCCCGCACCGACGGCGGGCGCTGGGCGCGGGTGGCGCAGGTGAACACCGATGCGCACGGCAACTACACCTTCCCGGCGCAGTCCCCTGTCAACAGCACCTTCTATGCGGCGCTCGCAGCGGATCCGTCGTGCGACATCAGGGCCTGTCCAGCGCACCGGCTGACCTCGGCCGTGCTGTATGAGGGCGTGAGGGACGTGTTGAGCGCGCAGGTGTCCGCGACCACGTTGCAGGCCGGCGGCCAGCTGACGTTCTCCGGCAGCGTGGCCCCGAGCCATGCCGGCCACGTGATCTACCTGGAGCGCCAGAACGCCACGGGCACGGACTTCCACGTGGTGCAGGTGGGCGTGGTGAACCCCGACTCCAGCTACTCGATCGTGCACACGGTGTACGACCCCGGCACGAAGGTCTTCCGGGTCTTCATCCCCGGTGGCCCGGAGAACCTGGGTGCGGCCAGCCAGCCATTCACGATCCAGGTGACGCCAGGCCCGGCATCGGCGCTGATGCCCGAAGCCCCCGGCAACTCCTCCCTGCCCTCCGAAGGCTCGGAAGCGGGAGGGGAAGGCAGAGCAGAATCGGAAAAGCCGTAGGTGTCAGAGCGCCACCGCGCGTGTGTCCAGGTGGGCGCCGACCTTGCGCTTGACGCGCTGGAGGGCGTTGTCGACGGTCTTGGTGTCGCACGCGAGGCGCTCCCCCACCTGCTCGTAGGAGCAGCCGTCGAGGTAGAGCGTGAGCACGCGCGACTCCAGCTCGGAGAGCGCGGTCGACAGGCAGCCGACAAGCGAGCGCAGCTCCTCGGAGGAGATGACCTGGTTGACGGGGTCGTGGATCGTGGAGCCCGGTATCACCTGATCGAGCGTGGGCACGTCCTCGCTGGCCGAGGCGGGAGTGGATGAGAAAGAGACGTACTGATTGAGCGGAGTGTGCTTGTTGCGCGTGGCGGTCTTCACAGCGGTGATGATCTGGCGGGTGATGCAGA
>CAZOQI010000034.1:0-2304 GCA_964582105.1 uncultured Solirubrobacteraceae bacterium
CCCGAACCACACCAACCCCTCCGCCCAGCCCACCTATCACTCCCACCGCTTCACGATCGTGCTCGGCAACGCATCGGTGGCGCTGTTGATCGACGGCACCGTGCGCGCCGTCCCCGCCTCCAGCCAGGCGATCGGCTACTCGATCACCAAGGCCGGCGGCCGCCACCCGCTCGCGGCAGGGCAGCTGCCCACGTGCAAGTGAGCCGCCCGGGGGACAGGGGGATTGCGCGCCGGACGGGCGGCCGTGGAGAGGGCGCATAGTGCCCGTCCGCGCCGGCATCGTCATCACCGGCACGGAGGTGCTCACGGGCGTCATCCCTGATCGCAACGGCCCCTGGCTGTCCGACCGCCTGCGCGACCTGGGCGTGGACCTGGCCCACATCCTGATCGTGGGCGACCGCCGCGAGGACATGGCCGCCGCCCTGGCCTTCATGCGCGAGGAGGGCATGAGTCTGATCCTCACCAGCGGCGGCCTCGGCCCGACCGCGGACGATTTGACCGCCGAGGTCGTGGGGGAGTTCCAGGGGCGCCCGATGGTGCTGGACGAGGCCTTGGAGGAGCGCATCGCCGAGATCCTGCTCCCGCTCGCCGCGCGCTTCCCCAACCTCGACATGGAGGCCATCCGCGCGGGCAACCGCAAGCAGGCGATCGTTCCCGCAGGCGCCACGATCCTCGAACCGGTGGGGACGGCGCCCGGCCTGGTCGTACCGCCGCCCGATGTGCAGGCCGAGCCCCCCGCCGAGCGCTCGGCAACCCGTGGGGGTGACGCTGAACCTGAACCTGAGCGTGAGTCTGAAGGTTCGAGGGTCGCAGAGGGTCCGACGGTGGTGGTTCTCCCCGGGCCTCCGCGCGAGCTGCAGCCGATGTGGGAGGCGGCTCTCCAAACCGAGGCGCTGCGCCTGGCCCTGAAGGGCGCCGGCGAGTACCGCCTGCGTGTGCTGCGCCTGTTCGGCATCCCCGAGTCCGAGATCGCGGAGACCCTGCGCGTGGCCGAGCGCGAGGGCGTGGAACTCGACCGCCTGGAGATCACCACCTGCCTGCGCCGGGGCGAGATCGAGATCGTCACGCGCTTTGAACCGGACGCGGAGGAGTCGTATGTCGCGTTCGAGGCCGTGGTGCGCGAGCGGCACGCCGACACGCTCTTCTCCGACGACGGAAGCACGATCGACGAGCAGGTGGCGGCGCTGCTGCGCGAGCAGCACACGATCGCAATCGCCGAGTCCTGCACCGGCGGCCTCCTGGCGGCCCGCCTAACCGACCCGCCCGGAGCGTCGCGGTACGTCCGCGGTGGGATCGTCGCCTACGCCAACGAGGTCAAGTCCGCCCAAGCGGGAGTGGACCCCGCCCTGATCGAGCGCCACGGCGCCGTCTCCACCGAGGTGGCGCAGGCCCTGGCCGACGGCGCGCGCACCCACCTCGGCGCCGATGTCGGCGTGGGCATCACCGGCATCGCCGGCCCCGGCGGCGGCAGCGAGGAGAAGCCCGTGGGCCTGGTCTGCTTCAGCATCGCCGGCCCAGGCGAGGGCGGGCACCTGACCCGCTCGGCCACCCTCCCCGGCGCCCGCGCGGACATCCGTGATCGCGCCACCACCGTGGCCATGCACCTGATCCGCCGGGCGCTGCTGAGCGCGGGTTGAGAGCCTGGCTCAGCAGGCCGTTGAGGCCGTCAGCGCCTGACAGACATCGTGCATAGGATCCGGGCCGAGCGTGGCGATGCGCTCGGTGAGCGTCACTCGGGGGACGGTGCGCAGGTTGTCCAGGCTGATCGCGCAAGCCGGTGCAGGCGTTCCTTGGTCGTCATTGCAGCGATTGTAGAGCCTGGTCTGGATGGGGCGGGCATGGGAAGCTCCCTCAAAGGGTTGACATGGGGGGCGGGTTGTGCTTATAGTGTTCGTGTTGGGCTTGGCTTGCGGACTCGCTGGCTGAGCGCGACATCAAATAGGTCTGGTTTTGGGGTTCGCCTTCGGGTTGGGCTTCAGCGCTGACGAGGGATGGATGGGAGAGGGACTTGATCGTCTTGGGAAGAGATGAGCGATGAGCGACATTGCCTTCACCGCGCGCGGCGCGGCCAGTGATCCTACGGCCCCAACGGGGACCGTAACAAGATGCAACAGCATGGCTGGTGCATCTCTCTCTCTCTCTCTCTCTCTTAGCGGACCGAGCCGGCTGTAGGGCTCGCCGTCGTTTCGCCGTCTCGGGTGCTGTGCCCGGGACGGTTTTGTGCTGCCCGGTTCTCCTGGGTGGTCGTGTTCTCGATTGCTCCGGGAGGGGATGTTGATGGTGCGTCGCTTCGTCGCTGTGCTT
>CAZOQI010000035.1:0-2388 GCA_964582105.1 uncultured Solirubrobacteraceae bacterium
AACCCCCACGTAGCCGGCATCTGGATCTACCAGTCACACGACGACGGCACCGGACAATTCGGCTACATGAACAACGACAACACCACACGCCCCACATACAACGTCCTCACCACCTTCGCCACCACAGAGGGACAGTAGGACTGGAGTAGGACAGGACCAACGAGCAGGGCCACCGGATAGGCTCGGTCGAGCCGCGGGTCCGGCTGGCTCTCAGAGCAGCCGGGGCGCACGCCAACCCCGCACGCCAATCCATGAGGGATCTGCTCGTCACCATGTATACGCCTGCGCTGGGATCCGGCCAGGCGCTGCGCACCTACGGGGTGGCCCGCGCGCTGGCCGCGCAGGGGGGTCTGGATCTGCTCTACGTCCGCATTGGCGCGGACGAGCCGGACGAGGCATTCAGGTCGATCCCGGGGATCGAGCTGCACGAAGTGAGGCCCTCGCGCGGTGCGCAACGCCTCTTGGCCTATGCGGCGGCGCGTCTGCACGGGGTGCCGGCCTCGTTCGCACGCGGGGTCTCGCCCGAGCTGGCCGCGCAGGCGACGCATCTGGCGGACGCTCCGCAGCGCGGAGCAGTGATCGCCGACGGGCCGATCGCCGCCGCAGCACTCAGGCATCTGGCGCACGGGCGCCCGGTGATCTACAACGCCCACAATCTCGAGTCGGACTTCCGCCACGAGTACCTGGGCGCGGGAGCGATCGGGAGCGCCATGAGGCGACACGCGCTGCGCATCTTCGAGCGAGGAGTGCTCAGACGCGCCAGCGAGTCGTGGATGGTGAGCGAGGCGGACATGGCCGGCGCGAGCGCGCTGTGCCCCGGCGCGCGCCTGCGCTGTGTGCCCAACGTAATCGACGTAGCCGCGATTACGCCGGTGGCTCCCCTCACCAGGGAGCACCGCGCGATCTTCGTGGCGAGCTTCTACTACGAGCCCAACCGCAACGGGCTGCGGTTCCTGCTGGAGGAGGTCTTCCCGCGCGTGTGGGCCGAGCTGCCAGACGCGCGACTGCGGGTCGTCGGCACCGGCCTGCAGCAGCCTCCATCCAGCGATCCGCGCGTGGAGGCCGTCGGCTTCGTCGATGAGCTCTCAGCGGCCTACGCGAGCGCTCGCTGTGCCGTGGTTCCCCTGCTCCAAGGGGGAGGCAGCCCGCTGAAGCTGATCGAGGCGCTGGCCTACGGCCTGCCGGTCCTCGCCACCGAGCGCGCCGCGGCTGGATTGGATGTGCGCGACGGCGAGCACCTCCAGCTCGCAGACGGCGGCGAGGCCTTCGCGGCGGCACTCATACGCATGCTGCGCGACGGCGCGCCCGAACTGGGCCGGCGCGGGCGCGAGCTTGCCGCTGAGCGCTACTCGATCGAGGCGCTCAGCTCGCTGCTGGCCTAGCGGACCACGCCTCGGTCCATCGTCCGTCCAGCCCTCCGATCCATCGTCCGTCCAGCCCTCCGATCCATCGTCCGTCCAGCCCTCCGGTCCATCGTCCGTCCAGCAGATTCCCTGCGGACGGCGCACGCCCGATCGGGCGTCATTTCGCCGGAATCCTCAATGCTGGTGCGGGATTGCCGCAGGTGCGGTGGGGACCCACCGCGAGATCGTGAGGGCAAACCGATCAAAACGCCCAAATGGCGCCTGAACGCTCAAGGATGCACGGAGCACAGTCGAAAGATTTCGTGCAGACCTCAAGAAACAGGGCGCGCCAGCCCCCCCTCCCGGGCCACCTTGCCCGAACGCGCCCGATCAATCCCGACAACGGCACCCCCGTCGCAAGGCGGGTCCGCAAAGCCAGGGGTCTCTCAGAGACAGCCCAGTTTCCGAAGGAGTTTGAATGTCTACATTCACAAGACCAGGCCGCTTCATCGTCGCGGCGCTTGCGATCTTCGTCATGGTCGTATTCGCGGGTCCGGCGAGCGCCATGCTCTTCGGCCAGCACAGGACCACCGTCACTCCGGTGTCGCTCAAGGCCGGAACACGAGCGCGGACGACCCACCATCGACGCCACCATCGGCAGACCGCCACCAACGCAAGCACCACCAGCAAGCACGCACAGGTACGTACTCGTAGGACCCATCATCATGTTCCCCCGCCAATCACGCAGCCACCGCCGACCACGCAGCCGCCCTCAGGCTCAGGCTCAGGTAGCGGCACGGGTTCGGGCACGGGCACGGGTTCCAACCCAGGCTCGGGCAGCGGCACACCCGAACCAGCGCCACCCGCAGCCCCTGTAGCCCCTGTGACGCCTGCTGGCCCTGTGGCTCCGGTGCTCAGTGTGCATGGTGACACTGTGTCGTGGACGGCGATCCCTGGTGTCACGAGCTACACGCTGGCGAGGATCGTGAACCCGACGAGCACGCGCAACACCACCTACACGACCGTCACCGGGACGAGCGTCACG
>CAZOQI010000036.1:0-9489 GCA_964582105.1 uncultured Solirubrobacteraceae bacterium
CGATGGTGTGATCGGGTCTTTGACGGCGGAGCGGGTGGATCGTGTGTTGGCGCCGAAGGTGGATGGGGCGTGGCATCTGCACGAGTTGACCGAGGGGATGGGTCTCTCGATGTTCACCATGTTCTCCTCCGCCGCGGGCACGTTTGGCAGCGCGGGCCAGGGCAACTATGCGGCAGCCAATGTCTTCCTGGACGCCCTGGCGTCCTATCGCCGCGCGCGGGGGAGCGCCGGTGTCTCGCTGGCCTGGGGCAAGTGGGCGCAGGCCGGTGCGATGACCGACCATCTGGATGAGGCGGATCTCATGCGCGTGGCGCGCTCAGGTGTGGCCGCTCTCTCCCGCGAAGAAGGCTTGGAGCTGTTCGACGCCGCGCACAGCACGGACGAGGCGCTGCTGATACCGATGCATCTGAACACCGTTGCGCTGCGTGCGCAGGCGAAGGCCGGAATGGTGCCGGCGCTGCTGCGCGGTCTGATCCGCACACCGCCACGCCTCGCCACGGACGTAGCCGGTGGATTGCTCGCCAGACGTTTGAGCGGCGTATCCGCGAGCGAGCGCCCGCAGGTGGTGCTC
Source organism: uncultured Solirubrobacteraceae bacterium (assembly GCA_964582105.1). Classification (GTDB taxonomy): domain Bacteria; phylum Actinomycetota; class Thermoleophilia; order Solirubrobacterales; family Solirubrobacteraceae; genus Palsa-744. Next base: position 572 of record CAZOQI010000036.1, read on the forward strand.
GATGAGGTGCGTGCTCAGGTGGCGATCGTGCTTGGGCATTCCTCGCCGGCGGCGGTGGACGTGGAGCGGCCGTTCAAGGATCTCGGCTTTGACTCGCTGACAGCCATAGAGCTGCGTAACCGGCTCACCGCGGCGACTGCGCTCCGCCTGCCGGCCACGCTCGTGTTCGACTATCCCACGCCTGCCGCGCTGGCGGGCTATCTGTTGGATGAGATTGCTCCCGATGCCGATGGCGACAGTGACAGCGATGCAGACGAGGCCAAGATCCGAGCGGTTCTTGGATCCATTCCCATCGACTATCTGCGCAAGGCCGGTCTGATCGAGACCCTGTTGCAGCTCGCCGAGCCTGGCGATGAAGCGGCGGCAACCAGTGAAGAGGCAGAGCAGATCGACGACATGGACATTGAGAGTCTCGTCCGAACCGCTATGAGCGCTGACAGGGAGGATGCCCAATGACCATGCCCGCGGATCAGGTCGTCGAGGCGCTGCGAGCGTCCCTCAAGGAGAGTGAGCGACTGCGGCGACAGAACCGCCAGCTCCTTGCCAGCCAAATCGAGCCGGTTGCGATTGTGGGTATGGCCTGCCGATATCCGGGGGGGGTGAGCTCGCCTGATGGGTTGTGGGAGTTGATCGCGTCGGGTGGGGACGGGATTACGGAGTTTCCCGCCGATAGGGGCTGGGATATGGAGAAGGTGTATAACCCCGATCCCGATCATCTGGGGACGAGCTATACGTGTGAGGGTGGCTTTGTCCATGACGCCGACGAGTTCGATGCGGGGTTCTTCGAGGTTGGTCCGCGCGAGGCGTTGACGATGGATCCTCAGCAGCGCCTGCTGCTGGAAGCCTGTTGGGAGGCGTTCGAGGACGCGGGCATAGCTCCATCGTCGCTGCGAGGCAGCCAGACGGGAGTGTTCGTCGGCTTGATCCATCAGGACTACACGGAGAGCCTGCGGTCCCTGCCTCCGAGCCTGCAGGGCTATGAGTCGACGGGCGGGGCGGGCAGCGTGGTGTGTGGCCGGGTGGCTTATACGTTCGGGTTGGAGGGTCCGGCGGTGACGGTGGACACGGCGTGCTCGTCTTCGCTGGTGGCCCTGCACCTTGCCTGTCAGGCGCTGCGCGGGGGTGAGTGTTCCCTGGCGTTGGCGGGAGGCGTGACGGTGCTGTCATCGCCGCAGATGTTCGTGGCGTTCAGCCGTCAGCGGGGTCTGGCTCCCGATGGGCGGTGCAAGTCCTACGCCGATGCGGCGAATGGGACGGCGTGGTCGGACGGTCTGGGCGTGGTGCTGCTGGAGCGATTGTCGGACGCGCGGCGTCTGGGCCATGAGGTGCTGGCGGTGGTGCGGGGCAGCGCGGTCAACCAGGATGGCGCGAGCAACGGGTTGACGGCGCCCAATGGCCCATCGCAGCAGCGGGTGATCGCTCAGGCGCTGGCCAATGCCGGCCTCTCGGCCGGCCAGATCGATGCGGTGGAGGGTCATGGCACGGGCACCGTGCTCGGCGATCCGATCGAGGCGCAGGCCCTGCTGGCCGCGTATGGGCAGGGTCGGCCCGAGGAGCGTCCGTTGTGGCTTGGCTCGCTGAAGTCGAATATCGGCCACACGCTGGCGGCGGCGGGTGTGGCTGGGGTCATCAAGATGGTGATGGCGATGCGCCATGAGGTGCTGCCCAGGACGCTGCACGTCGATGAGCCCTCGCGGCAGGTGGATTGGTCGGCCGGCAGGGTGTCGTTGCTGGTCGAGGAGGTGCCGTGGTCGCGCAACGGTGAGCCGCGGCGGGCAGGGGTGTCCTCGTTCGGGCTCAGTGGCACCAATGCTCATCTGATTCTCGAGGAGGCGCCTGAGCCGGATGGCGCGAGGGAGGATGCGCTCGGCGGCGGCGGGGTGTTGGGTGGTGTGGTGCCGTGGGTGGTGTCGGCAAGAGGCGCTGAGGGGTTGCGTGCTCAGGCCGGGCGTCTGCGGGCGTTTGTGGATGACGATCCAGGGCTTGGGTTGGCGGATGTGGGGTTGTCGCTGGCGGTGGGTCGCTCGTTGTTTGAGCATCGGGCGGTGGTGTTGGGCGAGGATCGTGAGGGAATGCTTGGTGGTCTTGGCGCGCTGGAGCGTGGCGAGCTCGATGGGGGTGTGGTCGCGGGCGCCGTTGTGGGTGGTGGTCTGGGGTTGCTGTTCACCGGCCAGGGCGCGCAGCGTGTGGGCATGGGCCGGGAGCTGTATGAGGCGTTCCCGCTGTTCGCGGGCGCGTTGGATGAGGTGTGTGAGTGTTTGGACGGCTCGTTGGGTCGTTCGTTGCGAGATGTGATGTTCGGCGTTGGGGATGCGGTTGGGGACGTGGATGGAGATGGGGTTGGGGTCGAGGTGGGGTTGCTGGACCAGACGGTGTTTACGCAGGCTGGGTTGTTCGCGCTCGAGGTGGCGTTGTTCCGGCTGGTGGAGGGATTGGGCGTGCGCCCCGACTATGTGGCAGGCCATTCGATCGGAGAGATTGCGGCGGCATTCGTGGCGGGAGTGTTCTCGCTCCAGGACGCATGTGAGCTGGTGGCGGCGCGCGGTCGTTTGATGGGGGCGTTGCCCGAGGGCGGGGCGATGGTCTCGGTGCAGGCGTCTGAGGACGAGGTGCTGGAGTCCTTGGCGGGGCGTGAGCGGGAGGTGGCGTTGGCGGCGGTGAACGGTCCCCGTGCGGCGGTGTTCTCCGGCGATGAGAGCGCGGTGCTGGAGATCGCGGGGCTGTGGGAGCAGCGGGGTCGCAAGACGAAGCGCCTGCGGGTCAGTCATGCGTTTCATTCGCCGCGGATGGATGGGATGCTCGAGGAGTTCGGGAAGGTTGCGGAGGGTCTGTCCTTCGCTGCGCCGCGGATTGCGCTGGTGTCGAATGTGACGGGCGAGGTGGTGGCCGGCGAGGAGGTGTGTTCGGCCGCTTACTGGGTGCGTCACGTACGTGAGACGGTGCGGTTCTGTGCCGGTGTGCGCTCGCTCGCCGCGCGGGGCGTGAGGAGCTTCCTGGAGCTGGGCCCTGATGGTGTGTTGAGCGCGATGACCCAGGATTGCCTCGCCGGCGAGGAGGACGGCGAGGAGGACCAGGTGGGGGAGGCGCCCGTGGCGGCGGTTCCGGCGCTGCGCGGCGAGCGCTCCGAGCCACAGGCCCTTTTCGCGGCGCTGGCTGAGGTGTTCGTGCGTGGTGTGAACGTGGATTGGCGCCGGGTGTTCGAGGGGTCGGGCGCCCGGCAGGTGAGGCTCCCCACCTATGCCTTCCAGCGCGAGCGCTACTGGCTGGCGCTTGGGGCGCTGAGCCCGGAGGATATGACCTCGGCCGGCCAGACCTCGGCGGAGCATCCCCTCCTCGGCGCGGCCGTCGCGCTGGCTGACGGTGAGGGATGGCTGTTCACCGGTCGCCTTTCGCTCCAGACCCACCCGTGGCTCGCGGATCACGCGGTGATGGGTGTCGTGCTGCTGCCCGGCACCGCATTTCTCGAGCTGGCGTTGCACGTGGGTGGCCAGGTCGGGTACGGGCACGTGCGGGAGCTCACGCTGGAGTTGCCGCTGGTGCTCGAAGAGCAGCGGGCGATGCAGATCCAGATTTCGCTGGGGGCGCCGGATGAGTCCGGTCTGCGATCGCTGGGCATTCACTCTCGCCCGCAGACACGGGCCGGTGAGGAGATGCTGAGCGAGGAGGCGTGGACGCGCAACGCCAGCGGCGTGCTTGCCGCGGACGGTGCGGCTGATGCTGATGCTGCGGCTGAGGCTGTTGATGGACGGCTGGGGGTATTGGCTGGAGGCGTGTGGCCACCGGATGGCGCGGTCGAGGTGGAGGTCGAGGGTCTGTATGAGCGTTTCGCGGAGCTGGGCCTCGATTACGGCCCGGCGTTCCAGGGTCTGCGTGCCGCGTGGCGGTGTGGAGATGATGTGCTCGCCGAGGTTTCGCTGCCGGAGGATGAGGTGTCGCGGGCGGGCCTGTTCGGCGTGCACCCGGCCCTGCTGGACTCGGCGCTGCACGGAATCCTGGTTGCGAGCGGGGGGAGTGGGGTGGGGTTGCCGTTTTCGTGGGGCGATGCGTGTCTGCACGCGGCGGGTGCGTCTTCGTTGCGCGTCTACGTGGCGGGGGTGGGTGGCGGTGAGATGTCCCTGGTTGGAACTGACGAGGCTGGCGGGCTGGTCGCGTCGGTGGGTTCGCTGGTCTTGCGGGAGGTTTCCCCGGAGCAGATCGGCGCTGCCCGGGGGGGTTATCGGGAGTCGTTGTATCGCGTGGATTGGGTCGCGGCGCCGGTCTCTGCGCAGGGGGCTGTGGGTGGGCTGGCGATGCTGGGTCCTGGTGACGCCGGGGTCGCGAGGGCGCTTGGCGGTGGTGAGCCCGCTGCTCGGGTGTTCGCGGATCTGGGGTCGTTGAGGGAGTCTGTTGAGGGCGGTGCGGAGCTGCCCGAGGTGGTGCTCGTGGATTGCACGCATGGTGCGGGAGCGACGGCTGCCGATGCGTCTTCTGTCGAGGGAGCCGTCGAGGGAGCCGGTGGAGTCGTCGCGGCTGCGCACGTGGGCGTGCATCGGGTGTTGGGGTTGTTGCAGGAGTGGCTTGCCGATGAGCGCTTCTCCGCTTCGCAGCTGGTGGTGGTCACCCGCGGTGCGGTGGCGATGCTGCCCGGAGAGGGCGTGCCGGACCTTGCCGGCGCGGCGGTGTGGGGGCTGGTGCGTTCGGCGCAGTCGGAGAATCCCGAGCGGTTCGTTTTGATGGATGTTGATGGTGCGGATGCGTCGTGGGCTGTGCTGGGTGCGGCGGTTGCGTCCGGGGAGCCGCAGCTCGCTGTGCGGGACGGCGTCGTGTCTGCTCCGAGGCTGGCACGGGCAGCAGCGGATGGGATGTTGGTGGTGCCCGCCGAGGTTGCGCAGTGGCGGTTGGGCGTCGCCGAGGGCGGCACTCTCGAAGACCTTGCGCTTTTTCCCTGCCCCGAGGTGGCCGAGTCTCTGGATGAGGGGCAGATTCGTGTCGCCGTGCACGCCGCGGGCCTGAATTTCCGCGATGTCCTGGTCGCCCTGGGTCTGGTCGCCGTGGGCGGAAATATTTTCGGAGGCGAGGGCGCGGGAGTTGTGCTCGAGGTCGGCCCGGGTGTGAGCAGTCTCGCTCCCGGCGATCGCGTGTTGGGTCTGCTGTCCGGTGCGTTCGGCTCGGTCGCGGTGACCGACCATCGCACCGTTGTCCGGATACCCGAGGGTTGGTCGTTCGCGGAGGCTGCTTCGATCCCGATGGTGTTCTTGACGGCGTATTACGGGCTTGTGGACTTGGCGGGCGTGCAGCGGGGTGAGCGGCTGTTGGTGCACGCCGCGGCGGGCGGAGTTGGCATGGCCGCGGTGCAGTTGGCGCGGCATCTGGGCGTCGAGGTGTTCGGGACCGCGAGTCCCGGGAAGTGGGGTGCATTGGAGTCGCTGGGGTTGGATGAGGCGCACATCGCCTCCTCGCGCACATTGGAGTTCAAGGATCGGTTCATGGGGGTGACGGGTGGTGAGGGCCTGGACGTCGTCCTGGATTGTCTTGCGGGGGAGCTCGTGGACGCTTCGCTTGGGCTGCTGCCCGGTGGCGGTCGTTTTATCGAGATGGGCAAGACCGATATCCGTGATCCGGAGGAGGTCGCCGAGAGTCACCCGGGTGTGGCCTACCGCGCGTTCGATCTGATGGAAGCGGGGCCCGAGCGTATCGGGGAGATGCTCGCGGAGCTGATGGAGCTGTTTGAGAGTGGCGTGCTCCAGCCGCTGCCGATCACCGGGTGGGATGTACGTCGCGCACCGGAGGCGTTCCGGTTCATGAGCCAGGCGCGGCACGTCGGCAAGATCGTGCTGAGCATCCCCTCCCCGGTCAGTGCCTGGGGCACGGTGCTGGTCACCGGCGGCACCGGGGATCTGGGTGCTCTGCTGGCGCGGCATCTGGTCGTGGAGCATGGGGTGCGCAGCCTCGTCCTGGTCGGCCGCCGTGGACGTGAGGCGCCGGGTGCGTGCGAGCTCGAGGCCGAGCTGAGCGAGTTGGGCGCGCACGTCATGGTGGCGGCGTGCGATGTGGCCGACCGTGAGCAGCTGGCGGGGCTGCTCGAGGAAGTCGCGGGGGAGCACCCGTTGGGCGCGGTGGTGCACGCGGCGGGAGTGCTCGACGATGGTCTCCTCGCGTCCCTGACGGCGGAGCAGGTCGAGCGTGTGCTGGCGCCCAAGGTCGATGCGGCCTGGCATCTGCACGAGCTGACCGAGCACATGGGCCTCTCGGCGTTCATCGTGTTCTCCTCCGCCTCGGGTACCTTCGGGGGCGCCGGCCAGGGCAACTATGCGGCAGCCAACGCCTTCCTGGATGCCCTGGCCTGCGATCGCCGGGCGCGCGGGCTGGCCGGCGTCTCGCTGGCGTGGGGGCAGTGGGCCGGTGGTATGGCCGGTCGTCTGGATCAGGCGGATCTCACGCGGCTGGCGCGTTCTGGCGTTGCTGCCCTTTCGGCCGAGGAAGGTCTGGGGTTGTTCGACGCCGCGCAGGGCTCGGGCGAGTCGCTGCTGCTCCCGATGCGCCTGGATATCCCGGCGTTGCGCGCACAGGCCGGGGGCGGGGAGGTGCCGGCGCTGCTTCGGGGTCTGGTGCGCACGCCCCACCGCCGAGCAGCGGACGCCGCCCGTGGGTCGCTCTCCAAGCGCTTGGCGAGCGTTCCCGAGGACGAGCGCCCACGCATCGTTCTCGATCTCGTCCGCACCCACGCGGCCACGATCCTTGGGCACGCCTCCGCCGACGCGATCGATGCGCAACGCACCTTCAAGGAGCTCGGCTTCGACTCGCTGGCGGCGGTCGAGCTCCGCAACCGGCTGGGCGCGACCACAGGACTGCGTCTGCCGGCGACACTGGTGTTCGACTACCCCACCCCCAGCACACTCGCCGAGCACCTGCTGAACACCGCCGAAAAGGTGCAAGGCAAGACTGCGGTCTCGATTGCGGCGAGGGCGTCTGCCGACGAGCCGGTTGCGATCGTGGGTATGGCGTGTCGGTATCCGGGGGGTGTGTCTTCGCCTGATGCGTTGTGGGAGATGGTTGCCTCAGGTCGGGACGGGATTTCGGAGTTCCCGGTCGATCGTGGCTGGGATGTGGAGCGGTTGTATGACCCTGATCCCGATCACCCGGGAACGAGCTATACACGTGAGGGCGGCTTTGTCCACGACGCGGGCGAGTTCGATGCGGGGTTCTTTGAGATCGGTCCGCGTGAGGCGGTGGCAATGGATCCCCAGCAGCGGCTGTTGTTGGAGATCAGTTGGGAGGCGTTTGAGAACGCGGGTATCGTCCCGTCGTCGCTGCGGGGCAGCCAGACGGGGGTATTCGCAGGCGCGATTTATTGCGACTATGCGGCGGGACGGCAGCAGGCCTTGGATCTCGAGGGTTACGGGATGACGGGTGGGGCGGGCAGCGTGGTGTCTGGCCGGGTGGCTTATACGTTCGGGTTGGAGGGTCCGGCGGTGACGGTCGACACGGCGTGCTCGTCTTCGCTGGTGGCCCTGCACCTTGCCTGTCAAGCGCTGCGCGGGGGCGAGTGTGACCTGGCGTTGGCGGGAGGCGTGACCGTGCTGTCGCTGCCGGGAGTGTTCGTGGCGTTCAGCCGTCAGCGGGGTTTGGCTCCCGATGGGCGGTGCAAGTCCTACGCCGATGCGGCGGATGGCACAGCGTGGTCTGAGGGTGTGGGCGTGGTGCTGCTGGAGCGACTGTCGGACGCGCGGCGTCTGGGTCATCCGGTGCTGGCGCTGGTGCGGGGCAGCGCGGTCAACCAGGATGGCGCGAGCAATGGGTTGACGGCGCCCAATGGCCCATCCCAGCAGCGGGTGATCGCGCGCGCGCTGGCCGATGCGGGCCTGTCGGCCGGCCAGGTCGATGCGGTGGAGGGTCATGGCACGGGCACCGTGCTCGGCGATCCGATCGAGGCGCAGGCGTTGCTGGCGACCTATGGGCAGGGTCGGCCCGAGGCGCGTCCGTTGTGGCTTGGCTCGCTGAAGTCGAACATCGGCCACACGCAGGCGGCGGCGGGTGTGGCTGGGGTCATCAAGATGGTGATGGCGATGCGTCACGGCATGCTGCCGAGGACGCTGCACGTCGATGAGCCCTCGCGGCAGGTGGATTGGTCGGCCGGCGGGGTGTCGTTGCTGGTCGAGGAGGTGCCGTGGTCGCGCAATGGTGAGCCGCGGCGGGCGGCGGTGTCCTCGTTCGGGCTCAGTGGCACCAATGCTCATCTGATTCTCGAGGAGCCGGATGGCGAGTTGCCTGTCGGCGCTTGGGCCGCGGGTGAGGACGGGAGAGCCGCCGAGGGCGAAGCCAGCAGCGCCGTCAACACTGTCGCCGATGACGTGATCGTTGGTTTCGGCGGTGTGATGCCGTGGGTGGTGTCCGGTCGGGGCGCGCCGGGTCTGCGGGCGCAGGCCGAGCGGTTGCGGGGATTCGTCGAGGCTCGTGACGCGCTTGGGCCAGCGGCTGTCGGGTACTCGTTGGCGGTTGGCCGCTCGGCGTTTGCGCATCGCGCGGTCGTGGTGGGCGGCGAGCGGGATGTTCTGCTGGCGGGCCTCGATGCGCTGGCACGGGAGGAGTCGGCGGTGAATGTGCTGGAGGGGGTGGCCAACGTCGGGGATCGCGGCGTCGTGTTCCTGTTTCCGGGTCAGGGTTCGCAGTGGGTGGGTATGGCGGTGGAGTTGTTGGATTGTTCGCCTATGTTCGCGGAGCGGATGCGGTGGTGTGGTGAGGCGTTGGCGCCTTATGTGGATTGGTCGCTTGAGGGTGTGTTGCGTGGTGAGGGGGGTGCGCCGGGGTTTGAGCGGATCGATGTGGTGCAGCCGGCTCTGTTCGCGGTGATGGTGTCGTTGGCGGGGTTGTGGCGGGCGTGTGGTGTGGAGCCGGCTGTGGTTGTGGGTCATTCGCAGGGTGAGATCGCGGCTGCGCAT
>CAZOQI010000037.1:0-57131 GCA_964582105.1 uncultured Solirubrobacteraceae bacterium
GGGGGAGCCGCAGAACGTATGGAGGGGGAGCCGCGCAGCGTTTGACCGGGCTTTCGTAAAAGATGCAGGGCCGTGGATCGAGACTTCGAGCTCCAGACCCACCGCGTCGAGGACCGCCACTGGTGGTACAGCGGGCGCCGCCGGGTGCTGGAGGTGGCCCTTCGCAACCTCGCCCTGGCTCCTGGCACGAGAGTGCTCGACGCCGGCTGCGGCAGCGGGCGCAACATGGTGGAGCTGAGGCGCCTTGGGACGGTCACCGGCATCGAGCTCTCCGCGCCGAGCGTTCAGGCGGCGCGCGCGCGGGGGGTGGGGGAGGTCATCGAAGGGTCGGCGCTTGAGATGCCCTTTGCGCAGGACAGCTTCGACCTGGCCGTCAGCCTGGACGTCATCGAGCACCTCGAGGATGACGTCGCGGCGCTGCGCGAGCTGCGCCGCGTGGTCGCGCCGGGGGGGAGGCTGCTCGTCACCGTGCCCGCCTACCAGTGGCTCTGGAGCCGCCACGACGTCATCAACCACCATCATCGGCGCTACAGCCGGGGGACCCTCGTGGGGGCCGCCGAGCGGGCGGGCTGGCGCTGCGAGCGCACCACGCACTTCAACTCGCTCCTGCTGCCGCTGGCGATCGGCCTGCGCGCGCTCGAGCTCTTCAGCCGGGGGGGTGAGGGTTCGAGCCTCGACCTCTGGGTCCCCCCGGCGCCGCTCAACTGGGGGCTCCAGCAGCCGATGAATCTCGAGGCGAGATTGATTGGGCGCGGGGTCCGCATCCCGGCGGGACTCTCGCTGTTGGCTTTGTTCGGCTGAGGGGAAGGGTCACGGGTGGGCCTCTGGCCTGGATTCTGGGCCAGTTGCACATTGTATTTCCGATCCTCCCGAGTGCGTCAGATAGTCAGATATTCACCTCGCGCGATTCTCGGCCTGCGCTCGCGCGATTCTCGGCCTGCGCATCGGCTCGGCGCCAAACCGGCCCCCTCAAATCAAAACAATTCCTGCCCGCTCGCCTGCGCTGGGCGCGTGCGGAAGGTCCACGCGCGGTTGGCCGCGAAGGTGATCACCACCACGATCGCGATCGCCACCGCCTGCCCCGGCAGCTCATCCATGCCGATGCCCTCCACACACGTGGCCACCACCCCCAGGTTCAGCAGCAGTCCTCCTCCCTGCACGATCCCCCAGCGCACGGGGGTCAATGCGTCGCCCACGTGGCCGCTGAACGTCCAGCGGCGGTTCAGGAGGAAGCCATTGGTCGCGCCGATCACGAAGCCGATCGCCGAGGCCGCGAGGTACCACACGCCCAGGCCCTCCACGAGCAGCGTATAGACTGCCAGGAACAGCAGCGTATTGCTTACGCCAACGATGCCGAACTTGACGAACTGCGCCAGCACGTGCGTGCGCATTCGAGGGCTCCGGCTTCCTGGGGGCTCTTCCTCTACTCTCTTCATGCGCCACACTTAACCAGCTTCTCCAGGTCCTCAGCTCGTGTCCATCGCCCCACGCCATCCGTCCCGCTCCCCCGCGCTGCTCAGCGTCGTCGCGCCCGTCTACAACGAGGAGCAGCTCATCGAGCTCTTCGCCCAGCGCGCCATCGCGGCGCTCGCCGACTTCACCTTCGAGCTCGTGCTCGTCAACGACGGCTCCTCCGACGCCACCCCGCGGCTGCTCGACCGCCTCGCCGACCAGGACCCGCGCGTGCGCGTCATCCATCTCTCGCGCAACTTCGGACACCAGGCGGCTCTCACGGCCGGGCTCGAGCACGCCATCGGGGATGTCGTGGCGATGATCGACGCCGACCTCCAGGATCCGCCCGAGCTGATCCCGACCATGATCGAGCAGTGGCAGCAGGGCTCCGACGTCGTCTATGCCGTGCGCCAACGGCGTCAGGGGGAGACCGCCTTCAAGCTCGCCACCGCCTCGTGGTTCTACAAGCTCTTCGACAAGCTCGCGCAGGTCAACCTCGAGCCCAACTCCGGCGACTTCCGCCTGCTCGACCGCGGCGCGCTCGATGCGCTGCTGGCCATGACAGAGCGCTCGCGCTTCCTGCGCGGCATGACCGTCTGGGTGGGCTTCACGCAGACCGCCGTGCCCTATGAGCGCGACGCTCGCCACGCCGGCGAGACCAAGTACACGCTGCGCAAGATGCTTCGCTTCTCGCTGGACGCCATCGCCTCCTTCTCGCACCTTCCCCTGCAGCTCGCCACCTACGTGGGGATCGTCTCCGCGGGGGTGGCCTTCATCGCCATCCCCGTCGTCATCGGCCTGCGCCTCGCCGGCTCCTACCTGCCGGGGTTCGGCTCGATCACGATCGCCATCCTCCTGCTCGGAGGAATTCAGCTGATCGCCCTCGGGGTGATCGGCGAGTACGTCGGGCGCATCTACGACGAGGTCAAGCACCGGCCGCTCTACATCGTCCGCGAAGAGCGCAACCGTCCCGCGCACAACCCGCTGGGCGTGCCCGCCGAGTCGATCGCGCGCGCCGGGCTCGCCGCGCGGGTGCCCGACCACGTCGGCTGATCGACCACCTTGGGGTGATCGACCGCGTTGGCTGATCGACTGTATCGGTTGATCGACCGCCGTTGGCCGATCGACTGCCGGGGATGCCGGGATGCCGGGGATCCCGCTCCAAACCGCTCCAACCGGGTCTCTCGTGTGTTCTTTCAACGGCACCAGCCCACCAGGAAAGGGACGAAACCCCACATGCAACCTCGCCTTCATCGCCAGCCCAACCCCCTCCATCCGCGTCATCCCCTCCATCCGCGCACGCTCGCGCTGCTCGCCACCCCCGCCGTCATCGGGGCCATGACCGTCGCCGTGCCCGCTCTCGCCGGCACCAGCCTGTTCGCTGCCAGCACCGCGCACAGGGCCAGCTCCTCGCGCTGCCTCACCGTCCTCTCCGGCCATCGCCGCGTGCGCGAGTGCCTCATCCCCGGTCCGCGCGGGCCGCGGGGCTTCACCGGCGCCACCGGGCCGCGCGGCTTCACCGGCGCGCCCGGCCCCAAGGGGGCCAAGGGATCCACGGGCGCCAAGGGAGCCACCGGAGCCGTGGGAGCCACGGGGGCCACAGGGGTCACGGGCCCCACGGGCCCCACGGGTGCGCAGGGACCTCCCGGACCGGCTGGCACCGCACGCGCCTACGCGATCGTGCAGCCCACCTCGGAAACCGCAGCCAATCTGATCTCTGGGCAGACCGTCAACGTCACCGGTGTCAGCGAGCCCAGCAAGGGCGTCTACTGCGTCACTCCCGCCGCACCCATCGATGCCTCCAAGGAGCCGGCGGCGGTATCCCCGGAGGTCTCCTACAGCTCCGGCGGGCTCCCCGGCATAATCGCAGTCAACGCGCAGCACCCTCACTGTCTCCCAAGCGCCTTCGAGGTGGACACCTACGCCACCCTTGGCACCACCACCACGACCAGCGGCTACGCCTTCACGATCGTCATCCCGTAGGGCGGTGTGCGGGAGCTCGCGCGGTCAGGCGATAATGGCCGCGTGAGCTCCACAGCACCCACACCCCCGCACCTCCCCGGTGAGGACCCTGGCTCTGGCTCTGACCCCGCCTCCGAGAGCATGGACCACCGCCAGGAGCGCATCCGCGTGGAGACCCCCCGGCATCGCATCGAAGGCCTCATAGTGCTCGCCCGCGACGGCTACCGCAGCCGCGTCTCGGACGTGCTCAACGCCTCCGAGCGGGACTTCCTCACGCTCACCGACGTCACCCTCGAGCCCCTCGACGGCGGGCCCATCGAGAATCACGCCTTCCTCGCCGTCGCGCGCGCTCACATCGTGTTCGCCGTCAGCGCCGCCGAGGGAGGGCCTCCCCAGACGTGATCCACCCTGCGCATCCCCGGCAGCAGCAGACCGCCCAGGGTCGCCGCCGCTCCCAGCACGCCCGCCCCGATCAGCGTCGCGCGCACGCCGAACGTGGCGCTCACGGGTCCCGTCAATGCCAGCGACAGCGGCAGCAGGCCGATTGAGATCAGCCAATCCAGGCTCGACACCCGGCCCAGCAGGTGTCCCGGCACGTGCCTCTGCTTCATCGTCGCCCACACGACCGTGCCCGCCGTCTCCAGCAGATTGAAGGCCAGGCTGGCCACCATCAGCTGCCACATCGCGGTCGCCAGCCCATAGCCGGCTACGGCGATCGTGGCCAGCGTCCACACGGCATAGATGAACGTCATGCTCCGGCTCGGCAAGCCGCTGCGGGTCATCACCAGCGCGCAGCCGACGGAGCCCAGGCCGCCCGCGCCCAGCACCAGGCCGAGCTGCACCCCGCTCCCGCCCAGCACGTGCTTGACCATGAACGGCAGCAGCACCTCCGCCGGACCCAGGAACAGCAGGTAGGCCACGCTCGCGCTGGCGAACGTGCCCCACAGCCACACGTGCTTGCGCACGTAGCTCCAGCCCTCGCGCAGCTCGCGGCTCGCCGTGGCGACAGCGGGTCCGGATGTGGCCTTGGCCTGGGCCTGCCCGAATGCCTTCCCGGCTCCATCCCAGGTCTCGGCTCCGGTCTCCGCCTCGTCCGTGGTGGGCGCCCCGTCCCTGGCGCGAAGCCCGGCGCGGGCCTGCGCGGACATCGCCCACAGCGCCACCGCGGAGGCCACGAAGGTGGCGCCATCGGCGAGGAAAGCCGCTCCGGGGCCGAGCGTTCCCACCAGCGCTCCGCCCACCGCGGGGCCCGCCAGGCGCAGGGCGAGCGGGCGCACCATCTGCTCCAGCGCATTGGCCTCGCCCAGCTGCCACCCGGGCAGCAGCTGGGGCACGATCGCGTCGCTGGCCGGGTCGAAGAAGGCCTGCGCCGCGCCATACACCGCGACTATCGCCATCATGTGCCACAGACGCAGCGCTCCGCTCAGCGCCAGCGCGCCCATCAGCGCCAGCAGGGCGGCTCTGACCGCGTCCGCCATCAGCATCACCCGGCGGCGGTCGTGGCGATCGCTGACCACACCTCCCACCAGCAGCAGCGCGATCAAAGGGGTGGTCATCGCGATGCCTATCAGCGACAGCGCCGTGGGGGCGTCGGAGAGCGTATACGCCTGCCACGCCAGCGCCACGAGGAACGCCCCATCGCCCAGCAGCGACACGCACCTGCCCACGAACAGCAGGCGGAAGTTGCGATTGGCCAGCACCACCCGCGGTCCCGCGAAGGTCTTGAAGGGGCCCTCGGGGACGGGGAAGTGCTCCGGTGAGGAGTGAGGGAACGGGCCGGCTCCCGACGGCGGGCGAGTGCCGGACACGGCGCGATCCAGCCCCTCGTAGCTGCTATGCAGCATCGGGCGTGGCCGGCGCCTGCTTGCCGGATGATTGCCCGTTGGCGGGTCCCGGCGCCGAACCCGATGCCGATGGGGATGGGGACCCTGTGGTCGTGGTCCCCGCCAGGTAATCAAACATCCGCGCGGACTCCATCGGGTGCGCGAAGTGGAAGCCCTGGCCCAGCTCGCAGCCCAGCTCGCGCAGGCGCCGCAGCTGCTCGTCCAGCTCGATGCCCTCCGCCACCACCTCCAGCGCCAGCGAGCTGCCCAACGCCACCACCGCGCTCGACAGATCCACCGCCTCCGGCGTTGCCTCCGGGCGCAGGAAGGAGCGGTCCATCTTGATCACATCCACGGGGAAGCGGCTCAGGTAGCTCAGCGAGCTGTAGCCCGTGCCGAAGTCGTCCATCGCGATCCTCACGCCCAGCTCGCGCAGCTCGTTCAGCGTCACCACCGCGATCTCGGGGTCGTCGATCAGCATCGACTCGGTGATCTCGAGCGTCAACAGGCCCGCCGGCAGGCCCGAGTCCGCCAGCGCATCGCGCACCTCCGCGATCACATCGCTGTGCTGCAACTGCTTCACAGATAAGTTGACACACATGTACAGCGGCGGATCCTCGTTCCACAGTTGCCCGATGGCCACCGCCTGGCGGCAGGCCTCGCGCAGCACCCAGCGGCCGATCGGCACGATCAGGCCCGTCTCCTCGGCGAAGGGAATGAAGTCGAGCGGCGCCACCAGGCCCCGCTCGGGATGGTGCCAGCGCAACAGCGCCTCCATGCCCGCGACCACGCCATCCGCAAGTCGCACGATCGGCTGGTAGTACAGGTCGAACTGGCCGCTCTCCAGGGCCCGCTGCAGATCGGCTCGCAGCTCCAAACGCGCCAGCACGCCCGCGTGCATCTCCGGCTCGAACATCCGATAGCCGCCCTTGCCATCGCGCTTGGCGATGTACATCGCCGCGTCCGCGTCGCGGATCAGCTCATCCGCGCTGGCCGTCGAGTCGCCCTGCAGGATCGAGATGCCGATGCTCGCGCGCAGCACCAGCTCCTTGCCGGCCACCATCAGCGGCGCGCGCAGATCCTCGAGCACCCGCTCGGCCACTTCCACCGCGGTCGGCGTGCCATCCAGGTCCTCCAGCAGCACCACGAACTCATCGCCCCCGAAGCGCGCCGCGGTGTCGCTCGAGCGGATGCTTCTCGACAGGCGCTTGGCCACGTCGATCAGGGCCGCGTCGCCCGCGCCGTGGCCGAGGCTGTCGTTGATCGTCTTGAAGTCGTCGATGTCCAGGAAGATCACGCCCAGTTCGCTGCCTTCCCTGCGCGCGCGGCTGATCGCGTGGCGCACCCGCTCCACGAACAGCGCGCGATTGGGGAGGTTCGTCACCGGATCGTGAAATGCCTGGTGCGCCAGCTGCTCCTCGAAGGCCTTGCGCTCGCTGATGTCCCTCGCGTTGAGCACGATCCCGCGCACGTGCTCGTCGTCCAGCAGATTGGTGTGCAGGATCTCGAACTGGCGCAGATCCCCATCGCGGTGGCGCAGCGTGCACTCGATCACCTCGCCGTCCCTGCGCGCGTACGCCGCCCCGTCGGCCAGCAGCCGCAGCAGGTGGCCCGCGTCGTCGGGGGCCACCAGGCGATCGAAGCGCGTGCCCAGCAGCTCCTCCGGCGCGTAGCCCAGCACGTGCTCGCTCGAGGGGCTCTGGTAGGCGATCGTCGCATCGCTGCCCACCACCGTGATCAGATCGCTGGAGTGCTGCACCAGCGACGCGAAGCGCGCCTCGCTGCTGCGCCGCTGGATCTCCGCCATCAGGCGCGCCTTCTCCGCCGCCAGCAGCCGCTCGCGCTCCACCGAGCGCTCCTGCTGGCGCACCAGATCGACCATGCGCATCACCACGAAGCCGAACAGCACCATCGAGGCGCAGATGATCACGATCAGATCCAGATCGCCGCGGCGCAGCTCCTTCAGCAGGATGCACACCGGCGCGATCAGCGAGGCTCCCGTGAGCAGGCCCAGGCGCAGTGGCGTCAGCTTGGCCTCCTCGCGGTGCTCTAAGGGCTCCTGCAGCGCGACCATCGAGGGGTGCAGCGCGGCGGCGCCCCACAGCACCTGATAGGAGAACCAGCCCAGGTCGAGCAGCAGTTGGTGGTGAAAGGCGTTATCGAGGGTCATCACCCCGTACACGAAGTCCGTCACCAGCAGCGACACGATGCTCGCGCTCAGCAGGTAGAAGGACGGGGGCCGCCGCCGGCCCCCGTCGAGGATCAGGCGAATCGCCGCGGCCAGCAGGATGATGTCCCCCAGCGGATAGGCCACCGACACGAGCTTGGGCAGCAGGCTCAGGGTGCCATCGTGCAGGTAGGGGGCGATCAGCAGCACCCACGACAGCAGCGAGAGGCCAAGAGTCAGGATCGCCGCGTCGATCAGCGTGTTGCGGTTTTTCTGGGGGTTGCGCCGGCGCACCAGCAGCAGCAGCCCCAGCATCAGCGCCACGTACACCGTCAGGTAGATCGCATCGCCGATCGAGGGGAAGGGGACTTCGGCGTGCAGTATGTACTTCGGGTAGCTGTAGGTGTAGACGTCGCCCAGCCAATAGAGGAACAGCCCGACCACGAACAGCCACCACGGCAGCGGCCAGCTCGGCCGGTTGCGGCGAATGCCCACGATCACCGCGATCCAGCTGCTCAGGCCGAGCGCGTTGAAGAAGCCCGCGTTGCCCTTCAGCGGGGGGACCAGCAGGTACAGCAACGCCCCCACCGCGGCGAATGCCAGGTAGGCCTGCCACGCCTGCGGGCGCCGCCGTCCCCCGGCCCGCGGGGGTGTCTTGGGCAGGGCATATGACATCTGTCCCGATCATCGGGTTTCGCCGTCCCCGGCTTGATAGCCGGGTGTCCAATTCAGCGTTTCTTGCAGGTTTGGGTGGGATTGAGAGCGATATTGCACCGCTGCTTGCGCGAATCGTCGGCGGCCGGGCTGCGCGGCGGTGGCCGCGCGATGTTCGCCTATGATGAATGTGGTGCGCCGTCCCTTCCCGGATAGGCCTCTCCTGGCGCCATCGCGGGTTTTCATCGCGCTGGCGCTCGCATCGGCGCTCATCACCACAGCCTGCGCGCAGGCATCTGTCGTGGCGCTCGACCCGAATGGCGCCAGCGCACCCGTGCTGTGGGGCGGCGGCGTCGCCTGGCTGGATCCAGAAGGCGTGCACGCCGCCACGCCGGGCTCCGCGACGCGCAAGCTCGTCTCCTATCGCCCCCGCGGATTCACCTACGGCTTCTCGCTGGACAGCGCCAGCGGGTCCGGCGGCGCGGCAGGGTCGGGGGGCGGGGCCGGGTCCGGCGGCGGGGCTGGGTCGGGTGGTGCGATCGGATCCGGCGGCTCAGCCGTCTCTGGTGGCGGCTCGGGTGGAGCGCTTGCCTACGGCTGGGAGGAGGCCAACGAAATGACGCCGCCCATGGGACCCGGCGACACGAGCGTCCCGCCTCCGCCGCTTCCCTACGAAACGTCCGTCCTGCGTCGCGGCGTGATCGGCGCCGGCGGCCACGTCACGCCGCTGCCGAGCTGCGCGACCGAAGACGAGCCGGTGGGCTTTGGCGTCTACCGGGTCTCCCTCGCGGGGCCCACCGTCGCCTACCGCTGCCAGGGATCCCCGCCGGGCGCCGCCGCCCCCGCGGGCGCCATCCTCGCCTCCTATCTCGCCCTGAGCGAAATCGCCACCCTGGGCAGCGCCGCAAGGACGATCGCCGAAGCCGGCCTCTTCCAGATCTCCGGCGAATACCTCGCCTACGCCGCCGCCGGCAAGTCCCCCGGGTCCGGCCATGTCGTCGTCGAGAACCGCCTCACGGGCGCCGTCAGCTACGAAGTGCCCCTCTCGGCGCAGGAATACGTGCGTGCGATCGCGCTGCAGCAGGACGGCACGCTCGTGCTCCTGGGGGCGGGCACGTCGGCCTGCGCCAGGGCCAGTCCCTACTACGAGGGGCCCTATCCGGCCGCGTGGTTCTCGCCGGCCAGCCCCGTCGCTCATCAGCTGGGCTGCTTCTACGACGGCTCGCTTCGCCCCGTCGGCGGAGCGTGGGTCGCGCTGGAGTCCGGTCCCGGGAGCGAGGCCTCGCTCGTGCTCGTGAACCTCCTCGGCGGACCCAGCCGCACGCTCGCGCTCTTCGCCAACGCCGGCGTCTTCGAGCCGCAGCCCACGCCCGAACAGCCGCAGCAGCTTACGCCGGGCGCCGACTTCGACGGCACGCAGCTCGCCTGGGCCCAGCAGACCTGCGCTGGCGCCGCGCTGCAGCTCACCCCCGACGTGAACGCCATGTCCCCCGGCCCGCCGCTCTCGCCGGGCTGCCCCATGCTGTTTCACATCCGTGGCGCCCTGCGCCCGACCGCCAGGGGCGCCGTGCGCGTGGCCGTCTCGTGTCCGCAGGGCTGCCCCGAGGTCGAACTCTCGATCGCCCAGCCGCGCGCCCTGCGGGAAGCGGGATCCGCCTTCTTCTCGCTCCCCGCCGCGACCGCCGCCAGCATCCAGTCGCTGCGCCTCTCCCGCCGCCAGCGCGCCTACCTGCGCCGCCATCGCCGCATCCGCATTGCGCTCGTCGCGCTCTCCTCGGGGCTGGGCAGCGCGCCGCAGAGCAGATCCGTCGCGCATGCAGTGCTCGTGCGGTGACCGCCTTCAGCCTCGACCGCGGGCGCTGCTCGCCGCGCCGTGGCTGCCACCGAGACCCACGCTCGCGCGCCCCGCGCAGCCAGATTCCGCTGGGCGGATATACACTGAGCTACTCGGGGCCTCGTAAGATCCAAGCACTGCACAACCTTGGCGCCCTTCAAGAACCGGGGTTCGTGCCTTGAGCAAGGAACGGAGGGGGAGGGATTCGAACCCTCGTCCGGGGAAGCCCCGAAAGCGGCTTTCAAGGCCGCCGCGTTCAACCGCTCCGCCACCCCTCCAGGATGAGGAGACCCTTTAAGGTAGTGGATCTGTCTAGCGGTCTAGAAAAAATCTAGCGACCTGGACAAAGGTCAACGCTGCCAGGCAAACCACATGTCGGGTCCGTCAGCTAGACCGTTATGATAGTAAGCGTCTGTTATTATCAGCCCTACGCGGATGGTTGGCTATGCCATTGCGTCGTCGCCGACGCTACAGCTCGACGGTACTTCCGGCCCCACTGCTGCGCTATGGCGGGTCGTTGGTGCTTTGACAGCTGAACAGGCGAGACTCCTTACGCACGAGATCAATCTGCTGGCCGCTGCGACGTCGCCGGAGCTGTCTTCTGGCCGGCCTCGTTCGCGCGTCGCCGAGGGCGTACGGCGGAGGCATTCCCGGTGGTGCTCGAGCCGTCAAGGCAGGGCATGTGGATGCTCTCCGCGATGGGAGGCGTGGGTGTCTCCGCGATGGGAGGCGTGGGTGTACTCACGGAAGGACAGGGCCAAAGTCCGTAAGACATTCTCCGAGCACTGGGAAGCGAAGGCATGGCGTCATGAGCAGCTTGAGCTGGCGAGTATCGGACTGCTGCCGCATGCTCCGAGTCGCCACACCATCGCGGACGTCGGGCCACTCTGGGTCACGATGGCGCGGGACGGGCAGATCCGCAACCGCTCAGGGCGCAACTATAAGCCGAGCGCGCTACGCGCGATCGAGGGTGACCTGCGTCTGCATCTGCTGCCGGGCCTGGGCGCGAGGCGAATGGCGGGGGTCACCCGTGCAGACCTGCAGCGACTCGTGGACACCTGGCTGGCCGAGGGATTGAGTCCGAGCAAGATCCGCTCGATCGTCAACGCCGCACGGGTGCTATGGCGAGACTTCGATCTCCTCACTGGGTACGATGAGCCGCTGCTCGTTGACCCGACGCGCGGGCTGCGCCTGCCGGCAAGCACCGGCCGATCCTGGATATTCTAGGCGCGTGTCCTTTGAAGCAATCGTACTCTCATTCGGAAACGAAGCTGGGGCTGACATCATGCGCAGAGTGCTTCAGCTGGAGGATC
Source organism: uncultured Solirubrobacteraceae bacterium (assembly GCA_964582105.1). GTDB lineage: Bacteria > Actinomycetota > Thermoleophilia > Solirubrobacterales > Solirubrobacteraceae > Palsa-744. Next base: position 11,206 of record CAZOQI010000037.1, read on the forward strand.
AGCAGGTGATGCTACTTCAAGCGGTCAACCAGAAGGTCGATGCGCTGCTGAGCACACCTTATTCCTCTGGCCAAGAGCACGTGAAGTGCGCGATCCGGCTCGGATCATCAGCGCCAGATCAAGTTAACGCCGAACTGGAGCAGGCACGCAAGTGCTTCTTTGATGCGCTGGGCGCGTGGAAAGACGACGCGCTCAAGAAGTCACTCACGGCCGAGCACCTGGCGCTGATCGAGATCTTTATAGGGCGCCGTTCGGAGGCGCAGCACTGGGCAGAGATCGCACACACAGAGGCAGCAAATGCCACCAAACAGGCTTGCGAGAATGTCAATCAACAGATCGCCGAGAAGCGGCCTCTGTCGCCCACCCGCCGAGGGTGGCTCCTGTGGGCGCTTCTGGGTATCCTTATGGGTGTCGCCGTTGCCTCGGTGGTTCCAGTGGGAGGCATTCTCGGCCTGGTTGTGCTGCTCTTCGTCGGGTGGAGAGTCGAGTCGACTGGCACCGATTTCATCACTGGTAGATACCAGAAGAAGGCCACGGGCAAGCTACGGCAGCTGCACGCTCGCGTGGTTGCTCTGGCGTCGTGGCGGCATGACCTGGGGATCGACCCTGGTGTCGTGCCGACATATGAACTCGTGACGCTTGGGGGCGGTCACATCAAGGAGCTGGCCTATCGCGAGCAATAGGATCTCGGAGCGGGCTACATGGCGCGTCAACGCCGTCGCTGCTCCTGGGCGAGAGCAAGCGTCTCGATCCGTCATTCGCAGGTGCCTGGTTTGGACGACTTTCGGGCGTGCCGGCCGAGGATCGGCACATGCCCGCTTGCGCCGGGCGATTCGGGAGCGCTCGCCCCCTCGCTGCGCCTCAAACCTGGTCTTCTGGAACGCTTGGTGACCAGGAGCAATGCTCAGTGGCCCGCTTTGAGCGTCTTGCGTAGACCTGCGAGCGCGCGGGCGCCGACTCGTTTGAAAGCGACCTCGAGTAACGGGCTGGCGAGCTTGAACGGCCCCTTCAGTGCGAGATCTGCGTCGTAGGTGATTCGTGTGCCGCTCTCGGTGGGCTCGAAGGTGATTCGGTCCAGTGAGACGACGGTTGAGCTTTCGCCGCGGAATGTGACGGCGTTTGGTGGGTCGTACTCGACGATGCGGTAGGTGAGTGGGATCTTTCGGTGAAGGAAGCTGGCCAGGAGCCGGAATTCGGTTCCCTCGTGGACTGGTGCGTCGCCGAGGCGCTCGGCTTCGATGACGCCCGGGTCCCACTCCTGGGTGCTCGAGAAGTCGCTCAGGTAGGCGAACATCTCATCGGGCGGACGCGCCGTATCGACGCTTGCGCTGTAGTGAGCCATCGGTTCTCCTTATCGGTGTGAGCCGGCCGGGGTTGGTGTTTCGTGCCAGCCGCTGAGGTGTTCGCATTCGGTCCATAGCCGCTCGTGGTCCTGGGGCGTCTGTTTGGTCCATGGCACGCGGTGGGTCGGGCGCTCTCGGCGGTCGTGCCAGAAGCCGCCTGAGCTGCGCGCCGGTCGGGCGGCAGTGCCGAGCCAGACGATCGTGTCGGCGCCTTCTTGGGGTGTGCGCAGCAGTCGCTTTGTCAGGGTGTAGAAGCGTGGCAGCGAGGACTCGAGGCCAAGGGTGTCAGCCCAACCGGGGTGCATCGCGTGGACGACGATGCCGGTGTCTTGCAATCGTTCTGCCCACAGTTCGCTCAGGATGACCTGGGCGCGCTTGGTGCGCGCGTAAGCGGTGGGGCCGTCGAACTTCTCGTGGGCCGTCTGCAGGTCGTCGAGGTGGATTCGCTGCGTGTACATGCCGCCCGAGGACACGTTGACGACGCGGGCGGACTTGCTCTGTTCGAGCGGGGGGAGGAGTAGGTTGGTCAGCAGGAACGGCCCAAGGACGTTGGTCGCGAAGGTCAGCTCGATGCCATCGACCGAGAGCTTCCGTTCGCTGGTCAGTGCGCTCGCGTTGTTGACGAGCACGTCAAGGCGCTCCAGTTCCCCGCCGAGGCGTTTGGCGAAGTGCCGCACGGATTTCAGGTCGCCGAGGTCGCAGAGGCCGATCCGAACGTCGCTGTTGGGAGACCGAGCCATGATCTGCGCGCGGGCGCGCTCGCCGCGCTGCTCGCTGCGGACCGCCAACCGGACCGTGGCGCCGAGACGCGCGAAGCCTTCGGCGGCGGCGAGGCCGAGACCCGAGGTTCCACCGGTGAGGAGCACGACCTTTCCGCCCATCGGCTGCTCCTCGGCAGTGCTCCACATGCCTTTGCGCATGCGATAGCCGACGCGGGTATAGCCCGCGAGGATGGTGCGGTCGAGGATCGTGTCGAGCAGCGAGCCGATCATGCCGGCGACCCTGGGTCTTGGGGCGAATACCGCACACGGCAAGCATGACGCATCGGCCGCCTCGTCCCTGCCATTTCTGCCCCGTAGACGGAATAGTGCTATGTAGATGATTCTGGAAACGTTTGTTGTCGTAGGACACGCATGAGGATCGCGATCGTCGGTGCGGGAGTCTCCGGGCTCGTATGCGCGCATCTGCTGCACCGCGATCACGAGCTGGTCGTGTTCGAGGCGAGCGAGGAGGCGGGAGGGCACGCCAACACGGTGCATGTCGAGACCGACACCGGGGCCTACGACCTCGATACGGGCTTCATCGTCTTCAACGACCGCAACTACCCCGGATTCGGACGCTTGCTGGGCGAGCTTGGCGTGGCGACCCAACCATCGCAGATGAGCTTCGGGGTGAGCGACGGCGTGGACTTCGAGTACAACGGGGCCTCACCGAACGGCCTGTTCGCGACTCGCAGCAACCTGATCGCACCGGCCTTTCACCGGATGATCGCCGACCTGATCCGCTTCAACCGGGACGCCCATCGGCTGCTCGCCTCTGGGGAGGACCCGCTGCTGGGGGACTGGCTTTCACGGCAGCGCTATTCGCGCATGTTCATCGAGCGGCTGATCGTCCCGCAGGCGTCGGCTGTGTGGTCCGCGGACCCGGCGCAGATGTGGTCTTTCCCGGCGCGTTTCATGGTCGAGTTCTTCGAGAATCACGGGATGCTGGGGTTCCGCGGTCGGCCGCGCTGGCGGACAATCGCCGGTGGGTCGCGCAGGTATGTGCAGGCGCTCATACGGCCCTGGCGCGGACATCTCAGGCTCTCTACACCGGTGACGGCGATAGCTCGTCATGCCGGTCATGTCATGGTGTCCTGCCGCGGCCGTGAGCCAGAGCGCTTCGATGCGGTCGTGATCGCGACGCACTCCGACCAGGCGCTCGCGCTGCTGACCGACCCAGGCGAGCGTGAGCGTGAGCTGCTGGGTGCGATTCCCTATCAGCAGAACGAGGTGGTCCTCCACACCGATCGTTCACTGCTTCCGCGACGTCGGCGTGCGTGGGCGAGTTGGAACTTCCATCTCGGCGAGGGTGCTGCAGGGCGCTGCACGGTGACCTACCACTTGAACGGTCTGCAGTCGTTGCGCGCCGACCGCGAGTTCTGCGTCACGCTCAACCGCACGGAGGCGATCAACCCGGCACAGATCATCTGCAAGACGCGGTACGCGCACCCCCTCTACACCCCCGCAGGCGTCGCCGCGCAAGCGCGCCACCACGAGATCAGCGCCCGCAATCGCACGCACTACTGCGGCGCCTACTGGGGATGGGGCTTCCACGAGGACGGCCTGCGCAGCGCACAACGGGTGGTGGGCGAGCTCGCCTTGCAGCGGACCGAACCGGTGCGGATATGACCGTCAGCGCGATCTATGAGGGCACGATCCGTCACCGCCGCTTCGCGGTGCGCCCCCACGAGCTGCGCCACCACATCGCGCTCGTGTACCTCGACCTGGAGGAGCTGGACGGCCTGCTGGACGGCCGGCTCATCGCCTGCCGGCCGGGGCTGGTGCGGTTCCGCCGGGGCGACTACCTCGGCGATCCCCACGTCGGACTCGGAGACGCCGTGCGCGCGCTCCTCGTGCGCCGGATGGGCAGCGCGCCCGCTGGCCCGATCCGTCTGCTCACGCACCTGCGCACCTTCGGACACTGCTTCAACCCGGTCAGCTTCTACTACTGCTTCACCCCCCAGGAGCAGCTTGACGCGGTCGTGGCGGAGGTGACCAGCACGCCGTGGGGGGAGAGGCACGCCTATGTGCTTGAGCGCAGCGGCGAGGGCCCGGTGCTGGACGTCAGTTTCGCGAAGGCGCTGCACGTATCCCCATTCATGGGGATGGAGCAGCGCTACACCCTGCGCGCAGCCGCGCCCGACGCGACATTGGCGGTTCACATCGAGAGCCACGAGCTTGGGAAGCTCGCGTTCGACGCGACGCTCGCACTGCGTCGCGCGCCGCTCAGCAGACGCGGTCTGGCTAGCCTCACCATGTGCTACCCGGCGGCGACGCTGCGCGTGCTCGCGCTCATCTACGGCCACGCGCTCGCGCTGAAGCTCAAAGGCGTGCCGCTGCACGCCCGTCCCAAGGAGCCGGCGTGACGGCGGCCCAGCGCGTCGCGCGAGGCATCGCGCTTGGTGTGCTGGCGCGTCTGCGCTCGGGCCAGCTGACTGTCGTGGAGGGCGAGCGCCGGCTGGTGCTGGGCCACGGCAGCCCGCAGGCGACGGTGCAGGTTCGCTCGCCACGCCTGTGGCCGAGGCTGCTGCACGGCAGCCGCGGGATGGCCGAGGCATACATGCAAGGCTTCTGGGAGTCCCCAGATCTGACGGCCGTGGTACGCGTGGCGGCGCGCAACGCGAGGAGCCTTGATGAGTGGCGGCGCCGGCTTGCGCCGGCACGAGTCCCGCTGCAGGCCGCGCGAGGCCTCCGCGCACGCAACACCAACGCGCGCAGCCGCCGCGGTATCGCGGCCCACTACGACCTCGGGAACGAGCTGTTCGCGTTGATGCTCGATGAGACGATGATGTACTCCTCGGCGTACTTCCCGCGTCAGGGGATGACGCTCGCGCAGGCATCGAGAGCGAAGCTCGAGCTGGTGTGTGACGCGCTCGATCTGCGAGTCGGCGATCACGTCCTGGAGATCGGCACGGGATGGGGCGGGTTCGCGGTCCACGCCGCGCGAACAAGGAGCTGTCGGGTCACGACCACCACGATCTCGCGCGAGCAGTACGTGCAGGCCCGCGAATGGGTGCAGGCGGCCGGGGTAGCCGATCGAGTCACGGTGCTGTGCGAGGACTATCGCGACCTACGCGGGTGCTACGAGAAGCTCGTCTGCATCGAGATGATCGAGGCGGTCGGGTATCGCGACTTCGGCACGTTTTTTGCGCGCTGCTCGAACCTGCTCGCCGCTCACGGGAGGATGCTGCTTCAAGCGATTGTGATCGACGACGGTGCCTACGAGGTCGAGAAGGCATCGCGCAGCTTTATCCGCACCCACATCTTCCCGGGCGGCTGCCTGCCCTCGCGCGCGGTGCTCGCGCGCTGCATGGCGCACCACACCGACATGCAAACCGTCGCACTCAAGGATCTGACGCTGCACTACGCTGAGACGCTGCGACGCTGGCGCGCCAACTTCGAGGCCGCGACCACGCGCCTTGAGGATCTCGGCTACGACGAGCGCTTCCGGCGGCTATGGCGGATGTACCTCGCCTACTGCGAGGCCGGGTTCACCGAGCGGCGGATCGGCGTCACGCAAATGACGCTGGCAAAGCCGACATGGCGCCAGTACGCTGGCCCCACGAGCGCATACGAGGCGCCGCGGGCGCTGGCCCCCTGAAACATGGTCCGCGCGCTCGTCACCGGAGCCTCCGGCTACATAGGAAGCCGACTGGTGGGCGAGCTTCACGCCCGAGGCGTTTCGGTCGGGTGCGTCGCACGCGACCCCAGCCGGGTCGGCTTCGACTCAGCCGTCAAGGTACACCGCGCCGACATGCGATATTTGGCTCTACAAAGCCAAACGTTAACAGTCTTAAAACTGCGCCCCAAAGACTGGCGCAGGCAGTGGCGCACGTGCCGAGTTTTTTGGCTCTCCAAAGCCAAAAATCGAGAAGAAACCAGAAGGCTTGAAAGCTGTTGGTCGGGCAACCCCTGGCCCGAGGGTTCGAATCCCTCCCCCTCCGTAGTAGTTGTCAAGTATCACGACCGAAGATCCTCGTCCCGAGGCCACCACCGAACCTGGATCACTTGGCCGGGAAGCAGTGTCCCAGGAAGTTCCACCCGCTTGCCCGGGACGGTCTCTTTAACCTGGTTTCCTGCTCGGTTGCCAAACATGACCTTCCAGTCAATCTCCTCCGGCGCGTTAACGGTGACTCGGGGATTGACCGAGGCCGGGCCAACGAGGGTCAGGATGTAGACGTCGCTCTTGCGGCGCGTCTCTTCCGCCTCCGCAACAACGATCATCTTCTTGTCGGACCCAAGGCTCTTGCCGCTGGCTTTGGCCACGAGATCGAACCCGTGGCCTGGAATCAGCTTGTGACCGTAGGTCTTCCTGTCTTGCGTGCATTGCAGTGAGATCACCCGCGAGGGGCGCCCCGCATGGAACCACTCGTCCACTTCAAACGTCCGCACGTCGTCCGTCTCGGCAGTAACCAAGGCGATATTCCGCACCTCGCGTTCCATTTCGACATGCAAGCCGAATAGCTCGGTATCGTCGATCGGCGTGAGCGTAAGAACCAGCTCGTGCCGCTCCGCCAGTAGTTGTTGTTGGTAGACCCACGCCAGCTCCTCCTTGAGCTTGGGGGGCAACAGATAACCGAACAGCTCCTTGAAAGAGTCCTGCAAGAGCTGCTTCTTTAGCCACAGGTCAACGCTCACAGCAAGCAACGCGGCGACGAGTAAGGCCGTCCCGAATGCCGTAGTCAAGTCGTTGACGGTGCGGGACTCATGAATGACGGCCGGACTCGCGAGCAGTAGGGCCCCGACGATCGCGAAGACGCCGACCACAGTCCGGAAGGCCAGGTCGCGAGGCTTCTTCATAGCTAGATCATCGGCGGTCTGGGCATCGGGGTCAAGGCTTGGCCCCGTAGTCCCAAACCCTCCTTTCGCTCATGCGCGGCTTCAAGGCGACGCGCAGCGAGAGCATCCTGCGCACGAGCAGCGCCATCGGGTGTGATGAGGGTCTGCTGCTCAGCGGTCAAGACCGCCGCATTCAACCGCTCTGCCACCCTTCCGGGGAACGGCCGCGGGTGCTCCGGCAGATGCTACGCGCTGGCCGCGCGGTGCACAGGGCTCGTTGGAGGCTTTACACTGGTTGCCCCGACCTTTGGGGGAGAGGTGGCCGAGTGGCTGAAGGCACTCGCCTGCTAAGCGAGTATGGGGATCAAACTCCATCGAGGGTTCGAATCCCTCCCTCTCCGTTTTCGCCGGATGGCAGCGATGGCGTGGTCTGATCGTTGATGGCCACTAACCGTGGGCCTATCAAGTCGTGGTTCGCGTGGGCCTATCAAGTCGGTGGTTCGGCGACGGCCAGCGGCAAGGTGTCGGGGTAGAGCTTGGCGATGAGTTCCCGCAGCGCTTCGAAGTCGCGCGTGTTCTCGGTGGCGAGCTCGCGGCCATGCGTCCACGCGCAGGCGGCGATCTGGATGTCCAGGACCCACCCAGCGCGGTGCTCTTGAAGGCCGGGGCACAATGAGCGCGCGCAGCGTCCGGAGCGCCGAGCACAATACCGGCGGCGCTCCAGCGCCACTTCATGCTCGACACTGCACCCACATCCGCATCTCCATCCGCATCCACGCCCACGGCATCCGCATCCACGCCCACGGCATCCGCATCCACGCCCACGGCATCCGCATCCACGCCCGCACCTGCATCCGCATCCACGCCCGCACCTGCATCCGCATCCACGCCCGCACCTGCATCCGCACCCCCTGCCCTCGCCGATCTCAGCTCCATCGGGTGGGACTTCGATGGCCTTCCTGCTGCCCGCACCGCGCACAGCATCCATCCCTACCCGGCCAAGTTCATTCCCGAGATCCCGCGGGAGCTCATCGGGCTGTTCCCGCCTCCTCCGGGCACGGCGGTTTTCGATCCCTTCTGCGGATCCGGGACGACGCTTCTGGAGGCGCGCCTGCTCGGGTATCCCAGCATCGGCAATGACCTCAGCCCTCTCGCTGCTCTCATCGCTCGCGTGAAGACCATGCCTCTCGCCGGCTCTCTCGGCGCGGCGGCGACCGAGATCTGCCGGCTTGCTCTGGCGAGGTCGGAGCCGATTCCCGACATCCCCCGCGTGGATCATTGGTTTCAACCGCCCGTGCAGGACGCGCTCGCGCGGCTCGTCGCGCGCATCGACGATGTCGAAGACGTCTCCATGCGCAATGCACTGCTCGTCGCGCTGTCACGCATCATCGTGCGCGTCTCCAACCAGGACAGCGACACTCGCTACGCCGCCGTCGAGAAGGACGTCACCTTTGACGAGGTCCTCTCGCGCTTCATGGCGTCCGCGAGGAAGATCGAGCTCGCGCTCAGCTTGACATTTGACGCCCAGGCGGACGTCGGTCCGGCGCCCGTGATCTTCAGCCGCGATGTCCTGCAGCTCTCGCGTCAGGCCATCGCTCAAGACGTCGGCCTGATCGTCACCTCCCCACCGTATCCCAACGTATATGAGTACTGGCTGTACCACAAGTACCGCATGTACTGGCTCGGAATGGATCCGATTGCCGTGCGCACCGCCGAGATAGGCGCTCGTCCTCACTACTTCAAGAAGCATCCGCAGACCGCCGCCGACTTCGAACGCCAGATGGTGCGGTGTTTCTCGCTCTTCGGCGAGATATTGGTCGCGGAGGGCCACGTGTGCTTTCTCGTGGGCCGATCGATCATCAGAGGCGAGCGCATCGACCTGGCGCACCTGCTCCGCAAAGCGGCGTCCAAGGCCGCGTTCCGGTGCGTGGACACCGCCACCCGACTCGTATCTCGTGATCGACGGACCTTCAACCTCTCGCACTCCCCGAACAACGAAGAGACTCTGCTGGTATTCCAGGCCGCATGACCGCGATCAGGCTCGACTGGCAGCCATATCGGCTCCTGCCCTATGAGAGGCGCCTCGGCTGCAGGGAGGTCACGGCATGCCTGGGAGCGCCGGCGTCCGCTGACGAGACCTCTCTGCACCTCAACGGCGTCACGGATCTCGCCGCCCTGCGCAACCTCACGTACTTCAGCGCCGCACATCTCGCCGACGGCACGATCCTGCGGCCCAAACAGGCCATTCTCGAGGCCACGGCACGGAACGGCAGGCAGTCCACGCGCTATTCCGCGCACGGCCTCCACGAGTACAGGGGCAAGTTCAACCCCCAGGTCGTTCGTGCGATCGGGAACATCATGGGGCTCAGAGCCGGTGACTGGCTGCTCGATCCCTTCTGCGGCAGCGGCACGTCGCTGCTGGAGGCCGCGCACTCCGGCTGGAATGCCCTCGGCCTCGATGCCAACCCCCTGGCGATCGAAATCGCCTCCGCCAAGCTCGCCGCCATCAGGGCGCCTGCGCGGCTGCTCGACGGCCCAGCGCAGGCGATCGCCTGCGCTCTGTCCAAGAACGTGCGATCGCTCGACTTTGCCCTCGCCTGGTCGGACCGCGAGATGCGGCGGGTCGGTGGTCCGGACTGGCCCTCGCTCGTGCCCAACCTCGACTATCTCCAGCGCTGGTTTCCACGCCCGGTGCTCGCGCAGCTCGCGGCGATCCTGCGGGCCATTGACGACAACTGCCCCGTCAGGGTGCGATCCGTGTTTCGAGTCCTGATCAGCGACATCCTTCGGGAGGTCTCCTGGCAGGACCCGGGAGACCTCCGCATCCGCCGCCGCCGGGAGCCGGCCGCCAACTACCCCGCCATCCCCCTCTTTCTCAAGAGCCTTCAGGCAAAGATCCCCCGTATCGCGGCGGCTCGCAAAGCGCTTGGCGCACCAACCGGATCACAGCAGGCGGTCCTCGCCGACAGTGCCGCGATGCTGGAGAACATCCCGCATCGCTTCGATGCTGCGATCACGAGCCCGCCCTACGTCACGGCGCTCCCATACATCGATACGCAGCGCCTGAGTCTCTGCGTGCTCGGCCTCATCACCCCAGACGAAATCCCGGCTCGCGACCGCGCGCTCATCGGCTCTCGTGAGATCACCGTGCCCAGCAGGCGCGCGACCGAAGAGCTGCTCATCGACGACCAGGTCCTCCCGCAGACGATCCGCGATCTCTGCGCTGTCCTGCTTGCGCGCAGCGCGACCCCCGGGAACGGCTTCCGGCGGCGCAACGTCCCGGCGCTCACCTACCGCTACTTCCTCCAGATGGCATCGGTCTTTGACTCGATTCGCGGCGCCCTCAAGCCCGGGGGATCGTTTTCGTTGATCGTCGGCGAGAATCGAACGCGCCTGGGCGGTCGGGAGCTCGTGATTCCGACCCCGCGCCTGCTCGGGGATCTGGCCGTCTCCCGGGGCTGGGACATGGCCGAGCTGGAGCCATTGGACACCTACCGGCGCTTCGACGTCCACAGCCGCAATTCGATCAGAAGCGAGAGCCTGCTGACCGTGCGCGCCGCAGGCGGGCATACCCATATCGATGTGCGGGCTTGCGATCGGAGAGGCACGCCTCGTACTCGGGCCAGTCGGGCTCACCTCGCGCGATCAGCTTGAGAGCGAAATCGTGGGGGGAGCCGGCTGGCATCCTGCGGACCGCAAGCAGGCCGTCGGTCCCGAAGCCGGCGGGCGTGGCATCGCGCACCACCGGTATCGGGCCAGGTCGAAGGCGAAACTCCGCGGCGTGACCGGGGCGCGCCTCCCGAAACCAGAGGACGACCTCGATGTCCACCCCCGTGGGCTCGGCGCTCGAGAAAAGGCGGGCCGAGGCCGGCCACTCCTCCCGAACCAATTTGTGCCTGACCGCTGCGAACCTCTCCGGCCAGCCCCAGAAGCCGGGGTGAAGATCCCGGACCGCCAGCCCGATGTCGGGCTCGAAGGTCCCGCTCTGGTACTCGCCATCATCGTTGCGAACCAGCTTGGCCACGTCATTCGCGGTGAACGTCCGCACAAACAGGAGATCTTCGGCGGTGGCAGCAGCCACGTCGCCCATCGCCTCGTCCCCCACCGATCCAGCGGAGGGCGCGTGGGGCTCAGCGGCGGTGTGATCGGGCTGGGCCGTGGCGTGATCTGGCTGGGTCTCGATGTGATCCTCCTGGGCCTCCTCCTCGGCCTCGTCTTCGACCGCGAACGGAATCGAGACCGGGCTGCGATCGAACGCCGGCGGCTGCCTCGGCTGTTCGGTCGGGAGCTCGAGCAGGGCGCCGGCTCTCGCGCCACCACCTGCCTTCCCGCCATCTCCGCGCTCGCCCCATCCAGCCGCCTCGTTCCCGCGGCGGCTCTGCCGCTCGCGCTCGGTCGGAACGTGGCCCGCCCGATGGAGTCCCTCTACGACCTCGGGATCCGTGACGCACGTCGTAAAGGGCGAGCCCACGAGGTCATTCCACTGCGCGCGCCAACTCCTCAGCGCCCCACCAAGCTCGGATCCGTCGGGGCCGAGCAGCAGCGACGTCTCGACATTGCCGTGGAGCCCGCCCAACGTCATGTTCGAGGAGCCCACGGCGATCAGGCCCGTGTCCCCCTCATCGTCCCCCTCGTCGAACACGTAGACCTTCGGGTGATAGGTCAGCAGAGGGTGCCGATAGTGCACGCCCAGGTAGCCCGCCGCGCCGAGAAGGCGCAGCAGCGCCTCGACCGTCGTCCCCTGCGCGTTGACTCCGACCAGCACCTCGACCTGAGAGAGTCCTCGCACCGCGTCCAGAAACATCGCGGCGCCCTCGTCCGTCGCCCACGCGACCGCGACCTGAACCCGGCCTCCGGGGAACCTCCCGGCGGCGCGACGCAGCTGCTCGACGAACGGCGCGCCGGGACCGAAGATCAGGTCGCTCATCGCTGGCCTCAGCTCGCCACGGCCGCCCTGCGCTCCTGCCAGGCCACCAGCCCGCCCAGCGCGCTGTCGATCACCCGCTCCACGAACTCCTCGCTGTCGTTCACGTGGGGCAGGGGCTCATCCGGCACCGCCACCTCCAGCGCCTCGCACAGCGGCTCCCACCCGTCCTTCGGCTCCCACACCAGCAGCCGCTCCGCGGGCACGTTGCGCTTGACCTCCTCGTTGAACCGCACCATGCCCTCGGCCAGCCCCTCCATGCTCTCGTGATCCTCGGCCAGCGTGCCCTTCCCCTTCCACAGCAGCCCGTCCACCATCTCCAGAAAGCCCCTCCACCCGGGGTCCACCTCGCCCCACGCGCTCGACAGCAGTCGCATCAGCGACTCCCCGTAGCGCACGCTCCAGATCGTGTCGTGCGCGCTCTTCGCCCACGCCATCGGCTCGCGCACGCTCAGCAGCACCAGCGCGTCGGGATAGGCCTCCATCAGCTCCCGATAGAAGTAGCCGCCCGGCCAGTCCACCGTGGACTGGAAGCCCTTGAAGATCTCCTCCCACGGCGCCTCGCCCGCCAGCGCCCGCATCCACAGATCCACCTGCTCGAGATCCGCCAGCACGTTCACCATGTGGTAGCAAGGGCCCAGCCCCAGCATCTCCAGCGCCGTCTTCTGGGTCAGCGTCGCCGTGCGCGGCAGGCCCGCTCCTATCAGCCTCATCGCTCTCCACTCCCCTCTATCGCTTGAGGGTCATCGTAAGGATTGCGCTCTGCACGTGTCCCGCGCTGTCTCTCCCTCCCGCGAGCATCACGCCTTCGCCCAGCGCCGCCGCCGCCACATCGCTCAGCGCCCGGGGCAGCACTCCCGCCAAGCTCACCCCTCCGCCGGGGGAGATCGCCAGGATCCGCCGCGTCTGCCCGCCTGCGCTCCCGCTGCTTCCGCTGCTCCCGCTGCTCGCCCTGTGCCCGCCGATCACCAGCACCGCTCCCCCCAGCACAGCCGCCGCCGCGTGCGTCACGGGGTAGGGCAGCTGCGCCAACCTCCTCACGCTCCCGCTCTTCGGATCGAAGCCATACACCTCGCGGCTCACCTCTTCGCCGCTCGTGCCCCCCGCGATCACCACCTCGCCGCCCCGCGCCGCCACCGCCGCATAGCGCAGCGGCCTGGGCAGCAGCCCCACCACCCTCGCCCCGCCGCCGCCCGGCTGCCACGCCAGGATCGTCCGCAGCGGTTCGGAGCCCGTATATCCGCCCACGATGTAAACCACGCCCGCGATGGCCGCGCACGCCACATCCGAGGCCGGCCGCGGCAGTTCGCCCGCGGGCGCCGCCCCGCCTTCGCTGCCCACGTGCAGGATCTGCGCCACCGAGCTCAGCGCCCCGCCGCCGAACAGATACGCCCCTCCCCCAACCACGCTCGCGCAGGCATCGTGCCTGGCGATCGGCATCGCTTCCACGCGCCCGACCCGCGTGGGGCCGGTGGGCCCCCAATCGATACGCACCACATCCGCCACGGATTCTTCGGCCCCATTCAGGCCGCCGATCAACAGGGCTTCGCCGTCGCTCAGCCTCGCCACCGCCGCGTCCTGCACCGGCGCCGGCAGCCGCCCCGTTTCTGCCACGACGACGTGCACGCTCCCTCCCGCCCTCGCGCTCGCCCTGCTCGTGTGAGCGCCCGTGTCTCCGCAGGACGCCACGCAGGACGCCAGCCACACCAGCGCCAGCCCCGCCGCGCTACGGGTGCACCACGGCCGCATAATCGGGCCCTCCATTCGGCCCCGCCGGCACGAAGTCCATCCCATCCGGGGTATTCAGATAGCCCCACCCCGTGCCCGGGTGGTCGCTGTGCCCGTACTGCCACACGATCCCATTCGTCCTCGGGTCGATCACGATCACCCGATCGCGGTAGTCGTCATTGACGGCCACATCCCCATTCGGCAGCGCCATCGCCAGCGAAGGGTGATCCAGCCGCCCGTGCCCTTCCCGCGGGCCATAGCGCCACAGCACCCGCCCGCGCCGATCGATCACCAGCACGTGCCCGGGGCTCGAGTAATCGGCCAGCAGCACCCTTCCCCCCGGCAGCGGCTGGGGATCGGACGGATATCCCACGGGAGCCTGCACCGACCACCGCAGCCTCCCTTCCGGACCGATTTCATCGATCCAGCTCCCCGCGATCTCGCTCGCCATCACCCCGCCGCCCGGCACCGGCGTATCGCCGTTCACCGCTCCGAAATAGCGCGGCGGGTCATGGCGGCACACTCCAGCGTGGCCATAGGCTCGCACGATGCGCCCCGCGCGAATGAACAGTATGCGGCAGTTGCTCGCGTCCGCCACGGTGAACGTGCCATCGGGCAGCATATAGGCGTCATCGGGGGTATTCACGTGTGTGCCATCGCTCCCGGGCTGCCCCGGGTGGCCGAACAGCACCCTCAGGCTGCGATCCGCCAGCCTCAACTGCACGATCGCGTGATCGTCCTCCTCGTTGGAGATGATCCCCGCCCCGCCCGGCTCCACGAAGGTGTCATCGTCGTAGAACAGATGCCCCCTATCGCCCTTCGCGGGGTAGCGGAAGATCACGTGGTGCTGGGCATCCACGACCAATATGCGATTGTTCCCGCGGTCGGCGATCATCAGATAGCCCGGCAGGCCCCCCAGCTTCGCCGCCGCCGCGTACGCCGTCGCCGTGCCCGGCCCCATCCCCACCACGTTCCCCGGCGCCCACAGCGCCGCCAGCCCGCCCGCGCTCTTCGGGGCCAGCGGGCCGCCCGCCACCACCGCGCCGGGGGACGACGCCGGCGCCGGCTGCGACTGCCCGCGCCTCGCGGCGCCACCCGCGTGCGAGGAGGAGCCGCCGCTCGATCCGTCCACCAGCGCGATCGTCACCGCCACCACCGCCAGCACCCCTGCCGTCATCGCCATCTGCCGCCGCCTGCGCCCGCGTTCGCGCCGCGCCGCCTCTCTGCGCGCGATCCGCTCGGACTGTCCGGGGACGGCCCTCGCCGTCTCCTTCTCGGGCTCTTCGCTCATGCTCGGGGGCGATCTTATGCTCGGCCTCTCCCGCATGGCGCAATTGACGCCCTGCATGAAAATGCTCTCACGCAAAAGCTCGCGCCGCACAGGCGTCCTCCACCGCACCGCGCTCTCCTGCCGCCAACCGGCCCATCCCCCTCCCCACAACAGCCCGCGCCGTTCCCGCTCTGCGTCTGGCACTATCCACGGGCGTCATGACCGAATCCAAATCCGCGATCTCGCTGCGGGGCGCCGTCAAGCGCTTCGGCCCCATCACCGCCGTCGACGGGCTCGATCTGGAGGTGCCCAGCGGCATCTGCTTCGGGCTGCTCGGGCCCAACGGGGCCGGCAAGTCCACCACCATGCGCCTGCTCACCGCGCAGGCCCTCGCCGACGCGGGGGAGATCGAGGTCCTGGGGCACACGCTCCCGCGCGAATCCAAGCAGGCGCGCATGGCCATGGGGGTCGTGCCCCAGCTCGACAACCTCGACGTCGAGCTCACCTGCCGCCAGATCCTCACGGTCTTCGCGCGGCTCTACCGCGTGCCCTCCGCCGAGCGCTCCGCCGCGGTGGACAGGGCGCTTGGAATCGCCAACCTGCTGCCGCGCGCCAACACCATCGTGCGCGAGCTCTCCGGGGGCATGCGCCGGCGGCTGCTCGTCGCGCGCGGGCTCATCCACCAGCCGCGTCTCGTGCTCCTCGACGAGCCCACCGTCGGCCTCGACCCGCAGGTGCGCCAGGAGCTCTGGTCGCTCATCGACTCGCTGCGCAGCTCCGGGGTCACCGTGCTCATGTCCACGCACTACATCGAGGAGGCCGAGCGCCTCGCCGACATCGTCGCCGTCATGTCCCACGGGCGCGTCATCGCGCAGGGCTCGCCCTCCGAGCTCACCCTCGCCCACGCCGGCCGCGAGGTGCTCGAGGTCTACGGGCCCCCCGACGAGCTCGCCCGCGTGGACGAGCTGGCCACGCAGCGCGGCTGGCAGCACCGCCGCTCGGGGCCCGCCATCGCCATCATGCGCGCCGAGTCGCTCAACGGGCAGCTGCCCGCGGGCACGCCCCGCCCCGCGAATCTCGAGGACGCCTTCGTCGCGCTCACGGGAGAGCTGATCGAATGAGCGCCTCCGGGGAGCTGGTCGAATGAGCGCCTCCGCCGCCACCGACTCCCTCGCCGCCCCGCGCCGGGTTCGCCGCCTGGAAAGGGCCGCGCTCGTCGCCGTCATGAGCCGCGACGTCGTCATCTTCGGGCGCTACTGGCCCTCCACGACCTTCTCCTCGATCGTCCAGCCCACCATCTACCTCCTCGCCTTCGGTCTCGGCTTCGGTTCGCTCGTCGCTCACATCGGCCACTACGACTACGTGCCCTATGTCGCCACCGGCGTCGTCGCCACGGCCGTCCTCTTCTCCTCCGCCTTCCCCGGCATGTTCAACACCTTCGTGCGCTGGCAGTTCCAGCGCACCTACGACGCCATGCTCGCCACGCCCCTCGACGTCGAGGAGCTCATCACCGCCGAGGTCCTCTGGATCTCCACCCGCGCCGGCATCTACGGCATGGCTCCGCTGCTCGTCGGCATCCCCTTCGGGCTCTCGCCCAGCTGGGGGATGCTGCTCGTGCCCTTCATCGGCTTTCTCACCGGCTTCGGCTTCGCCTGCTTCGGCGTCCTCATCGCCGCCATCGCCAAGACCATCGACAACTTCAACTACGTCACCTCCGCCGTGCTCACGCCCATGTTCCTCGTCGCCGGCACCTTCTTCCCGATCTCCACCCTGCCCGCGGGGCTGCGCACCATCGCCCAGTTCAACCCGCTCTACCATTGTGTTCAGCTCGTCCGCGACGCCGTCTTCGGCCTCCTCGGCGCCGCCGACATCGGGCACGTCGCGGTCCTGCTCGCCTTCGCCCTCATCATGTGGCGCCTGGCCATCTGGCGTCTGGAAGGGCGCCTCATCGACTGAGATGAGTGGCTGAAGGCCGGCCCAATGGATACGGGGGGCGCAGCGCGGAGGCGATGGTCCTGCCGGTCAGGAGCATCATGTCCCCAATCTCCTCCAGCGGCCCCGCGGCGCCTCTCCACCGCGCCTGCCACCATCCGCCTCCGCGCATTCTTCTAGTCTACTAGTTCACTAGCACATTGGCAATCTGCCCGCTGTGGAGCTACCCTGTCGAGAGGATGCCCGCCACTCTCGCCGCCGATCTCGTCCTCGATCGCAACGCCGAGGTTCCCATCGGCGTGCAGCTCGCCTGGGCCCTGCGCGCGCGCATTCGCGAGGGTGCCCTTGCGCCCGGGCAGCGCCTGCCCGGCCTGCGCGACCTCGCCGCCGCGCTGCACATCAACGCCAACACCGTGCGCGCCGTCTATCAGCGCCTGGAGCACGAGGGCATCGTTCTCACCCGCCAGGGCTCGGGCACCTTCGTGGCCGCCGACGCTCGCTCGCTGGCGCCCCCCGGCGCCGGCGCCATCGCGGCCCAGGCCGCCCGCGCCGCGCTCGACACCGGCGTGGATCCCCGCGAGGTGGCCGCCGCGCTCTACGTGGCTCCCGTCGCCGCGCCCAGCGGATCCTCGGCGCGCTCCGTCACCGCTGCGCTCGCGTCCCGCCGGCGCCGGCTGCGCGCCCAGATCGCTGCTCTGCAGCGCACGCTCGGCGAGCTCGAAGCGAGGCATCCGGCGCTCGTTCCCCGGCCCGAGCGGCCAACCCTCCCCGCCGGGCCACGCCTGCTCGACGTCGGCGAGCTGGAGCAGGTTCAGGCTCAGCTCGTCTCGCGGCTCGCCTCCCTCCACGCCGCGATCGACAGGCTCGCCGCGCGCACCTCCGGCCCCGCCTCGACCGCCACTGCCGCTGCCAAGCGCGCCGCCGCCACGCCTCCCAAGCCCGCCGCCGGCGCCACCCGTCCCGCTCCCGCGGGGGCCTGAGCGATGGCCACGCCCGCGCTCTTCTTCGTGCTCGTCTTCGGCACACCCGCTCTGCTCATCGCCGTGGCCATCTTCGGCGCCCACTTCTACCAGGGGGGCGACGAGGAGCTGCTCGACTGGAAGCCCACCCGCTCGCCGGAGACCGAAGCGCGGCTGCACAGCAGCGACATCGCGCAGATGCTCGCCGCGCAGAACCGCTACCGGCGCCGGCGCGGCCTGCCCGAGCGCACGCTCGAGGAGGCCCTCGGGCATCCATCCGACGGGTGGGAGGCGTAGCGCGGTCCCCGCCCGACTTGCACATGGAGGCTCGATCGGCTACACACCACTGAACACAAGCTCTTCCTGCCAAAGGAGGCAAAGATGGCTGCCGCGGGAATCGATGAAGCAAAGCTCGAGCAGTTCATGGGCCAGTTCGTAGGAGACTTCGGCGCCGCGATGACCGCGCCGCTGGTGATGATCGGAGACAAGCTCGGCCTCTACAAGGCGATGGCCGACGGCGAGCCCCTCACGCCCGCGCAGCTCGCGCAGCGCACGGACTGCCGCGAGCGCTACATCCGCGAGTGGCTCTGCCAGCAGGCCGCCAGCGGCTACGTCGAGTACGACGCCGCGGACGGCACCTTCCGGCTGCCGCCCGAGCAGGCGATGGCGCTGGCCGACGAGGACAGCCCGGCGTTCATCCCCGGGGCCTTCCAGCTGCTCTCGGCGGTCGTCAGGGACGAGCCGCAGATAACGGAGCGCTTCCGCTCCGGCGAGGGCCTCGGCTGGCACGAGCACCACCACGACCTGTTCGCGGGCACCGAACGGTTCTTCCGCCCCGGCTACCTCGCCAACCTGGTGGAGTCCTGGCTGCCCGCGCTGGACGGCGTCGTGGAGAAGCTCACGCAGGGCGCGCGCGTGGCCGACATCGGCTGCGGGCACGGCGCCTCGACGATCCTCATGGCCAAGGCCTTTCCGGCCTCGACGTTCCTCGGCTCGGACTATCACGACGGCTCGATCCAGCACGCGCGCGCCGCGGCCGAGCGCGCCGGGGTGGCCGATCGCGTCAGCTTCGAGGTCTCCTCGGCCAAGGACTTCGGCGGCGGCCCCTTCGATCTGGTCTGCGTCTTCGATGCCCTCCACGACATGGGCGATCCCGCCGGCGCGGCGCGTCACGTGCGCGAGACCCTCGCGCAGGATGGCGTCTGGATGGTCGTCGAGCCCTTCGCGGGCGACGCCATCGAGGACAATCTCAACCCCATCGGGCGGATCTTCTACGGCGGCTCGACGATGCTCTGCACGCCTGCCTCGCTGAGCCAGGAGGTTGGGCTGGCGCTCGGCGCGCAGGCTGGAGAGCGGCGCCTCACCGAGGTGCTCGGCGAAGGCGGCTTCACTCGCGTGCGCCGCGCGGCGGAGACGCCATTCAACATCGTGCTCGAGGCGCGGCCCTAGAACGGGAGAGCCGCCCGCGGGGGCGTCCGCTGGAGGCGCCCTCGGCGATCGTTTTTGAAGGCGCCCTCAGCGATCGCCCACGCGCTTGCCCCCGCCGAGGATCTCCCGGCGCAGGCGCCGCACCTGGCGCAGCTCGCGCACGTCCTCGTCGAGCGCCGGCGGGGGGGTGTCGCTCCCGAGCAGCTCGGGTTCCAGGCGCTTGCGCACGAGCTCGCCCGCGATGGCATCCACGCGCTGCGCGCCCGCGCCGGGGCGCGAGCTGACGACGCGCGCCAGGCGCTCGCCGCGAAAGAGCAGCCCCACGCCGTCGTCCACCGCCCAGCCGCCGGGCAGCCTCCCGGAGCGTACGGCCGCGAGCCACGCCGGCAGCCGCTCGGGCTCGCCGTCGGCGTGCACCGTGAGCGATCCCCTCAGCAGCCCCAGCCCGGGGAAGGGCTCCGGGGGGCCGCTCGAGCACGAGATGCCGCCTCCAAACCAGCACATCGCGCCGGCGCTGAGCCCCGCGAGAACGGTGCCCTGGCGCCACGCCTCCATGAGCAGCTCATCGAGACCGTGGGCCCGCCAGATGGCCAGCAGGTTGCGCATGGAGCCGCCGCCCACGTAGACGATGTCCTGGCCGAGGACGGTGTCCTTTAGGGAGCGCCGCTCCTCGCGCAGGTGAAACAGGGACAGATGCTCGGGCACGCACGCGCGCCCGGTGAAGCGCGCCTGGAAGGCGTTGATCTGCGCATTGGCATCCCCCGAGGCCGTGGGGAGGAAGAGGATGCGCGGAGCGCTCACGTGCGCAGGCGCGAGGCTCAGCACGAAATCGTCGAGCAGCGGATTGGCGGGCTCCATCGTGAAGCCCCCGCCGCCCATCGCAAAGATCAGCCGCCGCTCATCCTCAGCGCCCTCGGGAACGGCGGATGCGCTCACGCGGCGACCACGGACGCGCAGGGTCTGGACAGCTCGATGTCAACCCCGAGGTGGACCACGTCCAGCGGCACCTCCACCACGCCATGACCGCGCGGCTCGACCCGATACGCCTTGGCCTGCGGGCGAGAGCTCACAACCCGCGTCAGCCGGCGCCCGCAGAAGTGCAGCGCCGCGCCGTCGTCGGCGGCGAACCCCGCGCGCATGCCATCCCCGACGAAGCGGTGGTACTCCTCCCGCCGCCCTGGCTCGGCGTCGTAGTGCACGCAGTTGGAGTACGGCAGCAATCCCAACCCGCGCACGCGCCGCGGCGGCCCGTGGAAGGCGCTCAGCGCCTCGCTGAACCAGCAGAGCGACCCCGCGGAGGGGCCGCACAGCACGATGCCCTGCTGCCATGCGCGGTGGAGCACCTCATCCAGCCCGTGCGCCCGCCACACTCCCAGCATGCTCACCACGTTGCCCCCGCCGACGTAGATCACGTCCTGGGAGAGCAGATGCGAGGCCACGTCCTCCTCCACCCCGCCGGTGCCCTGGTCGCGGCGGAACAGCGACACGTGGCTCGCCTCGCACTGCGCCGAGAAGCGGCGATAGAAGCGCACCACGTAGTGATCGGCGTCGCCCGAGGCGGTCGGCAGGAAGCACACGCGCGGGCGCCTCACGCCGGTGAGCGAGAGCACGTAGTCGTCCAGCAGCGAGCCATCTTTCTCCATCGAGAAGCCGCCGCCGCCGAGGGCAAGTATCTGGGGAGTTGTCGTTCGCGTGGTCGATCACCTTCTCTCGCTGCCGCCCATCGAGGTCGTCCGCGGGCGAGCGCGGGCTGGGACGTTCACGAGAGTGTCGGCGAGACCGGGTCTGAGCCCTATGGACGGCGGTTGGAGATTGCGGAGCGCGCTCTGGACAGCGGGATCATCGGGTTTCGCGTAACAATCGGCTCGTGAAGATCCTTGTCGTGGACGACGACCACGCGGTGCGCGACGCGCTGCGCCGCGCGTTGCAGCTGGCCGACTACGAGGTGCGCAGCGCCGAGGATGGCATGCAGGCGCTCGATGCGATCGCCCAGGAGGTGCCCGACGCGGTGGTGCTGGACGTCGGCCTCCCGGGGATCGACGGCCTGGAGGTGTGCCGGCGCCTGCGCAAGTTGCGCAACCGCGTGCCGGTGCTGATGCTCACGGCGCGCGATGCGATCGAGGACCGCATCGACGGATTGGACGCGGGGGCGGACGACTACATGGTCAAGCCCTTCGACGTGGGAGAGCTGAGGGCGCGCCTGCGCGCGCTCTCGCGCCGCTCCGGCCTAGGGGACGGCGCGGGCGAAGGCGAGGGGGAGGGGGAGGACGGGGCGCTGTCCTTCGCCGGCGTGACCCTCGACGAGGCTCGCCACGGGGCGGTGGTGGGGGAGGGCTTCGTGGAGCTCACGCGCACCGAATACCAGCTGCTGGAGCTGCTGCTGGCCAATCCCCGGCAGGTGCTGCCCCACAGCCTCATCTACGAGCGCGTGTGGGGCTATGACTTCGGGCCGACCTCCAACGCGCTGCGCGTGTACATCGGCTATCTGCGGCGCAAGCTGGAAGGCGCGGGCGCTCCCCAGCTGATCCACACCGTGCGCGGCATCGGCTATGTGCTGCGGGAGCCATGAGAGCGTGGAGGCAGGCGCATGACCCGGGCGAGTGAGCGATGACGCTGCGCGCGCGCATCGCGGCCACCGCGGGGGTGTCTGTGGCGCTCGCCGTGCTGGCGGCCGCGCTGGGGCTGTATCTGGGCGTGCGCTCGGATCTGCGCGGGGAAATCGACCGCTCGCTGCGCGAACGCGCGCGGGAGCTGGCCGTGCTCACCCGCTCCCCTCCGCTCGCCCCGGGGGGCGGCGACGTGCTCTTTCGCGCCGGCGTTGGATCGCCCTCCGCGAGCGGTGGTGGCGTTCGCGGGGCTGGGTCGCCCCCGGGCGATGGTGGGCGGGGCGGTCCGATTGTCCGAGGTGGGGGTCCGATCGGCGGT
The DNA here is from genome assembly GCA_964582105.1 of uncultured Solirubrobacteraceae bacterium. GTDB lineage: Bacteria > Actinomycetota > Thermoleophilia > Solirubrobacterales > Solirubrobacteraceae > Palsa-744. The sequence goes on from CAZOQI010000037.1 coordinate 33,255, forward strand.
GGCCTCCCCCTCAGGATCGAGCCGGCGCCCTTCGGGGCCGCTCGGGGCTATGTGCAGTTCATCTCCCCCCGGGGCGCCCTGGAGGTGCCCGGCGGCCAGAACTCCCCCGCGCGCATCGTCCCCAGCGCACTCGATGCGCGCATCGCCGGACGGGGCAGCGGCAGCTCCCTGAGCGATCGAACCGTGGGAGGCACCCGCCTGCGCGTGCTCACCAGCGGCACGGGAGCGGGCGGTGCGGTGATGGTGGCCCGGCCGCTCACCGAGGTCAATCACGAGCTGAGCCGGCTGCTGCTGCTCCTGGCCGTCATCGGCGCGGCGGGGATCGCGCTGGCGCTGCTGCTGGGGGCGCTCGTGGCCCGCACCGCGCTGGCGCCGATCACGCGCTTCACGGGCCGCGCGGAGACGCTCAGCGGCAGCCTCGATCTCTCCCAGCGCCTGGATGTGAGGGGCCGCGACGAGCTGGCGCGGCTGGCGCACAGCTTCAATGCCACGCTCGACGCGCTGGAGCGCTCGGTGGCGGCCCAGCGCCATCTGATCGCCGATGCCGGCCACGAGCTGCGCACCCCCATCGCCAGCCTGCGGGCCAACATCCAGGTCCTTCAGGAGGCAGAGCGCCTGCCGGCGCACGAGCGGGAGCACCTGCGCCAGGACGTGCTGGAGGAGCTGGACGAGCTCACGGCGCTGGTGGGCGACGTGGTGGAGCTGGCCCGCGGCGGCGATGGTGGTGACGCCGGCGGCGTGAACGGCGGTCCTCCCGGCGGTCCGCACGACTGGCCCCAGGACGATGTGCGCCTGGATCTGCTCGTCGAGCACGCCCTCGCGCGCGCCCGCCGGCGCAACGACATCCGCTTCCAGGCTCAGCTGCAGCCCACGCTCATCGGCGGCGACGCCCAGCGCATCGATCGCGCCGTGTCCAATCTGCTGGAGAACGCCTGCAAGTTCTCGCCGCCGGGGGGCCTGGTGGAGGTGCGGCTGCAGGATGGCGAGCTGAGCGTGCGCGACCACGGCCCGGGCTTCCAGGAGGCGGACCTGCCGCTGGTGTTCGACCGCTTCTACCGCGCCCCGAGCGCGCGCAAGCTCCCCGGCTCGGGCCTGGGCCTGGCGATCGTGCGCCAGACGGCCGAATCCGGCGGCGGCTGGGTCAAGGCCGAGAATGCCCCCGGCGGGGGAGGGCTGCTGCGCGTGAGCTTCGGGGAGCCCGTGGACATCCAGTCCTCCGCGCCCGCCCCCTGACCTCTCCCGTGAGCGCAGGCCGGGTGGTGGCGCGACCGATTTTTTTGAGAGGGATGGGCCGCGCGGTTCCTACACAGCTCCTACGTGAGCCAAGGGCCTGGCTTAGCCGCCTGGCGCAGCATGTTGGGGGCAATGACGCGATACCCCACAACCCCAGGAGGTCCAAGCCAATGAAGCGCACGAACATGCTCAGGGCGGTGCTCGTCACCGCTGTTCTGGGCGCAGGAGGCGTGGTTGCGGGCATCGCCGGTGCAGCCGCCGCGCCCAGCGGGTCCGGCGGTGGGGCGAGCACGACGACGCAGTCGAGCACGTCCACGGGCACCACCAGCACGAGCAGCGCTCCGAATACGAGCACCGCTCCGAACACGGGCGCCGCTCCCAACACCAACACCAACCCCACGGCGCCCGCGCCACCGAAGTCCTCCATGCCCAGCCACCACTGCCCGCACATGGGCGCCGGCTCGGGCTCCTCGGGTCCAGGCTCGGGCTCCGGCTCGGGCCCGGGTGGGAACTCGGGTTCGGTCTACCAGGGTGGCGAAGCCCCACAGGTCACCTACCAGTAGACGCCAACCGTCCCCCAAATGCCCCGGGCGATCCGCGAGCGCGGTCTCAGTGCGGCGGGATGCCCGGGGTGGGGCGGGGGGTTTGAGCTGGGGCGGGGGTTGAGGTGCGAGCGACGATCGAAGGCGACCGTCGGGCGTCGCCCACGCTGCCGTTTCGTTCCATTCAGCCGGCGGGAACCGAACGGGTCGATAGCCTTTCCTCGCCTTGGTCTCCAATGCCCCGATCAAGATCCTCCATCTCGCCGACCTCCATCTCGATCGCCCGTTCGTCGGGCTGACACCAGAGGGCGCGCGGGCGCGGCGGCGCGGGCTGCGGGAGGCGCTGGATCGCTGCCTCGAGCTTGCCGCCGAGCGCGGCGCGGATGTCATCACGATCGGCGGGGACCTCTGGGAGGACGAGCACGTCACGCCCGACACGTGCCGCTGGGTCGCCGATCGGCTCGGGAGCACCGGCCTGCCCGTCGTGCTGGTCGCGGGCAACCACGATCCGCTGCGCCCGGGAGGCCCATATGCGCGCGTGGCGTGGCCGCAGAACGTGCGCGTGCTGCCCGCGCAAGCGGGCCTTGCGCGGCATGAGGTTGAGGGCCTTGAGCGCCATGAGCTCGATGAGCTCGGCGCGCTGAGCATCTGGGGCATGTCGTGGGGCGCTGCGCCGCTCACGGCTCGGGCGCTCGCTGGCTTCTCGGTGCCCGACGACGGTGGGGCGCACCTGCTGCTCCTGCACGGCACTGCGGGGAGCGCCGCCTTCCAGGGCGCCCCGTCCGGGGGCGCTGCGTCCGGTGCGCACTGCCCCTTCACCGCGGCGGCCGTGCGCGACGCGGGGTTTGGGCTGTGCCTCGCGGGGCACCTGCACGCCGGCGGCGTGCGCGAGGGGATCGTCGTCTACCCGGGCTCCCCCGAACCGCTGGCGTGGAGCGAGACGGGCCGGCACGCCGTCGCGCTCGTGGAGCTGGTGCCGGGGGCGCCGCCGCGAGTGGAGCTGATCGACGTCAACCGCCGCCGCTGCGCGCAGACGGTTGTGGACTGCGAGGGCGCCGGTTCCAGCGCGGACATCGAGCGGGCGCTGCACACCGCGATCGCAGCGGCCGCCGCGGATGGCGGGCGCCCGGGGCTCTGCCTGCGCGCGCTCCTGCGAGGGCGCATCGAGCCGGACTGCCGCATCGACATCGAGGATCTGGCCGCCGCCGCAGGGGGAGGGGAGCTGGCGCTGCTCGAGCTGCGCGACGAGACCCAGCCGGCCTTCGACCTCGACGCGCTCGCTGCCCAATCCACCGCGCTGGGGGCGTTCGTGCGCGAGCTGTGCGCCCGCATCGAGGGCTGCGATACCGGCGAGGAAGCGCAGCGGCAGCGCTTGGAGCTGGCGCTCGACCTCGGCCTGCGCGCGATGCACGGAGACGATCTCGCACATGCAGGTTGAGCGGATCGCCCACCTGGGCGCTGAGCCGATCTCGCGCGTGCGCGTCGAGCGCCTGGACATCAGCGGCTACCGGCGCCTGCGGGGACGCTACGAGTTCGCGCCGGGGCTGACGCTCGTCACCGGCCCCAACGAGGCCGGCAAAAGCACCCTCCACGACGCGCTCCTGCGCTCGCTGTTCGGCTTCTCTCCCGAGGAGCGCCGCCACCGCCGCGACGCCTCATCGGCAAAGGACGAGCGCATGCCCTGGGAGGGAGGCCCGTTCGGCCTGACCCTGCGCGCCCACGACCCCGAGGGCCGCGCGGTGCTCGTCAAGTGGGACTTCGCCGGCGACCTCGCCGAGCTCCAGGACGCCCTCACGGGCGAGTCCCTGCTGCGCGAACGGCCCAAGCAGCGCGCCGACTTCGAGATCGGCCGGCGGCTCGTGGGGATGACACGCGAGGAGTTCATACAGGTGTGCTGCCTGCACCAGGAAGCGATCGACACGGTGCGTCCCAGCGAGGAGCTGCACATGGCGCTGCAGCGCTCGGTGGAGTCCGCCCCCGCCCAGGACATCGGCGCGCAGGGCGCGGACGATCGCCTGAAGCGGCTCCTGTCCGGCCTGGGCGTGCAGAGCGGCCACTACGGCGAGCTGCCCAACGGCGAGCTGGGGCGGCTGAAGGCGCGCGAGCAGGCGCTGCGCAGGGAGCTCGATATGGCCCGCGAGCAGCGCGCCGAGCTGGACGGGGTGGCGGCGAGCCTCGTCGAGGCGCGAACGGCGCGAGCGAGCCTTGGCGCAAGCGCCACAGGCCTCCAGCAGGCGCCGGTGCCCCCGCGCGAGCTCGTGGGGCGCGAGGGGGAGCTGCGCAACCAGCTGGCCAGGCTCGATGCGCGGGAGAGCGCATTGCGTGCCGAGGGCGCGCGGGAGGGCGCATTGCTGGCTGAGGGTGCGCGGGAGAGCGCATTGCCGGCCGAGGGAGCGCGGGAGAACGCTCCGCGGGCCGAGGGGGATCGCTCGACGGATGGTCCCATCGCTTCCCCGGCGGACAACGCCGTCGCTCCCTCGGCGGGGCGCTGGAACGGACGCCTGCTGGGCGCGGCCGTCGTTCTGGCTGCCATCGGCGCGATCGGCGCGGCGCTCGTGCACCCCGCGCTCGCCGCCCTGCTGCTGGCCGCCGGGGCCTGTGCCTGGGCGAGCAGACCACGGCCCGGACGAGCGATACCACAGCCCGCGGGAGCGGATCCAGAACAGGAGGCGCGGCTGCAGGAGGCACGGCTGCACGACGCGCGTCTGCACGAGCTGCACGAACTGCGCGAGGGCCCGCTGGGAGAGCTGCGCGACCTCTACCGCCAGGCCGGTCTACAGAGCGACGACCTCGCCGCCGCTGCCGCGGCATTCGCCGAGCGGGCGCGAGCCGCGCAGCAGAGCGAGGAGCGGCTCAGGCAGATCGACATCCAGATCGCACAAGGCCAGACGGTCATCGAGCAGCGCGAAATGGACCTCACCGATCCGGCCGAGCTGGAGGTCGAGCTGGCCGAAGTGCACGTGCGCCGCGAGCAGATCGAGCTCACGCGCGACGCCATCCGCATCGCCCGCGAAACGCTGCGCGAGGCGGCGCAGGCCACCCACCGCCGCGTGGCGCCCCACCTCAACGAGGCCCTCCAGCGCGAGCTGCCCCGCATCACCCGCGGTCGCTACGCCGAGGGCACCGTCGACGAGGATCTGGCGATCAAGCTCTACGCGCCCGAGTCAGGCGCCCTCGTCGGAATCGAGCAGCTCTCCCGCGGAACCCGCGATCAGGTCGCGCTGATCCAGCGCCTGGAGATCGCACGTCTGCTCGACCCCACCGCCGGCCGCGCCCCGCTGCTGCTCGACGACCCCTTCGCGCACTTCGACTCCGAGCGCCTGCGACTCGGCGTAGAGCTGATCGCCGAGGTCGCCGAACGCCGCCAGGTCATTCTCTTCACCGAGGACGCCGAGGTGATCGAAAGGGTTCAGGAGGCCGATCCCGCCTGTGCGCTGATCGAATTGCCCGATCCGGTCGGCCGGGTCTCCGATGCCTCGGAGAAAAGCGCCGCAGCTTCCCCGCGATAGCGGACCGCTGGAAACGGTTCCCCTGATCTCGCTCCACAACAGGGCCGGCGAGTTGCTGGCCACTCGTCGGATGTGCCGATAAGATCGCCTTCGCCTCGCATGAGCACCTCCTGGCCGGCATTCGACCTGCAGTCCCATTCGCTGTACTCCGACGGCGAACTGCCTGTCGCCGGGGTGGTCGAGCACGCCGCGCGGGCGGGGGTGGAGCTGCTGGCGCTCACCGACCACGACACCGTGGATGGGGTGGGGGAGGCGCTCAGCGCGGCGCGCGCACACGGGATCGCGCTGCTGCCGGCGACCGAGATATCGGCGGTCGGTGGGGCGTATGAGGACCTGCACGTGCTGGGCTATGGCATCCGCCACGAGGACGCCCTGCTGCGCGAGCGCCTTCGGGGGGCGCGGGGGGACCGCGAGGCGCGCGCGGGGCGCATGGCGCGGCTGCTGGAGGAGCTGGGGTTCGCCATCGACCAGGCGCCGCTGCGGGCGCGCCTGGATGCGGGCAAGCCGCTGGGGCGGCCGCACTTGTCAGCGGCGGTGCTGTCGCATCCCGCCAACGCCGCGCGCCTGGCGGAGGAAGGCCACGACGACGTCGCCTCGTTCCTGCCCGCCTACCTCATCCCCGGCGCGCCGGCCTACTCCGGGCGCACCGAACCCACCGTGGGGGAGGCCATCGAGTGGATTCACGCGGCGGGGGGGACGGCCGTCTGGGCGCATCCCTTCTGGGACATCTCCTCCGTTGAGGAGGTATTGGAGTCGATCGACCGCTTCGTGGGCCTGGGGGTCGATGGGGTGGAGTGCTTCTACCTCACCCACGACGCCTCGCAGACGCAGCTGCTGGCCGATCGCTGCGCCGAGCTGGACCTCATCAGCACGGGCTCCTCGGACTTCCACGGGCCCGCGCACCGCCTCTTCAGTCGTTTCCTCGTCCACCAATTCCACGATCGCCAACCCAACCTCGGCGCCCTCGGCGACGCCGTCGCGGTGGTCTAGGGGCTCACCGTGGACGGGAGCTCGCAGTCCACGGGCGGGGGATCGCAGTCCGTGCCCGGGCGCTCGCAGTCCACGGGCGGGTGGTTGAGGTCCATGCGCGGGCGGCTGAGGTTCGGTCTGCTGCTCCTGCCATTGGCGGGGCTCACCTGGGTGGCGATCGCCGTGGTGCTCGGCACCGGCTCCTTCTCCGGGGCCCACTCCGTCGTCGGGCCCAGCGGGCCCTCGCCCGTGTGCCTTCCGGCCACGCTCGAACACAACGCCACGCTGCCCGGCACCGCGGTCTCCGTATCGCCCGCGCCCGAAACCGGCACGGCCAACCCCTACACGCAGATCAGCTTCCTCGGCATCCCCGTGACCGACATTCAGGACGTCTCCGTGACGGGCTCGCGCAGCGGCTACCACTATGGCCACGTCTATGGCTTCTTCCAGGGGGATGGCGGCAGCTTCGTGCCCGACGAGCCCTTCAAGGAAGGGGAGCGCGTGGTCGTGCACGCGGTGCTCGAAGGGGCCGGCGCGGGGGGGCAGCGCGTGAGCTTCGGCTTCCGCGTCGACACTCCCTACTCCACCGAATCGGTGCCCCAGTTCCCCAACCCGCCCGCACCCCCCTCCTCCTATCAGAGCTTCGTCTCCGCGCCCGAAGCGCATCCTCCGATCATGGCCCTCACCGTCCCCGACCGCGATCCCGCCGCGGGCGACATCCTCACCACCGTCGGACCCGGGCCGGGGCAGTACGGGCCGCTCATCTACACGCCCCAGGGACAGCCGGTGTGGTTCGATCCGCTCTCCGGCGGCCTCGCCGCCGAGAACCTCAGCGTGCAGAGCTACGAAGGCCGGCGCGATCTGACGTGGTGGCAGGGCCGTGTGCTCTCGCTCGGCCTCGGCCAGGGCGAAGACATCGTCATGAACGACAACTACCAGGTGCTCGCCCGGGTCCACGGGGGCAACGGCCTGCAGGCCGACCTCCACGACTTCCAGCTGGCGCCCGACCAGGTCGCCTACGCCACCGCCTACAACCTCATCCGCTGCGACCTCACCGCGCTGGAAGGGCCCCGCAACGGCGTCATCGTCGACACCGCCGTGCAGGAGATCGACATCAGGACCGGCCTCGTGCGCTGGGAATGGCACAGCCTCGACCACGTCGGCGTGTGGGAGTCCCACGCCGTCGTGCCCTCCAAGGAGAAGCCCACGCCCTGGGACTACTTTCACCTCAACTCGATCGACCCCGAGCCGGATGGCAACCTGTTTCTCTCCGGGCGCTCCACCTGGGCCGCCTACCAGCTGCAGCGGGGCTCCGGGGAGATCCTCTGGCGGCTCGGTGGCACCAGGAGCAGCTTCACGATGAGTCCCGGCAGCGCCACCGCGTGGCAGCACGACGCGCGCCTGATGCCCAATGGGGAAGAAGTCACCTTCTTCGACGACGGCTCGAACCCGCGCATCCACTACCAGTCGCGGGCGCTGCGCGTGAAGCTGGACTTCGTTCGCCGCACCGCCACGCTCGCGCGCGTGTATACGCATCCCAGCGCCCTCATGGCCGACTCGCAGGGCAACGCGCAGACGCTCGCCGATGAAAGCGTCGTGGTCGGCTGGGGCGCCGTGCCGGAGGTCAGCGAGTTCGCCAAGGACGGCTCGCTGCTGCTCGACGCGCACCTGCCGCCCGGCATGTCCTCCTACCGCGCCTTCCGCTTCCCCTGGCAGGGCCACCCGCTCACGTCCCCCGCGGTGAGCGCCAGGATCCTCAGCACCGGCGACTCGACCGCCGTCTTCGCCAGTTGGAACGGCGCCAGTGAAATCGCCTCCTGGCGCGTGCTCGCGGGGTCCGATCCCAGCTCGCTGAAGCCGCAGGCGACGATGCCCGACAGCGGCTTTGAGAGCTCCATCACGCTGCCCGAGAACTATGGCGCGCAGGCCGGCAACGACGGCTATGTGGCCGTCCAGGCGCTGGGTACCGCCGGTCAGCTGCTCGGCACCTCCGCCACCATCCAGGCGACCCCGCCGCCGACCGCCAAGCCGGCCGGCTGACGCCACTACAGTCACCACCCATGAGCACCGCCACCGTCCGAGCTCCCTCCGCCACCGCGGCCCGCGAGGCGGCCGATACAGGCGTCCGTCCCCGCCACGCGCTGCTGCTGGCCGTCTGCTGCACCGCGCAGTTCATGGTCATCCTCGACGTCTCCATCGTCAACATCGCGCTGCCCTCGATCCGCTCCAGCCTCGGCTTCTCCGAAAACGACCTGCAGTGGATCGTCAACGCCTACACCATCGCCTTCGCCGGCTTCCTCATGCTGGGGGGGCGCGCCGCGGACCTCATCGGGCAGCGCCTCGTGTTCGTCGCGGGCCTGCTGCTGTTCTCCTTCGCCTCGCTCGCCGGGGGCCTCGCGGGCACCCAGGGGATGCTCGTCGGCGCCCGCGCGCTGCAGGGCCTCGGCGGGGCGATCATGGCGCCGGCCTCGCTCTCGATCATCAACTCCTCCTTCTCGCCCGGGGCCGAACGCCACCGCGCGATCGGCCTGTGGGGGGCCATGAACGGGGCGGGCGGCGCCGCCGGGGTGCTCCTCGGGGGCATCATCACGCAGACCCTCGGCTGGCGCTGGATCCTGCTCATCAACATCCCCATCGGCATCGCCGCGGCGTTTGTGGCCTGGGCCGCGGTCTCCGAACGGCGCGACCAGAACAGGGAAAGGGGCTTCGATCTGCCCGGCGCCCTCACGATCACCGGGGGCCTGTTGGCGCTCGTCTTCGGCATCGTCAGGGCCGGCGTGGCCGGCTGGGGCTCCGCGGAAGCCCTCGGGCCGATCGTCCTCGGCCTTGCGCTGCTCGCCGCCTTCTTCGTCATCGAGGCCCGCTTCGCCTCCGCGCCGCTCGTGCCGCTGCGCGTCTTCTCCAGCAAGCTCCTGCGCTCCTCCAACCTGATCGTGCTGCTCTTCAGCGCCGCGCTCTTTCCGATGTGGTACTTCCTCTCGCTCTACCTCCAGCTCGTGCTGAAGATGCCTCCCGTCGGCGCGGGTCTCGCCTTCCTGCCCATGGCCCTCACGATCATGGCCTGCGCCACGCGCGCGGGGCCCCTCGTCGGGCGCTACGGGGCGGGTCCCGTGCTCGGCTCCGGGCTCACGCTGATGGCCCTCGGGCTCGCGCTCTACGGGCGCGTCGCCGTCAACGGCGGCTATGTCTCGGACCTCCTGGCGCCCGGCCTGCTCGTCTCGCTCGGACTCGGCTTCGCGGTCGTCGCCTCCACGATCGCCGCCACGGCGGGAGCCGCCCCGGGGGAGGCCGGGCTCGCCTCGGGCCTCGTCAACACCTCGCGCCAGATCGGCGGGGCGCTGGGGCTGGCGGTGCTCACCTCGCTCGCCTTTCAGTACACCCGCCACCTCGTGCAAAGCGACTACCGCGCGCCGCTGCTCGCGCTCGACGACGGCTATCGCCTGGGCTTCCTGATCGCCTCCGCCTTCGTCTTCCTCGCGGCCATCGCGGCGTTCCGACTGATCCCGCGGGTACGCCCAGGCATGCCGCCCGCCGCCCCGGCGGCCCCTTCCGCTACCGCGCAGGCCACCGTGCACCCGCTGCCCCTTGCGCGCGAGGACCAGTCCGCCCCGCCCCTTCTCGCCGCCGCGCGCTCCGCGCCCCCGGCCGCAACCGCGCGGCCCACGCCCTCTCCAGAGCCGCCCACGGTGCCCGCACCACCCGCCCCGGCTTCCCACCGCGCGGCCCCCTCCCCTCCCCCTCAACACCCTGCGCCGGCCTCACCCGCTGTCGTGATCTTCCGCCTCGCCGGGGGTCAGTCCTGGCCCACCGGAGGCTCCTTCACGTCCCCAGCGCGCCGGGGCTGATGGCGCGGGGGCGGGGGAGATGGCTCCTCGTGGGGGTGCCCTTGGGCGCCGCCATCCTCGCGCTGCTCGTGTCCGCCTGCGGGGGCTCATCCGCCTCGACGGCCCTCGTCAACCCCCTCGCCGTCTCGCCTTTTCCCGGCACGCCCGACGCCTCGCCCGCCACGCAGATCAGCTTTCTCGGGCCGGCGGGGACGCACATCGTGTCGATCGCCGTGAACGGGTCGCGCAGCGGCGCCCATCCCGGACGCCTCGCGGCCTATTCCACCGGCACGGGTGAAAGCTATCTGCCCTCGCGTCCATTCAGCGCGGGTGAGCGCGTGACGGTCCATGCGCGGGTCAGCCTCAATGGTTCCGTGCAGGCCGCCACCACCGCTTTCACGATCGCTCATCAGGCCGTTGTGAGCCACAGTGAATTTCCCATCAATCCCGGCGATCCCCACGCGGTGGCGCACTACCCTCCCGACCCCTCGCTCACGCCCTCCACCCTCACCATCACCACACCCGCGCGTCCGGGCGCGGCGCCGGGCGATCTCTTCCTCGCGCCCTATCAGGGCGATGGCACGCCCGGACCGATGATCGTCGACCAGCAGGGTCATCTGGTGTGGTTTCACCCCCTTCCGCCGCACGAGATCGCCACCAACTTCCAGGTCCAGTCCTACCAGGGCCGGCCCGTCCTCAGCTGGTGGCAGGGCCATGCCCTTCAGGTGGGCTTCGGCGAAGGCGAAGACGTACTCTACGACTCCTCCTACCGGCCGCTCGCCACCGTTCGCGCCGGCAACGGCTACCACGCCGATCTGCACGAGATCAGGCTCACGCCGCAGGGCACCGCCTGGATCGACGCCTTCGACCCGATTCACATGAGCCTCGCCTCCGTGCACGGCGCCGCCGATGGCGTTCTCACCGATTCCGTCGTGCAGCAGATCGACATCAGGACCGGCCTGGTCATGTGGGAGTGGCACGCGCTCGGTCACATCGCTCTGAGCGAGTCATACAACCTGCCCGCCTCCCGCAACAGCTATCCCTGGGATTACATTCACATCAATTCGATCTCCCCCGGCGCATCCGAAGACGTGCTCCTATCGGGGCGCAGCAGCTGGGCGCTGTATGATGTGAATCTGCGCAGCGGCTTCATCCAGTGGCGCCTCGGCGGCGTTCACAGCTCTTTTCACCTCGGTGCGGGTGTGCGCTTCTACTGGCAGCACGACGCCGAGTTCCAGCCCGGGGGGCTCATATCGGTGTTCGACAACGGCTCCAGCCCGCCCAGGGAGCGCTCCTCGCGCGGTCTTCTGCTCGCTCCCGATCCCGCCGCGCACACCGTCACGCTGCGCAGGGCCTTCGTCAACCCTTCCAAGACGCTTCTGGCCTCCAGCCAGGGCAACATGTTCGCGCTCCCGGGCGGCGATTGGCTCCTCGGCTATGGCGGGCTGCCCAACCTCACCGAGTACGACGCCTCCGGGCACGTCCTCCTCGACGCCACCCTCGGCAGGAACGTCCAGAGCTTTCGCGCCTACCTCTTTCCCTGGCCGTGAGGGCTGGGGCGACGCCGTGAGGGCTGGGCGCACCATGAGGCTGGGCGCACTATGAGGCTGGGCGCACCGTGAGGGCTGGGGCGACGCCTACCTCGCTCCCTGGCCCTCGCGCCATGCCGCGAGCGTGGCGATCGCCCCATCGGCCACCCTGCCCACGAACGTCTCGCGGTCGTTCACGTGGGGCAACGGCTCGCCGGGCACATCCACCTCCAGGAACTCGCACAGCGGCTCCCACCCGTCGGTCACCCTCCACACCAGCAGTCGCTCCTGCGGCACCACCCGCCTGACCTCCTCGTTGTGGCGCTCCATCTCGGCGATCAGCTCCGCCGGCGTCGCGTGGCCCTTGGCGAAGGTGCCCCTTGGGCCCCAGAACATGCGCTCCACCAGCGCCAGATAGTCGCGCCACTGCGGATCCACCTGCGCGCGCGCGCTCGAGAGCAGCCGCAGCAGCGACTCTCCGTGGCACATGTCCCAGATCGTCTCCCGGAAGCTGCGCTCCCACGCCGCGCCCTCGCGCACGCTCAGCAGGACCTTCGCCTCGGGGTATGCCTGCATCAGCTCCTCATAGAAGTAGCCGCCCGGCCAGTCCACCGTGGAGTCAAAGCCCTCGAAGATCTCCTCCCACGGGGCCTCTCCATCCAGGGCCCGCCCCCACTGGTCCACCCGTCTCAGGTCCGCCAGCACGTCCACCCAGTGGTAGCACGGCCCCAGTCCCAGCATCTCGATCGCCACCTTCTGCGTCAGCGTGCCCGTGCGCGGCAGGCCCGCGCCTATCACCCTCATCTGCCCCACCTCCGCTCCTTTCCTCCGTTGCGTCTGCTCACCGCACCGCTCCTTTCCATCCCTCCGGGGGTTGCTCCGGTATCGTCTCGGCCTCAGCCTGACGCTCTGCTCAATTTGATTCGGGGGTCGTTTGCCGTTGAAGGTTATAAGCGCACCGCAGTCCACCTCCTCCGGTGGCGCCATCGCCGCGCGCCGCGCGCGCCCCGCGGGCTCGCGCATCAGCGGCCTGGAGCTGGCCGACGCCGAGGCCTCCTTCTCGCAGGATCAGGTGCTCACCATGCTCCACATGAAAGGCGACGAGTTCGCCGAGCGCATCTTCAGCCGCTGCGGCGTGGAGCGTCGCCACCTCAGCTTCACCGGCGCCTCGCTGGCCACCACCCTGCAGGGCCGCAGCGGGCAGATCGAGGAGGAGCTCTTCGCCTTCGCCGTGCAGGCCGTCGATCGCCTGGGAGTCGATCCCCTGGAGATCGGCACGGTGGTGACGGCCACGCTCTACTCGCTCGGCGGCCCCACGCTGGCCCATCGCCTCGTGGACCACTACGACATGGACCCCTCCACCGACAAGTACCACGTGCTCGGCGTGGGCTGCGCCAGCGCCGTGCCACTGATGCGCCTCACCTCGCAGTCGATGCGCGACCACCCCGGCCGCAAGGGCCTCATCGTCGCCGCCGAGAGCATGGCCGGCATTCTCATGCGCGCCTCGCAGGACGACGCCAAGGCCAAGGTCGTGGGCTCTTCCCTCTTCGGCGACGGCTGCGCCGCGGCGCTGCTGGATGGGGATCCCCAGGCAGAGGGTCCGGTGATCCTCGCCTCCAAGGTGCACCAGATCGGGCGCACCCTCGGCGCCGTCAAGCTCACGCTGGACGCCGACGACAGCTACCTGCATCTGGACCGCGACCTCCCCGAGCAGGCCGGCGCCGGCCTGCGCAAGCTGGTCGAGGACTTCCTGGACACCAACGACCTCACGCGCGCAGAGATCGACCACTGGGTCGTGCACCCCGGCGGGCGGCGCATCATCGAGAGCGTTCAGGAGACCCTCCAATTGTCCCGTGAGCAGGTCGGCGTCAGCTACGACGTTCTGGCCAACCACGGCAACGTCGGTACGCCTTCGATCTTCTATGTGCTGAAGAAGACCATCGAGCAGCGCTCGCCCCGCTCCGGGGAGCGCGGGCTGATGGTCACCATCGGCCCGGGAATCACCGTGGGGCTGATGCTTCTGCAGTGGTGAGCCCATCCTCACCTCGGCCCCCTCCGGGGGTGAAGATCCCCGATCTCCCCGGCGTTCGCCGGGGCCTCGTGGAACACGGCATGCAGACGGTTAGGAGCGCGGCAAACGGGGTATAGACCTTCTGTCCAAAGGGAGGTGTTGGAATGAGGTCCCCCGCTCGTCGCCCGTTCCCTGCGCTGCTGCTCACAGGCGCGATCATGGCCGTCTCGGCCGCTGCGGCCCAGGCCGCCCCGGAATTCGGCGTGGAAAGCTTCTTCGCGTCGAACTGCAAGGTCGCCACCTGCACCAAGGCCGCGACCCCGGCGGAAGAAAAGGCAAAGGCGGAAGCGGAAGGCTACAGCCAGGCCGCCGGACACCCTCCCTTCGGCGTCACCGACTTCAAGCTCAGCCGCCATGAAGCCACGCCGGGCCTGTTCGTCCCCAACGGGAACCTCAAGAGCCTGCGCATCGACGTCGCCCCCGGCGTGAGCACCAATCCTGAGGCCGTCGCGAAGTGCTCAGTGGCCAACTTCACCTCGCTGGAAGTGGAACCGGTCAAGCACATCTTCCTCGGGCCCAACTGCCCGGAAGGCGCCGGAGCAAGCTCAGTGATCGGCGAAAACAAGGTCACCACGGTGCTCGAAGTCGCACCGGGCGTCTTCGCGGACGTTCCGCTGTCGGGGAAGGTCTACAACCTCGAACAGCCCAACGGCATGTCCTCCTACTTCGGCGTGGCGCTGGTGGTGGGCGCCACGACGCCGCCGTTGCCGCCCGGCCCGCTCGTCGTACACACCTTCATCGAAGGGCACGTCGAATGGGCCAGCGACTACCACGACCTCTTCGAAATCACCAACATCCCGCCCGGGCTGCTCCAATCCCGCCTCATCTTCAACGGCAACATCGGCACGGGCGGGTTCCTCAGCAACCCCAGCAACTGCGCCGGCCCCGGACCTCTGACCACCACGGGCTGGCACGGCGAATCCTACGAAGGGGCAACGGCCTCGACCGCATACACCGCCCCGATCGGCACCGAAGGCTGCAACGGCCTGCCTCCCTTCGCGCTCGTGCCCTTCGCGCCGGCGCTCTCGCTCGCGCCGGAAACCACGCAGTCCGATCTGCCCGACGGCGCCACCACGGAACTGATTCTTCCCCACGACCCCAACCCGGCGAATCTCGACTCCGCGCAGCTGCGCACGGCCAGCATCGTGCTGCCGGAAGGCATGACCCTCAGCCCGTCCGCGGCGCATGGCCTGCAAGCCTGCACGCCGGCGCAGATCGCCATCCACACGCGATCGCCCGTCACCTGCCCCGCGGCCTCGAAGGTGGCCGAAGCGACCCTCAACGTGCCCGGCCTGCCCCCGGAATCCCTTCAGGGGAACGTCTACCTGGGCGGTCCCGCGAGCGGTCCCATAACGGGTCCCCCGTACACCGTCTACCTCGACGCCGAGTCCGCTCGCTATGGGATCTCCGTGCGTCTGGCGGGCGAAGTGGTGCCCAACGAAACGACCGGTCGGTTGACGGCGACGTTCGCCGAAAACCCCGAACAGCCCTTCAGCGACCTGATCATGAGATTCACCCGCGGCGCGCTCGCGCCGCTGGCCAACCCGCTGGTGTGCGGCGCCGCAACGACGACCTCCACGCTCAGCCCCTACACCGGCCAGCCCGCTGCCACGCCCTTCAGCGCCTTCACGGTGGACGGCAACGGCCAGGGTGGCGCCTGCCCCTCGCCGCTGCCCTTCTCGCTCAGCCAGTCAACGCAGATCCAGCCCGCCACCGGCGGGTCCCAGAGCTCCTTCACGCTCAACCTGGCCCGGGGCGATGGCCAGCAGTACCTCCAGAGCGTCTCCGCCAAGCTGCCCCCCGGGCTCGTGGGCCTGATCCCCAAGGTGAAGCTGTGCGAAGAACCCTTCGCCGCGCAGGGCACCTGCTCCGCCGCCAGCCAGATCGGCACTGCCACGGTGCAGGTCGGCTCCGGGCCCACGCCCACGCAGTTCTCCGGCCCCGTCTACCTCACCGGTCCAGTCGGCGGCTCGCCCTACGGCATGACGGTGGCCGTGCCCGCCGCCACAGGCCCCTTCAACCTCGGCACGGTCGTCGTGCGCGCCGGCATCAACGTCGACCCCTTCACGGCGCGCATCACCGTCAGCGGCAACGTGCCCACGATCGTCAAGGGCATCCCGCTGCGCCTGCGCACGCTGAGCATGGCGATCAACCGCCAGGGCTTCCTGATCAACCCCAGCAACTGCGGCGTGCTCGCCACTGAAACCCTGCTCGGCTCGACCTTCGGCGCCGGTCAGAGCCTTTCCACGCCCTTCCAGGTCAACAACTGCACCGCGCTGGCGTTCAAGCCCAAGTTCACCGCCTCCACCAACGCCGCCAGCTCCTCCAAGCGCAACGGCACCAGCCTGCTCGTGAAGATCGGCTATTCGCAGGGGCCGCAGGCCAACATCCGCTCGGTCGTGACGCAGCTTCCCAAGCAGCTGCCCTCGCGCTTGAGCACGCTTCAGAGGGCCTGCCCGGAAGCCACCTTCAACGCCAGCCCCTGGAACTGCCCGGCCAACTCGCGCGTGGGCGGGGCCACCGTGTTCACGCCGGTGGTGCCGGCGAAGATGACAGGACCGGCCTTCTTCGTCTCCCACGGCGGCCAGGCCTTCCCCGACCTCGATCTGGTGGTCACCGGCAACGGCCTGGAGATCATCCTCGTGGGCAACACCAACATCACCAAGGGCATCACCACCTCCACCTTCGCCGCCGTGCCCGACGTGCCGGTGTCGAGCTTTGAAGTCAACCTGCCCACGGGTCCCAACTCGGCGCTCACCGCCAACGGCGTGAACCTCTGCGGGCAGTCGCTGGCGATGCCCACCACGATCACCGCACAGAGCGGCACGATCATCAAGCAGAGCACCCCCATCACGATCAGCGGGTGCGGGGTCAGGGTCGGCTCGCACAAGACCAGCGGCATCACCGCGATCCTCTCCGTGAAGGCCCCCGAAGCGGGGCGCGTGAGCGGCAGCGGACCCAACCTCAGGACCATCTACCGGCACACCCGCAAGGCGCAGACGATCACGCTCAAGGTGCCGCTCTCCAACAACGGCATCAAGGTCCTGCGCCGCAACCACACGCTCACGCTCAAGGTGCGCGTGGGCTTCATTCCGCGCAAGAAGGGGCCCAGCTCGGTGACGCACGCGAAGGTGACCTTCCGGGGGTGAGCGCCGGTGAGTGGACGCGGTGCCGCGCCATCTCCTACATTGCAGGGGATGGCGAGCGCGGGTATGGACACCTTTGACGAGCAGGCCTCCGAGGTGGACTCGCTGCTGGCGGGCGTGCGGCGCCTGACCCACCTCGCCGACAGCGCCACCGAGCCGAGGGAGATCTTCCGCGCCCTGGCTGCCGAGCTGTTCGCCGAGGTGGGCGTGGAGGAGGTGCAGGTGCACCGCCTCGCACACGGCGAGGACACGGTTGCGGTGTACGTGTTCGGCGGGGAGGGCAGCCTCAGCTATCTCACCCCCGCCGGCGAGCGCCCCCACGGCGTTGCCTGGGTGGCGGACACGGGGCAGCACGTGGTGGTCCACGGCGGGCGTGAGCTGGCTGCGAGCGTGCCGCGGCTGGCGGCCGCGGGCGGAGTCGACGGCGCACTGCTTCTGCCGGTGGCCGTGCACGGGGACGTTGAGGCTGTGATCGTGCTCGTGCGCCGGCGGATGGACGGGCGCGCGGGCGGGAACGAGCGCGTGGGGGGGAACGAGCGCGTGGGGGGGGACGAGCGCGCGGGCGGGGGAGCTGGTGGGCGCTTGGACCCCTTCGACGAGCACGCCATACAGCGCGCAGCCACGCTGGTCGACCAGGCGGCCACTGCGCTGGCGCTTCTGCGCGCGCGCGCCGAGGCGGGCACCGACCCCGTCACCGGCTGCATGAACCATCGCGCGATGCGCCGGCGCCTGAACGAAGAGATCGGCCGCGCCACGCGCACCGAGGGGAACCTCGCCTGCCTTTTGATCGACCTGGACAACTTCAAGCTCGTCAACGACCGCAACGGCCACTCCGCCGGCGACGCCCTGCTGCGCGAGGTCGCCCAATCCCTGATGGGGGAGTTCCGCGCGTTTGACCGCGTCGCCCGCTACGGCGGCGACGAGTTCGTGGTGATCCTCGCCGGCGCAGATCTGGAGAGCGCGGCCATCGCCGCCGAACGCGCGCGCCAGCGCATGCTGGAAGTGCCCTCCTTCGACGTCGTTCCCGGCGTCTCGGCCTGCATCGGCGTCGCGCAGTGGCGCGCGCCCATGACCACCGACATGCTCCTCGACGCCTGCGACGCCGCGCTGCTGCAGGGCAAGCGCGAGGGCAAGGGGCGCGTCACGCGAGCGGCCTGAGGGTCGCGCGCCGGTGGCCTGAGGGTTACGCGAGCGGCCTGACGGGCCGACCTGCGAAACTGCGACACACCATGTCGCACGACAGCTTTGGCGCCCGCCACACGCTCGCGGTGGGCGGGCGCGAGTACGAGATCTTCCGCCTCGATGCGCTCCAGGCGCGCTTTGACGTGGCGCGTCTGCCGTTCTCGCTGAAGGTGCTCCTGGAGAACCTCCTGCGCAACGAGGACGGCGAGGGGATCCACGCGCGCGACATCGAGGCGCTGGCGCGCTGGGACGCCGCCGCGCAGCCCTCGCAGGAGATCGCCTTCACGCCCGCGCGCGTGGTCATGCAGGACTTCACCGGCGTGCCCGCGATCGTGGACCTCGCCGCGATGCGCGACGCGATGGCCGCCAAGGGCGGGGATCCCGCCAGGATCAACCCGCTGGCGCCCGCCGAGCTGGTCATCGACCACTCCGTGCAGGTCGACGAGTTCGGCACGCGCTACGCCTTCGACACCAACGCCAGGCTGGAGTTCGAGCGCAACCGCGAGCGCTACGCCTTCCTGCGCTGGGGGCAGCAGGCGTTCGACAACTTCAAGGTCGTCCCACCCGACACGGGGATCGTGCACCAGGTCAACCTCGAGTACCTCGCGCGGGTGGTGTTCGTCGAGGAGCCCCCCGATTCGCAGGCGGACGGTGAGGCGGATGGCGGTCGCTCGCGCCTCCCGCGGGCCTACCCCGACACGCTCGTGGGCACCGACTCGCACACCACCATGATCAACGGCCTGGGCGTGCTCGGCTGGGGCGTGGGGGGGATCGAGGCCGAGGCCGCCATGCTGGGTCAGCCGATGTCGATGCTCATCCCGCAGGTGCTTGGCTTCGAGCTGACCGGCGAGCTGCGCGAGGGGGCCACCGCCACCGATCTTGTGCTCACCGTCACCGAGCGCCTGCGCGAGCACGGCGTGGTGGGCAAGTTCGTGGAGTTCTTCGGCGCCGGCGTCGCGCGGCTGCCGCTGGCCGATCGGGCCACGATCGGCAACATGTCTCCCGAGTTCGGCTCCACCTGCGCGATCTTCCCCATCGACGCCGAGACGCTGCGCTATCTGGAGTTCACGGGACGGCCGCAGTGGCAGATCGAGCTGGTGGAGGCTTATGCCAAGGCGCAGGGGCTGTGGCACGAGGAGCACAGCGAGCAGCCCACGTTCAGCGAGACGCTCACGCTGGACCTCGGCGAGGTGGAACCGAGCATCGCCGGGCCCAAGCGCCCGCAGGACCGCATCTCGCTGAGCGACTCCCAGCAGGCATTCCGCCGTGCCCTGGATGGGTATGTGCCGGCGCACAACGGGGATGACGAGGCGCTGTCGGGCACCTTCCCGGCCAGCGATCCCACCTCCACGCAGGAGCCCTCCAACGGCGAAGGGGGGCGCGAGGCGCATCCAGAGACCCATGTCGCGGGCGGTGGCGTTGCGGTGCGCGAGCGCACGCACGCGCAGGTCCCCCTGACGCTCGCCGATGGCACCCGCACGGAGCTCGACCACGGCCACGTCGTGATCGCCGCGATCACCAGCTGCACCAACACCTCCAACCCATCGGTCATGCTCGGCGCCGGCCTGTTGGCGCGCAACGCCGTGGCCAGGGGCCTGAAGAGCAGGCCGTGGGTGAAGACCTCGCTGGCGCCCGGCTCCAAGGTGGTCACCGAGTACTACGAGCGCGCCGGCCTGATCGAGCCGCTGGAGGCGCTGGGGTTCAACCTCGTCGGCTACGGCTGCACCACCTGCATCGGCAACTCCGGCCCGCTGCCCGCCGAGGTGTCCGAGGCCGTCAACGACGCCGACCTCGCCGTGTGCTCGGTGCTCTCGGGCAACCGCAACTTCGAGGGCCGCATCAACCCCGACGTGAAGATGAACTACCTCGCCTCGCCGCCGCTCGTGGTCGCCTACGCATTGGCGGGCACGATGGACATCGACCTCCAGCACGACCCCCTGGGCGAGGACGCCGACGGCGAGCCCGTGTTCCTGCGCGACATCTGGCCCTCCGCCGGGGAGGTGGCGCAGACGATCGAGCAGTCGGTGCGCTCGGACATGTTCCGGCGCAGCTACGACAGCGTCTACGCGGGCGACGAGCGCTGGCGCACGCTGCCGGTGCCCAGCGGCGACCGCTTCGCGTGGGATGAGTCATCGACCTACGTGCGCAACCCGCCCTACTTCCACGACCTCCCGCGCGAGCCCGAGCCGGTGCGAGATATCGAGGGTGCGCGCGTGCTCGCGGTGCTGGGAGACAGCGTCACCACAGACCACATCTCCCCCGCCGGCTCGATCAAGCGCGACAGCCCCGCGGGGCGCTATCTGCAGGAGCACGGCGTGCAGCCGCGCGACTTCAACAGCTACGGCTCGCGCCGGGGCAACCACGAGGTCATGATGCGCGGCACCTTCGCCAACATCCGCCTGCGCAACCTGCTGGGCGGCCGGGATGCTCTTCCCGAGGGCGGGGTCACGCTTTATCTGGGGCCGCCCGCCGGGTCGGGTGCGGGGGCGGGCGCCGCCGGGGATCCCGGGGGCGAGCAGATGCCGATCTACGACGCCGCCATGCGCTACGCGCAGGAGGGCGTGCCGCTGGTGGTGCTCGCCGGCAGGGAGTACGGCTCGGGCTCATCGCGCGACTGGGCCGCCAAGGGCACCAAGCTGCTCGGTGTCAGGGCGGTGATCGCCGAGAGCTTCGAGCGCATCCACCGCTCCAACCTGGTCGGCATGGGCGTGCTGCCGTTGCAGTTCAAGCCCGGCGACTCGGCCGCCTCGCTCGGTCTCAGCGGCCACGAGACGTTCTCGATCGCGGGCGTCGCGGGCGGCAAGGAGGTGCCGCGCGAGGTCACCGTCCGCGCCGGCGACACGGAGCTCGCGGTCACGGTCCGCATCGACACCCCCAACGAGCAGCGCTACTACCGCCACGGCGGCATCCTGCAGTTCGTGCTGCGCGGGCTGCTCGCGTCGTGAGCGAGGAAGCGCGCACCGGTCGATGCACGGGTCGATGCACGCCAAATGTGTGCAGCGAGGTCCTGCCGCCGGTTAAGCCGCCGTCCCTTCCAGCTCGGTGAACTCCTTGATCTCATACGCCGCGCCGGGGGTGCCGCCCAGGGCGATCAGGCGCAGGCCCTCGGGGCCGGAGTAGATCTTGCGCTTGGCCTTCGCGCCGATGCGCACGACCACATCGGGGTTGATGTCGATGCGCTCGCCTTCGACGTCGAAGTGCCCCGAGCCGCGCATCACGGCGAAGACCTCCTCCTGGGACTCCTCGGCGTGGTCGTGTTCGGGGTAGTCGGAGTAGTTGGGGGGCAGATCGACGATCTGCATGCCGAAGGAGCTCACGCCCAGTTCGGCACGCGCCTTCTTGAGGCCGCCGCCGAAGGCGCCCTCCATGTCGTCGATGCGCTTCACGGTGTAATCGGGCATGGCAGTCTGTCCTCTCTCTGGTCGCTGAAGGGAGCTGAGGGAGATATCTTAGCGGCTGCTAAGAATCGGCGGGAGCGGGCTCGGCGGCGGGAGCGCAGGACGCGCCGTCTGCGCTGGAGGCAGGCTGGGACGCCCCCAACAGCTCTGTCTTGATCACCGGATTGTTCGTGGGCATGATGATGCCCAGCTGGCGCGACTGCAACAGGACGGTCCCGTCGGGCGCCCAGATGACCCCGTCCTCCTCGAAGAAGCCCTCGCGCAGCAGGCGCGTGTTGAAGATGCTCAGGCAGAGGCCGTCGAGCGCGCCCTCCATCGGCGGCGGGGGCTGGCGGAAGTGGAGCGTGAGATCGACCGTGGGGCTGATCGCCGGCTCGGAGAGGGCGATGAACGAGGGCGGGAACCAGGCGTCGGCGAACAGCGCCAGCGAGAGCGAATCGAGCGCGCGCGGCTCGGGCAGCGCGATCCAGCCGCCGACCTCCATCGGGTGGTCTTCGCCGGCGAAGGGCATGGCGCCGACGCGCACCTGCATCACCAATTGCTTGGTGAACTCGGGAGCGCCCTTGAACAGGCGCGGCGTGTCGCGGCGCTCGAGGTCTGGAGGCGCCACCTCGGGCATCGGCAGTTCCTGCGCCTCAGGGGCCTTCCAGGGGATGGAGAAGGCCGCCAGGGCCAGGGCCATCGTCTTGCCATCCTGTTCCAGGCGCGCCGAGAGCGTGCTCAGCGAGCGCCCCTGGCGCTCGATGGTCGTGTGGATCGCAGCTGGCCCCGTGGCGGGCGAGTTGGCGTAGTGGATCGTCAGCGAGCGAGGCGAGCGCGCGGGGTCGGCGACCGTCTCCGTGAGGGCTCGCAGGATCATCGCGGCGAGGTAGCCGCCGTGGGGCCCGCGCCCGGCGCGCCAGCCGGGGGAGATGTCGGCCTGGAAGGAGGCGGTGGTCCGACTCCCCCCGTCGGCGATCGGAGGGTCGATCCGGCGCACAGCGGTGTCGCGGTCGAAGCGCGTGTTCATGTCAGCTAGGCACGAGGCGCTTGTAGGTGATGCGGTGCGGGCGCTCGGCGGCGGCGGGGTGGGCGGGGTCCCCATCCCCGTGGCGGTGCTCCTCGTAGGCATCGAAGTTGCCCTCGAACCACACCACCTGAGAGTCGCCCTCGAAGGCGAGCACATGCGTGCAGATGCGATCCAGAAACCAGCGATCGTGGGAGATGATGACCGCGCAGCCGGGGAAGCCCAGCAGCGCCTCCTCCAGCGCGCGCAGGGTGTCCACGTCGAGATCGTTGGTGGGCTCGTCCAGCAGCAGCAGGTTGCCGCCGGAGCGCAGGAGCTTGGCGAGGTGCACGCGGTTGCGCTCGCCGCCGGAGAGCTTGCCGATGCGCTGCTGCTGGGAGGAGCCCTTGAAGTTGAAGCCGGCCGTGTACTGGCGCGAGTTGACCACGCGCTCCCCCAGCTGCAGGTGGTCGAGGCCGTCGGAGATCTCCTCCCACACGGTCTTGGCGGGGTCCAGGGCGTCGCGCGACTGGTCCACGTAGGCGAGCTGCACTGTGTCGCCCAGCTCGAGCGTGCCCGCGTCGGGCGTGTCCTGACCGGTGATCATGCGAAAGAGGGTGGTCTTGCCCGCGCCGTTGGCGCCGATCACGCCGACGATGCCCGCGCGGGGCAGATCGAAGGAGAGCGACTCGATCAGGAGGCGATCGCCGAAGCCCTTGCGCAGTTGCGAGACGGTCAGCACCTGCTCGCCCAGGCGCGGGCCGGGGGGGATGTGGATCTGCACCTCCTCGAGCTTGACATTGCGCTCCTGCGCCACCAGCTCCTCGTAGCGCGCCAGGCGGGCCTTGGACTTGGTGCGCCGCCCCTTGGGGTTGGTGCGCACCCACTCCAGCTCCGCGGCGATCGTGCGCTGGCGCCCCTTCTCGGATCGCTCCTCCTGCGCCAGGCGCGCCCCCTTCTGCTCAAGCCACGAGGAGTAGTTGCCTTCATAGGGGATCCCCCGCCCGCGGTCGAGCTCGAGGATCCAGCCGGCGACGTTGTCCAGGAAGTAGCGATCGTGCGTGACGGCCACGACGGTGCCGGCGTACTCCGCGAGGTGCCCCTCAAGCCAGGCCACCGACTCGGCGTCGAGGTGGTTGGTGGGCTCGTCCAGCAGCAGCAGATCAGGCGCGGCGAGCAGGAGGCGGCAGAGCGCCACGCGCCGGCGCTCGCCGCCGGAGAGCGTCGTCACGTCGGCGTCGGGCGGGGGCAGGCGCAGCGCGTCCATCGCCGTGTCGAGCAGCGTGTCGAGCTGCCACGCGTCGGCCGCGTCGATCTTTGCCTGGATCTCTCCGAACTCCTCCGCGGTCTCATCGGAGTAGTTGGCCGCCAGCTCGTTGAAGCGGTCGAGCAGGCCGCGCAGCTCGGCGACGCCGTCCTCGACGTTGCCGCGCACGTCCTTCTCCGGATCGAGCTGCGGCTCCTGCTCCAGCAGGCCGACCGTCGCGCC